>NZ_JBPAXZ010000015.1:0-1046 GCF_050897955.1 Pseudooceanicola profundi | reverse complement strand
CGCCGCGGCCTATGACGAAAGGCATCGACAACGTGTGCTCTCAAACCTCCAGCGGCGTGCCAAGACAATGGGTTACGCCTTGGCACCTATTAGCGAGACAGCGGCTGTTTCTTAGGAAGGCAACGCAGTTCTTCGCGGGCCAAAAGCCATGAGATTCAGGTTCATCGAAGAACACCGATACGCCTTTTGTGCGCAGCGCATGTGCGACGTTCTGGATGTCAGCTCACGCGGCCTGCGGGCTTATCGTAGCCGACCTGCCAGCCAAAGGCAGCGGAGCGACATGGCGGTCTTGGCCCACATCAAGGAACAATCCCGTCTCAGCCTGGGCAGCTACGGCCGCCCAAGAATGACGGAAGAGTTGAAGGAGCTTGGCCTGAACGTTGGTCATCGTCGTGTCGGTCGGTTGATGCGCGAGAACGGCATTCGTGTTGAAAGGTCGAAGAAATACAAGGTGACGACCGACAGCGGCCACGCCTTCAACATCGCGCCGAACCTGTTGAACCGGGACTTCCATGCGGACCAGCCCAATCGGAAATGGGCAGGCGACATCAGTTATGTCTGGACGCGTGAAGGTTGGCTATATCTCGCTGTCCTTCTCGACCTACATTCACGGCGTGTGATCGGCTGGGCCGTCAGCAATCGCATGAAGCGGGATTTGGCGATCCGGGCATTGAAGATGGCCGTGGCGCTTCGCCAGCCTCCCAGGGGCTGCATCCACCATACCGATCGCGGCAGCCAATACTGTGCGCACGATTACCAGAAGCTCCTGCGCCAGCACGGCTTCCAGGTATCGATGAGCGGCAAGGGAAACTGCTATGACAACTCCGCCGTCGAGACGTTCTTCAAGACGATCAAGGCTGAGCTAATATGGCGAAGGCCTTGGCAGACGCGCAGAGACGCCGAGTTGGCCATCTTCCAATACATCAACGGCTTCTATAATCCGCGACGGCGACACTCAGCATTGGGCTGGAAAAGCCCGGTCGCATTCGAACGGAAAGTGGCCTAAACGAGCACTTGGAGCGGCACAAAAACGCGACAGGTCCAGT
>NZ_JBPAXZ010000014.1:0-1602 GCF_050897955.1 Pseudooceanicola profundi | reverse complement strand
TAAAAAACCGTTCCGGGCCGCAGCCCGCCTGTGCGCGGTATAAACTGCCTGTGCTATGCTGCGCCCGAAGGGCAGTTGCCGATGGCTTATTGGTGGGCTGGACCCCGTTAAAAAACGTGGCACATGGGTCGATGCGCACTTGAGAGTGGTGACGCCGCCATCGCGGCGATCCCGGTTAGGAAGATGACGAACTTGCATGGCCCACGCCCTTCGCCTTGGAACGGAGGAGATGCCATGACGAAGCTCAAGACCGGCGGCCACCCGGACCTCAAGATGGTCAATCCCAATGCGGCAGCAATCGACATCGGCTCGACGATGCACATGGCGGCTGTGAACCCTGGCACCGACATCATGCCAGTGCGCGCCTTTGGGACATTCACCCAAGATTTGCACGACCTTGCCGACTGGTTCCGGTCCTGCGGCGTCACCAGCGTGGCCATGGAATCGACCGGCGTTTACTGGATACCGGCCTTCGAGATCCTGGAGGAGCACGGCTTCGAAGTCATCCTGGTGAATGCCCGCTACGCCAAGAATGTGCCGGGCCGCAAAACCGATGTGAGCGACGCGGGATGGCTGCGCCAGTTGCATTCCTACGGCTTGCTCCGCGGCAGCTTCCGGCCTGAGGCCGAGATCGCTACTCTGCGCGCCTACATGCGGCAACGGGAACGGCTCACTGAGTATGCCGCCGCTCACATCCAGCACATGCAGAAGGCGCTCATGGAGATGAACCTGCAACTGCATCATGTCGTCTCCGATATCACCGGCGCAACAGGCATGCGGATCATCCGTGCCATCGTTGGTGGCGAGCGTAATCCTGAGGTTCTTGCCGCGTTCCGGGATGCCCGCTGCAAGTCATCGTTGGACACGATCAAGGCCGCGCTGGTCGGCAACGACCGTGCGGAACACGTCTTTGCTTTGACACAGTCGCTGGAGCTATACGACTTCTACAAAGCGCAGATCGAGGCATGCGACAGGAAGTTGGAAGCTGCGGTTAAGTCGCTGACTGTCCAGGCCAACGATGATTTGGCTCCGCTGCCGAAGGCACGGATCAAAGGCAAGCAGCATAATGCCCCGTCCTTCGATGTGAGGGCCGCTCTTTACGGGGTGTTGGGCACGGACCTGACGCAGATCCACGGTCTTGGCCCATCGCTGGCGCTGAAGCTGGTGGCAGAATGCGGCACGGACCTGCGCGCATGGAAGAGCGCAAAGCACTTCACGTCGTGGCTTTGTCTGGCACCGGGCAACAAAATATCCGGCGGGAAGCTGCTATCCTCGCGGACACGCCGGTCCTCCAGCCGCGCCGCCGCACTCCTTCGTCTGGCGGCTGTCACGATTGGGCGAAGTGACACGGCCTTGGGCGCGTTTTACCGGCGACTGTCATCGCGCATAGGAAAGCAAAAGGCGGTGACGGCCACCGCGCGCAAGATCGCAGTCTTGTTCTACAACGCTATCCGCTATGGCATGACCTATAAGGATCAGGGCGCCGCGGCCTATGACGAAAGGCATCGACAACGTGTGCTCTCAAACCTCCAGCGGCGTGCCAAGACAATGGGTTACGCCTTGGCACCTATTAGCGAGACAGCGGCTGTTTCTTAGGAAGGC
>NZ_JBPAXZ010000013.1:0-3745 GCF_050897955.1 Pseudooceanicola profundi | reverse complement strand
TGTCGGTCTGCCGGAATTTCTGAGACTGCGTTCCATTTGTTTTCAATGACTTGCCTGTGTCGCATTTCTGAAACCGATTCAGGGTATGTGAGACTGGACGCCGATTTGAGTCACCATTGGTGAGACTATCCGGCATCCGTCCAGTGAGTAAGTTATGTCCGATAATTTTCCGGCTGACAAGGATTGGGAAGAGGCCGAGTACCGCGCCCAGGTGCTCGCGGAGCTGCCGGCCCAGCTCACTCAGGGCAATGTCGACTGGGCCATGCGCCAGTTGAATGTTAGCCGATCCACGCTCTTTCGTCTGGTGAAGCAGTTCCGCGAGGACGGGCGGACCAGTGCACTACTGCCGGACACCCGGGGCCCCAAACCTGGCATGCAGCCGCTGGACCCGGCGGTGGAAGCGATCGTGTCCCGCCATTTCAAGGAGTTTTATGCCACTCGGCGCAAGCCCACCAGGACACGGTTCTGGCGGGAGATCGCTGCCGATTGTCAGGCCCAAGGGCTGGCACCGCCATCGATCCGTCGTCTGGGGCGCTGGCTGGAGAAACATGACCAGGCAAAGCTGATGGCCAGGCGGGAAGGCAAGGACAAGGCCGAGCGACGCTATCTGGCCACGCCTGGGGTGCTGATCGTCAACAATCCGCTGGATATCGTCCAGATAGACCACACCAAAGCTGACGTGACGGCGGTAGATCCGGTAACGCGACGCCCTCTTGGCCGACCGACGCTGACGGTCGCGATCGACGTGAACACCCGCATGGTTCTGGGGTTTCATCTGTCGCTGGAGCCGCCATCGCTGCTGGCCGTCGCACTGTGTCTGACCCATGCTGTGATGGACAAATCGCATTGGCTCGCGGCACGTGGGATCGGTACGGATTGGCCCGCGCGGGGTATCCCGAGCGCGATTTACGTGGACAATGGCGCGGAGTTCCACGCGCGCGCCTTCGAGCGGGCCTGTTCCGAATATCAGATCGACCTGCAGCACCGACCACCGGCAACGCCGCGCTATGGCGGCCATATCGAGCGACTGATCGGCACGATGATGGGCGCCATTCACCTGCTGCCAGGCTCGCATTTCTCGAACATTTTCGAGCGCGGTGATCTCGACTCTGAGGCTGAGGCGGTGATGACGCTCAGAGAGCTGGAAACCTGGCTCGCTCTAGAGATCACTGGCTCCTACCATGCGCGGGTCCACAGCGCGCTGGAAACCACTCCTGCGGCGGCTTGGGCGGCGCGGACGAACGAGGTCCGAGTCCAAATCCCGGCCGATCTCAGGCAGTTCCTGGTCGATTTCCTGCCGTCCGAGCAGCGGGTTTTGCAGCGCGACGGCCTACATCTCTTCCACATCCGCTACTGGGCGGACGAGTTGCGCTGGCTGATGGGCCGGGAAAGCCGCAAGTTCACGCTCAAATACGACCCGCGCGATCTTTCGCGCATCTTCGTGCTGACAGAGAACGGGATCATCGAGGCCCGCCCGGCGGATCTGACCCGGCCTGCGATCACGCTCTGGGAACACCGCGCGGCGCGGCGCGCTTTGCGTGAGGCCGGGCGCAGGTCGGTAGATGAGGAGCTTATTTTCAGGACAATCGAGGCGCAGCGCGACGTCGTCGACAGCGCCGAGCGGCAGACGAAGGCGATACGGCGCCACCAGGCTCGGCGGGCGCATCTGGCCCCTCTGCCGATGATCGATGTGACACCGGATATCGCCGCGCCAGAAGCCCTGCCTGCGCCGGAAGGGGAGGGGAGCCCATTCCTCAGCCATCCCGGCTTCAAGGTCGAGGAGTGGTACGACGATGACTGAGTTCCCGCATCTCTATCCAGGAGCCGGCAAGATAGCCGCGCTCAGCACCGAGGAGCGCATTCACCGGATTCGCGCCGACCGCTGGATCTCCTATCCCAGGGCCGAGGCCGCCTTGGAGAAGCTGGAAACGCTGATGTCGTTTCCCGAGCGCGCTCGCATGCCGAACCTGCTCATTGTCGGTGACAGCGGCATGGGCAAGACGATGATCATCGAGAAGTTCACCCGCGATCACGCGTCAAGCTTCGATGAGACCAGCGGACGGCTGCATATGCCGGTTGTCGCCGTGCAGATGGTGTCTGGGCCTGATGAATCGCGCTTCTACCGCCGGATCCTGGCGGCGATTGGTGCCCCGGAGCCGCCGAGGGCGACACTGTCTGTGCTGGAAAGCCTGGCCTTGCGACTGCTCGCCGAATTGCGTCCGGGGATGCTGGTCATCGACGAGATTCACAGCCTGCAGGCGGGGACGATCCGCGAACAGGCACGATTCCTGAACATGCTGCGCTTTCTGGGCAACGAGCTGCGCATCCCGTTGGTCTGTGTCGGTACAGCGCAGGCTCGCAACGCACTGCGCACCGATGATCAGCTGGTGCGCCGTTTCGAGGCCTTCGCGTTGCCGCCTTGGCGCGAGGGCGAGGATCTGAACGGGCTGATGAGCACGCTCACGCGCACGCTGCCGCTTCGGCGCCAAAGCCAGATCGACGAGAAGGCACTCACGCGGATGATCAAGGTGACGGGCGGCATCACCTCGGGCATCTTTTCGATCTTGTCGCAGCTGGCGATCGCCGCCATCGAAAGCGGCGAGGAACGCATCCTCTCGCGCGATATTCTGGGCGGCGACCGGTTGCAGGCGGTCCTGGGAGAGCCGGTGTGACGGCGCACGGGCGCTTGCCGGTTGTCTATCTCCCCGAGGTCGACGAGCGGCTGTCTTCCTGGGCCGCGCGCATGGCCCCGTTCTACGCCATGACGGTTTCGGAATTCATCGCCGCGTTTGGCCTGAAGGGGCACGACGTGTTCGACCTGGAATGGCGTCTTTCGGAAGGGCAGGGGGCTCTGATCGCGGCTCGGACCGGCCTTTCGCCCGAAGCAGTGCAGTCCATGACTTTCCGGGAGTTGGGTGCTGCGGCGCGCATGATGATCGCGCGGAAGAACCGGTATTACTGCCCGCACTGTCCCGAAGACTTGCATCGCAAAGCCGCCGCGCTGCCGTGGCGATTTCGCTGCCCGGTGCATGGTGTGGAGTTTCGGGATGCCACCGGCGAGACCCTGTCCGATCGGTTCGGTACGGACTGCTTCAAGAAACTTGAAGGGCATGCCGAGGTCGGTGCCGCGCATCTCGATGCCTGGGCGCGCAGCGCGGGGCAGGGCGACCTGGAAGCGCCCGAAGTGCTTCAGCTTCTGACGGTGCGACATCGCCGGGCCTCGCCGCCGAACGTTTGCGAGCAGCCACGAATGTCTCTGAAAGACCGCCGGGACTATCATGATTTTTTGACCACGCCGATCATCCGACAGGCGCTCACGGTCGTAGTTCCCGAATACGATCAGGTGGCGCCAGTACTTGCCAAGCCAGTGCGTCCCGGTCTCCACGCCCTGGCGCAGGGCTCGCTCTTGCAATGTTTCGCGCTGGCGGTCGGCGCCGGGCGGATCATTGAGGATCCGGTCAAATGGGCGGTCTCAGTCATGCTTATGAGCGATGCGGAGGGGCAGGGACGGGTCCGGCAGGCGATTGACGCATGGCCTCTTTCGTTGAGGCGAAGCATCTCGGCCCGGTTCTGGCGCGCTGAGCGCGACGAGAGAGCACGGCAGTCTGCAGAAAAAGCCGCGAGACAACGCCAGTCTCACAAACTCCGGCTCATCCAGTCTCATAAATACCGGTACGGAATCTCATGAACCCCGGCTCGTTTTTCAGGGAAGTGCTTGAATCTCATGAATTCCGGCTATCCGACA
>NZ_JBPAXZ010000012.1:0-4488 GCF_050897955.1 Pseudooceanicola profundi | reverse complement strand
ACCCAGCAAGAAGTTCTTGGAACACCAGGGCTCAGCACCGGCTCCTTGGTCTCTTACCGGAAAAACAGAAGCACATTGCGGCGTGCTATCGGATGACTTCCGATCTATGAGCGCAAATACCTGCTGAATCGGGATTTTTTTGGGCTCTCAGACTAGAAAAATGCCCAAAAGCTACCGACATAGGTGTCAGGTAGGGGCGACGTTTATGTCGTAGGCCCCTGGTGTCTGTGGCAGGAATCCCCCTGTCGCACCCGTCGCCCAAAGTAGATGCCATTCAACCATATTCCCCATCATGACCCCAAGTGGACTATCCGAGTACCCCTCAGCCCCTGTCACTGGCGTCACCCCGGTCGATTTGATTGAGATGCAATGAGCGTGCATATGACTGATTAACAGCGATTTAGAGGTATCATTATGGCACAACAAACCAGACCCAAGGAGCAAGAAAAGCAGCTCCGCGAGAATGAGAAGAAGTGGTCGAAGGCCCTCATGGAGAGCGGGTTTACTGTTTTCCCGAGCGTAATTCTTGAACGGCAGAAAGCTCTCGGCCTCAACCCTCTTGAGGTGAATATTCTTCTGTTCCTTTGTACCTTCTGGTGGACGAAGGATGGACGGCCGCGCCCTGCAATCGGTACCATTGCAGAAGCTGTCGGCCGCAGCCCGCGCCATGTCACCCGTGTGATTACAGGTCTTGTCGATGCAGGCCTTATCGAACGGCACCAGCGGAGCTACAAGGAGACGGGGAACCTCACGAACGAATACTCCTTTGACGGGCTAATCAATGAAGTAATGCCCTTTGCCAAGGAGAAGATCGAGGAGCGTGAAGCGAAGGCGGCCGAGAAGAAGGCCAAGACGGCTAAGAAGGGCAAGCCCAAGCTGCGAGTCGTGAAAGATAGCGACTGAACGACCATGCCGTACTTCAAGAACAAGAAGATCGGAGGTCAGGAGTTTGACCTGGCTCACCTCGATCCATTCAGCTTCGTCGTGACACATGACGACAAAGATTATGCTGTCCGTGTCACATTTGAAGACCATGTCTTCACCACCGCTTTCGATCCAGGGCTTCATACGCCCGATCTGGTTTATAGCCGAAGACCAGGAGACTGGCGCGCGTTCGACGCTGCCCGGTGGCAGCAGTCGCAGACTTTGCCGGGGCTATTCCGCACCATTGGCGGTCACAGCGTATACCATTCGATGGGTCGCAACTTCTTCTTTCTGCGCGGTGCGGCAGGAACCCCGCCCTACGCAGTGTTTTTCGAACCGACACGGTCCAATCGTAGCGACATGGATGTAGCGGTGATTGTCCGTTCCGCATATGAGAAAAACGGGATGACGCGATGGGCCAGTCCGATCAAATTTCCCAGGCTCATCGACTCGGTTGCACGTGGAATTCAAACACCGCTTGGCCCACGAGCGCAGATAAGGCGGCGTTGAGCGGTCGCTAGAAACGAAAATAGGCCCCGCAGGACCTACTTCGGGAGCTTGCACTCCGGTCGGGATCCTCTTGCGCCCCACTGGGGACCGGCTAGGCCGGCAGGTCGCCGTATCGCTGTTACGCTCACCCGATCATAGACGACAGCAGAGACATATACGACAGGGGGGTAGATTTCAAGTTAAGATCACGAACCAAGCCCTCTCCCTTGTTGTTCGGTCCAAAAGTACACCGAAAGTACGAAAAGATTTCACAAGTAGACATTGGTGAAATTTTTTTGTATGCTTCTTAGCGAAGGAGCGCCTCATGTCCAATGTTGTCCATCTGCACAAGCCACCACCTCAAATCGCTCACTACCTTCGGATAGGCTATCGGGAGCATGTTCTAGGCGACCGAATGCGTGCCGAAGGCCGGTTTGCAGAACAAGGTTTCGTCTTCGACGCCTGCCACGCAGAGGCTCAGGCAGACCTGATCCGTGACCTTCGTGCCGAGGGTCGTGAGTTGATCCTCGACACCAATATTGCGGAGCAAAGCGTGGTTGGGCGCTTCTCTGGAACTGTAGCGAATGCACCATGGGCCCGGAAGGACAGCCCTTTAGAAGCCGAAGATTTTAGGGCAGGAACGAACCGAAGTGTTGTTGAACCGATCTCCCGGTTTGCCGTCGCCAAGGGTTTTCACACCATCCTGAGCCCGACCCACTACCTTGGTGGGGATCAGTTCTTTTGGTTCGATGTTGATCGTCGCAGTTGCCAGTCTCTTCGAGATGCCCTTGACCGCGAGGGCGGGCGTCACGTCGGCATTAACTATGCGCTGATCCTGGACAATGCTCAGATCAAGGATACTGACTTCGTGAAAGGAATCGTGGCGGGACTACAAGGTTTGCCGATAGCCGCCCTCTGGTTGCGGGTCGCAGGCTTTGGTGTAGACGCAACAGGTGCGGGTGTCGACAAGATGGCACGTGCAGTCCTCCAGTTTCACGAACTTGGTATTCCGATCATCATGGATCGCCTTGGCGGGCAGACGGCGCTGGCGCTTTCTTCTCTGGGTGTGACCAGCGGCTACACCAACGGCATGAAGGGCAAAGATGGATTCCAGACCGGAGGTTGGCTCAAGCCGCGTGGTGGCGGCGGAGGCGGTAATGATCGCGCCGTCTTCGTGTCAGGCCTCGATCGCCGTATGTCCGTGAAAGAGATGAAGGCGCTCTTCGACGCTTCAGCAACTGCACGTTCTGTGTACGGTTGCAGGGATTCAGGGTGCTGCAGCAACATCGAGGCCATGCTACGCGAACCAGAAGCACACCATCTGCGCGAACAGCAGAAAACGTTGGCTGACCTGAGCCAAGTGCCCGAAGCTCGGCGCCCTGACTACTATCTAGACAATCATCTGGATGCGATGCGGCTCAAGGCTGAACGCTCTGCGCGGCTGAAAAAGGCACCAGAAGACTTCATCAAGAAGGCTGAAAAAGCGACAACTAGGCTCACAAGAATGACAACTGCCCTCGAACAAACGTTTCAAAAAATAGGACAAATCCCTTTCGCTCCTGAAGCGACTTTGCCGTCTTCCGTAGCTGCACAGGGTGTCTCATCCAGGAAAAAGCCATGAGTACCGTTGCTCAGAGAACTACGGCAGTCTCTCGTATGGTCGACGAGTTGCGTCAGCTTGGTGGCCTAAAGAACGTGGACCTCGCTAATATTGTGGGCGTTTCGCCGCCTACGGTGCATCGCTGGAGTAAGGGCCAAGGCTCTCCGACCATCGAGAAACAGCAGGTCATTGCAGAGCTGCGATGGGTCGCAGAGCGCCTTTCTGATTTTTACGAACCGGACGAAGCGCGCTTGTGGCTACAAACCGGGCATCCGCAGTTGGATGGAGAAAAGCCCTACGACCTGATCAACGAAGACCGCACGGCCGAAGTCCTGGAGATTATCGACCGCTTGGAAAGTGGAGTTTATCTCTGAATGTCCATTCGACGGTCGAGCCATGATGTTACGCTGCTCGATGCGTTGAGTGAGCTTCCCGAGGTGCCTTTCACAGGAGACCTTTGGAGGGTCGTAAATGGGGCTAGATCGCCTATCGACGGTTCCAAAGGTGCCGGTCGTTGGAATCTCCGGGAAAGCGAAGTTCTATACTGTGCTCTCGAAAAGGATGGAGCATTGTCGGAGATTCACTTCCATATTAGCCGACAACAATCGGTTTTCCCGAGCCGCCTTACTTCAACGGCGTATAGGCTAAGAGCACAACTTGGCCGTACTCTCAATCTGACCGACAAAGATCTCTTGGTTAGGCTAGGCGTGGACCTTGGTCGCTACACAGAGATTCTCTATGATCAGACACAAAAGATCGGAGAAGCTGTGAATTTCTTAGGATTTGAAGGAATGCTTGTGCCAAACGCACGGCATGAAAGTACCAACCTGGTGGTGTTTCCACAAAACTGCGACCTCGACGAACTGCAAGAGATAGAAGGGACTGAAATCGACTGGACTGCCTGGCGCAATTCTCGCTCGGGCTAAACAGTCATCTGAGACGAACCGTTGCAGATTGTCGGAGCGTGCGTAGCAAACATCCAACGCGGAGCTCCAAGGGCGGCTACAATGTCTAAATGTACTTCCGATAGTCACTGCTCACCTCGTGACCGGCGGGCACATATTTCAAAACATCGCCGACCTTACGGGCTGCTCGGATCGGAATCGGCAAGCGCTGGTTCACCCAGGTCGAGTTCCAGTTGTCACTTGGGAGTGGGCAAAAGCTGGGGGTTATGCCGCTAGGGTGGCATTTGAGACTGTCAGACGCCCATCGAGAACTGCGGCTCTGGTGACGGCTACATTATGTGTCCACTTAACCTTCTTGACTGACAAATGACATGACGGTTTCGATAGGCCGCCGGCCTTGGTTGCGGTAGCCCAGATGTGGGCGCTCGGTGTTGTACAAGTGAACGCCAGAACACCCACGTTACCGACCGGCGCGAGGTTCTTTATCCATGGCATCCCTGGTTCGGCAGATCGGTTTATGTCCATTCTGTGATCGACAAGCCCGGCGATGCAGTGTTTCGGTGCAATCTC
>NZ_JBPAXZ010000011.1:0-10816 GCF_050897955.1 Pseudooceanicola profundi | reverse complement strand
TGGATTGCCGGGGGTGCCGCGCTTGCGGGCTGCGCGGAACGACAGTCGCGGGCCTGTCCTACCTTGCCGGGTTTGCCACCGGCAAACCGCCGATGTGTCCCACCAATCTCCCGCCCCCCACAAGGCTGGGGAGATTGATGGAACGCATTGGCAAGCCCGTGCCTCAGCCACCCTGCGGGCAGCTTCGTCCGGGCTGTCTTTTCCCCTCCGGCCCCGGCCTTCCAGTCGACGCGGCTCCGGGGAAAAGACGGCTGACCCGGTGGCCCATGTCGGGGCATGGGCCGGGGTCAGCAGCGGCGTGCGCGATGATCGTTCGCATCACGGAAGAGGGGAGGGCGCATGGCCAGCTACCACCTCTCCGTGAAGACGATCAAACGCAGCGCCGGGCGCTCTGCCACGGCGGCAGCGGCCTACCGTGTCGGGGAGCGCATCGAGTGCCAGCGTGAAGGCCGCATCCACGACTACACCCGCAAGCAGGGGATCGAGGAGACCTTCATCCTGACTCCGAAAGACGCGCCGGACTGGGCCACGGATCGGTCCCGCCTCTGGAACGAGGTTGAGGCCAGCGAGACCCGTCGCAACTCCGTCACCGCCCGCGAATGGGAGCTGGCTCTGCCGTCCGAGATCAGCGCCGAGGACCGCTCGCAAATCACCCGCAACTTCGCCCAGGAACTGGTCAGTCGCTACGGCGTGGCCGTCGATGTGGCGATCCATGCCCCGCACCGCGAGGGCGATCAGCGCAACCACCATGCCCATGTCCTGACCAGCACCCGCAGGCTGGAGTCGCAAGGCTTTACGACCAAGACCCGCGTGCTCGATTCCGCGAAGACCGGTGGTGTGGAGATCGAGCAGATGCGCGGCCTCTGGGCCGAGTTGCAGAACCGCGCACTGGAGCGGGCAGGGGAGGTGGAGCGCGTCGATCACCGCTCGCTCGAAGCGCAGCGCGAAGCTGCGCTAGAGCGGGGCGATCAGCTTTCAGCCGAGGAACTGGACCGCGATCCGGAGCTGAAGCTGGGGCCAGCGGCCAATTCCATGGAGCGACGGGCGAAGGCGATGGCTGAGCGCCAGGGTCGGGAATATGTCCCCGTCACCGAGCGCGGTGCTGTCGTCCATGCCGCCCGCCAGGCCCGCGCCGCCTTCCGTGAGTTGCGCGAGCGACTGTACATCGCGCGGGAGACCTACGGGGCCGAGCGTGACGCCGGGCAGGGGCGTGTCTCTGCCGGTCTGGCAGCGCTGCGGGCTGCGACCACGAAAGACCGCGATCGAAACCCGGATGACTTCCGGGAGCGGCTGGCGCGCGTCGTGGGCCGGTCACGGGACCAGGACGACACGCCGAAACCGGAAGGCCGCAATTATACGCGGGAGCGGCTGAAAGAGATCATGGAGAAAGACGCCGGGCGCGATGGCCAGTCGGCGGTTCACAAGCTGGGTGGTCACAGCGAATCTGAGCTTGCAGGTGATACTGGGCGCGAGGACCGCAAGCCGTCAGTGAACGAGCGGCTCAAAGACGTGTTGAACAAGCCGCGCGAAAAGCTGGAGGTCGAGGATGAGCGCGAGCAGGAGCGCGGTGACAACGAGAACGAAAACACGCGGGACAAGGATCGGGGCGAAGGTCACAGCCTGTGACACGACCCGGTGAAACGACAGAGGAGACAGACCGGATGTATGAAGTGTTCAACGTGGGCAAGACGATCTTGCTGGATGGAAAGCCGCTATCGCTTGTGACGCCCGAAGGTGTTGAAGGCTGGATCGAGAAAGGCATCCCGCACAGCTACCGCTACGATCAAGTGCGCGATCCGCTCGACGGCCAGATGAAGTACCGCTGTCTCTATGAGAAGGACGGGGCGGATGTGCCGTTTGTCTTGGTCAACGATCCGGACGAAGGCGACGGGCGCGTGATCCTGTTCGATCAGAAGCCGGATCAGTCGCCGGTGTTACATCAGCGAAGGTGAGTGACGCCGCGCCGCCGCAAGGCGGCTTTGAGTCCAGACTCCCGGATGCTGCAAAGTGCGCGGATGTCTGCTAACTGAATCGGTGGCCGACAAATTTGGAGGTTTGAAAGCATTGGACGACTCGAACGAGATAACGGCATGGAACAACTTTGTAATGAATGCAGATCCAGATTTGCATGGAGCATGCGGCGAGAAGCGAAACGCGGCAATTGCTTGCCTCTACATGGGGGGTGCGAACAACGGCGGACTGAACGCATTCTTGACGAACTACGCAGAACTGGATGCGGACGAGGTGCTTCAGTCCCTTGAAGCCGTTGGCGCAAGTCCTGCTGCGGACCAGTTTCAGGATGTACTGCAAAAGTTAGGCGAACCTCTTCCGGCCACCACGCAAGACAAAAGGTGGGATCAACTCGAACGGCTTTGGACTGATGAACTCGATGAAATCGACGTCTTAAATACTGAAGCAGACGAAAGCTTGCTTGCAGCACTTAAAGCTCACGTTTCAAAACACATGGAGTACTATTTGACGGTCTCTGCACGGAATAGTGGTTAATGCTCCAAGCCGCGATTTACTCTGCAGCAAGGCGCTTTGATGACGTCCTGTCAGTAAAAATTTATGACGACCGCATGGCCACTGTAGATGTTCGCCTCGAACTTGGCGCGAAGAAGTTTCGCGACATCTTTAGCCTTGCAAAGGTCAAAGGCGAATGGCACGTTGTGCTGAAGATGTTCCGTCTCGAAGAGTAACTAGCAAGCTGTTGCCGATTGCGGCGCTTGGCATATTCAAACAGATTGAGGGTTCAAAATGAGCTTTGATCGACTTTGGAAGATGGAAAAGAGCTTTTGGCTCGATGGTCCGAACTTTTACGAGAACGCAATGGTTCCTGACGCATGTATGATCTTTCCGGCACCAGTTGGAATACTCAAAGGCGAGGAGATCCTTGAGGGCTTGAAGCAAGCGCCGCGTTGGCAATCTGTCGATTTTACGCAGAGGGCCGAAACTTCACTCCATAATGTGACTGTGCTTGCCTATAAGGCTAGTGGTCGCAGGAATGCAGGCGAGCCCTATCTGGCATTCTGCTCCAGTTCTTACGTCCAGCTTGGCGGAGAGTGGATCCTCGTTTCGCACCAACAAACTCCTGACCCCCAATGAACTTTGAATAGAAAGAGGCCCCGGTCGTTGCCTAATTGGTTACTCGTTGCAAAGCGGTTACCAGCCCGACCTAGGGTCAGGACCCATTGATTTCCGCGGCGCCGCATGATTCACGTCTCGAAAACCGAGCGGTGAACATGTCTGATCTCTTCTGGCTGACAGATGCGCAGATGGCGCGTCTGGAGCCCTTTTTCCCAAAGTCCCATGGCAAGCCGCGCGTCGATGACAGGCGCGTTTTGAGCGGGATTATCTTCATCAATCGCAATGGTTTGCGGTGGCGCGATGCCCCTGCTGTCTATGGGCCGCACAAGACGCTTTACAACCGTTGGAAACGGTGGAGCGACAAGGGCATCTTCGCGCGGATGATGGCCGGTCTGGCCGCCGAGCACGGCAAACAGAAGACCGTGATGATCGACGCGACATACCTCAAGGCCCATCGAACGGCGACCAGCATGGCCGCCAAAAAGGGGGGCGCGGACGCCTGATCGGCCGGACCAAGGGCGGCATGAACACCAAACTGCACGCCATTTGCGACAGTCAGGGACGCCCGCTGAACCTGTTCGTGACCGCAGGACAAGTCAGCGACTACATCGGCGCACGGGCGTTGTTGAGCAGCCTGCCAGATGTCGATTGGCTGCTCGGAGATCGCGGATACGATGCCGATTGGTTCCGAGAAGCGTTGCAAGCCAAAGGGATACGCGCTTGCATTCCTGGCCGGAAGCAACGCAAGACCCCGGTCAGATACGACAAGCGCCGCTACAAACGCCGCAACCGGATCGAGATCATGTTCGGCAGGCTCAAGGATTGGCGGCGGGTGGCAACCCGTTACGACCGGTGCCCAAGGGTCTTCCTCTCAGCCATCGCCCTCGCGGCTCTCGTCATCTATTGGCTATGAGTCCTGACCCTAGTGCGTTGACGCTAGAAGCGGGAGGCATTTTCTACTCTTCTCCACAGTAGATAAACCCACATTTGTGTATTTGTGCTTTTATGGGTTGCGGTGCGTCTTGCCGGACGGATAGCCCACGATGATGCCCGTGGCCGGGTCCACTATCTTCTCGATGTCATCTTGAAGGCCTTGCGTCCGTATCATCGCGAAGATTCTGATTTCCGCATCCGGGCAGACCGCTCGCAGCAGTTCCGCACATGCGAAGCTCGTTCGGCCCATCGTCAGCACGTCATCCACAATGGTAATTTTATCTGGCACGAAGAACGGACGTTCTGCCTCGATGCTTTCCAGGTGAACCGGCACAAGCGGCCTTTCAGCCGCCGGCGAGTTCGAAGAACGCGGCACGGCCTTAGTCCGCGTCAGGTAGGTTTGCACATCCTGGCCAAAGCCGTGTTCGTGCAGAACATCGCAGATGACCTTGGCAGGCCATAGAGCACCGTCCGGCAGAGGTGCAGAACGCGGTGCAGGCACCAGGGTCACGTCCTGCCCCAGGAACGGCTTTAGATTGTCGGCTTTGGCTTCACGCAAGTGAGGAAC
This sequence comes from Pseudooceanicola profundi, assembly GCF_050897955.1. NCBI lineage: Bacteria > Pseudomonadati > Pseudomonadota > Alphaproteobacteria > Rhodobacterales > Paracoccaceae > Pseudooceanicola > Pseudooceanicola profundi. The sequence continues at coordinate 6,228 of NZ_JBPAXZ010000011.1, read as the reverse complement.
AGCCGAGGCGATGATATCCACCCTGCCCGCTTTGATGGCACCACAGGTTCCTCTCGATCGTTTCGAAAGGTCGGAAGTGCCACGCGGGGAATAATTGGCGAACGTGCCGTACTCATAGCTCGAAGGCACGCGCGCCCCCGGCAGTGTAGTTTGGGATGTCGAGCAGGATATCCGGCAAATTCTCACGGCGCAGAACCTGCGCCCCATATTCGATGAGCTGCTTTGGCCAGGTGAGGTTCGGGTCGGTCGCGACGTTCTCAAGGAGGTAGAGGTCGCGCCCGAGCCGAATGGCTTCCCAGCCCTGGTGGCGTGTCCCGCTTTTCTCGCTTGCCTCGATTACGATGGTCGCATCGCAGATGAGCGCCATGGTCCGGTTGCGGCGCGGAAAGTTCTCGCCCTTGCCCGGATAGCCTTCGGGAAACTGTGAAATCGCAAGGTGGTTGCGCTTTATCTCTTCGAGCAGCCCCGCGTTCTTCGCCGGATAGGCTTTGGATAAAGGAGTACCAAGCACGGCAATGGTGCGCCCGCCCTCTTCAATCGCCGTGCGGTGCGCCACCGTGTCGATGCCATCGGCCAACCCACTCACCACGATGATGCCTTGCTCTACAAACGCCCGCGTCACGGCCTTTGCGCGTTTGATGCCGTCCGGCGTGGCCTTGCGGGAGCCGACGATTGCCACGCGGGAGCCTTCGGTCAGCAACGAGGTATCGCCCGCCGTGTACAACACGTCCGGGGCGTTCTTCTCTTCAACTGGGCCAAGGGGCCCAAGGGCTTCTCTCGTTCTTAGCTCTGCGTGCATTTCCGTCCTAGCGATGCCTTTTGCGTCACCGCCCTCCCCTTTGGTTTTACATCACAAATTCAAGTTCGCGCAAAATTTCACACAAACCCACATTTGTGTTTTTGTTCATTTGCGGGTTATTCCCGCCTCGTCTTCCAGTTCCTTCGTTCGCGCCTCGATATAGGCTTGCAGCTCACCGACCATCTTCCGGTCGGTTGCACTACAAGCGGTCTTGAACCGCGTGTGCAGGCTGGCCGGTAAGTCGAGGCTCAGGCGCTTTGTCGGTTCATCCGTTGCCGCAGCTTTCGCCACCGGCTTTGAAGCCCGTGTCGTGTCATGCCCTGCCCCGCCTCGCTCGAACGCGAGGATTTGGTCATCCGTGGGCTGCTTTGGCTTCGGAGCCGCTGAAAACGTCTTCTTCGACATACCGCTCAATCTCTTTCGTTAGGTGTTCAATCTCGCGGGCGGCATTGCTTTCGCCTGCCCACTCGAAAATCGTTTGCCCCATGGTCATGCCTTCCGCGAAGGCAACCCGTTGCTCGATTTCGCTTTCCAAAATCGGCAAGCCCGCTTCTGCGGCCATGTTGCGGATATCCCGACCAATTACGGTTTTCCCTATTTTGCGGGAAACAACAAACCCACATTTTAGGGTGGGCTTGAATTCTTGCGCTTCTTTCACTTGGCGCACCGTCAGGTCGGATGCCCAGGTCGAAAGCCCCGAAGGCTCTATCGGGAGCGCCACGAAGTCCGAGGCCACAATACAGGAACGGGCTATCTCTTCGGCGTGAGGTGGCCCGTCGATGATTGTGTGGTCGTAATCTTGCGCCAGCTTAAGCGCGTCCCGTGCCATGTTCGCACGCGCCATGCTCACGACCTGGAAGGGCGCATCTTCGCGCAGGCTCGCCCATGTCGTGGCCGAGCCTTGCTTGTCCGCGTCTATCAGCAACACCCGATGCCCCTGGCGTGCCAGGCAGCCCGCCACGTTCACCGAGAGGGTGGTTTTGCCGACGCCGCCTTTTTGGTTCAGGAAAGATATTATCATGAATCAACCTCACCACATTCGCGGGAATGCGTAAAGGCACAAACCCACATTTGTGCATTTCTAGTGCTTGTACGCACCACGTTTCTTGCAGAACGCCAAGAAATGCTTGTCCGAGTCCATCACGTCGATGGCCTTGTCGTGGACCCACGACCGCCACTCGCTTTCGAGCACATAGACATCCCAGCCAGGCGCGAGACGCCGTGCCTCGGCGTGCGTGTCGAGCTTTTTGAACCGCAACGCCTGGAAGGGCAGGGCGACGACCGCCTCCGCCGCCTTGGGACGGAAGACGGCATTGTCCCCCTCAATGCTCATCACGTAGTCGGGCATGTGGTCGTGCGCGGCATCGTCCTCGATAATCTTGCCAAGCAGTCGGCGAAATTCCTTGGTGGTCGAACCCGACCCACACTTGTCGCGCAACAGCTCGATGCCGCATTTCCATTTTGGCTGTGAGCCGCAATGCTTTCGCGCTAGCTCGTAGAGCCGCCGTTCGAGAGGCTTACGCAGAAAGAAATATTCTTTGTTCAGCGTCAGAACATGGTTGTTCTCTATGGCGTCGAAAACCCAGTCCGACAGGGTAATCTCAACATCCTGCATCCGCCCGTCGCGCGTCTCTCTTACGATTTCCGCAGCCTCAATAAGGCCGAAGACCCTGAAATACTCATTGCCGCCCTGGCGGATGTTCGTCTCTATCTGCGTGCCTTGCAGACGCCGGAGCGCGTCCTTGAGCAGCTTGTAGCCTTGACCAGACGCCTGCCGGTTCGTTGCCACGAGTAGGTCATGCGCCTTGAACCGCAGCGTCCGGCTAACCGTGCGACCTTCGTTGAGCGCGGCCATGCACTGGCTGATGCAGTAAATCAGCACATCACGGTCATGCACGGTGGCAAGCCCATACCGTGACGGCGACACTTCGATGAAGTTCTCGCCATTCTGATACCGCCGAGGCTTCATGTCCGGCTTGGTCGAGAGGGTGAAAACAGGGTGTTCCATCGAGGCCATATCGCCCTTGGGAACGGCATCCACGATGTCGCACACGAACAGGTCTTTTTGCGGATGACGGTCAGGCAGCAACGGGGAGCGTGAATTCGTCATTTCACACACCCGCCAGCAAGTTCAGGATTCGTCATTTCACACACCATGGGTTACTATCGTCATTTCACACACCACACGTCAAGACTCGTCATTTCACACACCGCGATACCTGTGGATAACTTTCAAGAGGATTCGTCATTTCACACACCCGGATTCGTCATTCTACACACCGAGATTCGTCATTTCACACACCGTTCTCTCTGAATATGGTATTAATACCAGCCACTTAAACGCCAAAACCTACGGTGTAACTCTATTATAACTCTATTTAACTCCCCTTGAGCTACCACTCGCTCCCCACAAACCCACATTACCACGATGTGATATTTCACTATCCCATAGCCTCCAAAACTCAAACCCTCAGCAGACCACCGCTCACCGCTGATAGAACACACAGGCATCGACGCCCGTGGTTGTTGTTGTCCAAGAAGCCCCAAGGACAGCGCACATGGAAGCGTTGCTGGCTAAGAAACGAGGAAGCGTCACCGTCAGCACAAGAGCCAGAACCACAGCACCCAGACCGAACCATGGAAGACGGCTCTTGAAGCGACCCAGCTTTTGTTCCCGTTCCCAAAGCTGGCGCATGGTGTCCGATCTGGCATCCTCAGCTTTCCTGAGAACTTCCTGGGTGTGGTTGGACGCCCGGAGTAGATCACCGGCCATTTCACCAACACGGGCCAGGGTGTCGCCGATCTTGCCGTCGATGGTCGCGCCAACAATCTCGCCATAGTGTTCGGGGTCGGTTTGCTTTTGAGCGGCGAAGGCAGCAGAGCGGGCTTCCGTCGCCGTCTTATTCACCCTGTCGAGTACCCGTGTCTGATCATCCACCCGATCCGAGATGCTGGCGACAGCCGTGGCGAGAAGGTCGAGCGTTTCGCGCAAATCATCGTCTGAGAGCGGGGCAGGGGAGGCAGGTGTATCAGACATGGCGGATAGCTTTCAGGTTATCAGGTGTCTGGTGTGAACAGCCCGGCAAATTCAGGATCGGCGTAGTAACGCAGCTTTTGCGCGACGGCTGTGGCCTGCCCCTGGACGCGCAGGAGTTGACGATCCGGGGGAAGCTGCATGATTTCATCGGGTGTCAGCAGATCACGGCCCGTGAGGTTGTTCGAGAAGCTTGGGCCATCGCCAGGCTTGAAGCTGTCAGTCTGGAACCCGGCAGTTTCCTGACCAATCATCTGGCTCAGCCACTTGGCCGTCTCAAAATCATTCACCCCGAAGACCTGTTGCACCCCGGCATTGGCGATAAAGGTGCCAGCACGTTCGCCATAGAGGTCCTTGAGCTGGCTCATGTCCTGTAGGATCGGCCAGAGCTGAAGCCCGTAGCCTGCCATCAGCCCCATGGCGCGCTCTACGGCCTCCAGACGGCCCAGGGCGGCGAATTCATCGAGGAGGAACAGGGCAGGGGCCTTAAGACGCTCTGAGCGCCCCTCTGACGCGTTCTGAGGTTGTTCAGCGTCCCGTGCGATGTCCTGGAGGGCCTGAGAGACCAGAAGGCGCAGCCAGCGGCTGTAAGCGTCCATCCGGTTGGGCGGCAGGACCAGGAACACGGAAGTGATCCGGTGACGCAGATCGGCGAAGGCAAAGTCTGAGCGCGCCAGACACTTTGCGATCCGGGGGCTGTCCAGGAAGTGCGTGTGGCGCTGCGCGTTCGATAGGACGGAAGCCGCTTCGCGATCCGCTTTGCCGAGGAAGCGGTTGGCGGCGCGGGCGATCAGCCCGCCTGCCTCGTCGCTATCCTGCATCAGCTCCAGCAGCGCCCGGAGTTTTTCCGGGGGCAGGGTGAGATATTCCCGAACTGTGGCGAGCGACCTGCGGTCGCGATCCTCATGGCAGACGCAGAACATGATCAGCCCGCCGAGGATGGCTTTGGCTTCTTCGTTCCAGTGCGCTTCCGTCACCTGTCCCGGCGGGTCCATGACCAGTGCCTCTGTCAGAGAGGCAGCATCCTCGCCCAGATCAAGGCTATCTGGTGTCAGCCGGTCGAGCGGGTTGTAGCAAGCCGAAGGGTGACCACTGACCTCAAAGGGATCAAGGATGTGGACGGCCCCGAAGTGCCGCCGGGCTTCCCCGGCGATCCGGGCATTCTCACCTTTGGGGTCGATGACCAGGACGGAGCGTTCCGCAGCCAACAGGTTCGGGATCACGGTACCGACACCTTTCCCGGCACGTGTCGGGGCGAGGGTGATCAGATGGGCCGGGCCGTCATAGCGCAGCAGCCGTCCCGTGTGCGGGTTGCGCCCGATCAAAAGACCGGCATCTTCATGTCCTTTGCCCCGCTCCAGCTTCTTCAGTTCTTTCCGGTTCGCAAACCGCGCCGAGCCGTGGCTGTCACCTGTCAGCCCGAAATAGGCATCAGCCCCGGAGGCCATGCGCCAATACTGAAACCCAAACACAGCGCCTATGAACATGAAGGGGCCGAAGACCAGCCATTGCCAGGCGCTTTCGCCGGGCGTCTGGTCGAAGAAGGCGAAGATGAACGGAGTGGCCACCAGTGAGCCGAGCATCGCCCCGAAGGCCATCGCGCCTATCAACCATCCGAGCATGATGGGCGTGAAGATCAACCGACCGAACAAGCGAAACAGCCCTCCGAAGACGAGCATCACGCTGCGCATCAGGACGCGTCCTCATCGCTTGGAGCAGGGGAGGGCACGTCCCATTCCGCAAAGGCTTTGCGATCCTGTTCACGGGACAGATTGCGGATCAGCCGGTCGAGCATGGCGGCGGCATTGGAATCCCGTTCCGCCAGGTCCATGAGCGCCCCGCCCAGGATCACCTTGCGGCGTGTATCCAGCTTGCGCTGTCTGGTGGCTTCCCGGTTCTTCAGGGCCTGCAGGCGGGCCTTGGCCTGGGCGTAGCGTTTCTCGGCGCGTTCAAGCTCAGTCTCGGCCAATTGGGGAATCCACTTCAAAGAGGGCAGGTGTAAAGGTTAGACTTGCCACAACCATCGATAGCGCTTACCCGTAGGCCTGTAAAGGACAAGGGCGCACTTATGCAAACTCTCCACCTGCTGTTCCGAGATTTGCGTGCGATCTCCTTGAGGCGTGGCCTCAGCCGATGGCGAACTCCGTCCGACGCGAGACGCGCCGGAATGGGAGGTGCCTTCGCCCTCCCAAACCCTCCGGAACCAACCTGCGCGGTTGGATCGCGTCCCGCATCGCGGCACCCTGTCGGCATCCCGTGCCCCGTGGCCGAGGCTGGATTGCCGGGGGTGCCGCGCTTGCGGGCTGCGCGGAACGACAGTCGCGGGCCTGTCCTACCTTGCCGGGTTTGCCACCGGCAAACCGCCGATGTGTCCCACCAATCTCCCGCCCCCCAC
>NZ_JBPAXZ010000010.1:0-21021 GCF_050897955.1 Pseudooceanicola profundi | reverse complement strand
GGGCAGGCGGGGGACGACACCCTGCGGGGCGGTCATGGCAATGACACCCTGCGGGGCGGTATCTGGTCCGACCGGCTGGAGGGGGATTTCGGCCATGACCTGCTGGAGGGCGGGGCCGGCAATGACTGGATGCACGGCGGGCTGATGGCCGATACCCTGCTGGGGGGCACCGGCGCGGACCGGATGTTCGGCGGCTTTGGCTGGGACCGGCTGGAGGGGCAGGGCGGCAACGACCTGCTGGACGGCGGCGATCATACCGATGTGCTGTCGGGCGGCTTTGGCCATGACACCCTGCGCGGCGGCACCGGCAATGACCGGCTGGACGGCGGGTTCGGCAATGACCGGCTGGAGGGGCAGAACGGCGCGGATCGTCTGGCGGGCGGCTTTGGCAACGACTGGATCCACGGCGGCAGCCTGGCCGATATCATCGATGCGGGGCCCGGCAATGATACGGTTCTGGGCGGCGCCGGGCCGGACCGGATCTGGCTGGGGGCGGGGCATGACCTGTTCCTCGATGCCGCCCAGGCGGGGCTGGTGGGACGCGACCGGATTTTTGCCGGCGACGGCAATGACACGATCCGCGGCGGCGGCGGCGATGATCTGGCCCATGGGCAGGCCGGTCACGACCGGGTCGAGGGCGGCGGGGGCCATGACACCCTGACCGGCGGCGCGGGAAATGATACGATTTCGGGCGGAACAGGCTCTGATATGATCCGGGGCGAGGCCGGCAATGACCGGCTGATCGCCGGGCCCGGATTTGACATCCTGAGCGGCGGGGCCGGGCGGGACAGCTTTGTTTTCACCGCCGCCGCCGGACGTAATGTGATTGCCGATTTCGACCCGGATCTGGACCGTCTTGAGCTGTCGGTCCGCGAAAATCACTTCCGCGCGCTCGACATCGACGACGCCCCCCGCGGGCTCTGGGTCAACTGGACCGGCGGCGGCGTTCTGCTGGAGGGGCTCACGGCGCGTGACCTCTCTGCCTCCGATGTGGTCTTTGCCTGACGGCCGCCCCCGCCGGGGGAGCGTTGCCAAGCCCGCCCCGCCATGTGAAAAGGCCCCCGCATAACCTGGGGGTAGTGATGAAGATCTTATGTGTGGGGGCGGGCCTGTCGGGGGCTGTGATCGGGCGGAAACTGGCAGAGGCCGGGCATGAGGTGGTGATCCTCGACGCGCGCGACCATATCGGCGGCAACTGCCATACCGAACGCGATGCGGAAACCGGCGTGATGGTGCATATCTACGGGCCGCATATCTTTCACACCGATGACGCGGAGGTCTGGGACTACGTCAACAGCTTTGAGACCTTCCTGCCCTATAAGAACCGGGTCAAAACCACCTCCCGCGACCCAAAAGGCGAGCTGGGCGTGTTTTCCCTGCCGGTGAACCTGCACACGATCAACCAGTTCTTCCGCAAGACCCTGCGCCCCGAAGAGGCGCATGCCTTTATCACCGAAGACCAGGCCGATACCTCCATCGCCGATCCGCAGACCTTTGAAGAACAGGCGATGCGCTTTGTCGGGCGCGATCTCTACGAGGCCTTCTTCAAGGGCTACACGATGAAGCAATGGGGCTGTCACCCGTCGGAACTGCCCGCCTCGATTCTGAAACGCCTGCCGGTGCGCTTCAACTACGACGACAATTACTTCTTCCATCAGTTTCAGGGCATGCCGGAGAATGGCTATACCGCGATGATCGCGGCGATCCTCGACCATCCGGGCATCACCGTGCAGCTGGAGACGAGCTTTGCCCGCGATCAGGCCGGCGACTATGACCATGTCTTCTATTCCGGCCCGCTGGACGGCTATTTCGATTTCGAACTGGGTCGGCTGGGCTACCGGACGCTGGATTTCGAACGCTTCACCCATCAGGGTGATTATCAGGGCTGCGCGGTGATGAATTACGGTGAGGTCGACGTGCCCTATACCCGTATCACCGAGCACAAGCATTTCAGCCCCTGGGAAAGCCATGAGGGATCGGTCTGCTATCGCGAGTTTTCCCGTGAATGCACCCCCGACGACATTCCCTACTACCCGATCCGCCAGGTGAAGGAGAAGGCGCTGCTGTCCGACTATGTCGCGCTGGCCGAAAAGACCCGGGGCGTGACCTTTGTCGGCCGTCTGGGCACCTATCGTTACCTCGACATGGATGTCACCATCCGCGAGGCGCTGGATACGGCGGCGGTCTTTGTCGAAAAGGGCACGGCCCCGGCCTTTGTCATGGCGCCGCTCTGACCCGAAACAAAGCCGTTTTTGGCAGGAACAGACCCTGTTTTTTCTGAAACGGGGTCTGTGAACCGGCCTCAGTCGCCGCCGAAGAGGTCGCGGGTAAAGACCTTGTCGCAGACATCGGCCAGTTCGGCCGTGGTCCGGTTGGCCAGGATCACATCCGCCTCTGCCTTGAAGGCGGGCAGGTCACGGATCACGCGGGACCGGAAGAAGCTCTCCTCCTCCAGCGCCGGCTCATAGACCACCACCTCGATCCCCTTGGCCTTGATCCGCTTCATGATCCCCTGAATGGAGGACTGGCGGAAATTGTCCGACCCCGCCTTCATCACCAGCCGGTAGACCCCCACGACCCTGGGCGCGCGGGCGACGATCTGGGCGGCGATGAAATCCTTGCGGGTGGTATTGGCATCCACGATGGCGCGGATCATGTTCTGCGGCACATCGGAATAATTGGCCAGCAGCTGCTTGGTATCCTTGGGCAGGCAATAGCCGCCATAGCCAAACGACGGGTTGTTGTAATGCGTGCCGATCCGCGGATCGAGCCCGACGCCCTCGATGATCTGACGCGAGTCCATGCCCGCGGCCATGGCATAGCTGTCGAGCTCGTTGAAATAGGCCACCCGCATCGCAAGGTAGGTATTGGCGAACAGCTTGATCGCCTCCGCCTCGGCCGCGCCGGTAAAGAGCACGGGCACATCCTTGCGGATGGCCCCCTCCACCAGCAGACCGGCAAAGGTCCGGGCGCGCGGGCTGTCCTCGCCCAGGATCACGCGGGAGGGATGCAGGTTGTCGTAAAGCGCCCGGCCCTCGCGCAGGAACTCGGGGCTGAAGATCACCTGATCGGTGTCCAGCTCCTCGCGAATGCGGTCGGTGAAGCCCACGGGGATGGTGGATTTGACCACGATCGTGGCCTCCGGGGTCACCGCGATGACGCCCCTGATGACGGTCTCGACAGAAGAGGTGTCAAAGTAATTCGTGTCGGGGTCGTAATTGGTCGGGGTGGAGACGATGACATAATCCGCCCCCGTCACGGCCGCGGCCAGATCGGTTGTGGCGGTCAGGTTCAGATCGCGATTGGCGAGATACTCCTCAAGCTCGGCATCGATCACCGGGCTTTTGCGCGCGGTGACGGTGGCGACGCGGGTGGCGTCGATATCGACCGCAATGACGTCATTGTGCTGCGCCAGCAGAACAGCGTTCGACAGGCCCACATAGCCCATCCCGACAACAGCGATTTTCATGACCCAGCCCCCCGGAGGTGATTGTGGCGGCGGCCCGGTCCGGTCCCGCCCCTGACGCCGCAGTCTGGCGGGCAAGAATGGTCCGGGCATGGCCAAAAAACGAAGTCTTTGCGGCCAGCCCGGCCCGATCCGTCCCGCGGGGCGGGTCTATTCGGCGGCATCAGCGGCATCGGGGCGCGCGGGCGGCACGCTCTCCAGCCCCAGCCTGCGGTGCCAGAAGGCGGGCCCGGTCAGCCGGTCATATCCCTGCCGCCATTCCTCTTTCAGGGCGGGATAGTCCCGCAATATGGCGCGGGCGGCGCGGAAGATCCGGGCGCTGACCCGGGCCGCGCGGGCCTTGTCATGGCGCACGGTATAGCTGCGCCGGCCATCCAGGGACCGATAGGTGATCCGCGCCGCGCCCCAGATCGGGCGGCGGGCGCCGCGCAGGGTGGCGGGCAGGGCGATCCGGTCGCCGATCCGGGTGAAGAAGGGCAGCAGATGCCCGTTCAGCGTCAGCTTCATCAGGCTGCGGGCCAGCAGGTTGTCAGAGGGCAGCCAGGACCGCATCGGCCGCTGCAGCCGGTCCTCCTCTTCCTGCCAGCGTTCGGCCTGTGTCAGCGCGCCGATCTCGGCGCGGCGGGTCGCCATATCGGCATTGGCCTCAAAGAAATCGGGGCCGCGCCGGACATCCTCCAGCGCGATGGCCACCGCCTCCAGCGTTTCGTAATGGCAGTCGAGCAGGCTGCGCAGCCAGAACCGGAGCATGATCCGGGCCAGCCCCTTGCGGCCGATCTCCATCCCGGGCAGCGCCAGGTGATGCGCCAGATGCGACCGCAGGTCGAGATAGACGGTCAGCGGGCTTTCCTTCACCGAGAAATCTTCGTCCTGGTAGGAGATCACGCCGGGCAGGGTGGTGATGGCAAAGTCATGAACCAGCGAAAAGCTCACATCATCGCCGCGCACGAAGAACGGAAAGGGCAGGTGGCGGACCTGATCGACGGGAAAGGCGAAATACCACCAGCCGCCGTAGAAATTATGCGGCTGGGTGGCGGTGCTGTCGAATTCCATCTCGGCGACCTGCCGGATGTCGCGCAGATCCGTGCCCATGTGCCGCGGCTGGCAGAGCCCGTCAAAGATCGCGCCGTTTTCCCACAGTTTCCAGTGATGCTGGGCATTGGCCACGGCGCCCGCCACCGTTGCGCGCGGATCGGTGGCATAGGCGAGGAAGGTCCAGGTCCGTTCCACCGCGCCCATATGGACGGAGGCATCGTCATCCATGAACAGGCAGTGCGAGGCGCCGCGCCGCTGCGCCTCGATCAGCCCGCGGGTAAAGCCGCCGGCCCCGCCGAGGTTTTCGTTCGGCACCAGGCTGACATGGGGGCCGGGCGTGATCTCCGCGCTCTGGCCATTATCGACGATCGCCATATGCAGGTGATCCCCGATCGGGGAGGTCGCGGCAAAGCGCGCGAAGCGGTCGGCGGTGCGGCGCACGGCCTCTTCGCGGCGGAAGGTGGTGACCGAGAGCATCAGCTCGGGGCTGCGCAGGGGGGGCCGGTCGGTGACCCAGGCCATGTCGTGCAGCCCGCCCCGGTCCAGCGCCTTCAGATCGACCGCCAGCAGGCCGCGGGTGCCGCCGGCCTCCCCGCTCAGGTCGATCTCGCGGCGCAGGGGGGTGCCGGCCTCCGGCGCGACGATCTCTGTGATCAGCCGTTGCCAGGACCGTTCGGGGCAGATCAGCCAGACCGTCAGTTCAAACCGGCCCGTGCCCTCGATCTCCAGCGCGAGCTGGTCGAGGCCGCAGTATTTGACCCATTTCCCGCTGTTGAAGAGATTGGCGTAGCTGTCGAAGCGGACGGTCCCGCCGGGCAGGAATTCCAGCCGCTGCTCGGGCATGGAAAACCCCACCGGCCCCTCCAGCTGGAAGAACATGTCGCGATCCGTGACCAGCCCCGGTTCCGGCCAGAGCAGGGTCTGCAGGCGATGCGGCCGGCTCATCTCCGGGCCTCCGGCAGGGAGGGCAGGGGGGGACGGAAAACAGCGATCAACATGGGCATTCCAATCGTCATGAAACCGGCCGGCCGGAACCGGCTGCAACGCGTCGGGTCTGGCAGGTTCTGCCCTGTGTTGCAATGGCTTGGCCATGGCAGGGCGGGGCGGGCGGGGCGAGGGCGGTCACAGTTCCAGCCCGTGCTGCGCGATCAGATCGCCGCGGCGGTCGCGCAGCGCGGCATCGAAAGCCTCGGCGGAAAAGCGCAGCGCCTGCGGCGCCCCCTCCGTACCCTCCACCAGCTGCCGTGCTGCGGCGCCGGGATCGGGCCGGCTGTCGAGCAGGCCGCCGGCCTCCCGCAGGCGGGCCTGCTGTGCGGCGTCCAGCAGGATCAGCGGCTGCAGTTCGGCAAAGGTGGCGCGGCGGTCGCGGCTGTCATGCACCCGCCGGATCTGGCGCTGGCGGGCGGGCAGGCGGGCGGCAAAGGGCTGGGCCACACCGGCCGCGCGCAGGGCCGCGTATTCCAGCGCGTAGCGCAGGATCTTGAGCCGCCAGTGCAGCGGGGTCAGCCCGTCGTAATGCACCAGCCAGCACTCGGGCAGCCGCGGCCCGGGCCCCATCTTCTTGGCCTCCCTCAGCCGGGCCTCTTCTGCCGGGTCGGCAGGGGCGGGCATATGGATCCGGATCACCAGATCCTGGCCGGTGCGGGTAAAGGATTTGCCGATCACATGTCCCAGGAACCCGCCGGTCGTCAGCGGCGCCAGCCCGCCATAGACAGCGTCAAGAATCCGTGGCCGGTTGGGCAGGGGCAGTTTCAGCACCCCGTCAAAGAGATCCGCCTGCGCCCGCTCCGCGTCAAAGGCGCGTTCGGCCATATGGGGCCGGCAATGCATCACCTTCGGGTCGACCCCGGCCAGGATCTGCGCCACCGGCTTCCGGGCGGTCAGATATTCGTCGGCATCGCAGAAAAACATCCAGTCGGTGCGGCAGGCCCGGTAGGCGCGGCTGGCATTGCGAATCTGGCGCAGCTCCTGCCCCCGGGGCCGGACACCGTTGTTGACCTCGTCCCAGTAGGCGTCGTCGCAGATGGTCAGCCGGACCCGGTCCATCGCCCGCAGCGGCGCCAGGCCGGGCTGGTCGGGATCGTCGATAAACAGATGGACCTCATCGGCCCCCAGCCCGAGGTAATGCGCCACAAAGGCATAGAGCAGCGCGGGCGGTTCGGCGACGGTGGAGACGACGGTCCAGCTCGCCCCCGGGACCGGGCGCGGCCAGAGCCGCGTCAGCCATGTCCCGGGCGGGGGGGTCATGGCTGGCGGTCCATGTCTTGCACGATCTCCGTCAGACGCAGAATATCGCGGCGCACATCCTGGCGGGCCGGGTCAAGCTCCGAGGCCAGCTCCATCAGGGTCAGCGCCATCCGGGGGCGGATCTCGGCGATGCTCTTGCCGATATTGTAAAGCGGCAGCGCCCGTTCGACCGAGGCAATGCCCGACAGCCGCGCCACAAGGGCCAGCAGGTTGTCCCGTTCATACTCGGCATAGCCGGTGTCCTGCGGCGTCTCGGGATATTTCGACATGTCGTCGTGAAAGGCAAAATCATGCCCCAGCACATCGGGCAGCCGGCGGTTGGATCCGGCGAATTCGGCCAGAAAGGCCTGCGCCTCGGCCCGGGACGGGCGCAGGCCGCCATGGCTGTCCTCGCCGATCCAGCCGGCATTGCGGGCCCGCGCGACGGCCACCTGGTTCAGCCCGGCCGCGCGCAGGCTCAGCAGCAGCTGCGTCTGATTGGCGCCCAGCGATCTGTTGACATCCTGCAGGTCGTTGTCCGGCTCCAGCCCGAGCCGGGCAAAGAAATCGGTGACGATATCGCCGCCGCTGAGCCGGGCGCGGTTGTATTCATGCACCGTCAGCACCGGCCCCCCGAAGGCAGATCGCCAGGCCTCCAGCTTGCCCGCGAAATCGAGATAGCGCCGCACCCCCGGCGTCAGCTCGGGCAGGGCGCCCGGGGTGGTGCCGAACAGCAAAGCGGATTGCACCGTCTTGGCGCCCTGGGCCTTCTGCGACACCGCCAGCTCGTCCTGCCGGCGCAGATAGGCGCAGATCTCGATCTCGTCGAACCGCGGCGCCAGCCATTTTGCGAGCTGGCCGATCTCCTCTTCCTCGAGGAAGAACAGATCCTCGGCCGAGAGGATGACATTGCCCTCCAGCCCGTCCAGCCCTTCTCCCAGCCGCTCATAGCCATTGGGGGTAATGCGGAACTGCACGCCCTCCGGGGTCATCGGAAAGCCGAAGATATTGCCCCAGTTGGCGACGTTGCGCGGGCCCAGGGCAAAGCTCCAGCCTTTGTCCCGCAGGGCGTCGCGGTTCAGCATGCAGGCTCTCTGGATGGCCGTGGTCCCGGTCTTGTGGCACCCGATGTGAAGGAGCAGCTTTTTCGGCATGGTCGTTCTCTCGCAGATAATGTCGTGATGCCGTCGTGCCGGCGCGGATCGGGACCGAGTGTTAGAACATAGTCGGGCCGGTATCCATCGCATTATTGCGCCGCCCCGTCCGGGGCCGATACAGCATAATATGGATTACCCGAAACGCATCGCCGCCCGCGGCGCAGGCCCGGGCGGCGATGTCAGATCCGCGTCAGATCCGTCTCTGGCCTGCCTCAGAAGACCAGGACATTGCCCAGGTCATTGACCGATCCGATGCCTTCCAGAAGCACCGAATTGCCGCCGCCGAAGGCAAACAGAACGCCGTCGGTCGTGGCCGAGGCAAAACGGTCCACCACGTCCGACCCGCTCAGGCTGCCGGTCCAGAGCGCATCGTCGAACCGCAGGATATCCATGGCGCTGTAATCGGTGATGACATCCCGCGCGATGGTCGCGCCGGCAAAGCTGAAGGTATCCGCCCCCGCCCCGCCGGAGGCGGTGTCATTGCCGCCCCGCAGGATGATCTGATCCGCGCCCCCGCCGCCAAAGACCGCGTCGCCGCCCAGGAAGCCGCCCTGCCAGTCGTCGATGAACGTGTCATTGCCATTGCCCAGGAAGGCACGGTCCCGCCCGGCCCCGCCCGAGACGGTGTCATTGCCATTGCCGGCAAAGATCATGTCAAAGCCGCCGTCGCCGGACAGGCTGTCACTGCCATTGCCGCCCGCCAGCGTGTCGTTGCCGCCCCCGCCCGAGACGGTGTCATTGCCGCCGCCGGTGTTGATATTGTCATTGCCATTGCCGCCAAAGACCACGTCAGAACCCAGGAACCCGTTCTGGGCCGCATCGGTGTAGACGTCATTGCCATTGCCCAGGAAGGCGCGGTCCCGGCCGACGCCGCCGTCGACCCGGTCATTGCCATCGCCGGCAAAGATCACGTCAAAGCCGCCCTCGCCCTGCAGGCTGTCATTGCCGTCGCCGCCGGCCAGGCTGTCATTGCCGCCGCCGCCGCGGATGGTGTCATTGCCGCCGCCGGTGCTGATATCGTCATTGCCTTCGGCGCCGAACACCCAGTCGGCGCCCAGGAACCCGCCCTGGCCGACATCGGAATAAGTATCGTTGCCATTGCCCAGGAAGGCACGGTCCCGGCCAAACCCGCCGGTGACCACGTCATTGCCATTGCCGCCCGCCAGCGTGTCGGTGCCAAAGCCGCCCAGCAGGGTGTCATGGCCGTTGCGGCCCTCCAGCCGGTCATTGCCGCCGCGGCCTTCCAGACGGTCATTGCCGGCCCGCCCGTCCAGCAGGTTGTTCGCGGCATTGCCCAGCACGGTGTCATTGCCAGAGCCGGCAAAGACCTGTTCGATCGTCGTATTATGCGCGATCGCCAGGTTGCCGGTGCCGCCGGCGATATCGGAATAGCTGCCCGGCGCCAGGTCGATCCGCACCGCCGTGCTCAGCGGCGACAGATCGAGAAGGTCGATCCCGCCATTGTCGTAGATGGTGAAGGCCACCGGCTCTCCGGCCAGATCGGAAGAGCTCTCGCCCCGGATGGCCGCCTCCATCAGATCGCCAAGGCTGCCGCCGATATTGGTATTGGCGCCCCAGATCGTCCGCCCGGCCGTCGCGGTGGAGGCGCCGTACAGGTTCTGGATCGCCAGGATATCGGCCATCATCGGGCCGACCGCAAAGGCATAGGTGGCATCGATGGAGGTGTTATCCTCCTGGCTGAAATAGGACATGACCGAGACCTGCCAGCTGTCGTTGGAGAAGGTCTCGTCATAGCCATAAACGGCCGAGCCGTTGTAATTGCCCATATGGCCCAGCCCGAGGGCGTGGCCGATCTCGTGCACATAGGTCTGCAGCGAATAGCTGTCGAAGGAGGTGCCGTAATAATCCAGCCAGGAGGTGCCGATATTCACCGTCGAATAGCTGGTCTCGTCGCCATAGGCGACGTAATCGGCATAGGCATCGCTGCTGTAGGGTTCGTAGAAGGTGATATCGGCGCTGCCGGAGGTTTCGACAAAATCGATATCGGCCACCAGGCTCCAGGTTTCCATCGCCCAGCGGGCCAGCTGCATGCCGTCGGAAGACAGATTGTTGAGGTTGACCGTCAGCGCCCGGTCGGTGCCGAGCGCAAAGCTGTGGCGGCCAAGATAATTGTCCTCCCAGTAGCCGTCGGTCAGGTAATCGGCCAGTTCGGACAATGCGGAGGCCGGCTCATCCGGATCGGTCGGGTCGTTTGTTCCCGATCCCTCGATCTCCAGAAAGTAATCGCCCTCGGTGTAGCCGGAGTAGGTATAATAAAACCCGGTGACAGAGAGATAGAAATCGCCGGTATAGCTGGCGGTGAATTCCAGATAGGAATCCAGATTGCCGCCGACATAATCGATATCGTCATTCTCGGCCAGCCAGTAGCCGTTGGAATCGTAAACCGTCAGCACCGGATCCCAGAGCTCGAAAGCAGAACTGTCGTCGCCATAGGCCTCGATTGTATAGGTTTCCCCCTCAACCAGGGACACCCGCACCCAGTCATCATCGGCATAGCCGATATTTCCGGAAAACCGGTCGCCAACCGAAATGTCATAAGAGGTCCAGGTGCCGCCGGCGGCATCCCCGACCTCGGTCACAAGAGCGCCTTCAACGGCGTGGGACAGAGGTTGTGGAAGCTGGGTCAGGGGAATCATCGGAAAAAACCTTTTCTGGAATGGCTACGTCATATGGGCGAAACAGGGCTCCGATGCATTTAACCAAAAATTAACACATCGCCTAATGATAAAATTTGAAAATCATCCTGGATAACCCGGTTTGTGCGGCGCTGCGGGACGGTCTCCGCCCCGCCCCCCGCCCGCGCAGCGGCGGCGGTCAGGGTCTTACTCAGGGTTTTTGGTCAGGGCCGCTGTCGGGCCAGCCAGCCCAGAAACGCCCGGTCGGGGCTGGTCAGCCGCCGGCGCCCCGACCCGGCCCAGAACCGCTGCCAGTCCGCCACCAGCGCATGGACATCGGCCCCCGGCCGCAGGGCGCGGGCCTGGTCCAGCGCCTCGGGGCTGACCTGTGGTGCCTCCGCCGGCTCCAGCACGGCGTCGCGGCGGCGGATCCGCAGGATATCGCCCGCCTCTTCGCTCAGGCTGTATTCGGGCAGGTGGTCCTCGTCGATCATCCGGCGCATGGCGGCGCGAAAGACCCGGATCGGCGCGGCAGAGCCGGCCTTCTTCTGCAGCACGGGCAGGCTGACGGTCCAGTCGCTCTGACGGCCGCAATGCTTGCGGGCCAGCTCGTAGATGCGGCGCTCCAGCGGTTTGCGCAGCCGGAAATAATCGCGCGACAGCGTCAGCACCGATTTTGCCAGCACCGCGCGATACAGCCAGTCGCTGAGCGTGACGAGGACCGACACCATCCGCCCGCCCCGGCTGTGGCGCAGGATCTCCCAGCTGTCGATCAGCCCGAAGCCGGAGGTCGTCTCCATCCCGCCGGTGGTCATATTGGTGGTGATCCGGGTGCCGGCCAGCCGCTCGAAGGCTTCGCGCAGCCGCTGATAGGCATCCCCCGAGGTGTCGCGGTTGGTGGCCACCAGCAGGTCATAGGCCTTCAGCGTCATCCGCCGGCCAACCGGGCGCCCGGCATTGATCCCTGCCATCAGCTGGCTGACGCAATAGATCAGGATATCCTTGTCATGCATCGTGGCACGGCCCTTGACGCTGGGCGTGACCTCCACGGTTGTGCCGTTATGCGCATAGGACAGGACCCGCCGGTCCGGCCGGGTCGACAGCGAAAACACCGGATGCTCCATCGTGCCCAGATCGTCCTTTGGCGCGGCATCGAAGATGTCGCAGACAAAAAGGTCTCCCGTGGGATGCCGGTGCGGGGGCAGTCCGCCCCCCTGTCCTGCCATGGCCGTCATTGCCTGCCGCCTGTATCCTCTGGCATCCGTGCTGCCACGGCGCCATGCCCGCCCCCGCCGCCGCCCTGTGCCCGGGCGATTCCTTTCGGGGTTTCAGTGACACCCTAAAGTTATCCACAGGATCCGTCCAGCGCCGCGGCGCCGCTTTCGGCGGATCGGAATCGACCGGGCGTGGGTTCAGAGTCGCTCTTTCGGGGGTTCGGAATCGCCTCTCTCAAAAAGCCGGTCGAAAATCAGGGGCTTGTGTGAGATCAGCGGACACGTAACGTACTAATAACAGATTCATAACAAGCACAGCTGCGATTTTCCGCCCTGACGGCTTCTGTTTTTCCCTGAAATCCTGAGAAAAAGCGCCTGTTGTGCGCATTCTCCTTCCATGTTCGCCGTTTTCGCGTATCCTTCCCGAAAGAGCGTACATCGGGCAAAGACCCGCAAAGCAGAACCCAGAACAGATCCCAGAGCAGACTTCTGAACAGGCCCCCATGAAATCGGACCCAAAAGCCCCCCTGCCCCCCTATCTTTCCATTGATCCGGATGCGGCCATGGCGACGCTGGAGCCCGCCGCCGGGACCGAAGGCTTTCGTCAGATCGCCCATGCCTGCGCCTCCGGCCGCGCCGATCTGGCCTCCCGCGGGCTGGAGGAGAATGGCGGCCGCAGTCTGCGGCTGTTTTCCACCTGGGAGATCACGCGCTATCTCATCCCCGTCGCCACCGGCCATTTCCGCCGGGTGCTGAAACAGAACCCCGACCTGCCTCAGGGCCGGTCGGAGACAGAGGGCGGCGCCAAATGGTTCACCCTCGACGAGGTGCTGCGCCTGCGCGCCCATTTCGGCAGCCAGGGATCGCGCGCCAAAAGCTACCTGCCCTACCGCCCCGAAGGCGCCCAGGCCAAGATGGTCGCGGTGGCCAATTTCAAGGGCGGGGTCGGCAAGACCTCCACCGCCGCGCATCTGGCCATGTCGGCGGCGCTCGATGGCTACCGGGTGCTGGTGATCGACCTCGACAGCCAGGGATCGATGACCTCCATCTTCGGCGGCAAGGTCGAGGATGAATGGCAGACCGTCTTCCCGCTGCTGGCGCGCCATTACGCCACGACCCTGCAGAAGGACAACCAGCGGCGGATGGACCGCGGCGAGGCCCCCCTGCCCCTCGACGACACGCTGTCAGAGGCGCTGGAGATCCGCGCGGACAGCCTGATCCAGAACACCCACTGGCCCAATATCGACCTGATCGGCGCCCAGCTGAATCTCTACTGGGCTGAATTCCAGATCCCCGTCTGGCGGATGCAGAGCCGGGGCTGGAAGCTCTGGGATGCGCTGACCGAGACGCTGGCGGCGGACGGGGTGCTGGACCAGTATGACGTCGTCTTCCTCGATACCCCGCCGGCGCTTGGCTACCTCACGATCAACGGGCTGGCGGCGGCGGATATCCTGCTGGTGCCGCTGGGGGCGTCCTTTCTGGAATTCGACAGCACGGGGCGGTTCTTCGACATGCTGCATTCCACCTTTTCCTCCATCGAGGAGGCCGAGAACATGGCCGCCCGGGCGCTTGGCCGCGAGGGGCTGTCTTTCGAATGGGATGCGGTGCGGGCGGTGGTGACCCGCTACGACGGCACCCAGCAGGCCGAGCTTGCGGCGCTGATGCAGGCCTATCTGGGCACCACCCTGTCACCGCACCGGCAGGATTTCACCGCGCTGATCGGTCAGGCCGGCGAACAGGTGCAGGGCATCTACGAGGCCGATTACCGCGATTTCAACCGCGAGACCTATGTGCGCGGCCGAGAAACCTTTGACGAGACCTATGCCGCCTTCAAGGCGCTGCTGGTGGGCAGCTGGCGGCGCGATGAGCTGGCCGGACAGGCGGCGGCGGAATGACGGGCGTTAGGTCCGGTCCGGACCCAATGTTTCGCGCGCGAAACATCTGCTCCCGCCCCGCGCGCCCTGCCCTGCCGCGCGCTCCGTTTACCAATCCTTTCCTCTGACGCGAGACGATCCCATGGCAAAACGCAAAAGGCTGACCCCCGCGAATATGGCATTTCTCGAAACCCCTCCCGAGGCGAAAAGCCCGATGGCCGCTCCGATTGCGGATGTGGCGCGGGATGCCTCCGTCACCGCCGCGGCCGAGGAAATGTCCCGCACCCTGATCGCCGCCCGCGAAGAGGGGCGGATGCTGATTACCGTGCCGATCGGGCGGATCAGGCTCGATTACCTCGTCCGTGACCGGATTGTCAGCGACAGCGAGGAGATGCAGGCGCTGAAGGACAGCTTGCGGCAACGCGGCCAGCAGACCCCGGTTGAACTGGTGGATCTGGGCGAGGGAGACTACGGGCTGATTTCGGGCTGGCGCCGCTGCGCCGCGCTGACCGCCCTGCAGGAAGAGACCGGAGAGGCGAAATTCGGTGAGGTTCTGGCCCTGCTGCGCCGCCCGGCGGATTCCGCCTCGGCCTATCTTGCCATGGTCGAGGAAAACGAGATCCGCGCCGGGCTGAGCTATTTCGAACGGGCGCGGATCGTTGCGAAATCGGTGGAACAGGGCGTATTCGAGACGGATCGGGCCGCGCTGCAGACCCTCTTTGCCGCCGCATCCCGGCCCCGCCGGTCCAAGATCGGGTCCTTCGTTCCGGTGGTTGCCGCGCTCGATGGATGGCTGCGCCATCCCGAGGCGATCGGCGAGCGGCTGGGCCTTGCCCTGTCCCGCGCCTTGACCGCGCATCCGGATCTGGGCCTGCGCCTGCGCCATGCGCTGTCGGGCACCGAAGTGACCGGATCAGAGACTGAGATCGCCGTGATAGAACAGGCTCTGGAGCGCTGTTCAGAGCCGAAACCGGGCGCGGAGACCGCCCCGCCCTCCCGGTCGGACAGACCCGGGGCGACAGGGCCGTCCGAGGCCCTGCAACTGGCCGATGGACTGGTTCTGCAGCGGAAGGGCACCCGGCTGGTGCTGAGCGGAGCGCGGGTCGACGATGAGCTGGCCGGCGATCTGGAAGCGTGGCTGAGGCAGCGTCTCTGAGCGGGGGGGCGGCGCCGGAATTTGACAGGGCGGGCGGAATATGAACAGGGACAGGCCGGGGACGGCGCTGTCAGCGGGGGCAGGATGAGCGAGAGCAGGACCGGCAGCAGTGCCGAGGCCAGGCCGGGAGCAGGCCGGCTTGTCGCCGTGGTGGTGACCTATAACCGGCTGGACAAGCTACGCCCGACACTGGCGGCGCTGCTGGCCACGCCCGGGACGGAACTGGCGGCCGTGGTGCTGGTGGACAATGCCTCGACCGACGGGACAGAGGACTGGCTGGCGGGGCAGACCGATCCGCGGCTGACGGTTCTGCGGCCGGCCACGAACCTGGGCGGCGCCGGCGGGTTTGCCATGGGCATGGCGCAGGCGCAGGCCCTGCATGATCCCGACTGGATGGTGCTGATGGATGATGATGCCCGCCCGGCCGAGGGGGGGCTTGCCGCCTTTCACGCGCTGGATCTGAGCCGCTGGGACGCGGTGGCGGCGGCGGTCTATTTCCCAGATGGCCGGATCTGCGAGATGAACCGCCCCTCGCGCAATCCGTTCTGGCACGGCGCGGAATTCCTGCGGACGGTTCTGAAGGGGCGCGGCGGGTTCCACCTGAAACCCGGGGCCTATGACGCGGATGAGGGATGTCCGATCGACGTGACCTCCTTTGTCGGGTTCTTTATTTCGCGGGCGGCCGTGGCGCGGGCCGGGCTGCCGGATCCGGGTCTGTTTCTTTATGGCGATGACGGGCTGTATACGCTGGGCCTGTCGGCCCAGGGCGGGCGGATCGGCTTTGAACCCTCGGTCCGGTTCGAACATGACTGTTCGACCTTTGCCGCGGCCCAGAGGGGGCGGTTTCACCCGCTCTGGAAGGTCTATTATTACCATCGCAACCTGCTGATGCTGTACCGGATGGCGGCGGGCTGGATGTTCTGGCCGGCGCTGCTGGTCGTCGGGCCGAAATGGCTGTGGAAGATACGGCACCATGCCGGCGAAAGGGGCCGGTTCCTGCGGCTGATGCTGCGGGCGATCCGGGACGGGCTGGCCGGCCGGACCGGGGTGGATCACGATCAGGTCCTGTCCTGGGCGGATCCGGACCGGTCTGACCAGGTCAGGACAGCAGAAAACAGACCCTGATGTGCGGTTCAGGCTCAGTTTGCGAGGATATCCCGATGATACCGGCCCAGCAGGACGATGCCCAGGAACAGCAGGACAAAGGTGCAGCCCAGCACATAGAGGCCGGAGAAATACGGCGCCTCGTAATTGGGATAAAACCCGGTGCGCATCCAGCCGACGAGATGGACAAGGGGGTTGTACCACAGCACGGATTGCGCGGTTTCCGACAGGTCGTCATAGAGAAAGAAGATGCCGGAGGCGATGAACAGCGGCCGTGTCACGATCGACCAGACCTGACCCCAGATCTGGATCAGCCCGGTCAGGGCACAGTTGATCGTCCCCACCGCCAGCCCCAGCCCCATGGCCATGAGCATGGTCTCCAGAACCGGAACGTAGTCGATGGCGACCGGGCTGTCGGACAGCGGCATGATCCCCAGCAGGATCAGATAGCTGACCATGATGGCGGTCAGGCTGTTGAGCAGGAACCGGGCGAGGATGGCATCGATCCAGCTGACCACCGGATAGGTCAGCAGCGCGCGCGAGAAATTGATCGATTTCGACACGGATGTTGCCAGATTCTGATAAAGGCTGAAGGGAATGAACCCGGTGGCAAAGAACAGCAGGAAGCTGGTGCCCAGCGGCGGCGTGCGCACCAGCAGGGAAAAGCCCAGGGCCATGACGGCGATGGCGCCGACCGGTTCGAGAATGGCCCAGAGATAGCCCCCCGGCGAGCGCCCGTAGCGCGAGGCCATTTCGCGCAGCATCAGCGCCAGGACAACCCGGCCGGTGCGGAACCCGCGTGCCACCCCGGCGCCAGGTTCGGCGGCCGGCGGGATCTCGGATGTGGTCATGAAGATGTTTCCCGTGGATATTCCCGGCGCAAGTATGATAAGGATTTGTCGGAAATGCAAATGGGGGCCTTATGAATAAGGCTTTGAATAAAAACAATAATTCTGGAAACGGGGCCAGCGGTGTTGCGGCACCCCCCGCGCCGGGGCCCAAACCGGCCGTGGCGGCGGTCCGGCCGATGGCGAAACCGGCCCGGATGCGCCGGCGGCACTGGGGGGTGCTGGCCAGTTTTGCGCTGATCGTTCTGCTGCCCCTGCTGGCGGCGGCGGCCTATCTCTGGGTCGTGGCCGATGACCGGTACAGCTCCACCCTCGGATTTACCGTCCGCAAGGAAGAAGGCGCCGGCGCCTCTGAACTGCTGGGCGGGCTGGCGGCCTTTACCGGCGGAACGGCGACGCAGGACGGCGATGTCCTGTATGAGTTCATCCGCAGCCAGGAGATGGTCCGGCGGGTCGATGAAACCCTGAATCTGCGGGACTATTACAGCGGTTTCTGGGGCAGCGACCCGTTGTTCGCGCTCAGGCCCGATGCCACGATCGAAGACCTTCTGAGTTATTGGGAGCGGATCGTGCGGGTGTCCTACGACCAGGGGACCGGGCTGGTGGAGGTCCGGGTCATGGCCTTTGATCCCGACAAGGCGCAGGCCATCGCGCGCCAGGTCCTGATCGAAAGCCAGTCGCTGGTGAATGCGCTGAACGAAACCGCGCGGCTGGATGCCATCCGCTATGCCGATCAGGAGCTGGAACAGACCCAAATCCGCCTGAAATCGACCCGGGAGGCGCTGACGAAATTCCGCACCCGGACCCAGATCGTCGATATCCAGGCCGATATCCAGGGCCGTATGGGGGTGATGAACACCCTGCAGCAGCAGCTGGCGGCAGAGCTGGTGATCTTTGACGAGCTGTCCTCCAAGACCGGCAATGACGACCCCCGTGTGACCCAGGCGCTCAACCGGATCCGGGTGATCCGGGAACGTATCGCGGAAGAGCGCAGCAATTTCGCCACCACCAAGGTCACCGGAACGGAAGAGGATTATCCGACCCTGATCGCCGAATTCGAAGGGCTGCAGGTGGAACGCGAATTTGCCGAGGAAGCCTATCGCGCGGCGCTGGCGGCCCGCGATGCGGCCTATGCGACGGCGGAACGTCAGAGCCGGTATCTGGCCACCTATGTGGCGCCGACGGCCGCGGAATCCTCGCAATATCCGCAGCGGCTGCTGTTGCTGGGGCTGGCGGGGCTGTTCCTCTGCCTGGGCTGGGGGATTGCGGTGCTGGTCTATTATTCGATCCGCGACAAGGGCTGAGGAGGCCGGCCCCGGTGATCCGGTTCGAACATCTCTCAAAAGGGTTCTGGGTGGGCGGCGAGTTCAAGACCGTCATCGACGATCTGAACCTGACCCTGCCGACGGGGCGGTCGCTGGGGCTTCTGGGGCGCAACGGGGCGGGCAAATCGACCCTGATGCAGATCATCGCCGGGACCCTGCCGGCCAACCGGGGCCGGGTTGTGTCGGACGGGACGATTTCCTGGCCCGTCGCCTTTGGCGGGTCTTTTCACCCGATGATGACCGGCGAACAGAACGTGCGCTTTGTGGCGCGGATCTACGGGGTGGATACCGACAGCCTGATCGATTTCGTCAAGGACTTCGCCGAGCTTGGCAAGCATTTCAACATGCCGGTGCGGACCTATTCGGCGGGGATGCGGACGCGGCTGACCTTTGGCACCTCGATGGGGATCCGGTTCGACACCTATCTGGTGGATGAAACCACTTCGGTTGGCGATGCCCGGTTCCGGCGCAAGAGCCGCGAGGTCTTTCGCGACCGCATGCGCAATTCCAGCGCCATCATGGTCAGCCATAATATGGCCGAGCTGCGCGAATTCTGCGATGCCGGCCTGCTGCTGGATCGGGGAAAGCTGCGATATTTCGAAAACCTCGACGAGGCGATCGAAACCCATCAGGCGCTGATGGCCTGACCCCGGGCCGGGCGGGGCACTGTCCCTGATCCGGAAACACTGTATCAACCTGTATTGAAATTCCCGATTTCCGCCGGAAAACCCGGCGCAATTTGCCATGCCGCCCCGGCATTTCCGACCCCGGAACAACCGGGGCGTGGCCATGCATATCGTCGAGTTCAACACGCGTTACAGCGCGATATGGGGCGAAACAGGGTCTAATATCAGGTCTCTGGACTGGGTGGATACCGGCGCGGGCCCGGTTCTGGTCGCCACGGGCGGGCCGGGCGGCGGGCTGATGAGCCTGAGCCTGGGGCCGGAGGGATTGCAGCGCCACGACAGCGTGACCTTTGATGATGCAACATCGCTGCGGATGGTCGGATCGGGCGGCGGCTCTGTCGTGACGGCGGGGGGCGATCCGGTGCTGATCCTGTCGGGGCTGGGCCTGTCCGGCCGCCTGGGCTACCGGATCGACGACAGCGGCAGCTTCGGCCCGGCCGAGACCCTGCCGCTTGCCGGGATCGGGGGGGCGCCGGGCGGGGTCATGGCGGGCAGCGCGGCGGGCTGGCTTTACGGGATGGCCGACAGCGGCCGGCTGCAGTGTTTCCGCCCCGATGGCGCGGGATTCAGCGCCGGGCCGTCGATCCGCGATACCGCGGACAGCTATCTGGCGGATCCGGTGGCGCTGACCACGCTGCAGGCCGGCGGCACGGAATTCCTGCTGAGCCTCAGCGCCACGGAGACCGGGCTCAGTGCCTTTCGGATCGGGGCGGCCGGCGGGCTGGAGCTGGCCGACAGCAAGGGCGTCCTGTCGGGGCTGGGCCTGCTGAGCGACCCGACCGATATGGCCACGGTTCAGCTGGGCGGGAAAAGCTATGTGCTGGTGACCAGTGCCGCCGATCGCGGGGAAAGCGGCGCGATCAGCGTGCTGGAGCTGACGCAGGCGGGCGAGCTGGAGGTGACCGATCACCTGCTGGACAGCCTTAACACCCGGTTTGGCCGGGCCCAGGCGGTGGAGGTGCTGCAGGATGGCGACTGGACCTATGTCGTGACCGGCGGCGGCGATGCCGGGCTGAGCCTGTTCCTGCTGCTGCCGGGGGGGCGTCTGCTGCATCTCGACAGTTTTGAGGATGTCACCGGATCCGGCCTGGACGGGATCACCGATCTCGCGCTGATGCGGCAGGGGGCGGCGCTGCGGATCGTCGCGGCCTCTGAAACTGCGGGGCTGGCCGAGCTGTCGGTCGACCTGTCGGCAAGGGGCATGGTCGCGCAGCCGGACAGCGGCCGGATCGACGGCGGCAACCGGGCCGATCTGCTGCTGGGCGGGACCGGCGATAATAGCCTGTTCGGGCAGGATGGAGACGATACGCTGGCGGACGGGCGCGGCGCGGACCGGCTGACCGGCGGCGGCGGCCGGGATGTCTTTGTGCTGGAGGCCGACGGGCTGCGCGACGTGATCACCGATTTCCAGCTGTCGGAGGACTGGCTCGACCTGTCGTCTGTGCCGATGCTCTACGGGCCGCAGGGGGTTGAGGTGATCCGGCGCGACTGGGGGGCCATTCTGCGCTTTTCAGGCGGAGAAGAGACTGAACTGCACAGCCACAACGGCCGCGGGTTTCGCCCCGACCGGGTGCTGGAGCGCATCCTGTGGTCTGCCGACCGGCCCAATCTGGGCCTTTTCAACGAAGAGACCGGCGGGCCGGGGCGCGACACGCTGATCGGCGGTGAGAATGTCGATATCCTCAAGGGCGGGGCGGGCGCGGATCTGCTGCGGGGCGGAGATAACGGCGACAGCCTTTATGGCGGGGATGGCGATGACCGGCTGGAGGGCGAGGCCGGGGGCGATCTGCTGGACGGCGGCGCGGGCAATGACTGGATGCATGGTGGCGCGGGCGAAGACATCCTGATGGGGGGCTGGGGCAATGACCGGCTGTTGGGCGGATTCGGGCAGGACAGGCTCGAAGGAGGCGATGGCAATGATGGGCTGGACGGCGGCGGCGGGGCGGACCGGCTGCAAGGCGGAACAGGGCGCGACAGCCTGCTGGGCGGTGCCGGGGCGGATCTGCTGCTGGGCGGCGCGGGCAACGACCGGCTGGAGGGGCAGGCGGGGGCGGATACGCTGCATGGCGGCAGCGGCGCCGACTGGGCTCATGGTGGCGCGGATCACGACCTGCTGACTGGCGGTGAGGGGAACGACCGCCTGCTGGGCGGCTACGGGCATGACCGGCTGCTGGGGCAGGCGGGGGACGACACCCTGCGGGGCGGTCATGGCAATGACACCCTGCGGGGCGGTATCTGGTCCGACCGGCTGGAGGGGGATTTCGGCCATGACCTGCTGGAGGGCGGGGCCGGCA
>NZ_JBPAXZ010000009.1:0-39500 GCF_050897955.1 Pseudooceanicola profundi | reverse complement strand
TCAGCGCAATCCGCACCGCATCAGCGCGAAATTCGTCCGTCCGTTTCAGTCCCATAGTTCGTCTCCTTTGCTGCAGTAAATGCTATCAAAGGAGCGGCATCAAACCGCGACACGTCCACACTTGATATCGGAAGTTTGAGGGAGTTGCCTGAAACAGGCAACTCAACGGAAATCCCTGCTCGCCAAAACGTTGTTCGCGAGCGTTGATCTTCCTTTTTTGCCGGTGCCACCTTTGGATTTTGTCCTGAAGCGCCAAAAAAGTGAAAGCTGGCCTTGGGCCCGGTTGGATCCGGAGAAGGCGGGAAAGAGGGCCGGCGGGGTTCCCGAGGGATCCTGCTCCCCCACCGCAGCGCTGATTTCCAGAAATACCGTTCTCCGATCCGCGCACGGTTTCCGTGCGCTCCTTCAGACATCGGAGACCACCCATGGCCAGGTTAAAACCCAGGTTCGATGCCGCGGCGTCGATCACCAACGAACTCATCGAAATCATCGACCGGGGCGTGCTGCCCTGGCGCAAACCCTGGCGGGTCGGCGGCAGTTCGGTGCCCCTTCGCCAGAACGGTGAGCCCTACCAGGGCATCAACAATTTCCTGCTGACCATGCGCACCATGGTGGCCGGATACACATCTCCATACTGGATGACACTGAGGCAGGCGAATGAGCTAGATGCGAAGATCATCAAGGGCTCGAAATCGTCGGTGGTCGTCTATTACGGCACTACCGAACGGGACCGTGAGGAAGGCGTCAACGAAGACGAGGGGGAATCCGAAGACCCCAAAACCATCCCCTTCATGAAGTCCTACCGCGTCTTTAATGCCGATCAGATCGAGGGGCTGGACCCTCGCTTCCATCCCGCTGCGGCCGAACCGGAAGTTCATCCCGAACGCGTACCGATCCCGCATATGCAGAGCTTCTTCGAGGCAATCGGTGCCAATGTCAGCTTCTCTGGTCGCGAAGCATGTTATGTTCCGAACCTCGACAAGATTTACATGCCCCCGATCGAGCTCTTCGGGAACCCGCGGAATTTCTACGCCGTCTGGGGTCATGAGCTGGGTCATTGGACGAAACCCCGGCATCGGTTGAACCGCAGCTATGGCGATGCTCGGTTCGGGAACACGGCCTATGCCCGCGAAGAAATCGTGGCCGAGCTCTGTACGGTATTTCTGGGGCAGAAGCTCGGGTTCTCCGCGCATACGCTGGAGCTGAACGCGGCCTATCTCGACAACTGGGTGCGCGTACTCCGCTCGGACAAGCGGGCGATCTTCAAACATGCGGCGGACGCGCAGCGTGCCTGTGACTATCTCGTCGCGGCCTCGGAGGCGGGAAGGGCAGGGGAGGCGGAAAAGGCCGCCTGAGGAGAAAGGAAAAGCTGGCTTTGGGTCTGGTGGTTTCAACACATCCCGAAAGGACAGACCCATGAGCCATGCCGAACCCGCAGACTATCCCCGACCGAACGCCACCATCATCGCAGCTCAGAACGATGCTTTTCGCAGGTTTGCCTGCCTTGGCATCGCCCCGGATCAGCTGATCCAGGGCCGCCTCGTCGTTACCCAGTCCCTGATCGAGGCAGGCGATGGTTTCGTCACAGAAGCCGTTCAGGCCACCGGTGCTTTTGATACATTCGAGCCGGAAAACGATCCCGAAGGCTGGCACGATTTCGGGGCGGTGACGATCCGGGGTGAGACCGTGTTCTGGAAACTGGATCTGTATGAGGCCAGTTCCGATTTCCGCTATGGCGCGGAGACGCCCGAGAACCCCGAGACCACCATGCGCGTGCTGACCGTCATGATGGCGCGCGACTGGTAGGGCAGGCCGCACCCCAACCTTCCATCGCCGACAGGCCCGCTGACCCTCCGAAAGGGAAAGTGGGCCTCTTGTCCTGTTGGTTCCCGGATCCGGGGATCGGTCGCACGGAAACGCGCGGCCCTCTCAATCACGTCGAGAAGGACATGTCATGACTCAGTCGTTCAAACCCACCACCGTCGCCATCGGCGATCTTGTCGCCCATCCCGCGAACGTACGGACCAATTCCCCCGAGACCTACGCCTCCGAGAATATCGCGCATCTCAAGGCCAGCATCGCCGTATTGGGCCTCCTGCAACCGCTGCTCGTCCAGAAGATTGACGGCAAGTTCGGGGTGCTCGCCGGTGGCCGTCGTCACGCGGCCCTGCTGGAACTTGTTGCGGACAAGACCGCCAAGGGCTTCTCCAACAGCACGAAGATCGATTGCCGCCTGGTCCCCAACGATTGTGATGTGACCAGCGCGCTCTCGCTCGCCGAAAACATCACCCAGGCCCCGATGAATGCGATCGACGAGTTCGAGGCCTTCGCCCGGATGATGGAGGTCGATGGCCAGACGCCGGAAACCATCGCCAAGACCTTCGGTACCACGGTCGCCGCTGTCAAAGGCCGGCTGCGCTACGGGCTCATCCATCCCGATATCCGCGCCGCGGCCCGCGCCAAATCGATCACGCTCGATACGATGAAAGCCTTCGCCGATCATCCCAGCCAGGAGGTGCAACGCGAGGTCTTCGAGGCGCTCACCAAGGAGGACAACTATGTCCAGGCCTACACCGTGCGGAACGCGCTGAAGTCCCGCGGTGTCCAGGTCAGCGACGATATCGGGGCCTTCGTGCGCAAAGACTACGAGGCACGTGGCGGTGCAATCGCGGCCGATCTGCTTGATGAGCATTCCGTGCTCGAGGATTCCGCGCTGGTGGAAACGATCCTGCTGGAAAAACTTGCCGCCGCCGCCGAAGAGGCGCGGGCAGAGATCGGCTTTGCCTGGGCGGATGCGGTCATCCAGTACGACTATGCCGCCATGGCGGATTATGGCCGGGTCTATCCGGGTCCGGTCGAGCCCGACGAGAAGGGTTCGAGACGCGTCGACGAGATCACCGCCGAGCTTGAGAAGCTCGAACACGAGATGGAAAACGAAGAGCTCGAGGACGAGGCGTACAATGAACTCTACGAACGCGTGGACGCGCTGGAAGCCGAGACGCGGGACCTCCAGGAGGCCTATAGCACCGAGGATCTTGCCCGTTCCGGCGTGATCGCGTCCTGGTCGCATGGCAGGATCTCCCTGCATGTCGGGATGGTGCGCCCTGAAGACAAGGCGGAGCGTTCTGGCAAAGGCACCGGTGCACCGAGCGACAAGGGCGTCGTAGACGGCGATCAGATCACCTATCCCGCCTCGCTCACCGAGGACCTGAAGACCGAGCGGGCGATGGCGCTCGGCGCGGCCATGGCGATGCATCCAGAGGCGACGCTCGACCTCACGCTCTTCAAACTGGTCACGGATGTGCTGACCAGCGGTTTGGGCGTCACCCAAGCGATCAAGGTCGATGCGCGCCAGGAGTATCGTACCCACGCCAAAATGGACGAGATCGACGGCACCTCGCTTGAACAGGTGGCCGAGGCCCATGACGCACTCGACCTCTCCTGGGCCGATGACGCGAAATCCCCTGCAGATCAGTTCGCGCTCTTCCGGGCGCTCGACGCGGGCGAGAAGGCGAAACTCGTGGCCTTTGCCACGGCGGCGACCACGCAATCCTGCTTCTCACGGGACCGGCAGCGCGACAGCTTGATGCATGACTTCGAAGTTGAGATCATGCCGGACATCCGGGCGCATTGGACGCCAAACGCGGCACTCTTCAACCGCTTCAAGAAAGCCTGGCTTCTGAAAATTCTCGGTGAGGAGCTGGGGCTCGCGCAGGAGGCGGTGACCCTGGCCTCTTCGACCAAGAAGCAAGTCGTCGAATTCTGCGACAAGCTCTTCGCTGAGCCCTTCGCCACGCTAACGGAGGCGCAGCGCGCGGCAGTCGCGGCCTGGTGCCCGCCGATGATGCAGACGGCTGGCGTCGAGCCAGCCGAGACACCCGAAGACGCAACCGAGGTCGCAGAAGCGGCTTGATCGAGCAGGCGGCCCGCCCGGCATGTCCGCCGCGGGTCGCACCCCTCCCTCCATCTTACAGGTAAATCTCATGTCCCTTCTCAGCTTCTCCGCCGCGAGCGTCGCGGCCCAGATCGCGCATGCGCGCGACTGTTCCACCTTCCTTCCCAACTGGAACGGGCCGGTGGGCAAACCCGCCCTGATCCTAATCGGCGGCACTGGTGCGCATCTGCGCTCGAACGGCATCGACGGCACGACGACGCGGATCGTCACAACCGAACGCGCCGATCCCTCCTACGCCTTCGCCGAGGGCATCAACCCGTTCCGCGATCCAGACTGGATGGCCGAACGACAGGCGGCCTTCCGCGATCTGACGGGCCAGTTCTACACGGACATTCTCGACGACGTGCAGATGCTCATCGACCGTGGTCATGACATCATCCGGCTGGCCACTGACGGCCACATGATCCGCGTCTTCCTGCGCCGCGCCGCTGACTACCTGATCGGCGGTACCTACGACGTGCCCTCCGGTCTTGGTGGGACGTTCCGGGTGATCCTCAGGGACGCCACCGACACCTATGCCATCGTGCAGAACTTCGGCAATTGCGAGGATTTCGACGAGATGCTGCCCTACCGGGTGCCGCTCGACGCGCTCATCGAGATCGATGACCGGAGGGTGGCATAGTGGGCTGGGTCTTCTATACTGATCGCCGCGTGAAAACTTACGCGGACGAAAAGGCTGAAATCGCCCGGCTCTGCACCTTCGAGACCGACACTCGTAAGACGGCGCTTCTCAAGGCCTGCAAGGTCGGGTCGACCTGGTATGCCGCAGCCAAGGTCACGAGTATCGACGCGTCGCCGGTCGAGGATGTAACCTACGCCACCGACGACGACGGGTCGATCACCTTCGGGGCCGTCTTCCTGACCCGCTATGATGATGGCTGCTGGGGCTACAAGGACATGGAGGAGAGCACCGGACCGGTGGAGTCGCGGGCGCCGCTCGGTCTTCTCGCCCTGTTGTCCGAGCTGAAGGATCCCGACAGCTATGCCCATGCCTGGCGCCAGCGCTGCCGCGACTGGGCGGCGATCCCGGACTACGACGAGGGCGACAAGATCAAACTGGCCGCGCCTGTGACGCTGAGCGATGGCAGCACCTGCCAGATCGTGACCGCCACCCACTACCGGCGCGGAGGGCAGAAGCGCCGGTGTTATCGCATCGAGGAAACCGGTGGGCTCGTCCGTCTGTCGAAAGCCTCGCTCGCAGGGTCGGAACTCCTCAGCTCGGCGAAGAGTGCGGCGAGTCCGGTCCTGGCGGAGTTCTTCGCCGGGAAGGGGCCTTGATGTTGTATCTCAAATGAGATACATAAACGCCGACCAAAGGAGGTCCGACCATGCCTGCCCAGACATCCATGCTCCACGTCCGTGTTGATGACCAACTCAAGGCGCAAGCCTCGGATGCGCTCGCCGGTGTCGGTCTGACTCTTTCCGATGCGGTGCGCATCCTCTTGACCCGCGTCGCTGCGGAAGGTGGGCTGCCGGCGGGACTGACCGCCGATCCCGACGCCTATGACGCATGGTTTCGGGCCAAGGTGCAGGAAGCCCTGGACGATCCGCATCCGGCAAAGACACAGGCCCAGGTGATGCAGGACGCTCAGGCGCTGATTGACGGGAAGCGACGTGCCCGATCTTGAATGGAAAGCCACTGCCATCGCCGACCTTCTGGCGATCATCGACTACATCTCCGACGACAATCCAGATGCCGCGCAGGCCCTTAAGGACGAGATCGAGGTCAAGACTTCCAGATTACCGGAGCATCCACAGATGTATCGTGTGGGCCGTGTCGACGGTACCCGCGAGATGGTTGTGCGCCCGAACTACATCGTGGTCTACGCTGAAGACCCCGACACCGTGACCATCTTGCGCATCCTGCACGCCGCACAACTATGGCCCTGATCGGGATGGCCTGAAGCCGTCCCAATTCCTGGCCCTCTCGACACCTCAAAAGTGAAGAGAGGGCTTTCTGTCCTGTCAGACCCGCAACCTGACTCAAAGGACAGACGACATGGACAGCCGAAACCCGGAACTCCCACCTCAATTCCCATCGAAACCTCAACTTCTGCAGGCCATTCGCCTGATCGGCAGCGAGATTGAAAAGCAACCGCTCAAGAGCTCGTCTCTTGCCCGGATCATGCGCGAGACCTTTGGCGGTAGCGATGCCGGCGGCGCGTGGTCCTGGCGCATGGCCTATGACCTGATGCAGGCTGCGGCGGTGATGCAGCTGGTCCGAGAGAGCGGTCTGGAGACGCTCTCAGGCGCGAAGATGCTCGCCACACGGCTTCTGACGGAGACGCGGCGCTCCGAGCAGCAGATCCGTTTGCAGCAATTCTCGACGCCGCTGCCCTATGCGGCGCTGGTCACGCGTGCCGCCGCTATCCGCCCCGGCGAAACCTTCCTTGAACCATCGGCCGGGACCGGCGCATTGGCGGGTTTTGCCGTCCGCGCCGGCGGCAAGCCGATGCTCAACGAGATCGATCCCTTCCGCCGTGCGCTTCTCGAGGCGGTGTTCGAAAGCGAGGTGAGTAGCCTCGACGCCGAGCATATCGACGACCTTCTCCAAACCTCCGACCTTCCGGGCGTCATAGTGATGAACCCGCCCTTCGCATCCTCGGTCGATCGGTCGCGGGACAGGCACATCGCGGCGAAACATCTAATCGGCGCTGCCAAGCGCCTCGCGCCGGGCGGACGTCTCGTGGCGATCATGCCGATGGGCTTCACGCCGGAACGGGACGCGGCCCATTGGGCACGGGCCTCGGCCATCGCGAAGCCGCGCCTTGCGCTTGCTATCCCAGGCCGCGCCTACCGCAAGCTCGGCACCACCGCCGAAACCCAGCTCATGGTCTTCGACAAGGTGCAGGAGGACGTCGAGATCGTCCGCACAGCTGTCGACGATCTGGATGCGGCGCGGCAAATCGTCGATGACATCGCCGCAACCCGGCCGGTCGCCCCTCTTGTCAAGACCAGTGTGCAGACACGGCGTGGGTCGCGCCGGGTCGGTGTCCCTATCGCACGTCAGCGCCCAATCGCCCCGGTGGCGTCTGCCAAACCCAAATCGCATGCCGCCATCCCGCTGGCCTTCACCGTCCTCGACACGCCCCGCGAAAACACGCCCGTTTCGGACATCTATGCCCGCTACCGCCCGCAGCGGATCGAGATCACGGGGGCCCAGAAACATCCCACGCCTCTGGTCGAAAGTATCGCCATGGCCTCGGTCGCACCCCCGGTCCCGTCGAACGAAGCCGCCGCCGATCTGCGCCTGCCCGGCCGCCTGATCGAGGGGGGGCACCTCTCCGAGGCCCAGCTCGAAACCATCCTCATGGCGAACGATGTCCACGCGCGCGACCTGCCGGGGCGGTTCACGATCGACGAGGACCAGACCCGGATGACCCGCGCCGACGACGATCCGGAGGCGAGGGCCTATCGTCTCGGCTACTTCCTCGGCGACGGCACCGGCTGCGGCAAGGGTCGGGAATGCGCCGGGCTCATCCTGGTCAATTGGCTCGCCGGACGACGCAAGGCGGTCTGGATTTCCAAATCCGCCACGCTCATTGAGGACGCCATTCGCGACTGGACCGATCTCGGCGGCTCGCCCGCCGACATCCAGCCGCTTTCGAAATGGAAGCCGGATCAACCCATTCCGATGGGCGATGGCATCCTTTTCATGACCTATGCAACGCTACGCTCGGCGGGCAAATGCGGGACGACCCGGCTCAGCCAGGTTCAAGACTGGATGGGCGACGGGTTCGACGGCGTCGTGGCCTTCGACGAGGCCCATGCCATGCAGAATGCGGCCGGGTCCGACGCGGGCAGGGGGGTCAAGCCCTCCCAGCAGGGCCTCGCAGGGCTGCGCCTGCAGCTCGCCGCGCCCCGGGCGCGGGTCTTCTATGTCTCGGCAACCGGCGCCACCAGCGTGCAGAACCTGGCCTATGCCTCCCGCCTCGGACTCTGGGGTCAGGGCCCGGACTATCCTTTTCCGAGTCGCGAGAGCTTTGTTTCCGCGATGGAGGCCGGAGGCGTGGCGGCGATGGAGGTGGTGGCCCGGGATCTGAAGACGCTCGGCTTCTACACTGCGCGGGCGCTCAGTTTCGATGGGGTTGAATATGACGTGCTCGAGCATGCGCTGACACCCGCCCAGATCGAGATTTACGACGCCTATGCGGGCGCGTTCCGGACGATCCATCGCAATCTCGAGGCGGCGTTGACCGCGACCGGCGTCGATGATGCCTCCGGCCAGACCAACGCCTCCGCCGCCAAGGCCTCGGCCAAGTCCCGTTTCGAAAGCACCAAACAGCGTTTCTTCAACCACCTTCTGATGGGCATGAAAGCCCCGACCGTCATCCGTGCCATTGAAAATGATTTGGCCGAGGGATTTGCCTGCGTCATCCAGGTAGTCTCCACGGGCGAGAGCCTGTTGAAGCGGCGGCTCGAGGCGATGGACCCGGAAGACGAGCTCGTGGAAGGTGCGCTGACGCCCCGCGACTACGTGCTCTCTTACCTCGAACAGGCTTTCCCGATCCACGCCCAGAAGCTGGTCGAGATCGACGGGAACATGATTGCCGAACCGCTACGGGATGCGAATGGTGCCCTGGTGGTCTCGCGCGAGGCCGAGGCCTTGCGCGATGCGGCAATGATGGAGTTGATGTCGCTTGCGCCTATTCCCGCCACGCTCGACCAGATCCTTTGGGCCTTCGGCGATGAGGCCGTGGCCGAAGTAACCGGGCGCTCCATTCGACCCCTGAAATCCTGCGACGGGGCCCTGTTTATCGAAAAGCGCAGCGCCAACAGCAATTCCTCGGAAACCCGCGCCTTCATGGACGGCGAAAAGGACATCCTGATCTTCTCCGATGCCGGCGGGACAGGTCGCTCCTACCATGCGGCTCAAACGGCCAAGAACCAGAAACGGCGGCGACACTATCTGCTGGAGCCGGGCTGGCGGGCAGACGCCGCGATCCAGGGGCTCGGGCGCACGCATCGTTCGGCCCAAGTGTCAGCACCCTTCTTCCGGGTCTGCACTTCGGATGTGCACGGTGAGAAACGCTTCACCTCGACGATCGCCCGGCGGCTCGATCAGTTGGGCGCCCTCACCAAGGGCCAGCGCGAGACCGGCTCCCAGGGCATGTTCCGCGAGGAGGACAATCTCGAGAGCCCGATCGCAAGGGGTGCGCTGCGCGGCTATTACGCCGACCTGGCCGCCGGGCGTGCCGGGGCCATGAGCTATGAGCAGTTCACGGATTGGACCGCGCTGCGACTGATCGACCAGGATGGCGTGCTCCTGGAGGAACTCCCACCGATCCAGCGCTTCCTCAACCGGGTGCTGGCGCTGCCGATCCATATGCAGAACGCGCTCTTTGCCGAGTTCATGGCCCGGATCTCCGATCAGACCGAGCGGGCGCGGGCCGCCGGCACGCTCGATCTCGGCGTCGAAACATTGCGCGGCGAGAGGATCGAACAGGTCTCGGTGGAGGATCTCTGGACCTGTCCGCGTTCCAGGGCGGTGACACGGATCGTCGGACTCGAGGTGACCGACCCAGTCCATGTGCTCTCGGCAGAAGAAGCTTTGGACCGGAACCCCGACAAGCTGCCCATGATCAACCGCGCTTCAGGCCGCGCGGCGCTCATCTCCGCTCGCCCGATGCAGATGTATGACGAGGAGATCGTCACGCTGATGCGCAAGGTGACACGCCCGAGCGGGTCCACCTATGTCGAGGAAGGGAAGTTCCAGGCTTCCGCCTGGGAAGAGATCGAGCAGTCTGAATTCATCCGCCTTTGGGATGAAGAGGCCGATGGCCTGCCCAAGGTGACGACGACGAAGCTTTACCTGCTGACCGGGCTGCTGCTGCCGATCTGGAAGGACATCCCCTCGGGAAACGAGCGCATTTACCGCGTCACGCCGGAGGGGCAGGCAAGCATGATCGGCCGGACCGTCAGCGAGGACGGCGCCGCGGCCTTGCGTGCGCGGTTCATGGTCGGCACACCGAAAACCTCGCAGGACATGCTGACGGCCGCGCTCGGATCCACCGCGCCGGTCGATCTGGGCCGGGGTCTCACGCTCACCCGCCGCCGCGTCGCGGGCGCGGCCCGCCTCGAGATCGACGGGGCCGATAAGGGTGCCATCGAGGGTCTGAAGGCGGTCGGGTGTTTCACCGAGATCATCGCCTTCCAGCTTCGGGTCTTCGTGCCCCACGAGGAGGGTGTTGATACCGCCGCTATCCTGGCTCGGATCGTGGGGGAAGGGTCTCCAACGGCGGCAGATCGCGCCGCCTGAAAGGGAAAGTGGGCCTTGGGTCGGGGGAACGCGGAAGGGTGCTTTGCCCCCTCGCGTTACGGCGTCGTGGCGGGTCTCTGGACCCCTCGGCGCCTTCCCCCACTTTCAGACACAAGGACGAGACCCATGACCAACTCCGAGAGCACCTTCGCCGAGACGATGGCAAAATGGCAGGCCGAGCGCGACGCCGCCAACAAGGCCACCCGAAACGAGCTGCTCCCGCAATTGCGAGGCCTCGGCATCACCGAGGTCACCGCCGAATACTAGGGCTACGGCGATTCCGGGAATATCGAAGACGTGACGGTGCAGCCGGTGGGCATTGCGCTTCCTGACGAACTCTGCACGAAGCTCGGCGACTTCGCCTTGTCCGTCGCCTATCATCAGCATCCGGGCTTCGAGAACAACGGGGGCGGCTATGGCACGCTGACCTGGGATGTCACCGCCGACAGCATCACGCTCGATCATGCCGACCGCTATGTCGAGTGCTCCCACAGCCATGACGAGGGGCTCTGACATGGCCCATCCCCTCCATCATGCCGAAAGTTCCGCCCGGAAGTATGGCGGAACGCGATCCGACTATCAGGCCGTTCACGACTGGTTCGATGCCTCAAAGGAGCATCTCGCCATCTTCACCCACCGTGCTCTGCGCCATCACACGCAAGGCATCTTCGAGGCCGAACGTGTCTTCGGGCTCTCCCTCACCAACGGGGCGGGGCGCGAGATTCCCATCCGCTGGATCGGCGAGCAGCATGTCCGCCAAGACTGCCAGGGCCGCATCCCGAGCCTCGCCGACTGGCTCGGGCGGATCCAGCCAGAACCCTGGATGGCCAATGGGCATATCGACCGGCAGGCGCATGAGCCCGTCGGCGATCCGCGCTCGGAATGGCTGGCCGAGGTGGCTGAGGGCAAGACGATCCTCGGCCTCAAGGACTGGATGGAGGCGAGGGGATCATGATGCGCAACGTCCGCAGGTTCTACGATTGCAGCACCACACATCTGCCCGCGCCAACCGCGCAGGACATCGAGAACGGGCTCTTTGCCAAATCGCCGTCCATGCGGAACGAATATGGCTAGCTGTTCTCTGTCCCGGAGACGCTCGCCGATCTGCCGGAAGGCGTCGACTGCGACGCCTTCAAGACGGTCATGGCGTTGGCGATGGATGCGGGCTGCGACTACGTCCTCTTCGATCGGGATGTCCCGCCAGTCCCCTATCTCGAGGTCTTCGACTGGTAGATCGAATGCGGTTGCACAGAGGCCCGATCCACGGATCGGGCCTCTGTGCTTCCAACGCCAACATTGGAAATGGAGATCCAGATGAACATCGCCGAGATCAAGGCCGCCGTGGATGCCGGCAAATCTGTCCATTGGGCGAACGAGGGCTACCGGGTGCATCGGGACACCCTCGGCCAATACCTCATCACCTTTGTGCGGAACGGCAGCACGATCGGTCTGACCGACCGGAGCGGCCGACGGCTGAACGGGGCCGAGGCCGACTTCTTCATATCGGAGCCGGGCCATGATGGCGCGACAGCGCAGGGGAGGGTGGTGCGCGGGGCGACGTCGGACACCTCGTCTACCGCCGGGCCGGGCTGACGGGCAGGAGAGAAAGGAAAGCATCTGTCTTGAAAATCAAGGCTGCGTTTCTGACCAGAGCCTGTTTTCGCTGAGAAGCGTGTTCGCGAGTATGAGGAGCTTTCTCATCACGGCGGTGATTGCGACTTTGAAAGGTTTGCCCGCCTTCTTGAGGCGCTGATAGAACGCGGCCATGTCCTTGTTCCAGCGGATCGCGACGACGGCAGCCATGTACATGACGTCTCTCACTGGTTTGCGTCCGCCGCCGATCTTGCGTTTTCCGCGAAAGCTGCCTGAATCACGGTTCATGGGCGCGACACCGGAAAGAGATGCGATCTGCTTGGCATTGGCGCCGCCCAGTTCGTTCAGCTCGGATATCAATGTTGCAGCAGTGGTCAGGCCGATGCCCGGAATGGATGTAAGGATTTCATGCTTTCGCCTGATGCCATCGTCTTCTTGAAGCAATACAGCCAATAGCTGTTCGAGATCTTTGCAGTGACACTGACACAGAGAAATGCGCGCCGCGATCTGCGCGATCACCAGGTCGTCCAGTGTCTGTGTTTGCTGCTGTTTCAGGATCTTCATTTCATCGACGATTTGCCTGCGAGCGACTGTAATCTCAGCAATTTTTGCTTGCAGCTTGGAAGGCGGTGTACTCGCCGGAGGTCGAACTCTTTCACCATACTCAGCCAGGACCTGCGCATCGATCCTGTCGGTCTTGGCCAGGCGACCTACTGACCTCGCGAAGTTCCTGCTTCTAGCAGGGTTCGCGACAGCAGTCCTAACACCAGCCCCATGAAGCGTTTCATGCGCCTTCCTGTGATAGCGTCCCGTCGCCTCGAGGACCACAAGATCGGCATCGTGATCTCGGCAGACGTTGACCAGTTCGGCAACGCCTCCAGCGTCATTCTTGAAGCTGTGATGATTGCCAGCCGGCGAAACATACACGTCCAGCTGATCCTTGCTGACGTCGACCCCAATGACAATGAATGGGGAGGTCGCCGTGGTGATGGTCTTCTTTTCTTGTATCCGGGACATCGGTGACTCCCCTCCATCTGTTCAGAACAGTTCCATCTTTGGAAGCCGACCATTCTTTCCTTCGGTACGTTATTACCCGCAGGCTTTCGGTCCGACTTCCCCCGGGATGGTTAGCAATGCCGTTCCCAGACTTCGACGTTCCGCTGGGGGCACCGTCGCACCATCAAAGATACAAGAGGGCTTTGGGTTTTGCGATCCCATGAGGGGTCGAAAAGCAATCCCGCGTGCTCTGGCAGGAAGCCGGGCACCGGCAAACCCAAGGAGAAGACCCATGTTCGCAGGAACCCTGACCAGGAACGCCGAGACCGCAGCCACCGCCTATTCCGGTATGATCCACTCCACCCGGTTCGACATCGCCATCCAGCTCGAGAGCCGGACGAAGATGTCCGAGCGCAGCCCGGATTTTGATGTGACCGCGGTGAACAAGTCGGGCCGGAAGGTGCGTATCGGCACGGCCTGGAACGAGACCGGCAACACCAGTGGCAATCCCTACATCTCGATGCAGATCGATGTCGGTCTCGGGCCCTTCCGGGTCAACGCCGTGCAGACCAAGGAAGCACGCGAAGCAATGACCGGTGAATTCGAGATCATCCCGCTGGTCTCGAACGGTGCGATGAAGTCCGGCTCGATCTCGGGCGAGCTGACCGCGATGGATGCAGACAACGCCTTTGCCGGTTACATCGCCAACATGATGTTTGACCTCGACTTCATGCTGATCGAGAACGCTTTCAAGACCGAAGAAACCCATCCCGACTACCGGATCGAGGTCTCCTCGCCGCGCGGCCACCCGATCCGCGTGGGTTCGGCCTGGATGGCGAAGAGCAACCGCACCGGCAACGACTACGTCTCGCTCCTCATCAACACGCCCGATGGCGATCTGCGGGTAAACGCCGTGCAGAACGAGGAGCAGCGCGGCGGCCAGACCTTCTCGATCATTCCCTTTGTCGAGAGCGCCGGCCAGGACCGGTCGGACAACGCCGGGCTCGCCCTGGTCGGCTGACAGGCAGCGACTGCTACAGAACCGGCGCCCCGCGCAACCGGTGCGCTTTCGCCCGTGCAGGCCTGATCTTCCTCCCAAAACGGCCTGACGGGGCGGTGCCGGTCCTGTCTCCGACCGGCCCGCGCCTCCTGTCCCCAAGAGGCAAGTCCCGTGAGGGGAGCCGCAGTGACGCGGCTCCCCTCTTTTCGTTTCACTCCGACAGAAGGACTAAGCGCATGTTCAATCTCACCCATCCCAAGCTGGTCACGCTCGCCGAGGCCGAAGGCTATGCCGAGATCGCGGACTTCCTGGAGGACTATGCGCAGGGCAGCATCGTGCCCGCGATCTGCATGGCGCCCGATTGCGATCATACCGCCGAACTCGAACCGGATCAGCGCGCCGACTTCCGTGAGGCCTGCGGCCGCCCCTCCATGAAATGCGGCCTCGTCATCGCAGGCATGAACTGAGCGGCGCTGGCCGCGATCCTCTCAAAAGATTGGAAACGACATGATACCGCACGATCCCAAAAAGATTGCCGAACGAGGCGCATCCGGTTTCTCCGAAGCCGAGATCGCGACCATCGACGCCGCCCGCATCATCCTGCGCAGGCATGCCCGCTCGACCTCCGCACTGCAGTCCTGGACCATGCTGACCGACTACCTGGCTCTGAACGCCGTTCATGAACGGGTCGAGGTGTTTCGGGTGCTGCTTCTGGACCGGAAGAACAGGCTGATCCGCGACAGGGTCATGACTCGCGGCAGCATC
The DNA here is from genome assembly GCF_050897955.1 of Pseudooceanicola profundi. NCBI lineage: Bacteria > Pseudomonadati > Pseudomonadota > Alphaproteobacteria > Rhodobacterales > Paracoccaceae > Pseudooceanicola > Pseudooceanicola profundi. The sequence continues at coordinate 24,932 of NZ_JBPAXZ010000009.1, read as the reverse complement.
GATCACGTCCCGGTCTATGTCAGCGAGGTGCTCCGCGCCGCCCTCGTTCTCGATGCCTCTGCCCTCATCCTCTGCCACAACCACCCCTCCGGCGATCCGCATCCGAGCCAGACCGACATCGAGCTCACCCGCAAGATCGTGGAGGCCTGCAAGGTGATGGAGATCGTCATTCACGATCACATCATCGTCGGCTTTGGTCGGGAGAAGAACGCGTTCAGCATGCGGGCGGCGGGAATGCTGTCGGACTAGGTTGGCGCAACGGAACACCGCGCAGCTCCCTGGCAGTCGTATCGCTAGCAGTATCTCGCCCGCCTGATCCGCGACCGCGCCGCCGGCGTCTCCAGATGGGCATACCGACCTCCGGAATATCTCCGACAATCGAGCGCGTGACCGGCCGCGATCAGCGCGGCGCCGATGTCCTCACCATCGGCGTAACAAATGCCCACCCATCGGTCATGGGTCCGCTCGCCGTTGAGCTCGCATTCTATCGAACGGCCATCGAGGTAGTTCACCATCCAGCGCCGGGCATCCCGGCCCGCCCGCGTTCGGAGCTCGGGAGCATCGACGCCATTCAGACGCACAGGTGTGCCGGAGACGACGATGGTGTCGGCGTCCCGGATCTGCACCTGCGCGATGGCTGGTGATGTCAGCAGGATCACGACGATCGGGATCAGATATTTCAACTTCCGCCTCCTCTGCAGGTGGGTTCACATTCTTCCGGGCGTAACACTCTCAGACCCTTATCGCATCAATTGGCCCGAAGCGCCCACTGCCTGACGGCCTCCCCCGCTCGGCTTCGCGTGTCGCAGGCGAGAACGGCCCTGCGGTCCGTCGCGCATTCGGCCATGCGGCCTCACCGCGGCGCAGCACTTGGCATCCCGGTTTGCCCGTCTCGCGAGCAGGCCGCGCCCCGGCCGCTCCGCCGGATTGCGCTCCGGTCTGTTTTGCGGGGCAAAACGATCCCGCCGCTCCATCCGTCTCCCGCGTCCGGTCGCGCCCTTTGCCTGCTCGCGTCGGGCAAACCTACCGTCAACAACACACACATGAGTGCGGAAGCATATCCTCCGGATGGCCCCCAAATCAGCCCGCCTCAAGGATCGCAAAACTTTTCGGCGAGGGCGGCGGGGGTGAAGAGGGCAGTCCAGTGGTCGATGACGCGCCTGTGGTGGGCGATGCGCCCGGAAAACTTTTGCGCCCGGCGCGCCGGCGGCTTCGCCGTCCCTGACCCGGACAGATTCGGTGAACCAGACGTACGGCCATGCCACCACACTCACGTGGTGGTTCCCCGAACATCTGGAGACACCAACATGACATACGAGAACACGAACGCCTACGAGACCATCGAACTTTTCGGCCTGACGGAGAAAGACGCGGAGCTGCCCATCCCCGAGGATCACGTCCTGACCGACAGCATCGTCCGCGAGACTTTCGAGGCCCTGCTTGGCCAGCTGCGTGGCACCGGTCTCGAGACCGAGATCGAACCGCTCGCGCACGGGATCGCCACGATTCTGCAGCGGCGAAAGGTTGCAACCGGCAAGGAGTTGGACCGAACCGCCGACAAGATCGGTGCCCTGGCGAAGTCCCATGACGGATCAGAGATCGCCGAGACCGCTCTGGAAGAGGCGCAAGCTCGCTTCCTGCAACTCCGCGAGATCGTGGGCGCCATTGAGGTGATGAGCGAGGCAGCGGCAGAATGCTACGAGGTCGAGACCGGCCACGCCTTTATCCCGGCGGCAGGGTCACGTGCGAGCGCACGGGCGCAAGAAACAGGGGCCGTCTTCGAAGCGCGGCAGCTGCTGGAGCAGCATGATCGGGAGACTGCGGCCAAGTCGAAAGTCGAAGGCGTGCCTCTGATCGTCTCAGGAGCAACCGACTGGACTGATATCGACGTCATCTTCTCGACACTCGACAAAGTTCGCGAGCGGATCAAGCAGAACCGCAATCAGGAGATCTTCCTCTGCCACAAGGGCGGCAAGCATGGGGCCGAGATGATCGCCGCCCGGTGGGCTCGGGCGCGCGGCGTCGCACAGGCGCGCTTCGATCCGCGCTGGTCCGCGCATGGGCGGGCGGCACCCTTCAAATGCAACGATGAGATGCTGGACGACAAGTTTGCTGCGACGGGAGTTGTGCTCTTCGGAGGCAACGGGGTCGCGCTGAACCTCGGGCAGAAGGCCGAGGCGAAGGGGCTCACCGTCATGCGGGTCGCCGATCCGGCGAAGAAGACGGCAGACGCGTGAATGAGAGAGGGTCGCCTTTGGGCGGCCCTTTTGCCTCGTTTTCACGTCGGCGTCTAAATGCGACCAAGCGGACGTATCGAACTCACTAGATGCAGCTCTTCGCCGATGACACCCTTTGCAAGATTCCCCTGAGACGCTAGACGGGTAAGCCAGTTGGCAACTGTCACAGGTCCCCAGAGAAATGACTATTTACTACGATCAGTTTGAGACCTGGGAGGGGTCTTTCCGCGAACTGGCAGTTGATCTGGTAGGCAAGGAAGCGATCGAAACCCTCGCTTCATCGAGTTTTGAATTCATCGAGGATGCGGGCGACTCCGTGGTTCGGCATACGGACATCGAAACGGCGTCAGACGCGATTTACGATTGGCTGCAAGCACATGAATTCTGCGTCTTCCATGGTACACGTTTGCTGCCGGACGAAATCCTATCTTTGCAGCAACTTGGTCTGCGTCCGTTGGTGGCCGCAGACCGCAGGCAAAGACTCACCGAAATTCTCAAGACCCATCCTCAGTGGCATCATCTAGAACACCGACTTGCCGAGGTACTTGAAGATGTCGGCCCGAAAAACAAGCAAGGCCGACGGGAAGGACAAGTTCATTTCAGTCTATCTCGATCGGGTCTCGCGAATGGTTTCGACCACTATTTGAGTCACGGCTCTGAGTTTGATCAGCATGTCGTGCAGCGGTTGTTCGGCGATCAATCGGGCCTTCACCTGCTCCACTCGGAAACCGTTCCCATCATCGTACATGTCCGCATTGGTGGCGAAGAACTCGTTCGAGGTGCTCATCCGCACTTCAGCTACTCTGACATCATCGGCATGGGCGAAATTCCTGGGATTGCACGCGTCTTCCTGAACAGCTGGGCATTCAAGGTAGCGAACCCCAGTTTCGATATTGCCAAGCTGCGAACTGACTGTTGCATGATGCAACGGGTCGCCACTCCGCCCGAACGGATCATCGATTTGGAAAAGTTCGGCGAGTTGGACGCAAAATGAGTGTCGAGCAACAAGTCGATAAAATGATCTCGTCAGCCCCGCCAGACCGAGGCCCGGCTGGACAGCTCGTCCTTCCAACTGGACAAAATACTGCGGTTTGATCACACGAATCCGTGACTGGTTCGGTCAAGACGGGCCCCTGCCGGCGGCTGCACCGCCGTCACCGCGCTCGCAGGTTCCGGCCGTGCCGGCCTCCACCCGGAACACGAGGCCTCTGGACGTGCTGAGTGGCATACCCCGGCGGCGGTCTCCTGACGGAGCCAGCCGGCGGGGTTGCCCTCATGCGCGCCAGAAACCACGCGATCCGCCCGTCCGGGTGCAGATCGCTGGGGCGGGCGCAGCGCAACGACCGCGCCGCCCGATGACGGCGACCTGTCCGGGCGGACAACTCTTCTGCCAGACCTGCGGCTGTATCACCGCCCCGGATCGCCACACAGGCGACGGGGAAGCCGAGCTTGAGGCAGACGATCACGGTCGGGCCGATCGGGCGCACGCGAACCATCGCGCCGACGGGTTGGATGAAAGCGGCGCGGACCTGGTCATGTCTGACACAACCCGACAGGACCGAAGGCGGCTGAGGAGCGGGATGCACATTTGGGTCTCCCCTCTTTGCTCATAGATGTGGATCGCACGGGGTCGGGCAGTCCGTGCCCTCCGCTCACGCTCCGGCAAACACAAATACGGTTTCCACGCGCGGGGCGCGCGGACCCTCCGCATTTGCATTTGCGGACCTCCCTTGTCCCCCGTGCCGGGTGATCCCCATCGCAAAAAGGAGAGACCCAAATGACCAACCACTACGTCGCCACCGTTCCCGTCAAGTTCACCGACAACGAAGGTCAGGAGCGCACCCGCTTCCAGCGCGTCGGCGCGATGTTCCGCAACACCCGCAACGGGGACGGCTCGGAGTTCTTCAGCCTCAAACTCGACTTCCCCGTCGCAGTCCAGGAGTTGGTGATGTTCCCGCCGAGCTCCAAGGAACCGCAGGAGTAATCCTCTGGCGAGGATGGGCCGCCCTAGGGCGGCCCTTTCCCTGTTCCAGGGAGGGCTGCGCCAAGACCGGGAACCCCTGCCTTCGGCCGGTGTCCCCGGGAAGGTGTCAGGACCGCGCGCGGTCCTGACGGGGGATATCAGAGATTGCCTGGAACAGGTCTGCCGGCCAGCCTCAAGGGGGCCATCCACAAAAACAGTCGGGCTTGAGCCCGCCGGTTTTTCCGGCAGAGATTTGGTGGCCCAAATCTGGCCTCCCTTGACCCTGTCCGTCAGCCCCGTCGGTGAAGAGATGCGCCGTCCCTCGCTTCCGTCCGAACACATGTGTGTTCGGCCTGAAACTCGGGCGCAGGCATGGAGAAGATCGGACGGAGTGCGGACGAAGAGGGGGGTGATTTTTTGGCCCTGCGGGCGGGGCCTCGCACTTGCGGTGCTCGGCCCGAAGCGGAATACGAGGCCGCGTATAGTAGAAACCCAATCATATAGCATTGACACATTGGTATAGTTTCGTAATGTGGGCGTGCGGCCTCCTATGAAGGTGGCAGGAAATAGGGGGGCTTTCTTCGCATGACCCGGACCAAGAGACTGACAGACGCGGAACGGGCGGAGATTGTTCGTGAGGCCGGAGAAGGAGTGGGGACCTCGGAGCTCGCGGAGCGGTTCGGGGTCACGCCGCGGGCCATCCAGTACACGTTGAAGGCGGACGAAGAACGCCAGCGGGATGCAGCCGTGGCGACCTCTGCCGTGACCGTGAAACTGACCCCTGAGGAGCTTGGCGCGCTGGATGAAGTCTTGGCCATGGCCGGCATCGAGACCCGCACGGAGGGGCTGAGGCGGCTCATCCAGGCGGCGGGCGGGACCTTCGTTCCGGATGTACAACTGGCCGGAGAGATGGCGCGCTACAGGGCCTCTCTGCATGAGGTTGGCAACGGTGTCGTGCAGATCGCCAAGCAGATGGTGAAGGCCAACCAAATGGGGCAGGGGAGTGAAGGCGATTCGAGCGCTGAGTTCTCCGAACTGCGCCTTGCGCAGATGCGCGGGCTCGCGCGGTTCATCCTTGATTCCGCGGACGAGATCGACCTGCTCCTGCGCCGCCGCCGGGATGCCATGCAGCTATCCGCGACCGCCGCGCTGAGGGAGTTTGCCCATGCGGCTGAATGATGCCGTCCATGACGTCACCGGAGAGATCTTTCGGGATGGCTGGAGCCGCATCAGGGGCTCGATGCAGGGGCTGCAGGCGTCCCGGCAGAGGCAGCTCGTGCGGGCCTCGGCGGGGCATCGTGCGGCGGTCTTCAAGGCGATCCGGGGCGGGGGCACCCATACCAAATCGCAGCTCATGAACCAGCTCGACTACCTCACCACGAAGTCCTCGCATATCGTGGACAGCAGCGGGTTCCTGGACGGGAAGACGAGGCTTGAGGGGTCGGAGATCAAGGACATGACGGAGCGTTTCGCCAAGCGCTGGAGTGAGGGGTTCAAGCCCAAGCTCGGACAGACGACGCATATGCTCATGTCCTACCCGATCGGCACCCGGGGCGAGGACGTGCGCGACATCACCGCCAATGTCGCGGAGCGGTTCTTTCAGTCCGACGAGGGGCATTTCGACTACATTATTGCCGTGCATGAGGACCGGGATCACCCGCACGCCCATATAGTATTGAACCGCCGCTCGCAGGAGGGCGAGTTCTTCTTCCTGGGCCGGGACCACCGGTTCAATTACGACGGTTTCCGCCTCGCCATGGTGGAAGAGGCCGAGCGGTTCGGCGTGCGTCTGGAGGCCACGCGGCGGCTCGACCGAGGTGTCGTGCACTACCCGCCGCGCACCCGCGAGGTCTATGCGGCCAAGGTTGAGGGGCGGGCCGCGGAACCACGGCCACGGGTCGGGGCAGACTTGGATCGCGCTCTGGAAGAGATTGCCAATACACGGATCATCTATCACTCGCTCGCCGCCGAGGCCTCTGCGGACAACCGCGAGGACATCGCCGATGCGCTCTTCCGGTCTGGAGAGCTTCTGGCCAAGGGCGGCAAGCTGACTTTGGAAGGAGGCGTCTACATGGCAGAGGAGCAATCGTTCGAGGATCTGAAGACCCGTTATGCCGATCAGGTTGCGCGCGTCCAGGGCATGATTGATGCGAAGCCGGAGGCCGAACGGCCGAGGCTCGAGCGCAGCCTCAACGAGATCCAGTCGCGGCTCGCGCATATGCAGCCCTTGGGGCTCCGCTCCGTGACACTGACCGAAAAGCCCTCGGAGGGCGGGGTCTATTCCGAGACCAATATCGATGCGGCCCGGCTCGACCGGTTGCGCGACCCCGAGGTGCGGGCGCAGGTCGATACCGCGCTGCGCGGGACCGGGATCAGTTCGTCCGTGGTGGTCGCCCGGATGGAAACCGGCGCGCAGAACGCCGCGCTCGAGCGGCAATGGATCGCCGACGATCTGGCGCGGGTGGCCGAGAGGGTCGGTCTCAACCTCGAGCGTCGCGCGGATCTGGAGACGGCGCGCGAGACCCTCAACCGGGCCCATGTCCAGCTCGGCGTCGCACTGGAGCGGGCAGGGGTCTTGCGTGAGGACGGTGTCGTGGAAGATCGCACGGTGCTGGAGCGGGTCCATTATCATCGGGACGCCACTGAGGACATGGAACGCGCGATCCGCCAGGACATGCGTTCGGAAGGCTTGACCGAGGACCAGATCGAGGACCGGGAGTGGGAGATCGCCTCCCGGGCGGAGCGGCGGATCGAGGAGGAGCAACGCGCCTATCTCGAGGCACATCCGGAACTGCTCGCGCGCCCGGGCGACGTGATCGACCGGTCCGAGCCCTACCGGGAGCGGATCACCGACGAGGCCCGGGCCCGCGAGATCACCCGCGAAGTCGACCGGATCATGGAAGGTCGCGACGCGCGGACCCCCGTTGCGGATGTCGTCACGGACGAGTTCCGCGCGCGCTATCCCGATATGCCATCGCATCTCGCCCGTGGACTTGGCGCGACCTATGCGGCCGTCACCGATCTGCGCGACACCGAGGCCCTCAACCAGGTCCGCCGCGAAAACGAGTTGCGGGAGGTGGCGCTCGACCTGCGCGACGGGCGGCTGTCGGACGCGCGCGAGGGGGACGCTGTCGAGGGCGCGCCGATTGCCGATCCGGACATCCGACGGGTCGTCGACCATGAGCGGGCCGGCAATCTGCAGTCGCCGTTCCAGGACGACGGTCAGCGTTTGAGTTACCGCGACGCCGTCGAGCGCGAGCTCGACGCGGCGCAGATCGAACGCCTACGAGACGGGGATGTCGACGTGCTGAAGACCCAGATCGAAGACCGTCTCGACCGGCTCTACGCCGCCAAGACTTATCTCCAGTCGGACGCGGCCACCGCCAATAGCGAGGCGACCCGTGTCGTCGTCGAGGAGATCGCCGACCGCGAGTTCGAGCTCCACCGCGCCGATCTTGTCGATGGTGAGAGCGAGCGCGGGGAGACGCACTGATGGGAGGGGTGGGGAAGGGCCGCCTCGCCCTCGGCGTCGCGCTGGTCACACTGGTCGCCATCGCGATCGGCTATGTCATCGCCTCGGCCGTCGTGACGTTCCGGGACCTGGGTTTCCGGTCCGAGATCGACTTCTTCTATATCGCCCAGAACTACCGCGCCATCGGGGCCGTCCGCCCCGATGATTTTCGCCTGATCAACCTGATCATGGGCGGGGCCGGGGTGGCGGGCCTCATGATGAGCCTGGCGATGTCCGGCTCGGCCCTGACCCGGTTCGGCTATACCCATTGGCAGACCCGCCGCGAGATGAAGCGGAACGGCTTCTTCGGCGCGCCCGGCACAGGTTTCGTGATCGGCAAGCTGGGCAAGCCCGGATCACGGGCGCCGTTCCTCTGCTCCCGGACCTTCCCGCATGCGCTGATCGTGGCCCCGACCGGTCGCGGCAAGACCACCGGTTTTGTCATCCCGAACCTCTTGACCTGGCAGGGCTCGGCGGTCGTTCTGGACGTGAAGGGCGAATGCTTCGAGGCCTCGGCCCGCCACCGGGCGGCACAGGGTGACGCGGTGTTCCGCTTCGCGCCCACGGATTGGGAGGACAGGCGCACGCATCGCTACAATCCACTCTTGCGCATCTATGAGCTTAAAGACCCGGCCCGCCAGCAGATGGAGCTGCAGCTCCTGGCCACGCTCTTCCTGCAGAACGACAACGACCGGGTGCAAGGTCTTTTGAAGGGCGGGATCGATCTCTTCGTCGCGGCCGGGCTACTCGCGTTCCAGCGCCGCAGGCCGACGCTCGGGGAGATCTACCGCATCGCCGCCTCGGGCGGGCAGAAGCAGAAGGAATATCTCGCGCGCGCCCATGAGGTCCAAAACGCCGCGGCGCGGCTGATATTCACGCGGCTGGCCTCGACCAACAACGACACGCTGACCTCCTATGTCTCGCTCCTGATGACGTCCGGCTTGGACCAGTGGCAGAACCCGGCGATAGATGACGCGACGGCGACCTCAGATTTTGACTTCCGGACGATCCGCAAGAAGCCCTTCAGCGTCTATCTCGTCGTCCAACCCCTCATGGTGAAACCGCTGGCACCGTTGATCCGGCTCTTCTTCTCGGACTTACTTTCAGCGCTTCAGGACAAGGAGCCGGGTCCGGACGAGCCCTGGCCGGTCATGATCATGCTCGACGAGTTCAATCGCCTCGGAAAGATGCCGATCGTGGCCGAGAGCATCGAAGTACTGCGCGCCTATCGCGGGCATCTCGCGGTGGTCACCCAGACCATCCCGGCCATCGACGAGATCTACGGCGAGAACACGCGGCGGGCCTTACAGGGCAACGCCGGGATCAAGCTCTACCTCACGCCCTCGGACGAGAAGACGGTCGAGGAGTTGAGCAAGGCCGTGGGCAAGACCACGAAGACCGTGGTCACACGCTCCCGCGCGGTCGGAAAGAACCCGTTCGAGGGTCGCAGCCAGTCCGAACGGACGGAGGAGGTCGCGCTCCTGCCGGAAGATGAGGCGCGGCGTCTGCCGCTTGATGAGATCGTGGTGGTCGTGGACGCGCAGATGCCGGTCCGGGCGAAGCGGGTCGTTTACTACGAGGATCCGTTCTTCAAGGGTATCCACGCGGCGCAGGAGGGGGATCTGCCCTTCCCGAAGGGGCCGGTCCCTCCGATGGGGGAGTTGCCCCTGAGTGTCCGGGCAATGCCCACGGCGCCGCGGGGGGCCGGTCTGTCGGAACGCGATTTCGAAGCCAGGATGGGGCTTACGGAATCCGGTGGAAACTCACCCATCGATCCCGGTCCGGCTCAAGCGCCTCGGCGCGTCAGGGCCGCAGTCCTCGGGGACGATCAGCGGCAGTTCGAGATGGAGTTCGGGCGGCAGGCAGGTCTGGAGGTGGAGGCTGCGACAGAAGACGACGTCGTCCGGGTACAGGACGCCGTGAGTGATCTGGAGCGGTTGGAAATTTCCATGACAAGTTGAGCGGAGGTCAGCCGAGGCTATGGATTTGACGTTCGAGACGAGTGCAGAGAAGGTCGGGTCTGAGCTCACTCCCGACCTTGGGCGAACGCGCAGAGGCCGTCGCGATGGGCGGGGAGCGGACATTCGCTGCGCATTGCGTGAACGACCGCTATGGCCGTTCGCTGGTTTCGCTCTGGTTTGAAACGGGAGTATTCTTCTAATCAAGAACATCAAACCCCGAATCAAATTGTCGCTGAAGAAATGGCGCCAGTGGCCATACTTGGCATGTTCGACGCATTTTGGCCGGACCATTTCATGATGTGAGTTCTTGGTTGCGGCGGCAGGGTTTGGACTTTGGCGAATTACCGTTGCGCTCTGGAAGAACACTCTGAAGAACCGTTCCAATAGCCACGACGAAACGGCGTGGAATCTGCCACTCGGAATCGCCTCGCAGCAAATCCGTGGTTTCTGCAACATTCCTTGCGAAGAGCGACTAAGGGGCGAAGAACGACATCAAGCACCTGATTTAAAATAGTTTTATTCGCGAAAATTTTTCTTGAACAAAATTTCTGGACAAGTGTTCAGATTTTGTGCTCGCATAGAGACAGAGCGAGGAGGCTCTGTTCAGGGAGGATTTGATATGCCCGATAAGTCGGCTTTTGATTACGTTATCGTTGGGGGCGGTTCTGCGGGATCGACCCTTGCTGCTCGTTTGACCGAGGATCCCGCGGTGTCCGTGTGCCTCTTGGAAGCAGGTGGGAACGGTGATCACATTCTCATCCGCGCGCCCGCCGGCACGGTTGCGATCCTGCCGGGACATGGGAAGATCTCGAACTGGGCCTATGAGACCACGCCTCAACCCGGACTGAATGGTCGCAAAGGTTATCAACCACGCGGCAAAGCATTGGGTGGGTCAAGCGCGATCAACGCCATGCTCTACGTCCGTGGGCACAAATCCGACTATGACGGTTGGGCCGACCTGGGGTGTGATGGCTGGTCATGGGACGAATGCCTCCCCTATTTCAAACGTGCCGAGAACAACGAGGACGGCGCGGGTGACTTCCACGGCGCATCCGGTCCGCTGCACGTCTCGAACCAGAAAGCGCCACGTCCGATCAGCCGCGCCTTCGTCGAGGCGGCAGCCGAATGCCAGCACCGCGAAACGGCGGATTTCAACACCGGCGACAACGAGGGAGTCGGGCTGTATCAGGTCACGCAGTTTCATGACGAGGCGCGCAATGGCGAGCGGTGCTCGGCAGCAGCGGCTTACCTTCACCCGGTCCAGAAGAGCCGCAAGAACCTCACCATCATCACCGGCGCCCATGCGACCAAGATCCTGACCGAGGGCAAGCGCGCGACCGGCGTCGCCTATCACAAGGGGCGCTCGGATCATCAGGTGAAGGCCAATAAGGAAGTGCTCCTGTGCGGGGGCGCCTTCAACTCGCCACAGCTCCTGCAACTGTCCGGTATCGGCGTCGCGGAGGACATTCAACGCCACGGGATCGAAATGGTTCACGAGTTGCCGGGTGTGGGCAAGAACCTTCAAGATCACCTGGATTTCATCCTCGCCTACAAGTCGAACGATACCGACAATTTCGGAATCGGGTTGGCGGGCACCATCGGGTTGACGAAGCACATTCTGAAATGGCGCAAGCATGGTAACTCCATGATCGCGACGCCGTTCGCCGAAGGGGCCGGGTTCCTGAAAACCGATCCCGCGCTGGACAGACCTGACATTCAGCTTCACTTCGTGATCTCCATCGTGGACGACCATGCGCGCAAGCTGCACATGGGCTATGGCTTTTCCTGCCACGTCTGTGCGCTGCGCCCCTATTCCCGTGGCGAAGTGTTCCTTGAAAGCGGTGATCCGATGGCCGCGCCGGGGATCGATCCACAGTTTCTGACCGATCCGCGCGATTTGGAAACCACGATCAAGGGCGCGAAAATGACGCGCGAAATCCTGCAAGCTCCGGCGATGAAGAAATACCGCCATAAGGAGTTGTTCGGCACCAAGGACGGGATGAGCGACGCCGAATGGGAAAAGCACATTCGATCGCGGGCCGATACGATCTATCACCCGGTCGGGACCTGTAAGATGGGCGTCGACGACATGGCAGTGGTGGACCCCGAGTTGAAGGTGCACGGCATGGAAGGGCTTCGCGTGATCGATGCCTCGGTCATGCCGACCCTTATCGGCGGGAACACCAATGCGCCCACGATCATGATCGCGGAACGCGCCGCCGACATGATCCGGGGCATCAAGCCCGCCGCAATCGCAGCAGAATGAAGACCGCCGCGCGACGCGGCAGAACGAAGGAGGACATCATGTCCGGCACAATGATGACGCAGGCACTGACCACAGGCTCCCTGATTGCACATGCTGAGAAATACCACGCAGGCACCGAGATCGTTTCGGTCGAGACGGACGGGACCAAGGCCCGCACCACGTGGGGCGCGGTCGGCACCAATGCGCGGCGGATCAAGGCAGCGCTGGATGATCTGGGCGTGTCTGGCGGTGCGCGCTGTGCCACCATTGCGTGGAACAACCGGCGGCATCTGGAGCTGTATTTCGGGATCGGCGCGGGGGGTCGTGTGACGCACACGATCAACCCGCGCCTGACGCCCGAACAGATGATCTATATCCTCAACCATGCCGCCGACGAGGTGCTGTTTCTGGATCGCACCTTCCTGCCCGTCGCGGCCAAACTGGGCGAACACCTGAAAACGGTGAAGCACTATGTCCTGATGGGGTCGCGCGATGACGAGGCCGCCGCTCAGGTCGAGGGGCTCTTGTTCTACGACGAGCTCGTGGAGAAGGCCGACCCTGCCGACGGTTGGCCCGATCTGGATGAAAACGCCCCCGCCGCGCTATGTTATACCTCTGGCACCACGGGCAATCCGAAGGGCGTGCAGTATTCGCATCGGTCGCTGGTGCTGCATTCCATCGGGGGCAACCAGCCGGACGGATTGAACATCGCGGCGCGGGACACGGTGATGCCGGTCGTTCCCATGTTTCATGTGAACGCCTGGGGTGTGCCGTATATTGCGGCCTCGGTCGGGTCCAAGCTGGTGATGCCGGGGCCGAACCTTGATGGCGAAAGCCTCGCACGGTTGATTGACACCGAACAGGTCACGCTGTCGTTGGGGGTGCCGACGATCTGGATGGGCCTTCTGGCCGCGCTAAAATCAACCGGGATCAAGCCCACCTCGATGAAACGCACGGTGGTAGGCGGTTCCGCCCTTCCGCCCTCGATGATCCGCGACTTCCGTGATGGCTATGGCGTGGAACTGATCCATGCGTGGGGCATGACCGAGACGTCACCTTTGGGTACCTTGAACCAGCTTTTGCAGAAACATGACGGGCTGAGCGAGGACGCGCAGGCCAAGTTACGCGAAGGTCAGGGCCGCCCGCCGTGGGGCGTAGAGCTTCGCATCGTGGACGAAAACGGCACCGAGTTGCCCCGCGATGGCGAGACGCAAGGCGAATTGCAAATTCGCGGGAATTGGGTTGTCGAAAGCTACTTCGGGCAGGAGGGGTCCGCCCTGACCGCCGATGGGTGGTTCGACACGGGCGATGTAGCGACGCTGGACGCCGACGGATACATGGTGATCCGGGATCGGTCCAAGGACATCATCAAGTCTGGCGGCGAGTGGATTTCGACCGTCGAGCTTGAGAACATCGCCATCGCACATCCGAAGATTGCCAATGCCGCCGCCATCGCCGCGCATCATCCGAAGTGGGATGAGCGCCCGGTGATCGTTGCCGTGGCTGCCGAAGGCGAAACCCCGGACGAGGCGGACGTGCTGGCCAGCTATGAGGGCAAGGTCGCGCAATGGCAGGTGCCGGATCGGGTCATCTTTGTCGACGATCTGCCGCTGGGGGCCACGGGCAAGGTTCTGAAAAACAAGCTGCGCGAGGCCTATGGCAACGTGCTTTTGGAGGAGGCGTGAGCCATGAACCAGATTGCAACGGATATTACACCTGATTTTTCAGCGCTGGATCGCGACCTTGAGGCATTGCGGTCAGGGGCTGAGGCTTGGGCGCGGACATCGAACGCCGAACGCATCGCGGTTCTGGCCGAGATCAAGGACCGGCTGCTGGAGGTCGCCGAAGGCTGGGCCGAGACCGCGGCGCGGCGAAAGCTGATCCCGGCGGGGTCGCCTTTGGCGGGCGAAGAATGGATTTCTGGACCTTATGCGGTCATGTCTGCCTGTAACGGGTTGATGCAGACTTTGGCAGGTATGAACGGAAAAGCGTTCCTCGACCATCTGTCGAAACGCACCACGGCGAATGGGCAATTGGCCGTGCGCGTCCTGCCCCATTCGATCTGGGATCGGCTGCTGTTGTCAGGCGTCTCTGCGGATGTCTGGATGCAATCGCAGGTAGATGAAGCGAATCTGGCGGCACATACAGCGTGCGCCTATGACACCCCGGTGGATGCGCGAGACGGTGGCGTGTCATTGGTGCTGGGCGCGGGCAACATCGCCTCGATCGCGCCGCTGGACGTGTTCGAGAAAGCTTTTGGTGCGCATAAAGCGGTCATCCTGAAGATGAACCCCGTGAACGAATATCTAACGCCGTTTCTGGAAGCCGCGTTGAAGCCGCTGATCGAGCGCGATGCTCTTCGGATCGTGAAAGGCGGGGCCGAGGTTGGGAGCTACCTGTGCAATCACGCCGCGGTGGACGAGGTGCATATCACCGGGGCTGCAGCCTCGCATGATGCGATTGTCTGGGGTCCGGGCGAGGAAGGGGCCAAGAACAAGGCCGCAAACACGCCGAAGTTGACCAAGCCGATCACATCTGAACTGGGTGCGGTCTGTCCGACCATCGTTGTGCCGGGGAACTGGTCAGAGGCCGACATCAAGTTTCAGGCCGAGCACCTGGCGACCCAAAAGCTCCACAATTCGGGCTTCAACTGCGTGGCCTGTCAGATGTTGGTGCTGCCGAAGTCGTGGGGTCAGAAAGACGCGTTGATCGATGCGATTCGAGGCGTGATGCGCGACATGGATGCGCGTCAGGCCTATTACCCGGGTGCCGCGGACCGAATGGCCGGTTTCGCGGATCAGTCGGCGAATGCGACGTCATTCGACCGTGGCGAAGCACCTGCGCTGATCTTCGCCCCGGTGAACGAAGGGGAGAACTGGTTCACCCAAAACGAGGTGTTCGCCCCTGCTCTGTCGACCTTTGAGATCGAGGCAGAGGACGCCGAAACCTATCTGATCGAGGCGATCCGATACGCTAACGAAACGCTGCACGGCACCTTGGGCGCGAATATCGTCATTCACCCGCGCACCATTCGGCAGATCGGGCGCAAACGCTTCGAAGAGATCATCGCCGATTTGCACTACGGAACCATCGCGGTGAATGCGTGGACTGGCCTCGCCTTCCTTGCTACCGCTTGCCCGTGGGGTGCGTTTCCTGGTCATACGCTGGACGATGTGGGGAGCGGGATCGGCTTTGCGCATAACACCTTCATGTTCGACAAACCCGAGCGGGTGGTCGTGACCGCGCCGTGGCGACCCTTCCCGCGCGGGGTGTTGTCGGGTCAGTTCACACTCCTGCCCCGTCCCCCGTGGTTCGTCACAAATCGGCGGCAGCATGTGGTTGGCCGACTGTTGACCCATTTCCAGCACAAGCCAAGCTGGTTGAAATTGCCGCGCATATTCGCCAATGCCTTGCGTGGTTAAAACAAAGGCCAGCCGGACGTGACCAAACTCGACAAAATCGCCCGCCTTGCGGAAAAGGCCGAAGCCAAATCCGCGAAGCGGGCGCGCAAGAAGGATGAGCTTGCCGATCACGCGATTACAGCGTTGAAGCAACTTGGCTATGCACGCACCAGCCTGCGCGACATCGCCGAAATGTCGGGGGTCGCGGTCGGCACGCTGCATTACTATTTCGAAGACAAGGTCGACCTCATCACCTATTGCGTGCGCCGCTATAAGGTGGGGTTCGTGGCGGACATGGGATCAATTCTGGAAGCCGATGTCGAACCTGAGCAACTCGCAGACCGGTTCATCAAGGGTCTATCACTGTCGATCCGTCGTGAAGCCGAAACCCATCGGCTCTGGTATGACATTCGCACTCAAGCAATGTTCGACCCCGCGTTCGAAGAGGTCGTGGTGGACATCGAAGACGGTCTGCGAGACCTTGTCGCGACTTTTCTCTCTAGGTCTGGCGTCTCACCGGAACAGGCTCGACCTACTTATCTGGTGCTGGACAGCTTTTTTCGCTTCCACCTTCAGGCGTATCTCAGGGGCGATAAGGGTGCACCGGCACAGTTCGAGATCGAGGTTTCGGCGCTATTGAACCGACTGGTCTGACGGCCGACGACCTTGTTACCTAAAACTCTCGGTCAGTTCTGCCTTCGGGACAGCAAGCGACACGGCATATTGCGTCGAGATCGTTTGCAGGGCAGAACTCGAACCTTCGATCTGACATCAAAGCCGTCGGTTAAAATGGGCGCTATGCCGCCGTTCTCTGCGCGCTGCGTCAACGGCAGCTATGGGCCGGTTGCACTTCGGCGAAGGTCCTGCACGCAAATGATCGAAGTGGGCCATCACAAAGGACGGCCCACATGTTCAGATTTCTACCGCTTCGGCGATTGCCAATGCGTCTTCCAACTCGACACCAAGATATCGGACTGTGCTGTCCATCTTGGTATGCCCAAGCAGGAGCTGAACAGCGCGCAGGTTGCCGGTCTTCCGGTAGATCTGCGCGACTTTCGTCCGTCGCATGGAATGGGTTCCATACGCGCTTGGTTCCAGCCCGATCGAGTTCACCTAATCTCGGACCAGGCGTGCGTATTGCCGTGTCGAAATGTGCAGCCGTTCGTGGAAGCGCCCCGGCCAAAGGAATTCGGAACCGATCATTAGCGGCTCCTCCATCCACCGCAAAAGCGATTTCCGGGTGCCCTCGGTGATCTCGAAGCGGACAGGTTTCTGCGTCTTGCTCTGGATGATCGAGGCCCGCTCTTTTACCTGACCGGCAGCGAAAACATCGGCCACTTTCAGCTTGACCAGGTCGCAGCCTCGCAGTTTGCTGTCGATGGCAACGTTGAACAGCGCCAGATCACGATGGTTCTTGGCAATCTCAAGACGGACGCGGATCGCCCAGACATGTTTGGGCAGCAGCGGACGTTTCTGTCCGACAATTCGTCCTTTGTTCCAAGCAGGGCGGCGTGCGCGAATGGCAGGTAAGTTTGGTGTTTGCATGGTTGATCCTCCGATCCGCCACTCCCTCCCACGACGACAACCCGACGTTGACCTGGTCACCTTATCACAGGATGCTGCGCCGCTTCTGAGGTCGGCATTGAGCCCTACTTGCAAGATGCTGCGATCGGCACGAACGGCGGCTATCGAATATCGATGATCTCCTAAGTTTTATTGTTCAAGAGCCGATTTTGAGGTCGCCGCGAAAGCTTGCCGCTTCGGTATGGATTAGCGTGGCGGGCGTTTCGTTCGGGTGCGCGATGAGATGCCTCTCAACCAGGGCATAGCCAAGAGCATAGCCCCGCCACGCGGGATCCGTTCCGAAAAACCATGCGGCGTGGTCGTAGGCTTCATCGTCCCACGCCGCCGCTGCGTCCCTTGCGGCTTGCGCGAGGGCTTCGTCATCAAGCGACGTCTCCCACTTTTCCGGCGGCCCCCCATAGAGCTGCTGCGCGAAGTGACCTGCCAAACCTTCGGTGACAAGGGCCTCGCCCAACGTGCGGCCATAACCCGGCCCGCGCCACCGTAGCGCATGGTGCAATTCGTGAACAATGGTTCGCTCAAGCGGTTCGCCCAGATTTTGCGCACAGTTAGAGTTGGCCGGATCGAAGGTAAGTTGGATCATATCGGCGGTCGGGGCATAGCCGGCGTGCCCCAGATGCGTGATGACGCGGCCCGGCCAAGCCTGTATCACCATGTCGAGATCTACGGGTTCGGTCACGGCTTCTGCGCGCGCTTGCGCACGTCCAATCGCGGCGCGGATCGGGGACACTAGGCCGTTTAGGCGACCCGAGGAATTGGCAATGTGGATGGTCCAGGTCATGAGATCTGAATACACAGGTAGAGCGGCCGGTCCAATCTACGGGAGCGCACCTTTGTGCAAAATGCAGCGAACGCCCGCTCAGTCAAGAGCGGCCAAAAACGTACCAAAATCAAGAGTAGTTTTGCCAAGGGTTTGTGGCGAAAGATTTTTCAACGATTTCGGCGACAGCGACGCCTGCGACAATAACGACGGTTCTTGACACGTAGGTTCTGGCAGGAGGTTTTTGTCCCGCCTCTTGCCGGTTCAACTGCCTTGGCTCACGTCGGAAATCCGCGTCACATTCGACGGCGTTTGCTTTCCTTGTTTCCATTGGCTCGGCGGGACACCGGTCTCTCGCAAAAACTCACGATTGAAGTTCGACTTGGTGTTAAATCCGCTATCGAGCATCGCGTCGGTGACAGTTGCGCCGTCCTCGATCAGCTTGCAGGCATGGCGAACACGCCAAGTGTTTACGTAGCGAGAAACATTGGTTCCCGTCGCACGATTGACCGCCATGGAAAGACGCTTTTCGGGCAGATGAAGACGACGTGCCAACCGCGACAAGGTGAGGTTTGGATCAAGATGCATAGGCTCGCGATTCAAGAAGGCCTCAAGTGCTTCTAAAATGTCGATGTCTTCTTTGCTCTTTTCTCTGGGCGGTGGAGCTGGCTCGGCTGAATCTTCGCCAGCCACACCAGACGCGGACGGGCTACCACTGAGCAAACCGACAAGCACAAGGACCAAGGACGAAGAGAAGGTGATCAACCATCCGGCCCAGTGTTCGTTGCCCGTCATGAATGCAACAGCGATGAACACATCGCTGAAGGCCGAAGCAATCAGCGCCCATCCCAAGACCTGCCAGAGAACCTTCGGAACGTGCCCGGCATCCAACCGGGCAAGGGGCATGTCTCCGGAGCTGCGCAACAGATAGAGGATCGCGCCACCGTAACCCGCAAAAACAAAAGGCACGACGATATCCGTCGTCTCCGGCGCGAAGATTCGACAGAACAGTGTGAAGGCCGGGGCTGCGCCATGAAAGCCGACTTGACGAAGCGATACCCGGCTGATCAGGGCATCCTGCAAAGTGATCCACGCAAGCGGCGGGATGACCGTGGCACTGACCGGCAGAACGGGTCGGAGCCAGGCGACATCGTATCCGATGACCATCGCGACCAGAAACGATTGCATCGCGCAGGCGGCAAGAAAGGCGACCAGTAGCGGCCTGCCCTCTGACAGAAGAGTGCGGCCCGCAAGATAGGCGAGAACGATGGCGGCGAAGACAGGAATCGGGAGCATGGGCATGTCGCAACTATTGTCCAGAATCCCGATTGTGACGACCTGAATCCGGAAAACAGGACGCGATAGCCCGAATTTCTCCGCAAACCCATCGGCATGCGTTCAACAACGGAGGTTCCCATGAAACGCCTTGCTCTTCTTGCAATACTCGCGCTGCCCTACGCTGGCCCTGTCGCGGCGGATATGCTGCCCGGGTACGACCGGTTCGATCTGACAGCTGACCACCGCGCCCGCCCCATCGCTGCCTCGGTCTGGTATCCGGCGGCGAACCCCACCTATCGCGCGCCTGTCGGGGACGGCCCGATCTTTGACCCGACCTTCGCGTTCATCGGCCCTGCAATCGCGGTGGGTGAGCACCCGCTTGTCCTTCTGTCACATGGTTCAGGCGGCAACGCAGACAGTCTGGGATGGCTGACAAGCGGCCTTGTCGCGGACGGGGCGATTGTCCTGGCGGTGAACCATCCGGGCTCGACAAGCGGCGACAGTTCCCCGCGCCGCTCGGTTGATCTCGAAGCACGTGCAAATGACCTGACAGCTGCGCTCGACATGATCCTCGCCGACCCGGCCTTCTCGCCATTCATCGATCCGGATCGGATCGGAGTCGTTGGGTTCTCATTGGGCGGGGCAACCGCTTTGGGCCTTGCTGGTGTGCGCTTCGATGGGGCAGTTCAAGACGACAATTGCAGCACGGGCCCAGATGCCGCCGATTGCGTGTTTTTCCGCCTTGGCGGTGTACAATTCGCCGATTACCCCGGTTTTGACGCGGATGCACGAGACCCACGCATCACACGGGCTGTCATTGTGGACCCCGGATTTGGCGGCGCCGCCAATCCAGAGACGCTGCAAGGGGCTTTGGCGGGGATAACACTCATCAACCTGGGCGACGCAGACAGGCTCGGCGCTGCCGACGTAGGACCAAAGGGCAATGACCTGGCGAACAGGTTGCCCGGTGCATCCTACGTTGAGATTGCACCGGCGAACCACTTCACCTTCCTCGGCACCTGCAAACCTGGTGCCGCCGCGTTGCTTGAAGAGGAACAGGACGACCCGATCTGCACAGACCCGGAAGGCATGGATCGCGCCGCTGCGCACGTGCAGCTCATTGAGGCAATTTCATTCGGTCTCGATCTTTAGAGACGCTTCCATCCGATCCACCTGAAGGAACTGCGCCTCCGGCCAAAAGATGCCGGGGGCGGTCTGTTTCTGCCAAAAGTCACCGTTTTTGTCAGCTCGTGGTATCCGGAAGCGGCCATCGGGGCAGACGCAGCGAAAGAGTGCAATGTCCCGCTCAGCGGACCTCGGCCGTCGGAAAATGGGGCGCGACACGCGAACGACCGCTTTGGTGAAGCTGCGCCGCGGCGTTGTCATGCAGTACGAAGGTCGGCAAAGGGCCGTGTTCCCCAACTCGCACTGATGGGTCAAACGACGGCTCAGTCCACGTATTGCCTATTTACCGGCGCCCCAGACGCCTTAGTCTAGCCAACTGTGCAAGCATCTGTGACCCCGCCCCGGATGAACCGTTCGCAGGCGGTGGCGTGGCACCACCCGCGGCATTAGGGCGGGTCGGGAGCGCCTGTACGCCGAGAAATTGCCTGGCCCGAAGCGCGGCATATTCGGCGCCTGTCGCGCCTCCGATGGCGTATCGGTTATAGACTTGCTGACTTCCTGCCAAGCCTCGGGCGAAGGCGTAGCTTCCGCCAAAGCCCGCCGAAAGCGCCGGCATCATGATGTTTCCGGAGACCGACCGGACGATGAAGGGCGTGGCGATGATGAACCCCTTGGCCATGAGGACCATCATGAAGAAGGGCAGGAGGGCGCCAATGTTCGAAGCCCCCTCCGGATCACCAAGTTCGGCGAGCAATGCGCGCGAAACCCCGGTGATCGTCGCGAAAACGCCGGCGATGACGATGGGGTAGATCGCGAAGGAGATCAGCGCCGAGAGCCAGCGCGCGAAATAATCCTTGGTCACCTCGAAGAGGGTCAGGAAGATCATAACCGGAGCTATCCCGATCAAAAGCGTGATCATGAGCCTGGAGGCGACGACAATGAAGGCTGCCAGCCCTCCGAGGATCGAGAGCAGGAGAACGCCGAGCGTGTCAAGAAGCGCGCCAGCCATCCAGTTCAGCTCGGAGCCTGCTGCGTTCAGGTAATCCCCAAGCGCCGCTATCAGCTGGTCGAACTCCTCGGCGAAGGTCCCCGACGGACCTGGCGTCCCGCCGCCGACCGACGCGACCAGCGATCCGGCGATGCTGTCTATCCCATTCAGGATGGCGGATGCGAGTGCGTTGAACTGGACCCAGTTGGTCGCGAATATGCCAATCAGGCCGATCTTCACGGCGAGCCAGAAGGCGGTCCGGCCGTCCATGGACCGGTACTGGTAGATCATGTTGAGACAGACTAGGATGACCACGAGCGTCGTTCCTAGGACCAGCATCGTTCCGACCGTGGCGGCCACGGCCCCGAACTGGGTTTCCGCCGCCGAGTCCAGATAGCCTTCGGCCGTTTCCACGAAATACGCGACGACGCTCATGCCCCGCTACCAGTTGCTGGCGGCTTCGCAGATCGGCATGGCCTGCTTTCGGAGATCGTTCGCCTGTCGGCGATAGTCTGACGTCGCCTCGACCACGCTCCAATAGTCAGCCGCGGAATAGCGATCAAAATAGACCGCCTCAGTTGCCTCCCAAGACGGATACCGGGTGACGCATGTGCAGCTCTGCGCGTCGACGATGCGTTCCATGCTCTGAAACCGGTAGATTTGCTGGACCAAGAGCCGTTTGTGGGCATCGCGCGCTTCGGTGTTCCGCATCCACTCCGGCTCGGGCGGCTGATCGGGGCAGACATCGGGTTGATTATCGAGCGTCGGCACCAAGTCGCGCT
The DNA here is from genome assembly GCF_050897955.1 of Pseudooceanicola profundi. Taxonomy (NCBI): domain Bacteria; kingdom Pseudomonadati; phylum Pseudomonadota; class Alphaproteobacteria; order Rhodobacterales; family Paracoccaceae; genus Pseudooceanicola; species Pseudooceanicola profundi. Next base: position 3,097 of record NZ_JBPAXZ010000009.1, on the reverse strand, counting down.
CCGCCGATGCAATGGTGCCCGTCAAAAGAAGAAGTAGGCAGACGAGAGAGGTCGCGCGTTTCATGTCACCGACTCCGCCGGTCGGTCCATGACCTCGCGTTTGAGGAACGCGGTATAGCCATAATCGCCCGCCTCGGCGGAGATCACCTCCCAGCCTTCGGCACCTCGCTTGTTCAGGGCGCGCCGCATCTCTTCATAGTCCTTCTGCTTCTTCACCTTGCAGAACAAGATGTCGTATTCAAACTTCTTCATGGGTCATGCCTCCGCTGAGATCGGTTCCGGGGAGATAGAATTCGGTGATGCCGCGGGCACCGTGTTCACGGCCCGCCTGGATGATCACGTCGATCGAGCTTTCGATGTATTGGACCATGTCCTGGTAGGTCATTGGGATCTCGGTCTTGAGCGCGGCGATGGCGAGACGCTGGACGGCGAGCTGCGGGGTTTCGGCATGGAGGGTTGTCATCGAACCGCCATGGCCGGTATTGATCGCCTCGAGGAAGGTCATGGCCTCCTTGCCGCGCACCTCTCCGAGGATGATCCGGTCGGGCCTCATGCGCAGCGTCGCGGTTAGAAGCACGTCGGCGGATTGGAACTCCGCATCGCGGTTGGCGATCAGGGTCACCGCGTTCGGCTGAGCGGGGAGAAGCTCTGCGGCTTCCTCGATGGTGACGATCCGTTCCTCATCGGGAACGTAGGAGAGGATTTTTCGGGCCGCGACGGTCTTGCCGGTCGAGGTGCCGCCTGAGACGATCATGTTGAGCTTGTTCTCGACGCAGAAGCGGATGGCCTCGTAAATGTCGCCGGAGGCGACGACCTCGCGCAGCGCGCGATTCTTTTCCTGGCGCAACTCCTCGAGCTTGCGCTCTTCGCCATAGAGGAAACGAAGCTCGATCTGGTCCAGCGGTAGGCTCGAGAAGAACCTGAGCGAAATCGACATGCCCGAAAGCACGGCGGGCGGGGTTACGACCTGGGCGCGGATGGGGCGGTCGCGATAGGTGATCGAGACCGAGACGATGGGCTTGTCCTTGCTCATTGTCGTGTTGGCTGAGGAGGCGATCTGGTTGCCAAGATCGCGCAGTTCCGTAACCGACAGTCGCTGATCCAGTGCCCGCATGAAGTGGTCGCCCTGGAACTCACCCCAGCAAGAGCCATCCGGATTGATGCATATCTCGATGACGTCATCGCGGGCGGCGTCCGCGAGCTTGTCGAGTGAGGTCTGCAGATAGGAGAGGGTCATCTCAGAAAATCTCCAGATCCCGGTCGACCATGACGGTGACGCGTGCGCCCTGGTCGACGTAGATGACGGGCCCGATGGAGAGATATTCGCCGATCACACTGTCGGTGGCGTCCGCCAGGTCATCGCCCACATCTTCAAGTACGTCCGCGGTGGTCTCATCCTCGACCTGGGCGGCGGCCACACTCGGAGCCGCTGAGATGATCGAGATCAGCGCGGCGGAACCGAACCGGTCATCGAAGCGCGTGTCGACGAAACCGGTGACACCCGAACGGCCCAACTCGTCTCCCCCAAAGGAGCTTATCTGGACGGTCTGGTTGTTTGGCAGGACGATCCGGTCCCAGGCGATGGTGACGCGCTTCTGGGCTATCTCGATACCGGAGCGGTAGCGCCCGATCAGGCGCGAGCCGCGCGGGATCAGGAGCCGTGAGCCGTCATAGCTGAAGACGTCTTCGGAGATGATGGCACGGGTCTGCCCGGGGAGCGAGCTGTCGAGTGCGGTCTCCATCACGGCCTGGATCATCGTGCCCTGGATGACCGTGTTCGAGGGATTTGCGATGACTTCGGCTTGTGTGATGGCGCTCGGCAACGCGCCGTTCAGCACGAAGTCTGTCACCTCGCCGAAGGTGCGTTCGGTAAGTTCTGTCTCGCCCGCCTTGGCGCCGCCCGTTCCGCCGAAGGCGATGACGGGGGAGGAAATCCGCCGTTCCTGGAAGGCACGCTCCTCCTCGGCCCGGCGTTGCAGCTCGGCCAGCCGCCGCGCCTCTTCTTCGCGCCGCAGCCGCTCTTCTTCGCGGGCGCGCAACTCTTCGTCGGTGGGTCCGAGCGGGGCGGGTGCCGGCTTGTTGGCCTCCAGCCGCGCGAGGTCCAGGTCCATACGCAGCTGTTGCAGCTCCCGATCTCGTGCGGCGAGTTCGGCCTGGAATTGTTCCTGAGCATTCTCGGAGGCGTCCTGTAGGGTGGCGATCCGTGCGGTCAGCGCATCAATCGCCTCGGCTGCCGCGCTGTCCGCCTCGACGTCTGTGTCCGGCGTGTCGCGCAGCTCCTCGATCTGGGCCTGAAGTGCGGCGATCTGCGCCAGAAGTTCGGCGTTGGGTTCTGGTTCGACGAGAACGATCTCGGGTTCCGGGGCGGGCGGCGGCACGAAGGGTTCGATCTCTCCGAACCCGTCACCCTCGGTTTGGAATTCGTCCGGGGTGGCCGTCGGCAGGGCGACCTCTTCCCCAGGGCCCGAGAATAGCAAGAGGACCAAGGCGCCCGCCAGGATGAGCCCTGCGAGGAGGAGGGCGAGGAGCGGCGAGCGGCGTTTCGGAGCGGGTCCGAGGCGCGGGTTGCCCCGTTCAAGCGCAGCGAGGCGCTGTTCGAGTTCCGGGTTGTTGTCACTCATGAGGCGGCCTCCGCGGGCGGCGTCGCCTCGATACAGACCACGTCCTCGCCCAGACGCAGCTGGACTTGCCCTGAAAAAGTGGAGAGCACCAACTGAGGAACCAGGAGGTGTTCTATGGGAAATGGAAACAGACCGACGCCGGAGTTTCGGCGGGAAGCGGTTAGGCTTGCGCTGACAAGCGGCCGGACACGGCGCGAGATCGCAGAAGATCTGGGCATTGGCCTGTCGACGTTGACGCGATGGCTCAGTCGCGAACGGGATGCCGGTGAGCCGGTCGAGGCGTCAGTGGACCTGCATGCGGAACTGAAGCGGTTGCGACGCGAGATCGCGGTTTTGAAGCAGGAGCGCGACATCCTAAAAAACCGTTCCGGGCCGCAGCCCGCCTGTGCGCGGTATAAACTGCCTGTGCTATGCTGCGCCCGAAGGGCAGTTGCCGATGGCTTATTGGTGGGCTGGACCCCGTTAAAAAACGTGGC
>NZ_JBPAXZ010000008.1:0-51970 GCF_050897955.1 Pseudooceanicola profundi | reverse complement strand
ACAACGCCAGTCTCACAAACTCCGGCTCATCCAGTCTCATAAATACCGGTACGGAATCTCATGAACCCCGGCTCGTTTTTCAGGGAAGTGCTTGAATCTCATGAATTCCGGCTATCCGACAATTTTCCCAGCGAATCCACCAATGAAATTCAACTGCTCGGCAGCATATCTTTTTACGTCCGATAATGCAAACTTATTGGACATAAGAAGATCGTGCAGGGTGGGGCGCTTCAAGCGCTATTCTCTGGCGTAAACCGCCGCGCAAGTGTAGGCTTTGGGCATGACAGTTGCCCGACCGGATCAGATCAACGACTTGGACACAGTACCCCGGATGCCCGCCTGGGTCACCGCCATGCGTGCTGAAACCCTTGAAGATGTTGCGTTTTTGTCGGGCGCGGCGTTGAACCACCTGCATCTTGTGTTGGGACGCGACGAGGTGCCCCAAGCCTTGTTACGGGATCGCTTGGCGCTGCGCGCGGCGGAGGCCTGTGTCGCGTTTTCCGGGCGGCCGGAGCGGGCAGGGGAATTGCGCGACGCCGTTCACCTTCTGCGGCCCGGCGATCTTCCCGGACCGGCCGGTGAAACCTCCCTCGCCTGGCGGCGTGCGGTGGAGCGGCCGGTGTCGATCAAGGCTCTGGGCCGAGCCTTGCCGGCCTTAGAGCCGAGCCAGATCGCGACGTGGCTCAATGCGGGGAAAGGGACGCCGGTAACCCGGGCCGCGATGGTGCTGGACGCGGTACTTCGCGAGGCACCGCGCGCTGAGGTTGCGGCGCTGATCCTTGCGGAGGCGGCCCTCGCCCAAGCCCTAGGTTGGGATCACATCGCGCCGCTGCTGGCCGCAGGCCTGAGGCGCGCCGACCTGCGCAAGCAAGGCGATGACCTTCGCTTGGCCTATCATCGGGCACTCGTCTCTTCGGTGATCCAGGCCGCCAGGCAGGCTGCGGACCTCGCGCGCCGGGCGGCGCATTTGAGGGCGGTCGCACCGAAACTGCGGGCCAAGGGAGCGGGCGACGCGGTCAAGATGTTCCTGACCCGCGATGCCGTGGCGCCTTCGGCCCTGCCTTTGCCGGATCGCGCCGCGCGGCGGCTCTGCGACCGGCTGGTCGACCTCGGTGCGGTGCGCGAGCTGACCGGGCGCGACACCTTCCGGCTCTACGGGGTGTAGGGATGGCGAAGGATCGCTCTGACTCCGAACTGGATCGCGAGCTGCCCGACCTGCCGCCGGAGTTGCGCTGGCGGGAATGGATGCGCCGGATCGAGGCGGTACTCTTTGCCTCTGCCTCGCCGGTGCCGCGGGACGACCTGGCGCGCGTGGTAGGGCAGGGGGCCTCGGTCGATCTGCTGGTCGAGGCCCTTGCCGCCGATCTGGAGGGGCGGGCCTTCGAGATCGCTCAAGTCGCCGGCGGCTGGATATTCCGGACCCGGGCGGCCTACGCGCCCGCGATCCGCGCTGCGGCAGATGTCGGGGACCAGCTGCTCGATCTGAGCGAATTCGACGTCGCGGTTCTGGCGGCCATCGCCTATCACCAGCCGATAACCCGCGACGGGCTCAAGGACATCTTCGGCAAGGAGATCAGCCGTGACCTGATCGGTCGCCTGCATGCGCGCGACTTGATCGGGACCGGGCCTCGTTCGCCGCGCCGCGGGGCGCCCTATACCTTTGTGACGACCGAGCAGTTCCTTGTCGCGTTTGATCTGGAGACTCTCGCGGATTTACCAGAGCGGGAGCAGTTGGAGGACGCAGGTCTGGATGGCGGGTCATAGGAATGGTGGCGGGCTGGCGATCCCTGCATTGGCCAAACGGTGAGGCATGTCGTGGACATTTCGTGACGCTCCCAATCGTGACTTGTTGAGAGAACTCAGGCTTCGATCCTGAGCCCTCTGAACAGAGCTTCCCAAGGGTCCCCATCCTCGGTCATCGCGCCCGGTTCCAAGTTTGCCATGTTCTCGTCGATGACTGCGTTGTGGTAGTTCTTGAGCCAGCTGTATTTGCGCCGCACCGTCGCGTTGGGACTGTCGGCGAGACCGCTCTCCACCAACGTTTTGTGCCTACCCAGAAACTCGATCCAGCCGGCGTATTCGCCGTCGAGCTCGCTGAGACTGGCGCGAAGATAGTCGATGTAGTGGAGGCCTGACTCGTCCTGGCGCAGGAGGTTGTTCAGGTGACGCTCGTCATCCTCATAGGAATGTCCTTCCCGCCAGAGCGTTTGGTCCTGCCGGTGGCGTTCGATGACATCTTCATGGATCGCAATGCGCGGGAAGATGACCTCGCCCTCTTCCATGAAATAGGCCTGAACGAGGGCAGGCCCAAACACCGGGCCACTAAAGTCGATGCCGAGATGCATGGGGCCAATCGTCATCGCGCCGCGCACCAATATGCCATTTGCCACGCATTCGATCTGGATGTGCAGCAGATCGATGAGCTCCCAGACCAAGGGGCCGGCCTGGTACTGAGTTTCAATGGTTCTGGTTCTTACGATCGCGTCAGACACGATCTCTGCATGGACTTCGCTGACCATCCGCATCTCGTCGGAGCGGGTGGGCGGCGTGGCATCCCCTTCGGACACCCTGCGAAACATCGAAAGCAAGTGCCTGGAGGCGCAGGGGCTGATCCGCGAAATGACAGGGCAGGGACGGTTCCGAATGTGGTCTGCCAAAAGCTGAAGGACGGGTCGTGGAGGAGCCCTTTTCGGGGTAGCGCCAGTGACAGGGCCGGTGGCAGCAACGGCGCGGCGGCATGCCCTGTTGCGCTCCGTGCTGACGATATGATGGCGCCAGTATCGCGCCGGTGCGTTTGGTGACGAGACGGCACGGCTGGCTATCCCGGGGCAACCCTCATCGGCAAGGTGCCGGGAAAGCGGCCACAGGCCCGGTCGGCTCGTCAGGCGGCCAAGGCGTGTCTAGGGACCAGAGGAAGGCGCCCGCCACATGACCCAGGTCGGGACCAGCGCGAGCAGGAATATACCGCAGACGATCAGGAAGCCGTCCTGAAAGGCCGCATTCGAGGACTGGATCATCACGGTCTGACCCAGGAACGATGCGGCGGCGGGCAATAGCTGAGAGTCCGGCAGTCCAGAGGCGTGCAGAAGGCCTGCAACCTCGCCCAGGAGGTCCATCGTCGCGGCATTGTCGCTGGTCTGGGTCGCGGCGAAGGCATCCGCGTGCAAGATCGTGCGCCGCTCGATAAACACGGTCAGAAGGTTCACCCCGAAGGCGCCGCCAAGTTGCCGGATGAAGTTGGATGCGCCCGAGCCCTGGCCGAGAAGGTGCGGTGGCAGAACCTTCAGCGCGCCCGACGAAATAGCGGGAAACACGAGACCCAGCCCCACGCGCGAAAGGACCGTCCACCAGGCGAGTGTCCAGAAGGCCGTATGGACATTTGCGGCCGCCATTAGCCAGGAGGATCCGGCAAAGACCGCCATGCCGAGGGCGATCATAATCGGAGCAGGCACCTTGTCGGACAATCGTCCCGCGATGGGAAAGACCAGCAGCATCGCAAAGCCCGAGGGCATCAGAAGAAGGCCAGCCTGCGTCGGCGTCATCCCCTGGATCTGCTGCACGAAGACCGGAAGCAGATAGGTAGACCCGAACAACCCCGCCCCCATGATGAAGGCAACGACCGAGGCCGAGGAGAAGGCGAAATTCGCGTAGAGCCGCATGTCGAGCATGGGTTTGTCTGTATGCAACTCCCAAGCCACGAAAGCGAAGGCCGAAACCGCGGAGATCGTGAAACCCGACAGGATGATGTTGGACTCCCATCCAAGCCGCTGCGCGTTCGACAGCGTGCTGAGCAGTACGGCAAGCAAGACCGACAGGATCGCCACCCCGACAAAGTCGAACGCCGGAATCGGCCCGCTTTCTTCCCTGCTGGGCAGGAACAGGTTCGACATAACGATGGCGACGCCAGCGAAGGGCAGGCCCAGGTAGAAGACGAAGCGCCAGTCGAAGGCATCCATGAGCACGCCACCAATCCAGGGACCCAGAGCCGGAGCCAGCACGACGCCAACGCCATAGATCCCCATGGCCGCGCCACGCTTCTCGGGCGGAAAGACCTTGAACAGCATGATCATGGCAAGCGGCTGCACGATGCCCGCCGCCGCCCCCTGCACCACGCGGGCCAGCGTCAGAACGGTCTCGTTCGGCGCGAGACCCCCAATAACCGATCCCGCTAGGAACACGCCCATCGCGGTGTTCATCGTCAGCCGCATCCCGAAGGCACGGTTGGCCCAGTCGGCCAGCAGCATCGTGGCGGTCATGGCCGCAAGAAAGCCGGTCGAGATCCATTGGGCCTGCACCGCGCTGATGCCGAAAGCCCCCATGACCGCCGGGATGGCGACGTTCACGATCGTCGTGGACAACACAACCGAGATGGTCGCGACCATGATCGAGCCCGTCGCCATCCACTTGTAGGCGGGGCCGTAACGCTCGAAATACCGGTCAACCTGTGACATCGACATAAACCTCGACCATCATCCCGGGCCTGAATTCGGTGTCGGTGGCGTCGATCGACACACGGATCGGCAGGCGCTGCGTCACTTTCGTGAAATTGCCCGAGGGGTTGGGGCTGGGCAGAAGCGCAAGCTGGCTAGTGGCCACCCCGCCCATCCCGATCACCTCGCCCTCGAAGGTCCGGCCCGGAAAGGCGTCGACGGTGATGCTGGCGCGCGACCCGACGTGAATTTTGCCGAAGTCGGTCTCCTTGACATTTGCGTCGATCCAGACGTCATCCGGCGCGTGATACATCGCGATGCGCGTGCCCGGTGTCACATATTCGCCGACATCGACAAAGGTCCCATCAACGATGCCGTCGAACTGGGCCGTGATCGTGCGGTGCGCGAGGTCGATTTCCTTCAGGCTGCGGTCGGCCTCGATGCCGGCACGTCCGGCAAGAACGGACGCAGTCTGGGACTCCAGCACATTCATCTGCTCGCCGTCGGCCTCGACGATCGCCAGGCTGGCGCGCGCGCTTTCGATTTCCGCGAAAGCAGCACGCTCCTGCTGGGCGGCGGTGTCCAGTGCCGCCTGGGACTCGTCGAGGGCTTGTTGCGACGTGATGTTCTGCTCGGCAAGCTTGATCGCCCTCTCGTGACGGGTCCGGGCGTTCGTCAATACGGCGAGCGATGCCTCATGGTTTGCATCTGCGGCAGCTATCCCGGCCAGGGCCGCGTCCCGCCGGGCAGAGATCTGCTTTTCGAGCAGCACCTTGCGTGCCCGAAGCTCGGCCAGCTGCGCATCGGTTGCGGCAAGTCTCGACAGGACGGCATCGAGCTGCGGCTGCGCAGATGTGCGGTCGATTGCGGCGACAAGATCGCCTTTTGCGACAGTGTCCCCCACCAGAACCGGCATCGCCGTCACCCGTCCGGCGACCTCGCTGGATACGGTGACGACCTTGGCCGCGATCCGGGCATCGTTGATATGCACCTGGGTGAACCGCGCGGCTAGCCACGGGGCGGCCAGCCAGACGGCAACGGCAACCAGCGCGCCGATCACGATCAGTCTGGTCCATCTTGTGCGGCTGCGCCTTCGCGGGGGCGCCGGCTTGTCCGGGGCAGCCTCGTCCGCAACGGCTGCGCCCGCCTTTATGTCATCCATTTTAACCATCGCTCAAAATCTCCAATCTGTCCGCGATGCGGCTCAGTACTTTTGTTGCGATACGCAAATCTTGCCGGGAAATTCCTTCAAGAATTTTTGCCCGGCTGGCCGCCGAAATATCTTCCATTCTGACGATCAAAGGGCTCGCAGCCTCGGTCAGGTGGAGCGTCTTGGCCCGCCTGTCCCTGGCCGAAGGTCGGCGTTCGACCAAACCTGCGCCTTCAAGCCCGTCCAGCAGGCGGACCAGCGTTGCCGCTTCAATCCCCAGGGTGCGCGCCAGTTCGACCTGCGTCACCTCTTCGTTGCGCGAAAGTTCGAACAGCACGCTCCACCTTGCCTGGGACAGGTCGAGATCGCGAAACCGGAGGTCAAGATACCGCCTCCACATGCGTGCTGCCGCCGCCATGGAACGTGCGAAAGCCTCCAGAGGCTCGGTCTTGTCGGAATCGGACTGCATCGTTTTAGCTTTTCATTAGCTTGCAAATAGTTGCAAGCCTAATTATTATGACATCACTTATCTTGCAAGTGCTATTCCTGCCCCGGAGACCTGCCGATGTACGCCAAGATCCTGCTGTGTTACGACGGCTCGCGCGAAGGGCGACTGGCACTGCGCGAGGGAGCGCGGCTGGCGCAGATCACAGGTGCTGATGTGATCCTTCTGGCGGTGGTCGAGACGGGCGCAGCCAATGCGCTGGCGCAGGGTGCAGATGCGGGCGCGCTGGCCCACCAGCAAGCCGATTTCGAGGAGATCCTCGACGAAGGCCATCAAAGACTTTCCGCCATGGGGCTGGCACCCAAGGTCCGCATGGAGTTTGGCGATCCCGTCGCGAAAATTACCCAAGTTGCGACCGAAATTGGGGCCGATCTGGTCGTCGTCGGGCATCACCAGCAAGGCATCTGGACGCGCTGGATGAGCCGGTCGGTCGCGGCCGGGTTGGGGGACTCGCTAAAATGTAGCCTTCTTCTCGCACAAAAACTCGTTGAGGATTCAGAGCTTTTCGGCAACGGCTGAAGAGGTATGGCCAGGAAGCGGCTACGCCGCGTTACCGCAGGAAGCTGCGGAATCGTCGCAAGGCAAAGGCGAACATCGCCAATCCGATCACCACCAGCGCCAGCAGTTGCGGCCAGACCACCGCCAGCCCCGCGCCACGAAACAACACCGCCTGCGCAAGCGCGATGAAATGGGTGTTGGGCGCCGCCAGCATGACGTATTGCACCACCTCTGGCATTGATTCCCGCGGGGTCATCCCACCCGACAGGATTTCCAGCGGCAGCAGCACCAGAAGCAGTAGCATGGCGAATTGCGGCATCGAACCCGAGATCGTTGCCAGGAGAATTCCCAGCGACGTGGTGGCGAACAGGTGCAGAGCCGCGCCCACCAGGAACAGCGTCACCGACCCTGCCACCGGCACTCCCAGAACCCCCTGCACCATGAAGGTCAGCGACAGCCCTGCCGCCACCAGCACCACGCCGCCCATGCTGAGCACCTTGCTGGTCATGATCTCGACCGCGCTGACCGGCATGACCAGCAGGTGCTCGACCGTGCCATGCTCACGCTCCCGGATCAGCGCGGCCCCCGACAGGATGATCGACAACATGGTCACGGCGCTGATCACCGCCGTCAGAGCGCCGAACCAGGCCGGGTCCAGTGCCGGATTGAAACGGGCGCGCAATGCAAGATCAACCGGCGCCACGGCCTCCTGCCCGGTCCAGCCGGTGATTTCCTGATCGACGATCGCCTGGACATAGCCCGCGCCGGTAAAGGCCTGACTGACCCGTGTCGCATCGACGTTGAGCTGCAACTCGGGCCGTGCGCCCGCCACGAGGTCGCTCTGGAAATCCGGTGGGATGACCAGCGAGAACGTATCGATGCCGGCATCCATGCGCGCATCCATCTCGGCCATGTCGATCTGATCGGGTGTCACGAAATAGGGCGGCAGGAACGCATCCGCAATCCGCCGGGACAGGGGCGAGGCATCCTCATCCACGATGCTGATCGTGGCGCGGTTCAGCGACTCGGGCATGGCGGTGGCGTGGGAGTAGATGTCAAGGGTGAAGGCATAGAACACCAGCGCCAGAAGCAGCGGATCGCGCAACAGGCCGCGAAGTTCCTTGATCGCAAGGAAGAGGACATGCCGGGGTCGCATCGCTCAGGCCTCCTGCTTGCGTACGAAGAAAGCCCCGAGCGTAACAAGCAACGGCACCAGCAGAAGCATCGGCAGGAAGGATGCGGCCAGATCGCCGAAGTCCAGCGCCTTGGCAAAGACCCCGCGCGAGATCGTGACAAAATGGCTGGTCGGGAACACCTCTCCGATCACGCGCCCCATGCCTTCCAGCGACGAGACCGGGTCGATGATGCCGCCATACTGCGTGGCCGGGATCAGGGTGGCCAGCGCGGTAAAGAACAGCGCCGCGACCTGGCTGCGGGTAAAGGCCGAGATCAGTAGGCCCAGCCCCGTGGACAGGATGACATAGACCAGCGCCCCGGCCGAAAGCGCCAGAAGGCTGCCCTTGACCGGCACCCCGAAGACAAAGACCGCCAGCGCCAGCAGCAGCAGGAAATTGACAAAGCCCAGGACGATGTAGGGCACCTGCTTGCCCAACAGGAATTCCAGCCGCAGGGCCGGGGTGACATAGAGGTTCACGATAGAGCCTGTCTCTTTCTCGCGCGCGACGGACAGGACGGCGAGCATCGCCGGGATCAGCATCAGCAGGAGCGGGATCACTGCGGGCACCATTGCCGCCAGGCTTTCGACATCGGGGTTATAGCGATAGCGCATTTCCAGGCTGTAGCTGCCGGCGACCGCCTCATCGCCATAGACTTGGCGCAGCTGATCGGTCAACCAGTGAATGTGCATTCCCTGGACATAGCCGCGCACCGTGTCCGCACGCATCGGCATGGCGCCATCGAACCAGGCCCCGATCTCAACAGGGCGTCCGCGTTCGACGTCTGCCGCGAAACCCGGCGGGATTTCCAGCGCCAGGCTGATTTCGCCCGCGCGCATCCGTTGGTCGATGTCGGCATGGTCGATAAGCGGCGGCTGTTCGTCGAAATAGCGCGACCCGGCCAGATCGTTGACATAGGATTGGCTGGCGATGGTCTGATCAAAGTCGAGCACCGCGAACTTGAGATCCTCGACATCCATCGAAATGCCGTATCCCAGCACGATCATCAGGATCACGCTACCGACGCTTGCCAGTGTCAGGCGAATTGGATCGCGGCGCAGTTCCAGCGACTCGCGCCAGGAAAAACTCAGCAGCCGGGCAAGGCTGAACCGGCCGCGTCGCCGCTGTGGCGCGGATGAACCCTCGGCACCGAGTTCCACCCGATCCGTGGCCACAGGCGCGCCGCTCTCGCCTTGCGCCCGTTCAAGGTGATGGATGAAGGCATCGTTCAGCGTCGCCGCGCCGGCACCTTCGCGGATGGCTTCGGGCGTGTCGCTGACAAGCACGCGGCCTTCGTGCATCAGCGAAATCCTGTCGCAGCGCGTGGCCTCGGACATGTAGTGGGTAGAGATGAAGATCGTCACACCGTCCTTTCGGGACAGGTCCACGAGCGCCTGCCAGAAGATGTCGCGCGCCACCGGATCGACGCCCGAAGTCGGCTCGTCGAGGATCAGAACCTCCGGGCGGTGAATCAGCGCCACGGCCAGCGACAGCCTCTGACGGAGTCCCAGCGGCAGTCGCAGTGGCAAGCTGTCGAGAACCTCCTCAAGATCGAACCGTTGCGCAAGTTCGGCGATCCGCGGCGCGATCTCGTCGGGTGCCATATCGAAAAGCCGCGCGTGAAGATCGAGGTTCTGACGAACCGTCAGTTCGGAATACAGCGAGAAGGATTGCGTCATGTAACCGATGCGCTTGCGCGTGGCCATGTCGCGTGCATCGACCGTTCGGCCGTCGATCCGCGTGGTTCCTTCGGCAGGTTCCACCAGCCCGGTCAACGCCTTCATCGTCGTCGTCTTGCCGCATCCGTTTGACCCGAGAAAGCCGAATATCTCGCCTTTCCCGATGCGAAAGCTCACGTTCTTGACCGCTTCGAAGTCACCGAACCGGACGGTCAGGTTTTCGGCTTCGACGATGTAGCCATCGCGAGCCGCGGGGTCACGTGGCGGGACGGTCAGCTCGTGGTGCCGGGCGCGCATTTCCGCGGGAAGAAGTGCTATGAAAGCCTCGTCAAGGTTGGCAGCACCGGTGCGGTTCAGTATCTCTTCGGGGCTGCCAGCGGCAAGCACGCTGCCGTTATCCATGGCGACCAGGTGATCGAACTCGGCCGCTTCCTCCAGATAGGCACTGGCGACGATCAGGCTCATGTCCGGTCGCATCGCGCGGAGACGCGCGATCAGAGCCCAGAATTCACGCCGCGACAGCGGATCGACGCCCGTTGTCGGCTCGTCCAGGATCAGCAGATCGGGGTCGTGGATCAGCGCGCAGCATAGGCCCAGCTTCTGTTTCATGCCGCCCGAGAGCTTGGCCGCCGGGCGGTCGGCAAAGGGCGCGAGACCGGTCGCCTCCAGCAGTTCGGCGATCCGCTTGTCGCGCTGGTCTCGGCCCTCGCCGAAAAGCCGGCCGAAGAAATCCACGTTCTCTCGCACCGAGAGCGTGGGATAAAGATTGCGCCCAAGCCCCTGCGGCATATAGGCGATCCGTGGGCAAATTCGGGCACGGTGCCCGGCGCGGCGCATGTCGCCGCCCAGCACGTCAAGCCGCCCCGTCTGTATCTTCCTTGCCCCGGCGATCAGCGCCAGGAAACTCGATTTGCCGACGCCATCAGGTCCGATCAGACCGACAATGCAGCCCGCCGGCAGGTCGATCGAAACTGCATCAAGTGCCCGGACCTTGCCATATTGAAGCAAGAGCCCCTCTGCCCGCACCACGGGTCCGGAGGCCGTCATTCCAGCACCCTGCCGTCAGCGGCCTCCGGCCAGGGCAGCGCGGGGTCCAGCCGAACCCAGGCGACGCCGGGCAGACCCGTCTTGATGTAATCAAGGTATTTCTCCAGAAGTTCCGGCGCGATCCGAGCGCGGACCCGGAACATCAGCTTCTCGCGTTCGACCTCGGTCTCGACCGTTTTCGGAGTGAATTGTGCCACGTCCGACACGAAGGAGACCTCGGCGGGAATGACGATACCCGGTGCCGCGTCCAGGATCAGGCGGGCCTCGGTCCCCAGCCCGGCACGCCCCGCCGTGGCGGTTTGCAGGAAAAACGTCATGTACACGTCGTTGAGATCGATCATGTTGATCACGCGTCCGCCTGCGCCTATGACTTCGCCCGCCCGTGCAACGATGTACTGCACCCGCCCTGGCCGGGGAGCTTTCAGTGTGCTGTCCTCGATCTCGACATCGATCGCTTCGATCGTCGCCGTTGCCGCCGCCACCGCCGCTTCGGCTCCGACCACTGCCGCTTCAGCCGCGGACACGCCGATCCGCGCCGCCGCAAGCCGCGCCTCGGCCGAGGCGACCGCGGCCTCGGCTCCAAGCGCGTTCGACCGGTCGATATCGAGTTGGCGCTCGGACGCGATGCTGTTTCCCGCCAGCGCCTTCGAACGGTCGAACTGGCGCTGCGCGGCATCAAGGGCCGATTTCTGCTGCGCCAGAACCGCCTCGGCCGCGCGCACTTCGGCCTGACGCTGCTGAATCATGAGCCGCGCATTCTCGACGGCGATTTCGGCACGGCGCAGTTCCGCCTCCGCCTGGTGGCGGTTGGCTTTCAGCTGACGCGTATCAAGCGCGGCCAGCGGTTGCCCCGCCTCGACAAGCTCGCCCTCCCGAACCAGAATCGTTTCAATCCGTCCGGGGAGCTTCGAGGCCACATCGATCTCGACCGCTTCGACGCGCCCGTTCCCGCGCGCGAACCCCTCGGGAACCGCGCCATCGCCGTTGCCCTGCCAGACCAGGAAGCCCAATACGGTCGCGGCCACGACAATCGTTGTGAAGAGAAGGTATCTGGTGTTTTTCATGCTGTGCTCGATTGCTGCTACGGGCCGGAAGTCGTGAAATTTTCAAACGATCACTTCACCATTTGACTTTCTGCACCTGATCTTGGAAGTGCGTCGATCAGCGCTGTTTGAGTGGTCGAACCCATCTTGCCTTTCGGCGTCGCATTGGGACTTGCCCATGCTCGGATCGCGAACACTGTCTGACGGATTGACGACTTTTTGCGTGTTACCTGACGAAACCGGACATCTCATTCCAATCTTCGAATGTTCCATGTTTCTTAACAGGTTTCCTAAGGGCTCGGCAATGCGGCGCGGTTTCCCACCGCTGCCATCTCTGGCATCGATACCCGCGGTGTCATCCCCACCCACAGGATTTCCAGCGGCAGCAGCATAAACAGCAGCAGCAGGGCGAATTGCGGAATCGAGCCCGAAATCGTTGCCTTGATAATGCGGATCATCGTCGAGGCGACATTCTAGAACGGAACCTGAGAACGCCCAGAATGGTCGTAGTCCGGGCCGCATTTCAGGCTAAGTAGCGCCTACAAGAAAGCCGCTGCGTAATGGGTAAGTCAAGCTGCTTTTCTGTTTGGACCGAACGCCTCGCGCCTTTGCAGCATGGTCCACAGGACATTGACGCGGCGGCGTGCGAGGGCGATGAGCGCTTGGGTGTGGTGTTTTCCCTCTTGACGCTTGCGGTCGTAGAAGGCTTTGGACAGCGGGTCCTTTTGGGTCACGGCGCAGAACGCGCTTTGGTAGAAAACCCGCTTGGGCGCCTTGTCACCACCATAGGCTCGCCGCCATCCCGCACATTTCCCTGATTGGCGTTGGATTGGCGGCAGTCCGGCCATCGCTGCAAGCGCGTCCGCCGAGGAGAAGCGCCCGATGTTGCCGAGCGCAGCCAGAAACTCTGCCGTCAGCACCACCCCCATTCCCAGCAACGAACTGATGAGGGCGCCGTCAGGGTGGTCGCTGAGAATGCTCTCGAGGTCTTTTTCGATACGGGCGATCTTTTGTCGGGCTTCAAGGGCTTCCGCTGCCAGTTCGCGGATCAACTCAGCTGTGGCCGCTTCGCCGGGAACGATGATGGTTTGCTCCCTGGCGCAGTCCAGGGCACACTGGGCCAGAGCCGCGCTGCCATGCAGGTGCGGCATTTTCTTCAGATGCGCCACAATCCTCGCCTGTCCGGCGCGCCGGATCTCGGTCGGCGTGACATAGCGGGTGAACAGCGCCAGCGGCACCTTGCAGCAAAGGTCGAATGTCTGTTCTAGGCCGGGGTGAATGCCGCACAGTAGCCCCCGGATGCGGGAGATCCGGCGCACCTGGTCCTGCAGGAGATCGCGCCTGCGCCCCACCTTGTGGCGCAGCGCGACGCGCGTGTCGGCCTTCGGCGATCTGGTCAACAGGCGGCTGGCCAGAACCGGGCGCAGCTCACGCGTACGCACCAGTTCCGCGATGTTACGGGCATCGCGGGGAACGGACTTGCGTTCGCCTCCGGCAAAGCCTTGTCCCGCCCGGTTCACGGCAATGCCCGGGGTGTGCACCAATGCAAACCCCGCCTGCGTCGTCGATACCAACCGCCCAATGCACGACCTTGGCCGCGTCAATTCCAATACATATCGCCATCTCCCACCCTCTTCAGTGCCTGCTCCGCGCATACCCCGTCGCGCCTGCATCGCCTTACAAAGCCATCGAGGGCATCGCGTAATCAGTGGTTATTCAGGGGCGGCAGCGAGGGTGGCACAGCGACCTGAGCCATCAAGGACAGCCAGCATAACAACCATGCCCTTGCCACCTGCGTACCAACAGCTTCGCACCGTCGATAACGCAGTGAAAAGGGGTAAGGCCGCATGACCCCCAAGTTCTGCCCTTTGCTTCTCGGTCTTACGGGCAACGCAACACCGGACGACCGGCAGAACCGTGTGCGAGTTACCGCTTTCGCGGTACAGACTGGTCTGATCTGTCGTATACTATTGTCGTGCGCGCTTTCCGGCGCGCGTAAATCCGGTTCTTCGCCGCCTTTCGTCCCGCGTGGCGCGCCATTGGTGGCAAGGTTCTAGCCCGCGCTTGCAAGTATGGTCCGGGTCGTCAGGGTAGGCGGAACCCGTGACCAGGCCGCCCCGTCGCGTGCCCGTGAGAAACCCTCGGCGTACAGGCGGCGCATATATGTCGTATCGAACTCGAATGACTCCACATCCTCGGGTACCGGCGTTTCGATCGAGGTGACGTTGAAGCCGATATCTGCGTCGCGGGCGAAATCATAGGTCGCGTTGACCTGGCCCCGCGCCTGATATTTCAGAAGGGTCGAGACCGAGCGCGCCGCGATTGCGCCGGGATTTTCTTCCACCAGATCGAATCCGGGCTCAAGACGGAGGTTCATCAACATATGGATGTCGGTGAGGGCTGTCTTTGCCGCACGTTTCCCCCGGAATGAAACCATCGCCGCCTCGGGCAGGGTGAAAATATGCGAGATCAAGGCCCCGTCGCCGTGCATTTCCTCGAACGGTCGGCCAGCGGCGGTCTGACCTGAAATCCGGATCGGCGGGAATGCACCGGGTATCGCGGCCGAGGCTAACAGAACATCCTCGAACATCGTCGCCGCGCGCGGATCGCCACTGGCCGCGATCGCGCCCATATTCCAGATGATTCCGACCTGCGAATCCAAATCCGTGGTCAGTACGAACAGGCGCCTGCCGCGACGGTGCTCGGCGGCAATGGCAGCGAGCAGGTCGGGTGTCACAAAAAATGCAACGAGGCGGCGCAACGGTTGCCGGTCGAAAAGTGCCCCGCGCGTCAGCGCCTCCAGGAGCGAAGGGCGTCCGCCGATTCCCTCGGCCACACCGCTGGTATAGAGATTGCGCAGGGTGTCATCCTGATCGGGACCGAGAAAGGCCAAAGGCGCGATCAGCGCGCCGGTGCTGACACCACTGATGACCGAGAATGTCGGACGGGTTCCCGCCGCGGTCCAGCCCGCTAGTACGCCTGCCCCAAAGGCACCTTCGGCACCGCCGCCGGACAGCGCCAGATAATGCGACCGATGTCCGTCCCGGAACCGCGGTGCGTAAGCGACGGGATAATCTTCCGCAGGTGCATCGGTCCTGACGCGGTAGTCGGCACCCAGAAGCCGGGTCGAAACCCCGTCATCCGGGCGGTAGGGGATGCGGGGAGACGCGGTGCAAGCGCCGACCACGCCGGAGCCGAGCAGGATCATCGCACCCCGTCTTGAAATCAGGCCGTGTCGGCCCGCAACAATGTCATCATTCATGCACGGTTCTCCACTTTCGAAACCTGCTGAGGCACGTGATCGATTAGCTACTCCCCAATCATTGGACAGTTTCGGGTAAGCTACTCTCTGCCCCTGCTGATCGGGTTGGTTGATATCATTTCTCTGCCAATACACCAGCGCCGGTGGCTTGCCGGCCAGGTTAGCTGATATGTATGTGGCGGAAAGCCGTTGTAGTCAAACAGGAAGGCCGGTGCGGGATTGGACTGGACGGGAAACTCACGTTCCTCCCAGTGACCCGAGATCACCAGCAGCGCTTTCGGCTTCGTCGGCAGGTTGGCGGGCAAGGTCTCCAGAAACTCGCGGTGCTTATCCCAGGTATCAGGTGGATCGCATTCCATGAAAAAGCACGGGCCGCCCCCATGAGGAATGAAAAGAGTTGGCATGCGGGTCATGTCTGTCTGTCCCTCTGGGTTTGCAGGACACCTCCGGGTGCCGTTTGACCACTACGGAATATTTGATCAATGGTGCATATTAAAGTAGGTACGGAAAAGTAACCAGTCTTCAGAAGCGTGGATGCCTATGCCCAAGACCCCACCTCAGTGCCCGATGGATTCGATCCTGCGTCTGCTCATGGGGCCGTGGACGACCTATATCATCTGGGTCCTGAGCGATCAGGGGCCGCAAAGATTCGGTGCGCTGAAACGTGCCGTGCCCGGAATATCGACCCGCATGCTGACCGAACGCCTGCGGATGCTTCAGAGCGCCGGAGTCATCTGGCGCGAACAGGCGGAGACAATTCCGCCCGCGGTCACCTATGGCTTGACGCCGCGTGGCAACGACCTGCGAGGCGTTCTGGACACACTGGGACATATCGCGGAACGATGGAAGGATGAGGGTGTCTTTGCAGACGATGAATTGAGGGCTGTTTGAATGTGCCAACTCGACAAATGCGCGAGCGCGCAAGCTTTGAGGAAGGCAAGACATGTGACACAACGCGTTCGATATCACGGTTTGGCATCAGGTGATTGGCATGAGGCAAAGTAAAATTGCCGATGTGCTGAGCGGAGCCAAGGTGGTCTTTCTGAGGTGTGGCTTCGAAGGAGCCAACGTCGATGTGATTGCCGAGGAATCCAAGGTGTCTAAGGCGACGCTTTACGCTCACTTCCCCAGCAAAAACATGCTCTTTCTGAGCGTTGTGCAGGCTGAATGTGACAGGCTTTCGGCCGAGATTTCCCGGCCGCTTTCAAGCGGCGACGAACCGCGAGTTGTTCTGGAAGAACTCTCGCGACGCATGATCGGGCTGGTCATGGATAATGACTACATTCGCCTTTTGCGTGCTTGCATCGGCGCGGTTGCGGTACTGCCCGAGGCGGGCGAAATATATATGGAAGCGGGTCCCAGACGGGCCACCAGAATTGTCGGGCAAGTCCTTCAAGGCCTCCATGAGGCGGGGTCATTGAAAGTGCACGACGCTCAAAGCGCCGCAAGTCAGTTTATCCATCTGTCTGTTTCCGGCGTCATCATGCCGCGAATGTTAGCCGTCGACCAGCCGATCGATGCGGTGGAGCATTCCAAGAGGGCGGTTGACGCGTTTCTAGAGATATATTCAGCGGTTGTTAGCTTGGAGTGAAGGAGCCAACTACCCGCTTGCAGATGCCAACATGGAGGCTGCGGTATCCCTGCTCAGAGCAAATCTGACCGAACGCTTGACGCAGGTGCCTATGCAGTCTACCCGTCGCCTGAACTTAACCGACCGGACGGTACAGAGGTGACGATGCGGAAGCACTCGGTGGAACCAAGAAACGCGTCTCTGAAAATTCTCGAGGCGGCGCGCGCGCTCGCCGCGCGTGAGGGCGCTGGAAAGATAACGATCGAGGCGGTCGCAAAGGAGGCGGGCCTCAGCAAAGGCGGCGTGCTCTACAACTTTTCGACGAAGAAGGCTTTGCTTTCCGGCCTGTTGGATCAGATGCTTGTCGCGCACCGGCAACTCCTCGAAAAAGTCCCGGAGCGGTACCCATCGCGCACTCTGCGTGGGCATCTCGAAACAGTCCTGCAATCGCAAGACTTGGATGATGATCTGTCAATGGCGATACTCGCGGCTTCTGCATCGGATCCGCGGCTGCTCGATCCGCTGCGGACTGAACTGACTTGTGACCTTGAGCGTATCCTGTCCGATGCGAAGCGCTCTCCGGATGCCATGATTGCGGTCCTGGCGATCCAGGGGCTGCGGTTCCAAATGCTTCTGAACCTTCCGGATGGCGGCGCGGATATTAGAGAAGGCGTCATCGAACGGCTAAGGACAATAATCGATGAACTCGAATAGTAAGAGCCGAAATTGGAAGCGGATCGCTTCAGTCATTGTGCTGGTGACTACGGCGGCCTTGGTTGTGCCGTTCCTTCCGGTGGCCGTGACCGATGTATTTGCCCAAACGGAAATGTATGGCGGCGAATCCGATGCCGACGCGCCCGAAGCACCGCAATATAATCGACCGGTCACGGTCGAAGTGACCCGTGCGCTCAGCCGCGTCATCAATCAATCCCGCGCGGTTGCCGGTCGTGTCGAACCCGCCCGCACAGTGGACATCGCGTTTCAGGTGCCGGGGCAGATCATCTCGCTTTACGTCGAGCCGGGCGACAAAATTGACGAGGGCGACGTGATTGCGGAACTCGATCAAGCCGATTTCGACCTTGCCGTAGACCGGGCTCAGGCCTCCTTTGACCTTGCGAAATCCGAGTTTGAGCGCGCGAGAAGTCTCGCCGAGCGGGGGGTCGCAGCCGATGCGCGCCTAGATACCGCGCGCGCCCAATTCGCCCAGGCGGACGTAGCACTTCGCGAGGCCAAACGGCGCCTGTCCCAGACAAGGATCGTAGCGCCATTCGACGCGATCGTGGCGCGTACTTTCGTTGAGGAATACATCAACGTTACCTCAGCCGCGCCGATCGCCCGCTTGCAGGATGTCAGTGAGATGCGGATCATGATTTCGCTGCCGGAGGAACTTGCCGCGCTTGCGCGTTCGGCGCTCGACGCTTTCGACATCGTTGCGAGTTTTCCCGCAGTGCCGGGCTATACCGCGCCGCTCGTCCTTCGTTCTTTTGCGACCGATGCAGACCCTACGGCGCAGACCTACGACGTCGAATTCGCAATCACGGATGATATTGATCCGCGCCTGCTGCCCGGAATGACGGCGGAGGTGCGCATTTCCAGTTCAGCCGAAGAAGATCGGCCGCAATCGGTCATCGTTCCGGTTTCGGCAGTGGACACGACGAGCCGGACCGAGCCATCCATCTGGGTTTACCAGGAAGCGTCCAACCAGGTCGCGCGGAGGACGGTCCGGCTGGGACTTCCGGTCGATGACGAAATTGTCGTTCTGGAAGGTCTCGAAGGCGACGAACTGGTCGTTTCCGGCGGTTGGTGGCGGCTTAGAGACAATCAAACAGTCGTAGCTTCGGGTCTCTGATCCCATTTCATAGGACGCATTAAGACCCATGGCACTCAGTATCTCTCGTGCGACTATTAAACGTCCGGTGGCAGCTTGGCTGGTCATCATCTTCTGCTTTGTCGGCGGTTATTGGGGGTTGAACACCGTTGGTCGCCTCGAAGACCCCAGCTTTACCCTCAAGACCGCGCTTGTTTTCGTGCCTTACCCGGGTGCCACAGCCGTAGAGGTCGAGGAGGAGGTTGCCGACGTCGTCGAAAACGCATTGCAGCAGATGAAGCAACTCGACCGGGTCGAATCAAAGTCCATGCCCGGCATGGCGCAGATCACTGTCGAGATTGAGCAGACCTACGGGGCGGACGAGATCCCCCAGGTGTGGGACGAGATGCGCCGCCGCATCAGCGACGTCTCGGGGGACCTGCCCGCAGGGGTGCGCCCGCCCATCATCAATGACGATTTCGGTGACGTCTATGGCATGTTCTATGCGGTGACGACCGAAGGGCTGAGCCCGATAGAACAGCGTGATCTGGCGACCACGTTGCGACTGGGACTGGTGACTGTAGATGGTGTCGCCAAGGTTGAGGTTCAGGGTCTTACCGAAGAAGTGATCAATATCTCGATCCCGTCTTCGCGCCTGACGGAGTTGGGGCTTCCCCCGACCCAAATTCTGGGCGTTCTGGCCGACGAAAATCAGGTCTTTTCCAACGGAGAGATTACCGAGGGCCCGGCCCGGATCAGCCTGTCGGTTCCGGCGGGCTATGTCAGCCCCGAAGGGATCGAGGAGCTTCGGCTCGGCGTGCCGGGACAGGTCGGGCAGGTGGCGGTCTACGATATCGCCCATGTGACACGTGAGGAAGCCGAACAGCCCAGCCAGATCATTCGTCAGAACGGAGCTTCGGCCTTCACCCTGGGCGTGTCGGCGCTGACAGACCGGAACGTGGTCGAGGTCGGCAAGGCGGTGTCGGCCCGGCTGGAGCGGCTCAAGGCCGGGCTGCCGGAGGGGGTCGAGGTCATTCCGATCTACGAACAGCACGTCGTGGTGGACGAGGCGGTTTCGAGCTTTCTCGTCAGTCTCGGACAGTCGGTCGGTATCGTCATCGCCGCTCTGATGCTGACCATGGGCTGGCGCGCGGGCCTTGTGGTGGGCGCGACGCTCGGGCTGACCGTCTTTTCGACGTTGTTCTTCATGTCGGTCTTTGGCATCGCGATGGAACGGATCAGCCTCGGTGCCCTGATTATCGCCATGGGGATGCTGGTCGATAATGCCATCGTGATTACCGAGGGCATGGTCATCGGTATGGCGCGCGGCAAGTCCGCCGAAGATGCCGCCGCCGAGACGGAAACCGCCACCTCGATCCCGCTGCTCGGCGCGACCGTGATCGGGATCATGGCCTTTTCCGGCATCGGGTTGTCGCCCGACGCAACCGGCGAGTTCCTGTTCTCGCTCTTCGCGGTGATCGCGATCTCGCTGCTGATGAGCTGGGCGCTCGCCGTCTCGGTCACGCCCTATCTCGGCAAGCTGCTGCTGCGGGCGCCGAAAGAGGTCTCCGACGATCCCTACAAGGGCGCGTTCTACGGGATATATCGCAGGTTCCTCTGGATGGCCCTGCGTAGCCGCGTGCTTGTCGTCCTCGTGATCGTGGGCATTACCGTCTGGTCCGTGATGGCCTTCGGGCAGGTCAAGCAGGCCTTTTTCCCCGCATCGAACACGCCGATCTTCTATGTCGAGGTCCAGATGCCGCAAGGCACCGACATCAACGTCACCGACGCCGAGATGAGGCGGCTCGAACAGATGCTCCTGACGGAAGAAAATGTAACGGATGTGACAACGCTTGTCGGGCGTGGTGCGAGCCGTTTCATGCTGACATACAATCCAGAGCAGGCGGATCCCAGCTATGGGCAGCTTATCGTCCGGGTTGCGGACGCCGAGGCGATCCCGGCCATCGCGAGCCGGCTGAACCAGGATCTGCCCGCCGAATTCCCCCACGCTCTGATCCGTGTCGAGGAGATCGTGTTCGGACCGCCGGCCGGTGCCGATGTGGCGGTCCGGTTCTCCGGGCCCGATCCGGTCATCCTGCGTCAGCTCGCGGATGACGCGATGCGGATCTACGAGGATGCCGGGACGATCACCAATCCGCGCACCAATTGGCGCCAGCGAGAGATCCTCGTCGAACCTATTGTCAATGAGTCACGGATGCGTCTGGCGGGCGCAAGTCGTGGAGCAATCGCGGACACCGTCCGCTACGGAACGTCTGGATTACGTGTCGGTGAGTTGCGCGAGGACGACGAGGTGATCCCGATCCATCTCCGCCTCCCTGAGCGTGAACGCGACGGCATTGACCGCCTTCAGGACCTGTCGGTGTGGTCCGACGGGGCAGGGTCCTACGTTCCCATGGCTAACCTCGTGGACCGTTTCGAGACACGCCTTGTCGAGGCGCTCGTTCACAGGCGGGACCGGGAGCGCACCATCACTGCGCTTGGCGGTTCTCGCAGCGACCTGACTGCGGACGAAGCCTTCCGAAGTGTCCGGTCGGATATCGAAGCCATTCCGCTGCCTGAGGGTTACATGATGGAGTGGGGCGGCGAATTCGAAAGCGCCGGAGATGCGCAGGCAAGTCTCGGCAAGCAGCTCCCATTGGGCTTCCTTGTTATGCTGACGATTTCGATATTGATGTTTAACAAGGTCCGCCAACCCCTGATCCTGTGGCTCGTCGTCCCGATGTCTGTGACGGGCATGGTCTTGGGGCTGCTGTTCACGGGCTTGCCCTTCACTTTCACAGCATTGCTTGGGTTCCTGTCACTGTCGGGGATGTTGATGAAGAACGCGATTGTTCTGGTTGAAGAGATCGATCTTCAGCGTGCCGACGGGGTGCCGGACTATCAGGCGGTTGTTGACGGATCTGTTAGCCGTTTGCGACCCGTTATTCTCGCCGCCGGGACAACGATTTTCGGCATGATCCCGCTGCTGCCGGATGCATTTTTTGCGTCAATGGCGGTGACAATTATGGGCGGCCTCGCGTTCGCTTCGATTCTGACTTTGATCGCAGTGCCCGTGCTGTATGCGCTGTTTTTCCGGATCAGACCGCCGAAGAAAGACAGCGCTACGTCCGGTGCTGCGGCACCCGCCTAAAGTCAGGCTGGCGCACGGGCGCGCCTACCGCAGTTAGCCTGTCGTGAGAGCAGTGTAGGCTTGATCCGCCGCCTCAAGCGCGCCTTCAAGAAAGCCGCCAAACGTGGGGGCCACTTCGGTGCCGGCAAAGATGAGCGCATTGTCCCAAAGACCGGACAAAGCGCGCGGCAAACCATAATCGGGGTGGGCATAAACGGTCCGCTGGTCAAGATAAGTCGCTGTGAATGGGTCTACAGCCCAGTCCTTGATGTATAGACGCTTTTGATTTTGTGCTTCGGGGCCAAAGAGCCGCACCAATTGCATGCGCACCTGCTCGCGCAGGGCCGCGGTGTCGCGCCTCAAATCTGGCGGGATCCCGATGAAGCCGAAGATGGCATAGGGACCACCCTCAGACGGGCTGGCATCGTGACATTCAACCATCGGGCCAACCCTGCTCATCGCATCGCCCGACAGGCCATTATCACGCCAGAAAGGGCGGTCAAACACAGTAACGACTTTGGCCTGTCCTGCCATCCAGGTCGCAATACCCTCCATCGCAGTCAGGGCGTCTGTGGGCAGCACAGGCTTATAGGAAAACTGCGCTGCAATGCGCGGTGGCAAGGCCAGAACGACCTTTTTTGCCATGATCTGCGCACCCGCGACCGTTTGGGCGGCGACGCCATCGCTCTTTTTTCGCAGCGCGTTGATTGGCGTGGCGCAGATGCGTTTGTCTGACGGAATTTCAAGCAACAGCTTGTCGATGAAGGCTGCGAGACCGCCTTGCAACCGCCATGAGCCTTGCATCGACGCAAAGCCGCGCCCGCGCTGGACATGGCCACGTTCGTCTTCGTACAAAAGTTCGCCTTGATAAAACTGCTCAAACCGTGTGAGCCCAAGACGATCGATCAGCGCCGCGATACGGGGTTGGCCGGGCCAGAACCACGAGGGGCCAAGATCAAAGGCGCCCGCATTGCACTGCTCGCTCAGGATTGTAACCGCCGGATGTAATCTCCCCAAAACCGCCGTTTGAATTTTCCCCAGTGGTGAGCGTCAGGGGCAATTCCGAACTTCATTTATTCGGAATTGTCGCTGGCGCGGGATGCAAGCCTGATGCCCTGAACGAGGAACTGACAGGGGCGGCCAGGTGAAAGGACTGAGGGAGATCGTTTTGATCCAAGATTTGAAGAAGCAGGGTCTGAGCATATCCGCGATTGCGCGGAAAGTTGGCTCGGACCGGAAGACGGTGCGGAAGTATCTCGACCGTGGGCTGGAGGCGCCGGTCTATGGGCCGCGCCGGCCGCGGGCGCGCGTGATCGCGCCCTATGAGCGCTATCTGCAGGACCGCATTCTGGCTTTTCCCGACCTGAGCGGGGCGCGCCTTCTGCGCGAGATCCGGGAGTTGGGCTATGACGGCGGCTATACTGCGGTGACGGACTTTCTGCGCTTGGCGCGCCCGCCCAAACAGGCACAGTTCGAGCGCCGGTTCGAAACCCCGCCGGGCCAGCAGGCCCAGGTCGATTTTGCCGAGTTCACGGTTGAGTTCACCGACGAACCCGGCGTCGTGCGCAAGGTTTGGCTGTTCTCGATGGTACTCGGGCACAGCCGTTGGCTCTGGGGCCGGTTCGTTGCCAGCCAGAACCTGCAATCGGTCCTTCGCTGCCATATCGCAGCCTTCTCGGACATGGGCGGTGTGCCCGAGGAAATCCTGTATGACCGGATGAAGACTGCGGTGATCGGCGAGGACGAGGCCGGGGTGGTGACCTACAACGCTTCTCTGGTGGCGCTGCTGAACCATTATGGCGCGGTGCCGCGCGCCTGCCAGCCGTATCGGGCCAAGACCAAGGGCAAGGTCGAGCGACCGTTCCGATATATCCGGCAGGACTTCTTCCTGGCGCGCACCTTCCGGAACATGGACGATCTCAATGTCCAGTTCGACGCCTGGCGAACCGAAGTGGCTAATCCGCGTGTTCACGCCACCACGCGGCGCGTGGTAGACGAGGCCTTCGCCGCGGAAGTTCCCCATCTGAAACAGCTTCCGGCAATCCCCTACAGCGCGGTGCTGTCGGTAGAGCGCCGGGTCAGCAAGGACGGGATGATAGCGGTGGGGGGCAACTTCTACTCCGTCCCGGACACCACCCGGCGCCGGACGCTCGAGGTCCAGCATCACGCCACCGAGTTGCGGATTTACGAGGACGGCCAACTGATCGCCTGCCATCCGGTACTGGAGGGCAAGGCCCGCCGCCGCGTTGATCCGGCGCATCGCAAGGCACCGCCACCCAGACCATCCCTGTCGCGACCCTCGCAAGGGCTGAGGCGACCGCTTGAGTTCTACGGAGCCGTTGGCCAGCGCCTGGCGGCCAAGGGGGCACGGTCATGAGCGATCTTCTGGACCGGATCCGCGGCGCCCTCGTCGGGCTGAAGATGCCGCGCGCGCTCGAAGCCCTCGATCACACGCTGCAGCAACTGGAGAAAGGCGAGATCACCGCGATCGAGGCCATCGACACGCTCCTGAGTGAGGAATACGCGACACGGGAGACGCGCCGTATCGAGGTGGCCCTGCGCACCGCCAAGCTCCTGCCCGCCAAGACGCTCGAAAGCTTCGACTTCAGCTTCCAGCCGTCGCTCGACCGGGAGCGCATCGCGGCCCTGGCCCAGCTGGACTTCATCCGCCGAGCCGAGGTTGTCCACTTCCTCGGACCGCCGGGCACCGGCAAGTCGCACCTGGCCACGGCCCTCGGCGTCGCCGCCGTGAAGGCCGGCAAAAGCGTTTACCGCGCAACACTGGCCGATCTGATCGACGCGCTGAGCCAGGCCGAACGAGAGGGCCGGCTGGCCGAGAAGATCCGCTTCTATACCCGGGCCTCATTGCTGATCGTTGACGAGATCGGTTACCTGCCAATCACCACCGGCGGCGCCAACCTGTTCTTCCAGCTCGTCAACGCCCGTTACGAAAAGGGCGCCATGATCCTCACCTCGAACCGTGGCTTCGCGGAGTGGGGCGAGGTCTTCGGTGACCCGGTGGTCGCGACCGCGCTACTCGACCGGCTGCTGCATCACGCCGTGGTCATCCAGATCGAAGGCGCCAGCTACCGGCTCCGCAGCCATGCCGACCTCATCCCCGAGCATGTCCGCGCCAACGCACCCATCATGCCACCTCCGCCGCCAAAGCGGCGCGGGCGGCCGCCAAAAACCAACAACGGAGCCTCAGATCACTGAAACCGGCTGATCACCGGACCCGTGCAAGTGGGGAATTTTACTTCGGCACTTTTGGGGATTTTTAAGTCGGCGTTGACACCGTGGTCAAACACGGCGAACCCTATCGCCCCTTCTTCGAAGGGGTGAGCCCAGGCGGAAGGACCTCTCTCTGACGAGCCGTGGAGGCAGTTCGCTGACCTCGTAGATAATGTTCAGGTCTTCCGCTTGGGATATTGGATCTCGTCTTAAGGACGGTGAGGGCCGCCAACGCGCGTACCCTGTGTTTGCTATGGGAGAGACCGCTTCTTGACGGCGGAGACCGCTTGGGCAACCATAACAGGGCATCCGGGACACCGGATGGCCCATGACCTGCTGACCTAAGCAGAAAAATCTTCCCGATATAGGACGTTGTCGGACCTGATGAACTCAGGCTTGCCGTGCTTCATCAGCAACGGATACAGCGCGTCCAGAACATCGTTTGCATTCATCTTGGGCCGGACTGCCACACACAGCGCCTCGCGGGAGTATTCGTCCAGCACCGTCAGCATCTTGTAGCTGCGCCCATTGCTGAGCTTGTCGTGAACGAAGTCGATGGCCCAGATGTGGTTTGGATGCGTGGGCCGCAGCCTGATGACAGAGCTGTCCTTGTGATAGAGGCGCCGTCGCTTCTTATGCCGATGGGGGAGCTGCAGGCCTTCTTCGCCCCACAAACGTTCGACCTTCTTGTGATTGACCCGCCAACCTTCCATCCGCAAAAGGACCGTGACCTTCCTGTAACCATACCAGCCATATTGTTTGGCCAGCCGGATCATCGCCAGGCGCAGCGCATCGTCATTGATGGGTTTAGGTTGATAACGAAGGCTGGACCGCGCCACGCCAAGCACCGCGCAGGTCCGGCGCTCGGAAATATCCAGCTTTTGGCGGGTGTGAATAACCGCCTGACGAAGTTGGTCCCGCGTCAGGCCTTCGGCTTTAAATGATCCAGGCTCTCCTTCAGGATCACCTTGTCGAGCTGCAAGTCAGCGACAATCTTCTTCAGCCGATCATTCTCCTTTTGCAGCGCTCTCATCTCCACAAGTTGAGGGCGCCCCATGCCGCCAAACTTCTTGCGCCAATAGTAATACGTTTTATCCGAAATCCCCGCCTTGCGGCACGCGCTCACAACGTCCAAACCATCATGCAAATGCACGTCGATCTCGCGTAATATCTTCAGCGCGTCCTCATCCGAATACCGCTTCCGAGCCATCAATCATCCCTCCTGTGACACTCAAATACTGGCACAGTTTTAGGGGGCTAAGACACACAGGTTCGAATCCTGTCGGGTGCGACATTTTTCTATATAAAACAATTCTTTAATGCGACGTAATTTCTCGGTTCAGGTGCTTACGTGGGAAACTCACGTAAGCAGGTGGGTCGTTGCCGCGGGGCGAAACTTTGAGGTCACAGCAAGCCTGAAAGCTGTCGGGGGCCGGCTGCTCTTCCTCCCCGCCTACAGCCCCCTATCGAAATGACCTTCGTGAAGCTCAAAGCCTATTTCATACGGATCGACGCCCGCACGAATGCGGCTCTGCACAACGCTGTCGCCGAAATCGTCGACCTCTTCTCACGGCAAGAATGCTCCAGTTATTTCAGCGCAGCATGCGACGGGATCAATTGAAAGACCGCCGCTTTGAGGTATCGAGCTCGATGTGGGCACCATTTTGAGAGGACCAAATAATCACTTTCAAAATTCAATAGAAATGATAAATCTGACCGCTCGATATTTACGGCGCGATATTCATTTGGCGTCACACCAAACGCACTCATAAAACCTCGCCGCATTTTCTTCCCTGTGTGGCCGGCCGCCTGGTGCCCGAAAGCATCATCTTAGACGCTCCTCAAGGCATCGCGCCGTGGATCGTCGGCGTCCCGCCGCGCTACAAGAAGCTGACCAAAATCGATGCGCCGAACTAACACTCAAATTCGACCGACACTTGGGGGCGGATCATCCAGGGGGCGCCGCGCCATCCTGATCGGAAGCGATGCCGAGCCTTTCCTTCAGAAAGCGCATTCCAGCAACACATCGAAGAAGGCCCCCAGGCGCGGGGATGTGTGACGATGCGCTGGGTAGACAAGGTTGAGCGCGGAAGCCGGCCCCTGCCATTGCGGCATCAGACGCGTCAGCAGGCCATTCTCCAGCGCTTCCGCAGCAACCATTTCCGGCACGAGCGCCACGCCTCCCCCGGCGATGGCGGCGGCACAGGCGGCGTGCAAACTTCCCAGCGTGATCGCGCTCTTCGGCTTGAAACGCACGTGGTCGTCCCCGTTCTCCAGAATCCAATCGAGGGGTGCGCCACGCGGCGCGAAGGAGATCGTCGCCGTATGGGCGAGCGCTTTGGGGGACGTAGTGTCCTCCAGGCTGGCAGCGACATCACGGCTGGCGATGAGCACGGTTCGGGACCAAGCGAACCGTCGAGCGATGAGTTCCGAATCCGGTAGCGGGCCGATCCGGATCGCACAGTCGAAATCCTCTTCCAGAAGATCGACGAAGCGATCCGAATGGTCGACCTCGATCGTGGTTTCCGGCCAGCGCCGCACATAGGTCGCCGCGATCCGCCCCATCCGCGCCTGCCCGAACATGACGGGCGCCGAGACACGAAGCCGGCCGACAGGCTCGGCGTTTCGATCGCGCATGGTCCGTTCCAGATCGTCCGCTTCGGTGATCAGCAGCGCCGCCCGCTTCAATAGCAGCTCCCCCTCCGGCGTTAGCCGCAGGCGCCGGGTGGTGCGTTCGAGCAGCCGCATGTTCAGTGAGGCTTCGAGTGCCTGAATGCGGCTCGACAGCGTCGACTTCGCGACGCCGGTTTGTTCGGCCGCAGCCGCGAAAGAGCCTGCCCGCGCCACGGAGAGGAAGCTTCTTAACTCGGATAGGTCCATCAATTGTCCAGTTTTTTGGATAATCTATCCGAAATGACCAATCTAGTCCATATTTCCGTCTACGCCTATATCTCCGTTTCAAGATCGGACCAGGAGGCTCCCAATGACCAATAGACTGAGAATCGCCGTAATCGTCGGGAGCACGCGTCCCGGCCGGAACGCCGCCGCCGTCGCCGAGTGGATATTGAATATCGCCTCGGCGCGCGACGATGTCGTCTTCGAACGCCTTGACCTGCAGGACCACCCGCTGCCCATTCTAGACGAGGCGATGTCCGCCAAGGCCTCGGCGCTGATGGGCCTGGAATATGACGGGGCCCACACCGCCGCCTGGGCCGGGGTGATCGCCGGCTATGACGGCTTCGTCTTCGTGACGCCGGAATATAACCGAGCGATCCCGGCGGTGCTCAAGAATGCGCTCGACTATCTCTTTGCCGAATGGGGCAACAAGGCCGCCGCGATCGTGGCCTATGGCGCGCAGGGCGGCGCGCGCGCTTCGGCCCAACTGCGCCAGTCTTTGGGAGAGCTGCACGTCGCCACGGTTGCGACCGAGGTCAACCTGATGCTCTACAGCGATTTCGAGAACTTCAAGACGTTCAGGCCCGCGCCCGTTCACGAACCGGTCGCCACGCTGATGCTCGATCAACTCGTCGGCTGGGCCGGGGCCCTGCAACCGCTGCGGGCGGCATGAGGACGGAACGATGAAGAAATATCTGATAACCTATTCGGTACAGCCTGACTGGGCGAACGAAAATGAGCGTCTGATTGGCAGGTTTCTCGGCGAACTCAACTCAGTACGCCCGCCGGAACTGGCGTATCGCGCGGGGCGGCTGAACGGTGGCGCTGATTTCTTTCACCTTGTGGAGACGGCGCACGGCCCGGCGTCCTTTTCCCATCTGCCCAGCTATCGCTTCCGGGCCGAACTGGCAGCCGAGAAGATGATCGGTGGTCCGATCATGACCGAGTTCACCGATTTGGGCGCCCCCTATCGCAGCGAATAGTCGAAAGGGGTGGACCGATGACTATTTCACCCACGACCATAGCCGTTTTCGGGGCCAGCGGCGCCACCGGCTTGGCCCTGTGCGAACAGGCGCTGGCGGCGGGGCATTGCGTCATCGCCGCGGTCCGGCGGCCCCAGGACTTTCCGATCCGTCACGAACGGCTGACCGCGCGGAAGGCGGACGTGTCGGATAGCGCCGGTCTGGCCGATCTGATCGCTGGAACCAACGCCGTCTGCTCCACCCTCGGCGCTCCCTATTCGCGCAAAGAAATCACGGTCTATTCCCAAGGTGCCCTCCACATCGTGGCGGCGATGCGCGAGACCGGAGTGCGGCGGCTCGTGGTGGTTAGCGCCGGGCTGACCTTCAGGCCGCCAAAGGTGTATGGGCCTGTGATGGACTGGATCGTCATCCCGCTGTTGCGCGGCAGGTTCGGCAAGACACTCTATGAAGACATGCGCCGGATGGAGTCTCTTCTAGAAACCTGTGACGACATCGACTGGACGATCATGCGCCCGGCGCGACTGGAAGACCGCGAGGGTGTTACCGATTACACCAATGACGGGGACTTTCCGCTGCGCAACTTCACGGCGCGCTCCGCCCTGGCTGCCGCAATGTGCGCCGAACTCGGTCCGGATGGACACATCCATCAAAGGGTTTCCCCGACGACGCGATAACCCCCTCAGCCTGTCGCAGCGCCTTCAGTTCGTCCTCAAACCGCTCGAAATCATTCGCCTGACGTCCGCTGTGGCGGCTCTATTCACGCAGGCGTGGTCCAGGGCAGATGGAGGCGCTCAAGCGTAAAATAGCTAGCTGGCGACCATATGGCTGATGACTGGGCTTCATTCCGGGGTGGCGAGTAGACGTTGTAAGAGTGACACGAGGGCTTTCACATCGTCATGCGAGAGATTTTCTGTGAATACGGCCTGGGCTTGGTCAACACTGACTTTGAGGCGTTCAATCCAGATGCGTCCCTTAGCCGATAGCGATACGAGTTTTCGCCTCGCGTTGTCAGGATCAGCTCTGCGGGTCACCGTTCCCCGGCGCTCCAGACCTGCCACCGTTTCTGCGACGTCCTTGCGATTGATCCCTGTCCGGCGGCCGAGTTCAGCCTGGCTGAGATCATCCCATGTCTCCAGCGTGACGAGAATCGCGAAGTCGAAATGCGTAGCGTCATGCGCAGCCAAAGCCGCGCGGCTTGCGGCGTTCGCCTGAACACCCGCTATTGCAAGAAGCCTTGTCGGAAGCTCCCACAGATAGGATGACGAAAGTTCCAGTTCCGGCATCAGACGACCCTTGACTTATGTTGGTCTAACCAACATTATTCGTTGGTGAAACCAACATATAGCCAAGTGCCAAGCCGACTTCAAGCTCGACAGCGTTCCCGTCAGCGGCACATGTGACCCGTCCGGCCGGAGAGCGCCATGACCCGTATGAACGATCCTCGCTCTCTTGCACTTCTGCTGGCGGCCACATTGACGGTGATGGCCAACGCCACGATCAGTCCGGCCTTGCCGATGCTTGCCGATCAATTCGCCGATAACCCTCACAGCGATGACTTGACGCGGTTGCTCGTCACCGCACCATCCCTGATGGTCGCGCTCGCTGCGCCTTTCGCGGGCTTGGGTGTGGATCGCATGGGACGCCGCCGCACCCTGTTGGCGGGCGTCGTGCTCTACAGTCTCGCTGGGACAGCGGGGCTTTACCTTCCCACATTGGAATGGTTGCTCATCAGTCGACTGGCGCTTGGCGTCGGCGTCGCTCTGGTTATGACGGCGCAATCGGCGCTGATCGGCGACTATTTCACCGGCGAGGCGCGCGGGCGTTTCATGGGTTACCAGGCGGCGGCCACGAACTTTAGCGGCTTCGCATTCCTCGCCATTGCCGGCATCGTAGCCAGCGCGTCGGCGCGCTATCCCTTCGCGATATATGGCATAGC
Source organism: Pseudooceanicola profundi (assembly GCF_050897955.1). Taxonomy (NCBI): domain Bacteria; kingdom Pseudomonadati; phylum Pseudomonadota; class Alphaproteobacteria; order Rhodobacterales; family Paracoccaceae; genus Pseudooceanicola; species Pseudooceanicola profundi. Next base: position 21,629 of record NZ_JBPAXZ010000008.1, on the reverse strand, counting down.
GCTGCTCTATCTGCCATTTATCGTGCGCGCAGTGAGCGAGCCAACTGCCGCTTCAGCACCGGAGGACCACGGCGTTGAAGGGGCAAGTTCTTGGATCTATCAACTCGCGGTCCTGTGCGGTCTCGCATTCATGACCATGGTGACCTTCTATGTCATGCCGACGCAGTTTCCGTTCTATCTGCGCCAGACCGACCAGGCCTCGCCCGCGACTGCCGGATTTCTGCTCGGACTATTAACTTTGGCAGGCGGCTTCGCCGCGCTGGCCTTTGGGCGGGTGAGAGCTTCGCTCGGTCAAGCCGCGACCCCTGCGCTTGGTTCAGTCCTTATGGCAGCTGGGTTTTTCGTTTTGTGGGGTGCGACCGGCAGGTTTGGTTTCGCGGTAGGGGCGGCACTGATCGGCAGCGGTTTTGCTTTCATCATCCCGGCGGTTGTGGCCTGGACGCTCGATATCGCCCCGATGAGGCGGCGGGGCCTAGCGTCGGGCTGTGCGACGACTGCTATTTTTCTCGGCCAGTTTGTTTCGCCGCTGTTTAGCCAAAGGATCATTGATCAGTGGGATTTCCGATCCTTGTTTCTGGGGTCTGTCATTCTTCTCACCGCGCAGGCGGGTTTGTTCGCAGCGTTGTCTTTCCGATCAAAGAAGCGCCTGCGCGCAAATGAATGGGGTTTGAAATGAGAAGAGGGACCCATCTCGGACATGAGCATTACAGGCATCTTCGTAGATTTTGTCGCCGACGTTACGGTTCGCCCGAGGACGGGCTGCTTCAACGCGATCTCGCAGGACATTGTAGATGGCAACAAATCGACCATCGGTGTTGTCCGACTTTGTCTGACGCAGGTGATAGACGAGCACTTCCGACGGTACATAATCGTCGTGCCTTCGATCCCGTATGGCAGCCCTCGCCGACAGGTCATCGAAGGGCCAGCGAAGACTTTCCTCGATGAAGTCGATTGTCGGGGGGCGTCGCGTGTATAGCTCGCCGCTAGCTTTGCGCTTTCGTAGTGACTCGATGTTCATTTTGTTCAAATACTCGCCTCAATTCAGATTGTTGCCTTTTTTCTCTTTTGTTGTGGTGAGTTTCCACCATCGCAACTACCAGTCAATCTCAAACCGCTCTTTCATCTCTTCGGTGCGCGCCCAAGGGTCACCTGGCAATTGGTCCACCAAATCGGCGAATATGCGTTGGATCGCACCAAAGGTTGTTTCCTCTGTCAGACCCTCGGCTTCTGCCGCGGGAAGCAGGGGGCGCATATCTAACAGAAGCCGAGGGTTCGCCATCTTGGCAAACATGCGTTGCTGCGCTTGTGCACGCGAGATCTTCTGCTCCGATAGTGCGAGGTAGCGCAGAAACATCTCGACTGAGGTGCCCCTAGATTTGTAGACGCGTTGCCCCCTAACTTTGAGGCAAGGAGGCCGATATGGGTACAAGCAATTACAGCGACGATTTCAAGCGCGATGCGGTGCATCAGATCACGGTACGGGGCTATCCGGTTCGGGAGGTTGCTCGGCGATTGGGCGTCAGCACGCATTCCCTTTACAAGTGGATGAAGTTGTTCGGTGATCCGGCACCAAAGAAGCCTGCCGTGGATCATGAAGCCGAGAACCAGTGGTTGAAGCGTGAGTTGGCCAGGGTGACCGAGGAGCGCGACATTCTAAAAAACCGTTCCGGGCTGCGGCCCGCCTGTGCGCGATAGCAACAGCCTGTGGTAGGCTCTGGGCGAAGGGCAGTTGCCGATGGCTTATTGGTGGGCTGGACCCCGTTAAAAAAACGTGGCACATGGGCTGATGCGCACTTGAGAGTGGTGACGCCGCAGTCGCGGCGATCCCGGCTAGGAAAATGACGAACTTGCACGGCCCACGCCCTTCGTTCTGAACGGAGGACAAGTCATGCCCAAGCTTACAACCAGCGGCCACCCGGAGCTGAAGATGGTCAACCCCGGAGCAGCGGCGATCGACATTGGATCGACGATGCACATGGCGGCGGTCAGCCCATCCACCTGCGACATGCCAGTACGCGCCTTCGGTACATTCATTCAAAACCTGCATGCCCTTGCAGATTGGTTCGCGGACTGCGGTGTCACCAGCGTGGCGATGGAGTCGACCGGCGTCTACTGGATACCGGCGTTCGAGATCCTTGAGGCCCGAGGCTTCGAGGTGATCCTGGTGAATGCCCGTTATGCCAAGAATGTGCCCGGTCGCAAAACCGATGTCAGCGATGCCGGGTGGCTGCGCCAGCTGCATTCTTATGGCCTGCTGCGAGGCAGCTTCCGCCCCGAAGCGGAGATTGCGACGCTGCGTGCCTACATGCGTCAACGCGAGCGGCTGACCGAATATGCTGCCGCTCACATCCAGCACATGCAAAAGGCTCTGATGGAGATGAACCTGCAACTCCATCACGTGGTGTCAGATGTCACCGGCGCGACCGGCATGAAGATCATCCGTGCCATCGTCGCGGGAGAACGCAATCCGGACGTGCTGGCCGACTACCGTGATGTGCGGTGCAAATCCTCGCCGGACACGATCCGGGCAGCACTTGTGGGCAACGACCGTGCGGAACACGTCTTCGCTCTGGCGCAGTCGCTGGACCTTTACGACTTCTACAAAGCCAAGATCGAAGAGTGCGATCAGAGGCTGGAAGAGGCTGTTGCCGCCCTCTCAGTCAAGGGAGGGGACGATCGGCCGCCGCTGCCGAAGGCCCGCATCAGAGGCAGGCAGGTCAATGCACCGGCCTTCGACGTGCGGGCGGCCCTCTACGGAGTGTTGCGAACCGACCTGACCCAGATCCATGGCCTTGGCCCTTCGCTGGCTTTGAAGCTGGTGGCCGAGTGCGGAACTGATCTGCGCGCCTGGAAGACGGCGAAGCACTTCACCTCCTGGCTGTGTCTGGCACCGGGGAACAAGATCTCCGGCGGTAAGCTCCTGTCATCGAAGACGCGGCGATCCTCGAGCCGGGCAGCTGCACTGCTCAGGCTTGCCGCCACAACCATCGGGCGTAGCGACACGGCCTTGGGTGCCTTCTACCGCCGTCTATCGGCGAGGATCGGAAAGCAGAAGGCGGTGACGGCGACCGCCCGCAAGATCGCAGTCCTGTTCTACAACGCCATCCGGCACGGAATGGCCTATCAGGATCAGGGGGCAGCAGCCTATGACGAGAGGCACCGGCAGCGTGTTCTCGCCAACCTACAGCGGCGCGCCAAGACCTTGGGTTACGCCTTGGCACCCGTTCCGCATGAACTGGCTGTTTCTTAGGAAGGCAACGGTGTACTTCGCGCGAGAGTCCCAATGAAGTACGCCTTTATCCGGGGGCATCAGGGCGAGTTCGGCATTCGAGCCATGTGCCGGGTGCTGCGGGTCCATTTCAGCGGCCTCTACGCATGGCTTAAGGAACCGTTAAGCCATCGTGCGCATGAAGATGCGCGCCAGACCGAACTGATCCGGCAAGCCTGGGCTGACAGTGGCAAGGTCTATGGCTACCGCAAGCTCACCGACGATCTGCGCGACCAGGGCGAACGGATTTCCGAGAACCGAGTGGCGCGGCTGGCATCGCTGGCCGGGATCGCCGCGCAGGTCGGCTACAGGCGCCGTCCTGGCCAAGCCATCCATCGTCGCTGAGAACAGGCTGGAACAGCAGTTTCAGACGTCTGCCCCCGATCAGGTCTGGGTCACCGACATCACCTACATCAAGACCCATGAAGGCTGGCTATATCTGTGCGTCGTCATCGATCTGTTCTCGCGCCGCGTGGTCGGCTGGTCGGCGCAATCGCGCATGACCACCGACCTCGCCCTGCCAGCCTTGCTGATGGCTGTCTGGCGTCGCAAACCCGCAGGCAAGGTCATGGTTCACTCAGACAGTCATACGATTGGTGCCAGTTCTCGGGTGGTTTGACTCAAACACCGATCGACCATTCGCTGGGTTGGTGCCGCATGGCTTTCCGGTGTGATCTGACTCTCACTCCGATCGACCTGACACGTGTCTTTCCCTGGACCTGTCGATCATCCGGGAACGCCCTGCGGCGAGCTTGTCTCAAAGGTGCGCCGTGACCCAAGAAGGGCCTGACCATCCGGTCTCATGACTGTCCTGTCCCTGCATTCTTCTGAGCAATGCTCGTTCACGTGCCGCAGGAAAGGATCATAGGATGGCCGAACACTCAGAAGCATCTCACGTCGTCGGGGGCGTCGATACCCACAAGGACTTGCACGTGGCTGCGGTCGTCGATCACCAGGACTGCGTTCTCGGTGTCGAGAGCTTTCCCACGACACGACATGGGTATCGCTTGCTGCTCGCCTGGATGCGGGCTTTCGGCGATCTGCAACGCGTGGGCATCGAATGCTCGGGCAGCTATGGCGCAGGATTATTGCGTTACATGCAGGCGGCTGGTGTCGAGGTTCTGGAGGTCACTGCCCCTGACAAACATGACCGGCGCCGCCGCGGAAAGAACGACCACTTCGATGCAGAAAGCGCGGCTCATGCCGCCTTTGCCGAACGACACACCGTGACACCGAGGAGCCGTGATGGAATGGTCGAAAGCCTCCGTGTTCTAAAGGTTTGTCGCAAGACGGCCGTCCAGGCGCGCCGCATCGCCTTGCAGATGATCCAGACGACGATTGTCTGCGCGCCCGACAAGTTGCGAGACCCGTTACGGCAGATGACCCGCATGCAGTTGATCCGCACGTTGGCAGCTTGGCGGCCTGATCTCACGGCATATAGGGAGGTTGAGGAAGCATATCGCATATCGCTCAAATCGCTGACGAGGCGCTATCTAGAACTCCATGACGAGATCGCCGACCTGGACGACATGATCGAAGCCATCGTCAAAGATCTTGCCCCAGAGCTGCTCGAACAGACCGCGATCGGCCTGAACAGCGCGGCGCAGCTGCTGCTGACGGCTGGCGATAATCCCGAGCGCCTCAGGTCGGAGGCCAGCTTTGCGGCACTGTGTGGCGTCAGTCCTGTCCCGGCGTCATCAGGCAAAACCGTCAGGCACAGATTGAATCGAGGCGGTGATCGCGCGGCGAATAGCGCCATCCACATTATCGCGATCGGACGATTACGACTGGACCCGCGCACCCAAGCCTACGTTGCCAAACGCATCGCTGCCGGCAACTCGAAGCTGGAAGCTATTCGCAGCCTCAAGCGCTATATCGCTCGAGAAGTCTTCTGCATCATCATGCGGCGCCAGAAGCAGATCAATCAGTCCCAGATCGCCGCTTGACTCTTAGAAGGGCGTCCAGGGCTCCCAGTTCACCAGCCGGGAATGGCAGACGTTTCTTCGCGAGCACGGCCTCGAACCCAGCATGAGCCGCCTTGGGAACTGTCACGACAACGCGGTCGCCGAAAGCTTCTTCCAGCTGCTGAAGCGGGAGCGCATCCGGCGTCGCACATACCCAACACGCGACGACGCGCGACGAGACGTGTTCGAATACATTGAGCTGTTCTACAACCCGAAGCGAAAGCACACGAACAACGGAATGCTGTCGCCCGTTGACTTCGAAACAAGGCAGCAGAAAATGAACCAGGCAGGTGTCTAGGAAACTAGGGGCACCTCAGTCCTTGCCACGGCTCTAGAACGACGCGAAGCAGATCGAGGATGGGCCCGATGGAGCCGTTGGTTGTACGGACTAGATCGATGTCCTCGGAATAGCGAAGCGGCTTCGGGAAGTGCAGCTTGTTGAGAGCTGTTCCTCCGCGAAAGCGCAACTCCTTTCGACGCATCTCATCGGAGAAGATGTCGACAAGCGCACGACTGATGATCAGATCCTGTTCGATCTGACGTTGCTCGGCCCATGGTGCAATTGCCCCCCACGCGACTATGTTCTGCGACGGGATCATTCATCGACCTCCGGATTGCGGCGAATGATGACACGCCAACGAGGATTGCGGTCGATTAGATCGAACGCGAAGTCTGGATCTCGTGGTTCTGCACGATCAAGCTCAGTCCAGTTGCTTTGGCCGCGAGCCAACAGTACATGATGCATTGCTTCTGCCTTGGCGCCATGACCAAGCCAGTCCAGCAAGTATCCTAGCCGTTGCACCACTGGCCGCGTGCCGTCGGCTGGCGTCGCCCAAGAAGAGTACCGGATCAAGTCCGACATCACGCCGATTGGCTCGAATGCGCCAGGGCGAAATTTGTTGAGCTTGGCGACCGACATGGTGGAAGACATCATGCCATCCACCGTGCCGTTCTCCAGCGCTAGGTAGCCCTCAGCCGGTTCGCCATAGAGGAACAGCTCCTTGTAGCCGCCATGCCCTTCGGCGATCAACTTCTCCTCGAATCTTACAGCAGCCTCGGCGTCGGCCGCGCCGCGCTGCGCGCCAAGCACCTTTCCGGAAAGCAGTGTGACATCAGTCAACGTATCGTTTCCGGTTTTCTTGATCGCCACTTGCCGTCAGGTCGCGATCGGCCGGGTGATGGCATAGAGTTTTGAGCGCTCCTCGGTAATCGTGATATCGCCCGCAATCATGTCGAACTGACCGGCCTGAAGGCCGGCAAGCATGCCTTGAAATGGGAGGTCGATCTCTTCGGCCGGGACGCCCAGCTTCTCGACAATACGGATCAGGATTTCCTTGTTGAACCCGACATGCTCGCCGTTTTCGATGAAAGACCAGGACGGGCTGGCAGTGTTGATAGCCGCCACCACCTTGCCCGCAGAGCGGATCGCCTCGATTTCGCTCGCGCGGAGGGCGGCGGGAACCAGGGCGGTGCCGACTATAGTTGCCGCGGTGCGGGTCAGAAAGTCTCTTCGCTTCATCATTGTTTCATCCTTTGCTGGAAGTGTCAGGCCGCCGAGTCCTCGATCAGGATCGTCGTGCGCTGCATGAGCCGCGCATGGCGGCTTCGGTCGTAGAATGTAGCCGCGTGGGCCACGGCTTGGTTGTCCCACATCAGAAGCTGTCCCTGCCTCCAGCGGTGGCGGTAGAGATAGCGGTCAGACGTGGCGAAGGATTCGAGCTCTTCCAGCAGCGCCTGGCTGTCGGCGCGCGTCATTCCGTCGATGTGACGGATGTTCTTCGAACCGAGTAGCAGCGAGGTGCGCCCTGTGTCGGAATGCACATGCGCGATATGGTGGGCGGCCTCCGGCATCTCGGCAAGTTGAGCGGGGGGAATTGGCGGCATTGTCGGATCGGTCGTCCGGTGGAACTCCATCAGCTGCGCCTGGGAATGGATCGCGCGCAGCCCCGCCAACCGCAGCTTGGTGGCTTCCGGCAGGTCCGCATAGGCGGCGGTCGTGTTGCAGAACAAGGTATCGCCGCCTTCCGGCGGAACCTCTCGCCCATAGAGCAGGCCGTGTTTGGCGATCTGCCTGAAATAGGAGTGGTCTGCATGCCATTCGAGATCGGCGTCGCCACCCTGAGGCGGTGCGAAGGCCGCCGCCTCGGGCGCTGCATTGCCGAAGATCACCAGTTCTGGCCAGTCGGCGGATTGGCTGCGGGTACTGACGTAGAGACGGCCGAAATGACGGCTGAATGCGATGTGCTCGGCAGGGGTCAGCGCCTGAGCCGTGAAGACAAGGAGGTGGTGCTGCTCGAGGGCCGCCCGCAGGGCTGCGATATCGCCAGGCTGCGGAACGGTGGAGAGGTCGAAGTCACTGACCTCAGCCCCGAGCGTGCCATCAATTGCATGTATCTTCATCACGTCCCCTCAGATTACGGCGGCACTGTGAGTGTGCTTCGGAGAGGGTAGGGAGAGGGAGATTGCGCGGAACTCTGATTCTGGTGATGGCCGCCATACGCAGCGGTAATTGCCGCTTTGGACGGGTCAATACATCGCCGCCAGCTCCTTCAACTCGTGCACTAGGGTGATCGCCGTCAGTTCCGAAGTCCGCGGATTGGCTGCCAGCGCGCGGCTGCGATAGTCGAGCGCGATGTGGCCGAAAGCGCCGGAGATCTCGATGCAATGGCCGTTGACAATGGCCGAGGGATCGGCGGCGAGCGCAACCTCGGTCTGATCCGGGCCCAGCCCCTTCAGCGCCAGCGCCGCGGTTACATTGGCATTGCGCGGAAACTTCAGGGCCGCCTCCCGCGCGGTGCCCCTGAAAAAGACCGTCCGCTCTGCGACCGAGCCGAGATCGAGCAGCGCCGCGGCCGGGCTGCCTGCCCAGGCGGCGGGCGGTTTCACCATCAGGTGTCGCACGCGCCCCCCCGGTCCGGCGGCGGCGGCAACCGCCGCTCCGATGCCAGGCACCGCACCGTCGGTCGGGATGAGGCGCGCGCCGGATCGGCGCGCCGCCGCGTCCAGGGTCAGCCTCAGGTCGTCTTCCATCAACGCTCCCACCGACGAGACAAGCAGGCGGCGCGGCCGCGACAGGCTGGCCGCGCCCCAGTCGGCAAGCGCCGAGGCACCCGCGCATTCCAGCACCAGGTCCGGCGCGGCCGCGGCCCAGTCCTCTGGGCGGGTGATGCGAGCGACACCGGGCGGCACCATGCCGCTCGAGGCCGAGCCCTCACGCAGCGCGACCGCCGTCAAAGCGATTCGCGGTTGCAGATCGGTGAGCCTTTCCACCACGTCCGACGCCAAGGCTCCGTAACCGATGATCCCAACCTCGATCATTTCTTGCTCAATTCTACAAAGTCCGCATAATTTTTATGCAAAAGTCGCCACAAAACCGTTTCCTCTTTGCGTATTCCGACTGGTATACCAATTGGGGTTCCAAAAGTACTAGCATCCACATGTCACGAAGGACAGACCAATAGCGCATAACAGAGAGGGAACTGACATGAGACTTCTGACGACATTCCGCCTGCTGGCCACGGCGGGCTCCATCGCGGCGCTTGCCCCGCTGGCGGCAGCCGCACAGGAAAAGCTGACCTGGCAGATGGCCTGGCTGCCGACCGGCGAATATGCCGCCTATACCGCCGGGATCGAAAAGGGGTTCTTCCTCGAACAGGGGATCGAGCTGACGATGACACGCGGCTTCGGCTCGGGCGACACGGTCGCCAAGATCGCTTCAGGTGCGTCTGTGATCGGCGATGCCGATCTAGGCGCGATGATGACCGCGGCCGTCCGCACCGACGCGCCGGTCAAGGCGGTGATGGCGGGTTATACTGTCGCGCCGAACGCCTTTTTCGTCATTAACGGCTCGGGGATCGAGACTATCGGCGATCTCGCGGGCAAGGTGGTGGGCACCACGCCTGGCAATTCGTCAATGACCTATCTGCCGTCGATTGCCGAGGCGAACGGGCTGGACCTGAGCTCGATCACTTTCGTCACCATGGATGGAGGCGCCATGGGCCCGATGCTAATCAATGGCCGTATCGATGCGGCGCCGTTCTACACCACTCACCATTTCACGATGTCGAAACAGGCCGCCCAGATGGGCAAGACCATCGATATCCTGCCCTTTGCTGACTACGGGTTGTCGATCTATTCCTCATCCTTTCTCGCGAACGAAACGTTTCTGGAAGAAAAGCCCGAGCTGGTGAAGGGCTGGCTGGCCGGCATTCAGAAATCGCTGCTCTGGGCGAAGGACAATCCCGAGGAAGCGGCGAGGATCCACGTCGCCAAATACCCGGAGGTAGATTACGAGGATGCGCTGGCGAACCTCGAAACTGTACTAGGCTTCATGCTGAACGAGAGCAGCGAAGCGGCGGGGCTGGGCCAGTTCGCCCCGGAGCAGCTGGCCAGTACCTGGGCATTCGTCGCGCAGTCGCAAGAGCTCGACCCCGCCATCGACCCGGCGGTTTTCGTGGACACCTCGCTCGTTCCTTGATCGGATCGCAGGACAACCATACGACCGGCCCCCTGCGGGGCTGGTCCATCGAAGGACGGGACACATGATCGACATCCGCGACGTATCGAAAAGTTTCACCGCCTCGGACGGGCGCCGGATCCGGGCCTGCCAGAACATCAGCCTGACCATCGGGCGGAACGAATTCGTGTCGGTCGTCGGGCCTTCGGGCTGCGGGAAATCGACGCTGATCCGGATGATCGCGGGGCTGATCCCGACGACCGAAGGCACGCTGACTATCGACGGGCAGGCAGTGACCCGCCCGACCGAGAAGGTGGCCATCGTCTTCCAGAAGGCCACGCTGCTGCCCTGGGCGAGCGTTCTCGACAACGTCCTCTTCCCGATTTCACTGCATTCTCGCGTCACCGCCGATGACCGGCGCCGGGCGATGGAGCTGCTCGCCATGGTCGGCCTCGCGGGTTTCGAGCACCAGCGACCCGACGAGCTTTCGGGCGGGATGCAGCAGCGCGCGGCGATCTGCCGGGCCCTGATCCAGAAGGCGGAAGTGCTGATCATGGACGAACCCTTCGGCGCGCTCGACGCGCTGACCCGAGAGGAGATGGGAATGGAATTGCTGCGCATCTGGACGCAGAGCCCGCGTACCGTAATCTTCGTGACCCATTCGATTTCCGAGGCGGTGTCGCTCTCGGATCGGGTCGTGGTGATGTCGCCGCGCCCCGGCTCGATCTCTGAAATCCACCCGATTGACATCCCCCGTCCGCGCGGGGCGAACCTGGAAAGCCATCCTGAGTTCCAGATCGCCGCGGGCCGCATCCGAGACCGAATCTTTCAGAAACCCCTGGCCGCGGAGTGAAACCGATGACTGCAATCCTCCGCGCAACCGGCCAGATGGCCGCACCGCTTTTCGCCTTCGCCGTCCTGCTGGTCGCCTGGGAGGTGCTCGTGAGGGTGGCGCAACTGCCCTCCTTCCTCCTGCCGGCCCCAAGCGAGGTTGTCGCCGATACCTCGCGCCTCGGCGTGGTCCTCGCGCTGCATACGCTGGCGACCCTGAAGACCGTGCTCGCCGGCTTCGCCCTGTCCGTGGTGATCAGCCTGCCGCTGGCCCTCGCGCTTACCTCGTCGCAGGCCCTGTCGAACGCGATCTACCCGATGCTGATCCTGTCACAGGCGATCCCCAAGGTCGCCCTTGCCCCGATCCTCGTCGTGATGCTGGGCCCGACCGAGGCGCCTCGGATCATCGTCACCTTTCTCGTCGCCTTCTTCCCGCTGGTAATCTCCTGCGCCACGGGCCTGCTCAGCGTCCCGGCCGAACTGATCGAGCTGTCGCGATCGCTGCGCGCCTCGAAATGGCAGGAATTCACCCGGCTGCGTCTGCCCTATGCTCTGCCACATGTTTTTGGCGGGCTGAAGGTGGCGATCACCCTCAGCGTGGTCGGTGCGGTGGTGGGCGAATTCGTTGCTGCAAACCAGGGGCTCGGCTATCTCATCGTATCCTCGACCGCCTTCTTCAAGACGCCCGTTGCCTTCGGCGCGATGATCCTGCTCGCAATCATGGGGATCGTGCTGTTCCAGATCGTCGCCATCATCGAACGGCGGGTCGTGCCATGGGCTCCGAAGGCGGGAGGCATCTATGGCTGAACCCTTTTATCTGAAAATCCGCGGCGGCCGGATCGTGAACGCCTGGGGCAGCGTGACCGCCGATGTCGCGATCCGCGACGGCAGGATCGCGGCGATCGGCGAAGACATGCCCGCCGCCCAGGAAACCATCGACGCCGGCGGCGCGCTGATCCTGCCGGGCATTGTCGATGCCCATGCCCATTTTCGCGAACCCGGCTACGGCAACAAGGAGACCTGGGCGCATGGCAGCCGGGCGGCCGCTGCCGGCGGCGTGACGACCGTGCTGGAAATGCCGAACACCGACCCGCCGACCGCGACCGTCGCGGCACTGGCCGCCAAGCGCGCGCATGGCGAAGCCAATTCGCTGGTCGATTTCGGGCTCTATGCCTTGCTGTCCCCGGATAGCGTGACGCAGATCGAAGCGCTGGCCGCAGCGGGCGCCATCGGGTTCAAATGCTTCCTCGGCAACACATTCGGAGATCTGGTCGCGCCCGATGACGGGGTCATCCTGCAGGCATTGCGCCGGATGGCCGGGCAGGGGTTGCGCTGCGCCTTTCATGCCGAAAACAGCGCAATCATCGCCGCAGAGGCCGCGCGTCTCAGGGCCGAAGGCCGCAGCGACCTGTCGGCACACCGCGCCTCGCGCCCCGACATCTGCGAGGTCGAGGCGGTGTCGCGTCTGGTGCTTATGGCGGAAGAGGCGAACGCGCCGATCCATATCGTGCATCTCAGCGCGGCGGCCAGCCTTCCGGTCCTCACCGCCGCCCGAGCGCGCGGGGCGGATGTCACGGTCGAGACCTGCCCGCAATACCTGTTCCTGACCGAGGCGTTCGTGGTTGACTCGCGTGGGGCAGGAATCGTGAACCCGCCGATCCGGGGGGCCGAGGACGGCGCGGCTTTGTGGAGCGCGGCGCGCGACGGCCGGATCGACACGGTCGGATCCGACCATGCGCCGCATCACCCGGGCGAAAAGTTGCACGACTCCGTTTGGGACTGCATTGGGGGCATGCCGGGGATCGAGACGATGGGGCCGGTGCTGATCGACCGCGCCGTGCGGGGCGAGGTTGAAATCGAACGTATCGTCGCGTTGCTCTCAGACATGCCGGCACGCATCTGGAACATCGGACACCGCAAGGGGCGGCTTGTTCCGGGCGCGGATGCCGATCTGCTGATCGTCGATCCGGCCGCTGAAACCCTGGTCAACGCGGCAACCCATCACTCGCTGAATCCGATGTCGCCCTGGGAGGGCACGCGGCTGCGGGGCGCGATCCGACAGGTGATCAGACGCGGCGAGACCGTCGCCGAGAACGGGCAGGCACGAGACATCGCCAGGGACACAGGACGCGGCATTTTTCTGACCGGAGGGGCGGTATGAGCGACAGTATACTTCGGGGCGGGCGGATCATCGGCCCGGATGGTCGGGCGATCCACCAGGATATCATGATCCGGGACGGCGCCATCGCCGCTATCGACCGGCCCGGCAGCTTTACTTCGGAAACGCCGCAGAGGATCGACGCCACCGGAATGCTGCTGCATCCCGGCCTGATGAACGGCCATACCCATAGCCAGGGGGCGCTGGCCCGCGGGCTTGGCGATCGCTGGACGCTGGAGCTGATCCTGGTTGCAGGGCCCTGGGCCTATGGCGGCCGGACGCTGGCGGAAAAGAGGCTCTCCGCGACGATCAACGCGGCGGAAATGGCCCTTAAGGGATGCACTGCGGCTTATGACCTCTTCTATGAATTCCCGGTGCCTTCCGAAGAAGGGATGGCCGCGGTGGCCGAGGCTTATGCCGATGTGGGTATCCGCCTGACACTCGCGCCGATGGTCGCCGACCGGACCTTCTACGAAGCCATTCCGGGGCTGCTGGAGGCGATCCCCGACGAGATGCGGCGCGGCCTCGACATTGCGGCTCTCGCGCCGGCGGCGGATACGATGCAGGCGATGGCAAGCGCATTTGCCTGCTGGCCCTTCCCGCAGGATCGTGTCCAGTTCGCCCTGGCGCCGACCATCCCGCTGCATTGCTCGGATGATTTCATGGTGGCCTGCGCCCGCCTTGCCGCCGATTACGGGGTCGGCTGCCAGACACACCTCGCCGAAACCAAGGTGCAGGCGGTTTCGGGCCTGAAAACCTACGGCAAGAGCCTGACGCATCATCTGGACGACCTCGGATTGCTGAGTGACAGGTTCTCCGGGGCGCACGCCATCTGGCTGGACGATGACGACATGGATCGCCTCGCCCGCGCGGGGGCATCCATCGTCAACAACGCTGCCAGCAACATGCATTGCGGCGCTGGCCTTGCCGATATCCGGGCAATGGCCGACCGGGGTGTCAATCTGGCCATCGGGACGGACGGGTCGATCTGTTCTGACAATCAGAACATGTACGAGGCGATGCATATCGCGTCCCTGGCGTCCAAGGTCCGCGGACCGCATACCGACGACTGGATCACCGCTGCCGAAGTTCTGACGGCCGCGACCGAGGGCAGTGCCAAGGCCATGGGGCTGAACGCCCGCCTCGGAAAACTGGCTCCTGGATATCACGCCGATGTCGTGTTCCTCGACACCCGCAACATCAACATGATCCCCTTGAATAACCCGGTGAACCAGATCGTGCATGCCGAAGATGGAACCTCGGTCCATTCTGTGATGGTCGATGGCGAATTCATCGTGCGGGACCGGAGACTGACCCGGATCGACATATCGAAACTTGCCGAAGAGGCAGAGGCGGCCGTGGACAGGCTGTCCGCGGCCAACGCCGAGGTCCGGCGGTTCTGCGAGAAGATGGCGGGCGTGGTGAACCGGTTCTGCCCGGCTCTGTCAGCCGAATCCTATCCCGTGGACCGCTATGGCACCTGCCAGAGCTGTGGCGGCCGCCACGACGCGGTCATTGCATGAGATTGCGGAAGAAGAAGGAATGGGTGTTGCTCAGATGCTCGGCCATCACGGCTTTCGCCGCCTCGGCATCCTCCGCCTTCAGTGCGGCCAGCAGGCGCAGATGCTCGTCCGCACTTTCCTGCGCGCGCGCGCGCATGCGGCGGGAATCGTAGAGGTGCTGCTGGCGGCGCAGGGTCTGGATGAAGCTGAGCAGCAGCGCGTTGCCGGTTGCGCCGGCGATCGCTTCGTGCAGCTCGGTGTCGAGGCGCAGCTCGTCCTCGGCATCCTCTGCGCTGCTATCCAGCTGGGCGCGCGTGCGCCGGGCGAGGTCGTCGAGCATGTCCGGGTCGAGATGGCCGGTCGCGAGGTCGATTGCATGAGCCTCGAGCAGCTTTCTGAGCTGAAAATTGTCGGAATAGTCCTTGGCCGTGATCACCTTGACCTGGAGATATCGATTGCCGGTCCGTGTCAGGACGCCCTCGCTTTCCAGTCGTTTAAGTGCCTCGCGCAGGGGCGTGCGCGAGACCGAGAGCCGGTCGGAAAGACTGCGCTCCTGGATGACGGTTCCGGGCTTCAGGGCCCCGTTTACGATCCAGGCGAGGATCGTTTCATAGGCGAAATCCGCGCGGCCCTGGCCTTCGCTGGCGGCAGGTTCGTTCGTGGGGTCCATCGGGGCTTTCCTCATATACGCTCTCGGCATCCTAAAGTATCGGAATACCAATTGGAATACCAGATGAATGACGACCATAGGAGAATACTATGACTTGGCTGGGCTTCGAATGCAGCAGCTGCGGCAACCAGACCGATCGCGATACCGCTGTCGGCCTTTGCACATTGTGCGGAGGTATCCGGCTGGCGCGATACGACCTGGACGGGCTGCGCGGCAAGCTGACGCACACGGAGTTGGCAGGTCGCAGTGCGCGGATCATGCGCAGGTTTCCCGAGTTGCTGCCGTTGGAGAATGCCGGAACGCTGGACCGCGTCTGGCTGGGCGAGCGCGAGACGCCGCTGGTCGCGCCCGAGCGGCTGCGCGCCGCGACCGGGTTGGCACAGCTCTCGCTCAAGCTCGATCTGCTGCTGCCGAGCGGGTCACTGAAGGACCGGCCCCATACGGTCACCATGGCAGCTGCGCTGGAACGCGGAGAACGCACCGTGGCGATATCGTCCAGCGGCAACGGCGCCTCGGCGGTCGCCGCGCATGCCGCGCGGGCCGGTCTCCAGGCGGTGGTCGGCGTCTTCGCGGAGGTTCCCGAGGCGAAGCTGGCGAAGATCCGCGCTTATGGTCCCCGCATATTGAAGCTGCCAGGCCACATGGACGGCGCCGAGACGGCGATACGCGACATGTCGCCTGGGCGCGGCTGGTTCAATACCGAGGCCTTCGTCAACCCGTTCAATGTCGAGGGCGAAAAGAGCATCGGGCTGGAGATCGCCGCTCAGACCGACTGGGACGTGCCTGACGTGATCGTCCTGCCGCTTGGCAACGGGGCAGCGGTCTTTTCGCCCTGGAAGGCGCTGTGCGAGCTTCATGCCATCGGCCTGATAGATAGGGTGCCGCGCATTGTCGGCGTTCAATTCGACGCATGCGCCCCGATCGCTCGGGCCTTCGAGGCCGGCGAAGACCGGATCCGGCCGTTCGAGCGGAAGCCCTCCTTTTCCTCCACCCTGATGCACGAGAAACCACTCAGCGCGGGCCTTGCCCTCGCCGCGGTGCGCGAGAGCGGCGGCATGGCGATAAAGGTGTCTGACGACGAGGTGCGTTGCGCGATGAGCAGCCTTGCGCTTCATGGCGGCCTCTTCGCTGAGCCCGCCGGAGCGATCTCGCTTGCAGGCGCCATGAAGCTATTGCGCGACGGCCGGATCTCCGGCAGCGAGCGCATCGTCTGCCTGGTCTCGGGCTCCGGTCTCAACACCCCCGAGGCGATGCCCGCCCAAGGAACGGTTGAAGAGATCAGTGAGCTCGCAATGTCCGGTTAATTGAATTCCTCACCTCAATGAAATGGAACCTGAATAACCCCGTGTATCGTGGACGGGCATTGCCAAGTTGATCGCGTTATCCTTTTCAGATAGCGCGGCACCATGACCATACCGATCTCATTGCCGAGACTGAAGGGCTTCCGTTTTCCTCGTGAAATCATCGCCTATGCGGTGTGAGCATATCTGTCACTTAGCACTAAATGTGAGAATGCGGCTGTTATAGAGACTTTTGGGAGTGGGCAAAAGCTGGGGGTGTTCGGGTAAATTACAGAAGTTTTTCGATCACTGGAGGCTGACATGGACGTTCGGATTGTCGCGGAAACCACTGCTGAAACAGGAGAGAAGCGGAGGGAAGAGCTTCTCTGCCTCAGTCTGACTGACCAGTGTCATAGCCAGTTGGGGCTCAAGCTCGAACAGGGGAAGGCAGTTCTGGCTCAACTCCAGGGGTCAATTCTACAACACCAGATTGAAGAAATTTCCGCCGCAAACCGGACCTGTCTCTGCTATGGTCGCAGCAGACCCGTTCACGACTACCGGACCCGGGTTCTGGACACGCTCTTTGGACGGTTTCGGTTGAGGATCCCTCGACGTCGCAAATGTTGGTGTCGCTTGGGACAAGGCGACACGCTCTCGCCATTGGCACGGGTCCTTCGTGACCGAGCGACGCCGGAGCTAAAGACACTTCAGGCCGAGCTAGGCGCCCGCCATTCGTTTCGGGAGGCTGCCCGGATATTGGAGACCTTTTTACCATGTGCAAAGCAACACAACAACACCGTGCGGAACCGTCTCGGTAAAGTTGCGAAAGACATCACCGACGCGGAGCCGCCGGTGTGCGAAACCCTCATTTCACATCCCTTAACGGTGTTCATCGACGGAGCTCACATTCGGTGCAGGCCGGAATACCAAAAGCGTCACCTTGATGTTGTCGTTGGCAAAATCGAAACCCGCGACATGTGTCGTCGATTTGGCCTTTCGCCACAAGCTGCGACCTCGCCTGCTGCGCAGGTTCGTCGCGATTTGTACGCCCTCGGTTGGGACGACCGGCGACCCGTCACCGTGATTTCGGATGGGGAAACTGCGCTCCCAAACCTTCTTCGTGGGGCAACCAATGGAAAAGTGAAGCACATCCTTGACTGGTGGCACATCTCGATGCGTGTTCAGCATGTGGAGAACGCCATCAAGGGCCTCGTGCAAAGGAAAGACTTCCCAGGAACAACGGCGATTTTCATGACCCCGGCCGAGACACTGAGATGGAACCTTTGGCACGGCAACATTCAGGTAGCCGGCACTCACCTCCAATGGCTGATTGTCGATTGCGCAAGAGTTGCAAAATACAACCTCGCGGTTCGAGATCAAGCACAGAGGGCGCTGGCACGATGCCATGATCTCTACAGCTATCTAACTAACAACATGGGTTCGTTGGTCAACTATGGCAAGCGATATCGCAGCGGTTTGCCGATCTCGACCTCCGGAGCCGAAGGGTGCGTCGATGATATCGGAAACGCGCGGATGGGTCAGCGAAGGCGCATGAGATGGTCACCACGCGGAGCCCATAACGTGTCCACTTAACCTTCTTTCCGTGCTATTTTCGGGAAGGAGGAAAACCTCATGGGACGATCACCGACAGCGAAGAAGGCGGCGCCACGTGATGCCATCAGCAAGGTGGCGCAGCAGCGTCTGAGCGTTCTGGAACTGGCCAGGGAGCTCGGCAACGTCGCCGAGGCGTGCCGGCAGCGGGGCATGGACCGGACCAGCTTCTATGAATGGAAGCGCCGATTTCAGACCCAGGGCTTCGACGGGCTGAAGGACCTGCCGCCGATCCACAAGAGCCATCCGCAGGCGACGCCTCCGGAGGTGGTCGACAAGATCAAGGACCTAGCCCTCGCGCATCCCGCCTACGGCTGCAATCGGCACGAGGCCATGCTGGCGCTCGAAGGCATCCGGGTCTCGTCGATAACCATCCAGAAGATCCTCCACGACCTCGGGCTCGGCACGAAGATCGACCGCTGGCTGGCGCTGGAGGCGCAGAACGCCGAGAAGGTGATTGAGATCACGCCCGAGCAGGCCGCTTTCCTGGAGAAGCTGAACCCCTGCTACCGGGAAAGGCACGTGGAATCAGGCGCTCCGGGTGAACTTCTGTCGGCCGACACATTCTTCGTGGGCAGCCTCAAGGGCGTCGGAAAGGTCTATCTGCACGCGGTCGTCGACACTTTCGGCAGTTATGCCTTCGGCTTCCTGCACGTCTCCAAGCAGCCCGAGGCGGCGGTCGCGGTGTTGCACAACGACGCGCTGCCCTTCTACCGCAACCTCGACCTGCCGGTGGGTGCCATACTTACCGACAACGGCCGGGAATTCTGCGGGACCGACCGGCACCCCTACGAGCTCTACCTCGACCTCAACGGCATCGAACACCGCCGAACGAAGGTGAAGACGCCGAAGACCAACGGCTTCGTCGAGCGCTTCAACGGCACGGTCCTGGACGAGTTCTTCCGGGTGAAGATGCGCGAGACTTTCTACGAGACCGTCGAGGCGCTGCAGGCCGATCTCGACGCCTGGCTGAACCACTACAAGCCTGTTTCATTGCGCCCATCTTTCTATGTTGTTGAAGAGAATAGGTTTTGCTGATCCGGGTGCGGTACCGCGGGGTGTTTTGGGTTTTTTTGCGCCCGTTTCCTGAGTTGTTGTGCCGCTGTCATTGACCGTTCCGCGCGCTCGAAGACCCATGGCCCGTCGGCAAGCGGATGGTCCGCCTCGATTTCACCTGTTTCAGCTGCCAAGCGCAACGTTTTTGGAGCCACCCCGAGCAGCTTGGCTGCGCTGGATAGGTTGAGCCAGGGATCGAGATCGCCGGGATCTGGCTTGAAAACCGGAATTTTCCGGTAGGACCGGAGCGCTGTAATCCGCTCCTTGGTCCAGCGGTTGCCGTTTCCGGTAGCAAGGCCGTTCCGGTTCAGAACGCCTGCGATGACATCGTCGCTGGCGATCCGAGCAAGCTGGCGGACAGCCTCGATAATATCCGGCGGCGTTGCGTTGCGCTGTCCGCGGCGGCGCTTTGGCAGGCGTATTTCCGTATGGGCACCACCGGCCCAATGCACCAGCAAAACGATCTCCGAGGCATCGTCATCAAGATCTGCCACCACTTCCAGGATCACCGTGCGGACGATGCGCTTCTTGAGCCTGGCATCGGTTTCCGGCGCGAACCAGACGCGTTCGAGATTGGCCCCCAAGGTGGCCAGATCTTCCGCGGACAATGCTGTTCTGTTTGGGTTGGCCGTGTCGTGGTGCGCGATCTTGGTCTCTATCTCCTGAACCCGCTGAAGCGCCCGGTTCCAACGGGTTTCCAGTTCGGCGGTCACCAGGCGGTTCTCGGGGTCGGACGCATCATACTGCCGGCAGGCCCGATCAGCGGTGTATTGAGCCGCCTCCAAGTCACGGCAAAGCGCGTCGCGGACCTGGTCCCGCTGGCTCACTGCTTGCCGGGCGGCTGCCTCTGCGGCGGCGATTGCGCCCGGACTGACCACCTGTAGGAGCGCGTGTTCTATGGCATCATCGACCCGCAATCCGCCAAAGGAGATGCAGCGCGCTTCGCCGTTGTCCAAGAGGCCGCGCCAGCACGAGTAACGTGGGATGGCGTGTTTCTTGCCGGTGTACCGAACCGTCAGCTTGCGACCGCAGCGCCGACAGCGCAGCAGCCCGGCAAGAAGGGCTGAGCCGTGTTTGGCTGCACCATGGTGCCGGCTCCGAGGAACGTTGTCGCTGACCATTTTACGGATCGCCTCCGCCCGTTGCCAACTCACATAGCCTTCATGCGCGCCAGGCTTCAATGCAAGCCACTCCTCGCGGTCTTTTCTGCGAACGGCCGATGTCCCGAACCCTGGCGATGCCTGGGTTTTGCCATAGGCATAAGCCCCACCATAGGCCGGATTGACGATCATGCGATGGATGGTGGCGTAGGTCGGTCGGCGCCAGACCACCTCACCCTGTTTGCGTAAACTGGGCAGCTCGAGGTCATGTTCGAGGAACCACAAGAGGGCCTGCCGCGCGCTCCCTAGCTCAGCGACCTTGTCAAAAACCAGGGAGATGGCTTCCTGCACGCGGAGGTCCGGGTCTTTCTCAAGCCTGTCCCCGGCTTTTACGAAGCCGACAGGCGCGGCGACGACAAGTTCACCTCGCCGTGCCTTCTCGTGGCGGGCAGCGAGGGAGCGCTGGCTGAGCAGGTCGAGCTCGTATTCGTTCAGGCTGCCCTTCAGGCCCAAAAGCAGCCGGTCATTGCCATCGCGCGGCGCATATACCGTTTCCTGATCAATCAGCACTGTATCGACGACACGGCACATCTCGATGAGATGCTGCCAGTCCCGGCTGTTGCGTGCAAAGCGGGAGACTTCTCGCGCGGCGACGGCTCCGACCTTGCCGAGACAAACATCGGCTATCATCCGGTCAAAGCCTTCCCGAGCGACACCCCCGGCGGCAGACCTGCCGAGGTCGTCATCCACGGTCTCGATCCGGCTCCAGCCCAAATCCGAAAGCCGCTCACGCATGGCATATTGCAGGATGCTGCTTTCCCTGTTGTGCAGGACCTGGTGGGCCGACGACTGGCGGACGTAGAGGATCGCTTTACGTTCCAAATGCTGCGGGCCAATCTTCTCATGCTTCATGATCGTTCTCCCGGCACGCTGCGCCGACGTGGTCTGCTATCAGGCGTGCCATCAGCCGTGTCAGCGTTTGCTGCGTGTTGCCGGGAAGGCTTTGCCAAGGCGGTGTCTGTGTCACGGGTGCGGACTGTATGTCCGGGAACAACTCGAGTTGCGTCGTCGTCATTTTGCGCGGCATGGGCCAACCTCCGAATCTCCTGTTCAGAGTCGGATGCTGCGCCATCGCGTGATCGGGAGCCGGATTTATTGAGCGGAATACAAGCGGCACCGGAAACCAGCCCCGCGAGAGCACTTAGAGCCTTCAGGCCCACATGCGCAAAACCAGAACGGCGGCACGAAGCACATGCTGTCCGATCAAACATCCAAATGGGAACTTCCAGAAGGCGGTCCGATCGGAGGCCGGTGTGGACGTGTCGCGGTTTGATGCCGCTCCTTTGATAGCATTTACTGCAGCAAAGGAGACGAACTATGGGACTGAAACGGACGGACGAATTTCGCGCTGATGCGGTGCGGATTGCGCTGACGAGCGGGCTGGCACGCAAGCAGGTTGCGTCGGATTTGGGTGTGGGCCTATCCACATTGAACAAATGGGTGACAGCGCATCGCGACACCGAGGTGGTCTCGGACAGGGATCTGGACCTTGCCCGTGAGAATGAGCGGCTTCGACGCGAGAACCGCATTCTCAAGGAGGAGAGGGAGATCTTAAAAAACCGTTCCGGGCCGCAGCCCGCCTGTGCGCGGTATAAACTGCCTGTGCTATGCTGCGCCCGAAGGGCAGTTGCCGATGGCTTATTGGTGGGCTGGACCCCGTTAAAAAACGTGGC
>NZ_JBPAXZ010000007.1:0-93037 GCF_050897955.1 Pseudooceanicola profundi | reverse complement strand
CATCGGTATCGGCAGTATCGTCAACCGCGGTCGGCGCGTCGTTCACGTCATTGACGGTCACGGTCACGGTGGCCGTATCGGTCAGACCCTCTTCATCGACAATCGTATAGGTGATCGTCTCTGTGCCGGAGAAATCCGGATCCGGGGTGTAGACCAGCTTGCCATCCACGATCTCGACCGTGCCATTGGCGGGCTGTTCGACCGACTGGATGGTCAGATCGTCGCCGTCGACATCGGTGTCATTGGCCAGCACGTCGATGGTGACGGGGGTATCCTCATCCGTCTCGGCCGTGTCATCCACGGCATCGGGCGCATCGTTCACCGGGTCCACGGTCACCACCACCGTCGCGGTCGAGGTGTTGCCGTCCGGATCGGTCACCGTGTAGGTGATCGTGTCCTCGCCGTTGAAGTTCTCGTCCGGCGTGTAGACCAACTTGCCGTCCACGATCTCGACCGTGCCATTGGCGGGCTGTTCGACCGACGCGATGGTCAGCGGGTCGCCATCCGGATCGGTGTCATTGGCCAGCACGTCGATGGTGACGGGGGTGTCCTCATCGGTATCGGCAGTATCGTCAACCGCGGTCGGCGCGTCGTTCACGTCATTGACGGTCACGGTCACGGTGGCCGTATCGGTCAGACCCTCTTCATCGACAATCGTATAGGTGATCGTCTCTGTGCCGGAGAAATCCGGATCCGGGGTGTAGACCAGCTTGCCATCCACGATCTCGACCGTGCCATTGGCAGGCTGTTCGACCGACTGGATGGTCAGATCGTCGCCGTCGACATCGGTGTCATTGGCCAGCACGTCGATGGTGACGGGGGTATCCTCATCCGTCTCGGCCGTGTCATCCACAGCCTCGGGCGCATCGTTCACCGGGTCCACGGTCACCACCACCGTCGCGGTGGAGGTGTTGCCGTTCGGATCGGTCACCGTGTAGGTGATCGTGTCCTCGCCGTTGAAGTTCTCATCCGGCGTGTAGACCAGCTTGCCGTCCACGATCTCGACCGTGCCATTGGCGGGCTGTTCGACCGACTGGATGGTCAGCGGATCACCGTCGACATCGGTGTCGTTGGCCAGCACGTCGATGGTGACCGGTGCGTCCTCGTCAGTGGAGGCCACATCGTCCATCGCCTCGGGGGCGTCGTTCACCGGGTTCACCGTAATGGTCACGGTCGCCGTATCCGTCGCGCCGGAGGGGTCCGTCACGGTATAGGTGATCGTTTCGGTGCCGTTGAAATCCGGATCCGGCGTGTAGACCAACTGGCCGCCGACGATCTCGACCGTGCCATTGTCGGGCTGTTCGACCGACGAGATGGTCAGCGGATCGCCGTCCGGGTCGGTGTCATTGGCCAGAACGTCGATGGTGACGGTGCCGTCTTCATCGACAGAGGCCGTGTCGTCTACCGCATCCGGCGTCTCGTTCTGCGGATCGGTCAGGATTTGTTCGATCTGGCTGAAGGTCAGCACGCTGCCATCGGCGAAGGTGACGGTGCCCGACTGGGAGCCCGCATCCGTACCGTCGCTGGTTGCGTTGATGGTGACCCTGCCCGCACCGCGCAGGTCGAGAATATCGAGGTCGGTGTTTTCGTCGGGACCATTGCCGCCGACGATCGTGTCACCTGCACCCTCGGCCGCACTGCTGACCGTGAAGGTGTCATTGCCGTCACCGCCAGACATATCGTCGGCGCCTTCGCCACCGACAACGGAATCATCCCCGCCTTCGCCGAAGATCGAATCGTCGCCCGACCCGCCCAGCAGCGTGTCGTTGCCATCGCCATCACCGGAAGGCGTGCCTTCCAGAGCGTCGAAATAGATATCGGTGATGTTGATCTCGGAGGTATCGTGACCGTCCTGCTCATGCGTGATGACCAGCCGGCTGATCGGGCCGGGGATATTCACCAGAACGGAATGATCGGGATCGGTATCCGGCCCGGTGTCGTCGCCGCGGTGCGAGATGATCTCGCTGCCGCCAACGCCATCGGCATCGCTCAGCGTCAGATGCGTGCCCCATTCGGCGCGGACATCGATTTCGACAAGGTTACCGTCGGCATCATAGGCCTGCACGGTAACACGAGAGTCGGAATCGATGTCATTGATCCGGAAGGAAACATTGCCGACATCAGAGGAGAATTCCCACTGATAGGTGGCGCTTTCGTCATCCGAGTTCAGGCGCGAGGCAACAGACGAACGGCTGTCGGCCGAGTTGCCATCGGTCGTGATCGAATGAACTTTCTGCTGGTCGTCCTGGAAATAGGTCTGCGGCGATTCATTGGTGCCGATCACCGAGAAGGTAACCACAACCGACCCGGTATCCTGTGTGAACCCACCGGACAGGTCATCCCCGTCTTCCGGGGCACCATGGCCGTTCGGATCGGGCGCCTTGTCCCATTCAAAGCTCTCGCGCTCACCGGAACCACCGGTGGATCCGCCTTCGCCGGCATTGTCGCCGTAGATGACGTCATTGCCCGAGCCGCCCTCGATGGAGTCGTCGCCGGAATTGCCGTAAAGCTTGTCGTTGCCTTCGTCGCCCTTGATCGTGTCATCGCCGGCATTGCCGAATGCGGTATCGTTGCCCAGACCACCGACAAGCAGATCGTCACCCGGAACGCCACCTTCGATGGAGGTATCGTAGGACCCGTCCGGCGTGTAGTTGAAGTCTTTGACCTCACAGCCGTTATTCGTCCAGATTTCAATCGCGACACAGCCCTTGATATCCAGATCGAGCGTCAGGATATCCTTGGACGTCGACACGGTCAGTTCTTTCAGAACATTGCCCTTGTCGTCGAACAGCTTCAGTTTGCAGCCTTTGTACGCATTGTCGAAGGTCAGCGATTTAAGATCGCATTTCCCGCCAAAATCGAATTGCAGATGGTTGTCCCAGCTGTCGAACCAGCTGAGCTTGGAGCATTTCAGACCGCCCCAGTCGAACCACTTGGTGCAGTCCTTGTCGTAATCCCAGAAAGATTTGCAGTCGATGGTCTTGGAGCCGGTGTCCGCGGGCGCGCTGGAACGAACCTCGTCTCCATAAAGAACATCATCGCCGGTACCGCCATACAATGAATCGTTGTCGCCGCCGCCGTAGACTTCGTCATCGCCGCTGCCGGAATAGACCTTGTCGTTGCCCTTGCCCGCAACCACGATGTCCTGATCGCCTTTTTCACCGGCGAGCAGCGCATCGTTTCCGTCCATCTTGTCGCCATCCACATCCGTGAACGTGACACCCATGACATCATTGCCGGATGTGCCCTCGACGATCCCGTCAGGCTTGACCGAGCTGCCGCCGCCACTGCTGCCGCCGCTTGTGTCATGATCCTTGTTCCACCAGTCCCAGAACAGAAACCCAGTCATTTTCTCACCCTTTAGCTCCATCGGGATCAAAACGACCCGTCAGGTGTTGCGGCCCGGTGCGCGCGCCGCGACACCGTCTCCAGTTCCATCGTAACAACCGTTTTCTGCGTTGCGGCACAGGCGATCCCGGTTTCCCGTATCCCCTTCCCTCACCATTCAGGTGATGGGACAACGATCCCGCACACGCATCCATCCGGATGCCTGACATTTGGTGGCCGCCCCATGGCCAGCAGTCTTGTGCCCCCCAGTCGGGCACACACTCTTTTAAGCGGCGCTTATCGGCAAACAAAGGGAAAAACCGCGATAAATCTGTGATAACCGTTCACCGGAGCGTCACAATTCCGCCCCCCGAAACCGCGTTCTCGCGGCTCCCCGCGAAATTTACGGCACTGTTTGGAAACAATTGCCCCGGCCAAAAGGTAAACAATCCTTAACCTTTGTTGGCCGATGCAGAAATTTTCCTGACAAACTTGCTGTCCAGCGGTTTCGCAATCGGAAACATCAAAGATGCAGGAGAAGTGCCTCTTTTTCTCCGCATTCACACGGATGCACCCCTAGAGTTGTAGAAATCTTCTGACCAATGCCCGAATTTTTGGCCTGATTGGTTCTCCAATTGTGGCAGCGGGCCAGGGACTCCCCCCGAATCAACAGTGGATTGCGCAAACTTTGTGTCATCTGTCTGAGTACCGCGAATACCCCACCCCGCGCGCAGCCAGACCGGCCGCACGCAAGCACTGCGACGTCGTATCGAGATCGAAAGATTCACGGAACCGGACAGGCCGGTGGTACCCAAGGCCGGACTCGAACCGGCACGCCCGAAGGCGGGGGATTTTGAATCCCCTGCGTCTACCATTCCGCCACTTGGGCAAAGCGTGGCCGAACCACGCGCTTCCCTGTAACGCCGCAGCGGCATCCCGTCCAGATCCAATAGCCGCAGCCGCCATGCCTTGACCGCGCGGAAACGGCGTGGTTTCTGCAAGTGCGAAATGGCGGAAGGCTCATGATCAGAAAGCTGTACGAATGGACGCTCCGCATGGCGGATCACCATAATGCCCTATGGGTGCTGGCCGCTATATCCTTTGCCGAGGCGTCGTTTTTCCCCATACCGCCCGACCTGCTGATGATCCCCATGATCGTCGCGCGCCCCAGCCGGGCCTTCCTGATTGCCACGGTCTGCACAGCGGCCTCCGTTCTGGGCGGGCTGGCGGGCTATATGATCGGGGCGCTTGCCTTCGACACGATCGGGGCCCCGATCCTGAATGCCTTTGGCAAGGCCGACGCCATGGCAGAATTCAACGCGACCTTTGTCGATGCCGGTTTCTGGGCCGTTCTTGGCGCGGGCATCACGCCCTTCCCGTTCAAGGTCATTACCATCATGGCCGGCTGGACCGGCATGCCTGTGGTCACCTTTATCGTCACCAGCATCGTCGCCCGCGCCCTGCGTTTTTTCATCGTCGCCGGGCTACTGTGGTACTTCGGCGAATCCGTCCGCCATTTCATTGAAAAGCGTCTGGGCCTTGTGTTCACGATATTTTTCCTTGTCCTTGTCGGCGGATTCGTCGCCATACGGTTCCTATGAACACACGTCTCCTCGTCCTCCTGGCCTCTGCCGGATCGCTGGCCCTGCTCGCAGGTGCCTTTGCCTTTCAATATCTCGGCGGCCTCGCACCCTGCCACCTGTGCCTCTTGCAGCGCTGGCCGCATGCCGCGGCCGTCCTGATCGGTGTGATCGTGCTTGCGACACGCCAGACCGTGCTGGCCTGGCTGGGCGCCTGTGCCGCGGCGACAACCGCGGCAATTGGCCTCTACCATACCGGCGTAGAGCGTGGCTGGTGGGAAGGGCCCAGCAGCTGCACCTCCTCCGGGACCGGCGGGATGACCGCGGATCAGCTGTTCGATCAGATCATGAACGCCCCGCTCATCCGCTGCGATGAGGTCGCCTGGTCCCTGCTGGGCCTGTCCATGGCCAGCTGGAACGCCCTGATCGCCCTGGTCCTTACTGCGATATGGATCTTGGCCGCGCAACGCGGACGGGCCCAAAGTTCCTGAGCGGGATCAGGACCTAACCGCCCGAACCTGCCTTGATACAGGATGCGCGTTCGATCAGGCTGTAAGCCTGCAGCGCCCCGGTGTCGTCATCCTGGTCAAGCCCCTTGATCCGGGTGAGCACCGGGTCCGCAATCCGCCGGACCGTTTCCAGATGATCCAGCGCCATGGTCGTGATCGGCGGCACATGTCCCCGCGTCATGTCACTGTCACCAATGGCCATGACCGAGATATCGTCGGGAATGCGCAGCCCCAGACTGGCCAGCGCATTAAGCGTCGACGACAGGATCTGCGTGCCCTGAACGATCAGCGCCGAAGGTCGTGCACCACCTGAGAAGACCTCGACTATCTCATTGAAGACCAGGGAATTCTGCGTCTCGGGCTCGATCTTTCCGAACACCGGCAGACCGGCCTCTCGCATGGCCATGTCAAAGCCCGCATGTCGCAGCTGCCCGGGCCGGCTGTCCCCATGCGACAGGACCGGCAAGATATCCCTGTGCCCAAGCGCCGCCAGATACTGCACAGCCGCCCGCATGGCACCTTGGTGATCGAACAGCAGCCGGTCCCCCGGGACGGCCATATCCCGGTCGAGGATAAAGACGGGTGCCGGGAAATTCTTCAGCACATGCAGCAGGCCCGGATCCCGTTCATGGTTCGGGGCGATCACAATCGCATCCAGCCCCCGTTCCACAAAGATCTCCAGCGATCTGATCTCCCGGTCCAGCCGCCCCGAGGTGGTCGAGAGCATGGTCACGAACCCCTCCTCCGCCCACCGGTCCTGCAACGCATTGTAGAGCCGTGCGAACAGGGGGTTTTCAACATCCGCAAACAGACATCCGATCAGGCGCGAGCTGCGCGAGCGCAGGGCCCGGGCCGCGGCATTCGGCTGATAATCCAGCGCACGCGCCGCCGCCAGAACAAGATCCCGCGTCCGCCCCTGAACCCCGGGGGCGTCGTTGATGGCGCGGCTGGCCGTTCCGATCGAGACGCCCGCCTCGCGAGCGACATCCCGGATCGTCACTTTGCTCTTGGGCATCTGCCCCCCTTTTCTGCCACGCTCCGCCGGATATGACGCGACGGCGACCAACCTCTACGCGCCTCGCGCGCAACAAAAAAAATCCGGCGACGTTGCTCCTCTTCAACGTCGCCGGTCCCTTCGCTTATCTTCCCTATACGACGCCTGTCATGCTTTTGCCAAGCTTTCCCTTCCGCCAATGACATGCTCCTGCTGCGGACCGGGGACAGAGACCGGCGGCACAGGTGCCGGCGTATTCCGCGACCGGTCTGCCAGCCAGGCAATCGCCAGCAGCACCGACAGGCCCACGGGCGGCAGCACCCAGCCCGGCCAGACCTGCGGCGCCAATCCATGCAAGATCACCTGCCCGGTTAGCGCCATCAGCGTCCCGGCACAGAAGACGAGAAGCCCCTGCCGCCCCATCAGCCGCAATGGTGCAGCCCAGTCCGTGGCGCAGGCCTTTCGTACCACAGGCAGGGCGCTCAGCAGATAGGCCAGGGCCAGCGCATGGGCCAGCCGTGGCAGGGCCAGGAAGACCTTGTCATGGCTCACCAGGTTCGAGGGCAGACCCGCCTGCCCCAGCAGCCACATACCCCGGTTCAGCATGGCCCCGACCGGCGGGATATGCATCCACAGGAACGACAGGATCAGGAACCCGCCACATATCCACATCAGCACCGGGCTGCGCGGGACAAGGGCCTCGCCACGGCGGGCGGCCATGCCGGTCATCAGGCCGATGACAAAGATGAACTGCCAGGCAAAGGGGTTGAAGGCCCAGCCGCCGCCGCCAAAGTAGTTGGGAAAATTCAGCCGCACCGCACCGGCCACCAGCCAGACCGCTCCGGACAGGGCAAGGACCAGGCCGGGACGCCGTTCGCCAAACCGGATCGCCAGCGGCGCGGCCAGCAGGATCACGCAATAGCTGGGTAGAATATTCACATATCCGATCTGATGCCCCAGCGTGGCGAGCCCGAAAATCGCCTCCTCCGGGTGGTCAAAGACCGTGGGCAGGTTATGCATCTCCATCAGCTCGGGATCGCCAAACAGATCCGCTCCGCCGGCAAAGATGACGATGGCCCACAGGGTCAGCAGCAGATGCGCCAGATACAGGGTCCAGGCCCGGCGCCACATCGGAACCGCGCCGGACAGGAACAGGCCCGGGGTCAGGAACCGGCCGGAATAGGCCAGCCCGGCGGCGATGCCGGACATGATAAAGAACCCCTCCGCCGCATCCGAGAAGCCCCAGTTGCGCGAGGTCAGCCCCTCATACGGAACGCCGGGCATGTGATTGACAAAGATCATCAGCAGCGCCAGCCCGCGAAACGCATCAATCCGCGGATCCCGGACCCGGCGCGGCTTGCGCGGCGTTTCCGGAAAGCTCAGGACCTTTGTATCAGGCTGCGACATCGGCTCGCAACCCAATATCCGCATCTGCGCCCCGACCGCCCTCGGCCCCGCCATCCGCCGTCGCGGGCTCTGACGTCCAGCGCCCGGCAATCGACAGGTAGCGGCGCACGACCTCGGGCGCCTCGGCCTCCTGCGGCACGCGGAACAACCGGTCCGTCACACGACGGGAGGTCCATGCGATCAGCACAGGTGCCGCCATCATCGGAAGACAGACCGGCAGCATCCAGAAGGTCAGCTGCGGTGCCAGATACCACACGACCAGCACCGCCAGCCCGCCCGACAGCGATATCCAGGCCGATGCGCGCAGCGCCTCGGCGAAGCTCAGCCGCCCCTCGCCCCGCGCATTGGCCGGCCAGCCGCCGTCGCGCCCCGCGAGAACCTGCAGCACCGCCCGGCTCTGATACATCAGCATCACCGGCGCCAGCACCGACGACAGCAGGACCTCGGCCACAACCGACACAGCGGCCTTGCCGAGGCCGCCATAGCCTCCAACGCGGCCTGAGCGCAGGGATTCGGCCAGAATGGCCAGCTTTGGCAGCACCAGAAGCCCGATGATCCCCAGAACAAGCGCGGTAATCTCGCGTGTCCGGTCGCTCGGGAAGACCGGAAACAGCATATGCGGCTCCGGAAAGTAGTCGGGCGCCGGCGCAAAGACCGTGGCCAGCAGCGACGCAATCAGGAACCCCGCCCAGAGCAGCGAGACCAGATAGGCAAATATCCCCTGCAGGAAAACAAACCGGCTCCACCCGGCCAGTCCCGGTGCCAGCAGCAGGCGCGAATGCTGAAGATTGCCCTGACACCAGCGCCGATCTCGCTTGGCATAGGACAGGATATTCTCGGGCCCCTCTTCGAAAGACCCCTCCAGCGTCGGATCGACACGAACCGTCCATCCCGCACGCGCCAGCAGCGCCGCCTCGACATAGTCATGGCTCAGGATATGGCCCCCGAATGGCGGCTTGCCTGCCAGCTCCGGCAGACCGCAACTGTCGACAAAGGCGCGGACCCGCACGATGGCATTATGCCCCCAGAACGGCCCCGTCGCGCCCTGCATCCGTGCCAGCCCGCGCGTGAACACAGGACCATGAAACCCGGCGGCAAATTGCATGGCCCGGCCAAAGAAGGACTTCGACAAAACGATATTGGGAAGCGTCTGAAGCAGACCCAGCCGGTCATCGGACTGCATCCGCGCCACCATGGCCCGGATGGTTGCCCCTTCCATCAGGCTGTCCGCATCGAGGATGACGGCAAAGTCGTAATTCCCGCCAAACCGGCGCAGGAACTCTTCGATATTGCCCGCCTTGCGACCGGAATTGTCGGTCCGCCGCCGGTAGTACAATTGCCCCTGCCCCGAGACCTCCCGCCGGAGCCGCGCAAATGTCGCCTGTTCGGTCTCAGCCGCCGCCTGGTCGCGCGTGTCGGACAGCACCGCGATATCGCAGCTCAGCCCGGTGTCGGCCAGAGACGCGTCGATCGCCGCGATCCGGGCAAAGGTCGTGACCGGATCCTCGTTACAAATGGGCATCAGCACCACGACGCGCGGATGCGGCTGCTGCAGGTCGGGCTCGGGCCCCGCCGGGTTCCACCGGCGCAAACCGACAAAGCAAAGCGCCGCCCCCCAGGCCAGCCAGGCGGTCGTGATCAGCATCAGCCCGGCCCGCGCGACGTCCCAGACGTCGACGCCGTCCTGGATGGCGACATCTATAAGCAATGCTGTCGCGCCTGCAGCAGCAACCGCAGCGCCCGTCAGGGCAGAGGCACGCAGCCGCCGGGTTCGTGCATCCGGCGCAAGACTGCGGCTCATGACCCGCCAGCCACCCGGGCCGGTCCGGGAAGCACAGCCGCCAGGATGCGCGCGAACACGGCACCCGGACGTCGCGCCTCATCCTCAAGCACCTGCCGCGGCATCTCCAGCGGACTATCCGGAGGAAGCCAGCTGTCAGACGCAATGGCCCTCTCGGCTTGCGAATATAGGTCTTCGTGCAGATCAGGGTCCAGAATCATGACTTCATCCATTGATACAACCAGGTTTCCGTCAGCACCCTGTCGAAGCCGGAGACGGACGCCTTGAGCTCTGCCACGCTGCCACTATCGGCCCGCGCTTCGATCACCAGACGCCAGGTATCTGTTCCCGGAATTTTCGACAGGACCGTTTCCACGATGTCGCCTCTCGATATGCTGACGGAAGGCGTAACCTCCGCATCGGCCGGAAGTTCCCGCAAAAGCCCGCCAGAGAAATCGACGACGAATTTCCGCCGATTGACCGGGTCCGAAACCCCCGAAACGCCGCCTTTTCCGACACGGGTGCGCAATACGCGGGCACGCTGCGAACTTCCGTCGCCCTCGGGGGTCAGCCCCCAGTGAAGGCGGTAATGATACTCCAGCGCATCCCCGGCACGGGTCGGCTCATGCGGCACCCAGAAGGCACCGATATTGTCGTTGGTCTCCTGGTCCGACGGGATCTCCAGCAGACGAACGGCACCACGGCCCCAATCGCCCACAGGCTCGACCATCAGCGAGGGCCGCAGATGATAGCGGGCCTCGCCATCTAGATATTCCTCGAAACTGCGCGTCCGCTGCACCAGACCGAAAGAGGTTGGGTTCTCTGCACCAAGAAAGGCGCTGGCCAGCTTCTGGGGATTGTTGAGCGGGCGGTAGAAAGTCTCCCCCGACTGCAATGTCATCACCAGCGCCTCGCTGTCGTGAACGGCCGGTCGGAAATCGTCGAAATTGCCCGGATCGGAACCGCCGAAGAGATACATGGACGTCAGCGGCGCCACGCCCAGCTGCGCGATATCACGCCGCAGGAACAGCCGCGCGGTCACATCCATCACCGTGTCCTCGCCGGGCGTGATAACGAACCGATAAGCGCCCGTCACCGACTTGCTGTCGAGCGCGGCATAGATCGTGATCTGATCCTGCCCCTCTGCCGGACGTTCCAGCCAGAATTCGGAAAACCGGGGGAATTCCTCGCCCTCCGACATGCCGGTATTCACCGCCAGACCGCGCGCCGACAGACCGTAGACCGTTCCCTTGCCGAGCCCACGGAAATAGCTCGCCCCGAGAAAGGCCACCAGCTCGTCAAAGACATCGGCGCGGTTCAGCGGGTTCATGATCCGGACACCGGCCACACCCTCAAAGGTCAGCCGGCTAATCAGATCCGGATCCAGCCCGTCATATTCGAAATCCTCGGTGGTAAAGATCATCGGACGCGACTTGCCGTCGATCACCTCATGCACAAGCACGGGTTCCTTGAAAAGCCAGCCGGGGTGAAAGGCATTCATCCCGAACAGCGACCCTTCGCTCGATTGCCAGCGGTTGCGCGACCTGTCGAACCGGATATGCCCGTAGGCATCGTAATCGAGCTCGGCCAGAGCGCCGTCGATCATCAGAGGCTTGTCCATTTCGTGACCGCTGGCTTCCCGCATACGCTCGCTCAGCCAGTCGAAGGAAAAGTCAGACGACCCGGATGCCGCCTGATCCTGCGCGACCCCGCGCAGCGGAAGACAAACGGCCCCGGCCGCAAGGCCAGACAACAGCGCACGGCGGGAAACCCCTCCGGCACAGACACCAGAACGCAATGAGAGTGCGGACATCGATACTCCTGCTTGGAAAGTCACGCGAGAACACTGATATAGATCGACGCTGCACTGCGGAAAGCAAGTTGGCACGAAATACTCCGCGAAAACCTGCCGTTAGCGATCTCAATCGGCGAATATACACTCAATTTCTGCGCCCGCAACAAGATGATATCGATGCGGCACCTGCAGAATCTTTTCGGCATAAGCAATTGAGACACAGTCGAAAATCCGGCTCCGGCTTGCCGGGGCGCCGTAAGGGGCCGGGACAGAGGCCACGCGACGCCCGAAATCCCGACGATCCGGCCCCGGCACCCTGCCCTGGACCAGAGACGCGGCGCAGTTGCCTCCGTGTTTCCAAGGCGACCGGAACGTTGCGGCAGCCCGGTCGCGCGCCGCGCGCCAAGGGCCTGACACAGGCGAGCCGCTCACACCATTCATGATAAAGACTGCCCCCCAAGGCGGGAATCGTGTCACACCTTGGCAATGCAGACACAGCCGACGGCAGACATCACATTCGACGCAAAGACCGCCGACATCGTCCGGCGCGCCTTTCGCTATGCCGCCGACAACCCGCATCTCCTCGACTGGGCGTCGATGAGCACGCCCCCGCGCAATGAGCTGCGCATCCTGACAGATCGCCTGATGACCATCCCCCCGGCCGGCGGGGCTCTGCCCATGACCCGGGCTCAGTTCGACGGCTACCTCAGCTTTGCCAGCCACCTCAGCACGGTACTGCCGGTGGAGACCTGGCACGCCGAACGCGCCTATCTCGAAGCCCTTACAGATGCCCATATGGACAGGACCGCCCCGCCCCCGTCGCTGCAAGACACACGCGCCTGGGTACGGGACCTTCACCTAGGGCAGACAGACAAGGCAGGACGCCCCTATGTCGAGCATGTCCTGCGGGTCCATCAGCGCCTGACAGGCCTGTTTCCCGACGCATCCCCGGATGCCGAACATGCCGCCCTGCTGCATGACGCGATCGAGGATTGCGATGTGAGCGCCGGGGAGCTGCGCAGGCGTGGCTATAGCGACCAGACCGTCAGCATTGTCGAGGCTGTAACCAAACGGCCGGACATCGAACAGACCTATGCCGAGCGCATCGACCATCTCGCGCGGACCGGCCCGTTGGGGGCCATACAGGTCAAGATTGCCGATCTGTCGGATAACAGAGATCCCGCGCGTCTGGCATTGCTGCCGGGCGACAAGGCCGCGTCGCTTGGGGAGCGCTATGGCAAAGCGCTCGACCGTCTGTATGCGGCGATCTCCGGCCAGCCCCGGCAGACAGGCGAATAGGATGATCACGATCAAAACGGTAGAGGACGGAGGCGTTGATCTCGACTGCACGATCGAGGACTTCGTCCGGATCAGGCGCCTCGTTTCGGATGCTACTGAAAACTTTGAGGATATTTCAGAACTCAGAAATATGCCTGCGCAAGACGTGGCCGATCTGGATGCAGAACTGGCGCAGTTTCACGATGTGCCGGTTCCGCTGGAACAAAACTATGCGCTCAGGCTTGCCGTGGTAATCGATGCGATGCGCCATCGCCGCGTTCCGGGGCTTGGCGACGAAGATCGCCGTCGCATTGTGCGTGCGTTCGATGCGATCAACTGGCCCTGAAGTCCTGCGCCCTGCCAGCGTGTGATCTCTTCGGTCCGCAAGGGACGCACGGGTCATATCCCGGCGACGCGCGGGCCAAATATTGGAAAACAGGAACGACAGGGGGCGGTGGCGGAGAGGAAGGGATTCGAACCCTCGAGACGGTTCCCCGCCTACACACTTTCCAGGCGTGCGCCTTCGACCACTCGGCCACCTCTCCGCCGACGCTCATACACAAAGCTTGTGGCGGGGTTCAACCCGCATTCCGCAGGGTTTTGCCCGCCCGTGACAAAAAACTTTTAGAAAAGTTTGAACGAGGCCACGAACGGCAGGTGATCGGAGACATTGGCGCGGAATTTCTCCCGCCCCATCCGCATGGTCCAGTGCATCGGGAACAGCCGCAGAGAGCCTTGTACATAACGGGTTGAGTAGTTCCGGCTGACCGCGAACCCGTCCAGCAGATTGGCCCGGCCGCTTTCCAGGATATGCGAATACCGCTCCTGCAGATCCCAGCAGGAGACGAAGTCCATTACATCCGCCCCGCCAAGGTGGTGAAAGTTCGACACATCCTGCCCGGGGATCATGTTGAAATCGCCCATCAGCAGAATCGCATGATGCTTGTAGCCGGGCGTCTGGTGCAGCTGGGTGATCCAGTCCCCGATGATCCGGCACTGGCTGTCGCGCTTGGCCTGTTCATCCTGCCCCCGCCCGGATTTCAGATGCACGCCGATCAGCACCGCCTTAAAGCGCCCCCCGATCCGCACGTCGACCGCAATCGCCTGCCGCCCGCCCTGATAGGTCCCTTCGGACCCCGGGATGAACCGCGGATTGCTGACCTCCACCCCCGGCTTGTGCAGGAAACCGATATGCAGGTGGCTTTCCGGCTGTTCGGCCAGCGTAATCTCGTAATCCAGCCCCTTGAGCGCCAGAAGCTCCCTCAGCCGCTCGATATGCGCCTTGGGAAAGACCTCGACCAGCGTGACCACCTCCGCGTCCAGAAGTGCCAGCCCAAGCGCCTGATGCAGCGCCTTCTGGCCCTGCGGGTCGATGCCCGTGCCTGCCCCGCCCGGGAACTTGTCATTGCCGGCCAGGTTCCAGACAGCGAACCGGGCGATCGAATGGGTAAAGGTGACCATGGAACCTCCTGCGGATGACGCAGGGGCAATCTAACACGGGCTTCATGTCATCTACGTGGCGGAATACCGGACTTGCGGCGCGGCGCGCTAACGGTCGCCGTCGCCGTCCCCATTGCCCTCCGGCCCCTCGAAATCCGTCGCGTCGAGAGAGGCAAGCGGATCGCGCGGCGCCACAGGCCCGGCCGGCGGCATCTGCGGCGGCGGGCTGGCAGCGGCCTCCCCCCGAAGCGCCTCGGGATTGCGCAGCCAGATGTCGCGCTGCGCAAAGGGAATCTCGATCCCCGCCGCTTTGAAACGTTCGGTGATCAGATGGTTGATCTCGGTCTGCACGACCAGCATCTGCGTCACATCGCGCAGGATCGCCCGGATCTCGAAATTCAGGGAATCGGCGCCGAACCCGTTGAACAGGATAAACGGCGGCGGGTTCAGCAGCACGACGGGCTGCGCTTCGGCCACCTCGCGCAGGATTTGCTCAACCGCGCGCGTATCCGACCCATAGGCGACGCCGACCGGCACGATGAGCCGCCCCACAAGGTTGCCCCGGGTCCAGTTCGTCACGGTGCCCGAGATCAGATCGGCATTCGGAACAATCACATCCGTCCGGTCGAACGTCTCGATCCGCGTTGCACGGACCGAGATATCGCGGACAAACCCCATATTGCCGCCAACCTCGATCCAGTCCCCGACCGAGACCGGCCGTTCAATCAGAAGGATGATCCCCGACACGAAATTCGAGACGATATTCTGAAGACCAAACCCGATGCCGACGGACAGGGCGCCAAACACAACCGTCAGCGCCGACAGATCAAGCCCGGCCGAGGTGATTGCGATCAATGCCGCGGCAAAGATGCCCAGATAGCCGACCCCCGCCGTCACAGCCGTCTGACCGCCGGGATCAAGCTTTGTCTTGGGCAGCAGCGTACTGCGCAACGAGGCCTGCAACAGCCGCGTCAGCAGCAGCCCGATGGAGAACACAACCACGAAGGTCAGGAAATCCGAGGGAGAGATCCGCGTCTCTCCGATGGTAAAGCCCTGCTTGAACCCGCCCCAGAGCTCCAGCAGGTCGGTATCCCGCGCGCCCCAGATCAGCGCAAACAGCGGCGCCGAAAGCAGCAGCAGGGCAAAGCCCGCCAACACCGGCGTCAGCGCTTCTGACACGCCCTCGCGGTTGCGGGTGAACAGAATATAAATCTCGTTGATCACCCGCTGCAGCACAAACAGCAGCGCCAGCAGCATCAGCGAGCTGATCATCGGATAGACCAGCCCCTCGCCCGCGTTGAAATAGCCGAAGACCGCCAGCACAGGCCCCGCCACCGACAGCATGATCGTGGCCCGCGACAACAGCGACACGATCCACGTCCGCAGCGAAGGCTCCTCTCCGGCATCGGTTTCCGCCCTTGCATGGCGCAGCAGCAATTGCCCCAGCCGGAACAGCGCAAGTGCCGCGACCAGCAGCAGGGGAAAATTCAGGATATTGGTGATCTCGGGCGCCCAGTCGGCCCGGGCCGACATATCGGTCAGGATCTGCCGGAACAGCAGCACCACGCCCAGAAAGACGGAATGAAACCGCCCCTCCGAACGCGCGGCGCCCTGCAGCGCCAGCGGCGCCTCCAGCGCTTCACTTCTGGGAAACAGCCGCCCCCCAAGCCAGAGCGCCGCAAAAAAGGCAAAGCCGCCTGCCGGCAGGCTTTGGACAAAGGCATCGCCCCGCGGGCCCAGCAATTGCGTCGACTGCGCGGCGACGGTCAGCAAAAGCAGCCCGATGACGGGCAGGATGATCTGCAGCAGCGACACGATCAGACCGGCCAGCCAGCGCTCTGCCGTGCGCTGCCGGTCATGCAGACGCGACACCAGCATCTCGACCCACCGCTGCCCGCGCACGATCAGAACCACTGCCAGCGTCAGAAGGATGATCGTCTGTGGCAGGTGGTCATGAAAGGCCGACCGCCGCGCCGGATTGCGCCAGTTGTCGCGCAGGTCGGTGCCCATCCGGTAGATATATTCGCCAAGCGCCTCGATCGCCGGAGGCCAGAGGACGAGGTTCAGCGGCGACGGGCCGATTTCCAGAAACCTGTCCGCCTGACGTTCCCGCATGATCTGATCGACCTGCGAAATCAGCGTATCCGCCCGGCTGAAGGCCACCTCGGCCCGCTGACCCGGCGATCTCAGCTCGTTCAGCCTTGTGTTCAGCGTCTCGCGCTGCCGAACCGTTTCGGGCGCTTCGTCGCCTTCCTCGGGCCTCGGGCCAAGCGCCTCGATCTGTGCCTGCACGGCGGCGATGGCCCCGGTATTCACGCTGCGGGCAGACTCAAAAACGCCGCGCCAGACCGTCAGATCCTGACGCAGGGCGGCAAATGCCTCGTCCGAAGCAACGCCTGCGTCCAGCGCCGATTCCGCCCGTTGCGCCACGCCTTCCCAGGCCGTGTAATCCGGCCGTCCGTCCTGCGCGACAGCAGGCCCCGTCAGCGCGACCGCCAGAACGAACAGCAGCCCCAGAACCAGACAGACCGCAGATCGAAGTGAACCGAGCGGCCGGACCATCGGCATCACTCGCTGAACACGCCGGGGATCGACCGGGGCGATACCTTGAGCCAGCCCGGCACGGGCAGCCCCTTCTCCTTCAGGAATTCCGGGTTGAAGAGCTTCGACTGATAGCGGGTGCCATAATCGCAGAGCACCGTCACAATGGTATGGCCGGGCCCAAGCTCCCGCGCCAGCCGGACCGCCCCGGCGACATTGATCCCGGAGGACCCGCCAACGCAGATCCCCTCTTCGGACAGCAGGTCAAAGACATAGGGCAGCGCCTCTTCATCCGGCACCTGGTAGAGCATGTCAGGCGTGAAACCTTCGAGGTTCCGGGTGATCCGGCCCTGTCCGATCCCCTCGGTGATCGACCCGCCTTCAGGGCTCGCCGCCCCGTCTTTATAGAGCGAATAGACCCCCGACCCCATCGGATCGGCCAGCGCGATCTTGACGCCCTTGGGCTGCAGGGCCATCCCGACGCCCGCCAGTGTCCCGCCAGACCCGACGGAGGCGACAAAACCGTCGACCTTGCCCCCGGTCTGTTCCCAGATTTCGGGGCCGGTGGAGTCGATATGCGCCTGACGGTTTGCCGTATTGTCGAACTGGTTCGCCCAGACCGCGCCGTGCTGTTCCGTCTGCTTCAGCTTTTCGGCCAGCCGTTCGGAATAGCGCACATAATTGTTCGGGTTCTTGTAAGGCACCGCCGGCACCTGAACCAGATCGGCCCCCGCAAGGCGGATCATCTCTTTCTTTTCCTGGCTCTGGGTCTCGGGGATGACGATCACGGTCTTGAACCCCATGGAGGCGCCAACCAGCGCAAGCCCGATGCCGGTGTTGCCCGCCGTCCCCTCGACGATGGTGCCGCCCGGCTCCAGCTCTCCGCGCGCGATGGCATCTTTGATGATCCACAGCGCCGCCCGGTCCTTGACCGACTGGCCCGGATTCAGGAACTCTGCCTTGCCCAGAATAGTGCAGCCCGTCATTTCGCTGACCTTGCGCAGCTTGATCAGGGGGGTATTGCCCACAGCCCGGGCCAGATCCTCAGCGAATATCATGCGCCGCTTCCTTCTAACAACTTGCCCCGCAGATGTAACGGGCGCCCCCCGCCAACTCAAGCGGAGCGGCGCAATCTGGACCTTTCGCGCGAAAGCCAGAGAAGAGCCAGAACAAGCGGCAGGTTGTCGGCCTCTCCGCGCGACAATAAATCCTCCGCCTGCGCCCAATCGAGAACATGCGTCCTGATGTCTTCGGCCTCGTCATCCATACCGTGCAGTTCCTGCGTCCGGTCCGGCAGATCGCAGAGCGCAACAAAGATATAGTGGTACTCCGTCACGCATCCGGGACTGGGATAGCCCGATCCGACCTCGATCAGATCCGTCAGAACCAGCCCCGCCTCCTCCACGGCCTCGCGGCGGGCGCAGTCCTGTGGCGTCTCGCCCGGATCGATCCGACCCGCGACCGGTTCCAGCATCCAGGGATAGGCCGCGCCCCGGCCATAGGGGCCCATGCGAAACTGCTCCACCAGAAGGATGCGGTCGCGCACCGGATCATAGGGCAGGACAATCGCGGCATCGGCGGCCACAAAGACCTCTCGCTGGATCGGATCGGAATAGCCGCCGCCAAAGCGGGGATGCTGCAGGGTCAGGACTTCGGTGCGAAAATATCCCTCATGCGCCGCATCGCGCCGGTCGAGCCGCACCGTACCACTCCCGGTCGGCCAGCCGATCACCGGACGCCCCGCCTGCCTCGCCCGGACCCGCGACTGCGCCCGCGCCTCGGCCTGCGGTCGGCGGAACCGAAGCTCCGGGCCGGAGAACCGACCCATGTAGCTCATCAGCTCCGCCGCAGTCAGATTGCTCCGCGCCCCGGCGGCCTGAATCCAGGGGCCCGGCACCCAGGCTGGACCGGGTGGTCCAGGCAGTTCGGGCGGCATATAGACTTCGGCCTGTACGGGCCCCTCAGCAGTCTCCACCGTGATCGGCACGCGCTGATAGCCAAAGGCATCCTCATAGTGATCCAGCCGCGCCAGCGCCTCCGCATCGGGCCGGATCAGGTCACCCTCTGCAACCTCGCCCGCACGCGGGTCGAGCATCGGGTACCCGCGCCCCGCGACCTCCACCACCGCAAATCCGGCGGCCCGCGCCGGCTCCATCGCCAGAGGACGACCGGCAACGATACCAAGAAGGACGTCGTAACGTAATGTTCCGAAGAGGAAAACCGGCGCCACTACCGCCATTTAGTGCTGGCCCAATGGGTCGCCGCGCCAACAAGCATCCCGCCGACAACAAGGGTTGCGATCGCCGGGACATTCGCCAGATACATCGCAAAATCCAACCCGATCGGCACCACATCGTAAAGCGCCATGATCGGCCCGGAATACCGGCCTGCAAGAGCATAATCCAACGCCCTGAGCGACGCGCAGATGGCCAGAACCCAAAGGACAGTCGCAACGATCGCGCTAAGCCCGACCCCCATCCCGTTGGGATAGCCGAGCCGGCCATAATCCGACCGCCGACCCAGAATGACCCAGCCGCAGGCCGCGCCGACCACCACGCTGATCGGCACCAGATAGCCCCGCACCACGTAATCGGGCATGACCGCCATCGCGAGGCCCGCCAGTAACCAGGCCAGAAACGCATTCAAAAGGGCAGCGACAACACGGGCAGCTGTTGGCATTCGCGATTTCCTTTTCAGAGCCTGCTCGGCGCCTGTCGCGCCACCGGGCTCAGCTCGGGCGCGAAATTGTTATTTGTGTAACATCACAATTACCGCCCTCGAAGGTGGCCGCGCAAGAGGTCAGATAGAAATTCCACATGCGCCGGAACCGATCGTCGAACCCCAGATCCTGGATCGAATCCCAACGATCGTTGAATGTGTCGTGCCACCGCCGCAGCGTCTGGCTGTAGCTTTTGCCGAACTCGATAGAGCCCATCACCTTCATGCCCGCACGTTCAATTTCCTGACGCAGAACTGTAGGACTGGGCAGCATCCCGCCCGGAAAGATGTATTTCTGAATGAAATCGACGCCGCGGCGATAGGCTTCCCAGCGTTTGTCCTGAAGGGTAATGATCTGCAGTGTCGCCTTGCGCCCGGGCCGCAACCGCTCGCGGACAGCGTCGAAATACACCGGCCAGTATTTTTCGCCGACCGCCTCGAACATCTCGATGGAGGCGATGCCGTCGTAACTTCCCGTCTCGTCGCGGTAATCCTGAAGCTTCAGATCAACAAGATCGGAAAGACCTGCCTTTTCAATCCGTTGCTGAGCATAGTTGAGCTGCTCCCTTGACAGGGTCAACCCAGTCACCTTCAGCCCGCGCTCCTTGGCGGCATATTCCGCAAACCCGCCCCAGCCACAGCCGATCTCAAGCACATGATCGCCCGGCTGCACGCCCATCTGGTCGACCATGCTTTTGTATTTTGCGGTCTGCGCGGCCTCCAGGCTTTCCTGTCCCGTCGTGAACAGGGCCGAGGAATAGGTCATCGTATCGTCAAGCCACATGCCATAGAACTCATTCCCCAGGTCATAGTGGTAGGAGATGTTCTTTTTCGCCTGACGTTTGGTATTGGCCCGCAGCGAATGCCGCAGCCTTTCGTAGGCACGCACGAAAAACATGCCGGGAAAGCCGTCATACAGCTCGTCATTGCCCGCATGCAGAAGGTCCAGAAACGCCTGCAGGTCAGGCGAGTTCCACCACCCTTCCAGATAGGCGTCGCAGAAACCCAGATCACCCTCGCGGATAAGCCGGGCAAAGGTATCGGGGTTGTGCACGTGAAGCTCTGCCACCGGCCCTGGCCGCGCGCCCTCTGCCCTGAACACGCGCCCGTCCGGCAGATGAAAATCCAGCCGCCCCACAGGCATCCGGGAGGCCATGTCAAACACACGGGCAAAATAGCGCGGAAGGTTCTTTTCGGTTTTGGTGTCGGTCAGCGCCATGGCAATGCTCCTTATCCGCGTTAAGATTAACCCCTTCACGCCGCACGACAAGAATTGTTTAACAGTTTCTTGACATACCCGAAATGCATGCCGCCCCG
Organism: Pseudooceanicola profundi; assembly: GCF_050897955.1. NCBI lineage: Bacteria > Pseudomonadati > Pseudomonadota > Alphaproteobacteria > Rhodobacterales > Paracoccaceae > Pseudooceanicola > Pseudooceanicola profundi. The sequence goes on along the minus strand of NZ_JBPAXZ010000007.1, from coordinate 72,351 downwards.
CTACGCGCCTTTCAGACGCTCATAGGCGTCAAGCGCCGCCGCCCGCCCGTCCTTGAGGCCGACCACAGGATCGGGATAGCGATCCCCGGGCGACAGGCCCCAGCTTTCCGGGATGGCCTCGAAATAGCTCAGCGCGGTTTTGGTCGGCCGTGCCGCCCCTTCGGCAATCCACGCCCTCTGATAGCTGCCGTCCGGATCGAACTTGTCCAGCTGAGTATCGGGATTGAATATCCGGAAATAGGGCGCGGCATCCGGCCCGCTGCCCGCCACCCATTGCCACCCCATGGCGTTTGAGGCCGGGTCCCAGTCGGTCAGACAATCCTCGAACCATTTCTGCCCGATGCTCCAGTGGGTCATCATGTGCTTGGTCAGGTATGAGGCCACGACCATACGGGCCCGGTTGTGCATCCGCCCGGTCACATACATTTCCCGCATCGCGGCATCGACAAACCGGATGCCGGTCCGCCCCTGCTGCCAGCGTTCAACCGATTTCGTCTCGCGCGTGTTCCAGGGAAACGCGTTCCAATCCTCGCGCCAGTTGTCTTCGGTGATGCCGGGCCAGTGGTACATCAGGTGATAGGCAAATTCGCGCCAGACGACCTCCTTACGGAAGGTCTCCGCCCCCGCCTTCCCCTCTGCCCCGCCACGCAGCGCCGCATGCCAAAGCTGGCGCGGCGATATCTCGCCATAGGTCAGATATTCCGACAGGCCGGAGGTGCCCTCCACCCCGGGAATGTCCCGGTGCTTGGCGTAATCCTCCATCCGGTGCGCGGAAAAGGCTGCCAGCGTGGACCGGGCCGAAGCCTCTCCGGGCTTGCAATGCTGCGCCATGACGGCGGCCCCGCGCCGCATGGCCGCGCCCATCTGCCAGTCGTCGAGCGCCTCGCTCTCCGGCCAGGATGCGGGTGCGGGCAGCGTTGTGGGCGCGCTCTCCGGTTCGGCAACCTCGCGGTCTTTTACGGCCCGCCAGAAGGGCGAATAGACCTTGTAAGGCGCGCCCTGCTGGGTCTCCACCGTCCAGGGTTCAAAAATCAGATGGCCGGAAAAACTCTCGGCGCTCACGCCGGCCTCTTTCAGCGCCGACTTGACCCGCGTGTCCCGTTCGATCGCCTGCGGGTCGTAGAGGCGGCTCCAGTACACCGCACCGGCCCCCGTCTCCTGGACCAGTTGGTCCAGCACTTCGCGCGCCGGTCCGCTGCGCAGGATCAAGCGCGAGCCCTTCTCCTCCAGCGCCCTGGCGAACACCCGCAGCCCCTCGCCCATGCGCCATTTTGGGGCGGCCCCAAGCGCGTCGACACTGTTGTCATGGATAAAGACCGGAATAACCGGACCGCCACGGTTCACGGCGGCGATCAACGCGGGATGATCCGTCAGCCGCAGGTCGCGCCGCAGCCACAGCAGGGTCGGAGAAGTATCGTGATCTGTCATGCGAGAGGTACGTAGACTTCTCCCGTCCGGATCAAGTCAAAGCAAAGGGCCGGATGCATTTGCACCCGGCCCTCGCAGCCTCGCTCAAACGCGGGTCAGGCCCGGCGTTCGGCCATCAGCCCTTTCCAGATCGCCACACACATGGCCAGCAGGATCACCGTGAACGGCAATCCGGTCGAAATGACCATGGATTGCAGCGACCCAAGTCCACCGGCAGAGAGCAGCAGAACAATCGCCACCGCCCCCTCGAAGATGCACCAGAACACCCGCTGCGGCACCGGCGCATCGACCTTGCCGCCCGCTGTGATCGTATCAATCACCAGCGACCCCGAATCCGACGAGGTCACAAAGAAGACGATCACCAGGATGATCCCCACCAGAGAGGTAATCCCGGTCAGCGGCAACACATCCAGCATCTTGAAGAGCTTGAGCTCAAGCGCCGCATCCTGCGCCGCGGTATAGCTGTCCAGCACGACCTGCTGGATCGCCACACCACCAAAGACCGACATCCACAGCACGCAGACCAGCGACGGGATCAGCAGCACGCAGATCACGAATTCCCGCACGGTCCGGCCGCGCGACACACGCGCGATGAACATCCCGACAAACGGTGACCAGGAGATCCACCAGGCCCAGTAGAAGGAGGTCCACCCCTGCATGAAGTTCACGTCTTCCCGGCCAACCGGATTCGACAGGGCCGGCAGATATTCGACATAGGCCAGCAGGTAATCGGCAAAGCCCGTCAGGATCGCCAGCGTCGGCCCGGCCAGCAGGACAAAGACCAGCAGAAGAAAGGCAAGCCCCATATTGACTTCCGACAGGATCTTCACCCCGCCATCGAGGCCCCGCAGAACCGAGAAGGTCGCGACGCCGGTGATACAGGTGATCAGGATCACCTCCGTTCCGGAACCCACGGGAATGCCGAAAAGCTCGTTCAGACCCGCATTCGCCTGCGTCGCCCCGAAGCCAAGCGATGTCGCCAGGCCAAAGAGCGTGGCGAATACGGCAAGGATGTCGATGGTATGGCCCCACCAGCCCCAGATGCGCTCGCCCAGGATCGGGTAAAACGCGGACCGAATTGTCAGCGGCAAGCCTTTGTTATAGCTGAACAATGCCAGCGCGAGCGCCACGACGGCATAGATCGCCCAGGGGTGCAGCCCCCAGTGGAAGATGGTTGCGGCCATCCCCAGCCGGATCGACGCGGCCTCATCTCCGGCGGCCGCGCCCAGCGGCGCCCAGTCGGTCCGCAGGCCGTCCTCGACCGTGGTGCCCCCCATCGCGGTGGAAAAATGGGTCAGCGGTTCGGACACGCCGTAGAACATCAGCCCGATGCCCATGCCAGCGGCAAAGAGCATCGCAAACCAGCCGACATAGCCATAGTCGGGCGTCGCCTCCGCCCCGCCCAGCCGGACAGATCCGACCGGCGTCACGATCAGCAGCAGACAGAAGATGACGAAAATATTCGCGGCGCCCAGAAAGAACCAGTCAAAGCCCTTGGTCACCGCGGAAAAAAGCCAGCTGAAGGCCGCGCCGGCCTGATCCGGCAGGGCCAGCGTGTAAAACACGAAGGCCACAATCGCCAGGCCGGAGACAAGAAACACCGGGTTATGGATGTCAAAGCCGAAAGGCCCGACAGAGCCGTCGATATTGTCCTGTCCTATTTCATATTGCGTTTCAATGACATCCGACGCGCCCTCCGGCGCCGGGATGCCCTGGTCGGGTGTTGTATCTGACATGATTCTCACTTTCCCTGTTCGCGCAGGCCCTATGACGGCCCGTCCCGGGCCGCCCAGCACGCGGCAACCCTAAGCTGTAGGGTAATGTGAATCCGCGCCTGATGAGAGGGGGGAGCGGCAAAAAAATGTTAAAATGCGACACACCTATGTCGCAAAACGCCGATCATTTGCCGCATATACAACGGCTGCGACACCCGTGATGACGTCACGGCAGGAAAGCGCCGGCACAGCCAGCGCCCACCCCCGACATGATGCCGGGCAGTCCGGCATCGACGCCTCAGCCGTTCAAATCCACCACCACACGTCCCTGAACCTGACCATTGAGGATATCGGCGCAAAGCACTGGCAAATCTTCGATTTTCGCGTTGACGATCATATCCTCAAGCTTGTCCATCGGCAGATCGCTGGCGACGCGTTTCCAGGCGCGCAGGCGGTTCTCATAGGGTTGCATCACCGAATCGATGCCCAGCAGATTCACGCCGCGCAGAAGAAAGGGAATGACCGTCGCAGGAAGCTTTGCACCACCGGCAAGCCCGACCGCGGCAACCGATCCGCCATAAGTCATCTGCCCCAGCACCCGGGCCAGCATCTCGCCGCCCACGGCATCGACACAGCCGGCCCATGTTTCCGCTTCCAGCGGTCGCTTGACGACCTCATTCAGCGACTCACGTGGCACAATAGAAGTAGCGCCCAACCCCTTGAGGTAGCTATCCGTTTCGGGCCGCCCTGTCACTGCCGCCACCTCGTACCCGTGATGGGCCAGGATCGCCGTTGCAACCGATCCGACGCCCCCCGCAGCGCCTGTCACCAGCACCGGCCCCTTGTCCGGGGTCAGCCCATGATCCTCCAGCGCCATCACCGCCAGCATCGCGGTGAACCCGGCCGTGCCGACCGCCATGGCCTGACGGGTCGTCAGCCCCTCCGGCAGCGGCACCAGCCAATCGGCCTTCACCCGCGCCTTCTGGGCATAACCGCCCCAATGCACCTCTCCCACACGCCAGCCGGTCAGCACCACCTTGTCACCGGGCGCATATCGCGCGTCTGAAGACGCCTCCACAACGCCCGCGAAATCGATGCCGGGAATATGAGGATAGCTCCGGACCAGCCCGCCACCATTGGGCGACATGCACAGGCCGTCCTTGTAATTGACCGTCGAATATTCCACCGAAACCAGCACATCTGCCTCTGGCAGTTCGTCTTCGGTAATCTCGGTAACCACCGGGGTTGCGGGGCCATCGCCCTCGCGCGTGACCATCAGGGCCTTGAACATCTCATCCTCCTCTCAAGCCGTCTGGCGGAGGCTAGAGCATGCCGGGCATGAGGAACAGGTCGGTATCTTCGGTTTTCACCCCTGCGGCAGTCAGCATCGCATGGATCTGGCCGCGGTGATGGGTCTGATGGTTGAACATCTGCGTCACGACCAGCATCATCGGCGCCACGATGTCGCGCTTTGCCGCGCCGGAATACCACGAAAGGGTCCCGGTCAGGGACACAGCCGTCGCCGCCTCTGCCCAGGCGGTGATCCGTCCGTCCAGGCGAAACCGCTCTGCCCCCCAGACCGCCGCGGTCAGCGTCAACGTCAGCCCCCCCTTCGCCGTGACACCGGGCCCCGGTCCCCCGTCGAACCGCGAGATCCACATCGTATCGCCCCAGAGAAGATGGTTCGCCGTCGCCAGAATCGACCCGAAGAACGCCCCGCGATCCTTGGTCAGCTCCGCCGGTGGCAGGCTCTCCATCGCGCGGCCCATGGCCTCGTTCTGCCAGCGGTTGTACCGGGCCATCATCCGGACCCATTGGGGATCGAGTGTCTGCATCGGCGCACCTCCAGCCCGGATGGTGCGGGGATTTCCATTGCAAAAGCAAGCGGCTGTCTGTGTCAGCCCGGCTCAGCGCGCCGCCAGCCCCTCCGACAGCAGCCGCAGCACCTCTTCTCTGGGCACATCCTTGGTAACAAAGGCCGCCCCGATGCCGCGCGCCATGATGAAGCGGATCTGACCGTCGACCACCTTCTTGTCCTGCCCCATGAGACCGTAGAGCGCCTCCGCATCCGGAAGATCGCCGGGGATATCGGACAGATCGACCTTCATCCCCATCTCCCGAAGATGGGCACGCAGCCGCGACGGATCCTCCTGCGAACACAGACCCAGCCGCGAGGACATCTCGAACGCCAGCGCGCAGCCGATGGCGACCCCTTCGCCATGCAGCAGCCGGTCGGAATAGCCGGTCGCCGCTTCCAGCGCATGACAGAAGGTATGGCCAAGGTTCAGCAGCGCGCGATCCCCCTGCTCCGTCTCGTCGCGCGCGACGATCTCCGCCTTCATCTCGACCGAGCGGCGGACAGCATATTGCCGGGCCGCCAGATCGCCGGCGGCCGCGGACGGTGCATTCTTTTCCAGCCAGTTAAAGAACGCGGCGTCCCCCAGCAGGCCGTATTTCACCACCTCACCATAGCCCGCCAGAAAATCGCGCGGCGCCAGCGTGCCCAGCACGTCGATATCGGCCAGAACGAGGCTGGGCTGATGGAAGGCGCCGATCAGGTTCTTGCCCTGCGGCGCATTGATCCCTGTCTTGCCGCCGACAGAGCTGTCGACCTGCGCCAGCAGTGACGTCGGGATCTGAACGAACCGCACGCCCCGCCGCAGAACCGCCGCGGCAAAGCCCGCCAGATCGCCGATCACCCCGCCACCAAGCGCCACGACAATGTCGCGCCGCTCCACCTTTTGCTCCAGCAGCCATTCGACGGCGCGGGTGAACTGCGGCCAGCCCTTGGTGGCCTCTCCGGCCGGCAGCGCCAGCGCCTCCATCGTGATTCCGGCCCCGGCCAGCCCGTCGCGAAGGGCGTCGAGATGGGCCGCCGCCACGGTTTCATCGGTCAGAACGGTGACCCGCGGGCGTGAGAGCATAGGCGATATCAGCGCTCCGGCACGCCCCAGAAGCCCCGGCCCGATCAGAACATCGTAGCTGCGCGCACCAAGTTGCACGCGGACGGTATCGGTCATTGGGCCTCCAGAACGTCGGGTCTGCACATCAGCGCCCCGACCACACGCTGCGCCATATCCGGGATGGCGATATCCGGCTCTGACACCACGGTCACATCGGCCAGCGCATAGACCGGCACCCGCGCATCATAAAGCGCCGACAATGTCGCCAGCGGATCAGAGGTTTTCAGCAGAGGGCGCGAATCGCGATGCCGGACGCGCTGCCAGAGCGTGTCGAGATCGGCCTTCAGCCAGACCGCGACGCCCCTGGCCGAAATGGCGGCCCGGTTGGCCTCTGCCAGATAGGCGCCGCCCCCGGTCGACAGAACACAGGGCGGTCCGTCCAGCAGCCGCCCGATCACCTCGCTCTCCCGCGCGCGAAAAAACGGCTCTCCGTCTCTGGCGAAAATTTCCGGGATGCTCATGGCGGCGGCCTGTTCGATTTCCTGATCCGAATCGAGGAATCTGACCCCCAGCACCTCTGCCAGGGCCCGGCCAACTGCCGTTTTTCCGGCCCCCATCATTCCAACCATGACGATGGTCTTATTGACCCTCCAGCCCATTAAGCCTGCCGTTTCGTGTCCCCGGACGCCGCAACGGCGCCATTCTGAAAATATTCACGGTTGAATGACGTGAACTCGGTCAAAAGGCCAGCTATATTCCCACAAAAAGGCCGAACGAAAGAGGCAGAGCCAAATGTTCCGACTTCTCAAATGGTTGTTGATCCTGATTGTTCTCGCGACAATCGGTGTAATCGGATATGCCTATGTCGGACCCTATTTCGGGGTCGACTTTGACCCGCCCAAGGTAGAGATTCGTGAACCCGTGGTTCTGGATGCGCAGTAGCTCGGCAGTTTTTTACCGATTGTCGCTAGGTCTGCTCGGCGGATTGGCGCTTGGTCCGGTCGCTCAGCCGGTTCTGGCCCAGTCGCCTATTTCCGCCATTGAATGGCTGGACCGGCGCGCCGGTGTCGCGGCCCGTCCGGAGGGACAGCAGCAACTGGCGGCACAGCCCCTGCCGACAGGTCCGGGCGCCGCGCGCAGACTGCCCGCGGATGAACCGCCCGTCGCCTCCCGGATTGTCACGCCGGAGGTCACGACGCTGCCGCTGGATGCACCGCATGCCGGGGCGGTCGGGCTCTTGCCCCGGGATGTCACCGGCCTGCCCGCCACGCTATGGCGCGACAGCCTCACCCGCCCGCTGATCCGCAAGATCGAAGCGCTGGACGTGGCCCGGCTGCCCGCCATGCAATCGCTCTTCTATACGCTGCTGCTGGCCGAGGCAGACCCGCCGCAGGACGCGGGCCTGACCATGTCGTTCCTGCTGGCCCGCGTTGCGGCGCTGACCGATCTTGGCGCGGTCGAACCGGCGCTGGCCCTGGTCGACAGGGCCGGGCCGGAAACCACCCGCGACCTGTTTGCCAGCTACTTCGACCTGTCGCTTCTGGCGGGCGAAGAAGACGGCGCCTGCGAAAGAATGCGGGCGGAGCCCTCGCTGGCCCCGTCCGATGCGGCGCTGATTTTCTGTCGCGCCCGCAACGGCGACTGGCAGACCGCCGCGCTGACATTTCAAAATTCCACCGCACTTGGCCTGATCGCACCGGCCGAAGCGACCCTGATGGAGCTGTTCCTCGATCCCGAACTGGCCGAGGAAACGCCGCCGCTGGCGCCGCCGTCACGCATGACCCCGCTGGCCTTTCGCCTGTCCGAAGCCGTGGGAACGCCCGTTCCCTCCACCGGGCTGCCGCGCGCCTATGCGATGGCCGATCTTCGTGGCATATCGGGCTGGCGCACGGAGATCGAGGCGGCCGAACGCCTCACACGCTCTGGCGCCGTGTCCGAGAACCGGCTGCTGGGCATCTATACCGCCCGGGAACCCGCCGCATCCGGCGGCATCTGGGACCGGGTGGAGGCGATCCAGACCCTCGATGCCGCCATCACCTCTTCCGATGCGGCCCGCATATCCCGCGCGCTGCCCCCCGCCTGGGAAGCGCTGAAGACGATCGAGCTGGAGGTGCCCTTCGCGCGGCTCTGGGGCAATGAGCTGGCCCAATATCAGATGGATGGCCGGGCTGGTCGTGACGCCATGGAGATGGCCCTGCTGAGCGCCGATTACGAAACCCTGGCGAAACAGATGCAACCGCAGACAGCGCGCGACAGGTTTCTTGTCGCGCTCGCACAGGGGGAACCCGCGTCGGTGCCCGCCCCCGGACCACTGGCAGAATCCATCGCGCGCGGCTTCGATCCGGCGGCAGAAGTGCCCGCCAGCATCCGGCTCGACCTGGCGCGCGGGCTGTTGGGAGAGGCGCTGCTCTCTGCCATTCGTCTCTATGCACAGGCGGCAGAGGGCGAGACCAAGGATATCGTGCCGGCCCTCGCGACCCTGCGCGCCGCCGGAATGCAGGATGCGGCCCGCCGCGCCGCGCTGCAGCTGATGCTGCTGGAACGCCGGTCATGAGCTCCCACCGCTGGATCTCAACCTTTCTTGAGGCACAGGCGGCAGAGGCCGGCGCGGCGGAAAACACCCTGCTGGGCTATGGCCGCGACCTCAGGGATTTCGCCGACTGGCTGGACGGCAAGTCACGCGACTTTGCCACCGCCTCCCGCGCCGATGTGGAGGCCTATCTGACCGACTGCGACGCCCAGGGCCTCAGCCGCGCCACCCGTGCGCGCCGTCTCTCCGCGATCCGACAGATCTACCGCTTCGCCTTTGAGGAAGGCTGGCGCAAGGATCACCCCGCGATCGAGATCAAGGGCCCGGGCCGCGCCAAGCGCCTGCCCAAGACCCTCTCGATGGAGGAGGTCTCCGCCCTGATGGAGGCCGCCCGCACCCATGGCCGCAGCCCCCGCGACCGGCTGCGCAACACCTGCCTGATGGAACTGCTCTATGCCACGGGCATGCGGGTGACGGAACTCGTCTCCCTGCCGCTGGCCGCCGCCAAGGGCGATCCGCGTATGCTGCTGATCCGGGGCAAGGGCGGCAAGGAACGCATGGTACCGCTGTCCCCGCCCGCTCGCGACGCCATGGCCATCTGGCTGAAGGAGCGCGAGACCGAAGAGGACGAGCGCCCGCGCGGCGCCACGCCCTCCCGCCTGCTCTTTCCGTCGCGCGGCGCCTCCGGCCATATGACCCGGCATAGATTTTACATTCTGATTAAAGAAATCTCGGTCACCGCCGGCGTCTCCCCCGACAAGGTCACACCGCATACCCTGCGCCACGCCTTTGCCACCCACCTGCTGGAGAACGGCGCCGACCTGCGCGCGATCCAGACCCTGCTGGGCCATGCCGACCTCGCCACGACCGAGATCTACACCCATGTTCTGGAACATCGGCTGCGCGAACTGGTGGAAACCCACCATCCGCTCAACCGGCCCACTTGAACGCCTGCCGCCTGCGCCCCATAACCCTCTGACCGACGAGGGGCACGATGACAGAAACCATGACCACCCAATTTGACGCGGCCTTCTGGCTGACCTGCGGCGCGATTCTGCTGCTGCTGATCTGTTCCGCCTTCTTTTCCGGCTCCGAAACCGCGCTGACCGCCGCGTCGCGGGGGAAACTGCGCAGCCAGGCCGATAAGGGCTCGCGCGGGGCGGAACGGGCGCTCGCCATTACCGAGGATAACGAGCGGCTCATCGGCTCTGTCCTGCTGGGCAACAACGTGGTGAACATCCTCGCCACCTCGCTGGCCACCGCCCTTTTCACCCGCGTCTTTGGCGACAGCGGCGTGGCTGTGGCCACGCTGGTCATGACCCTGCTCGTCCTGATCTTTGCCGAGGTCCTGCCCAAGACTTATGCCATCACCAATGCCGAAAAGGCCGCCGCCGGCGTCTCAGGGCCCATCAAGGTCATCGTCATCACGCTTTCCCCCATCGTCGGCGCGATCCGGCTGCTGGTGCGCGGCGTGCTGCGCGTCTTTGGTGTGCAGGCCGATCCCGATGGCCAGATCCTCGCCGTACGCGAAGAAATCGCCGGCGCCCTGCATCTGGGCCATTCCGAAGGCGTGGTCGAAAAGGAAGACCGCGACCGCATCCTCGGCGCGCTCGACCTGTCGGACCGCTTTGTCGAAGAGATCATGCTCCACCGCTCGCGGATCGAGATGATCAATGCCGACGATCCCATCGACCAGATCCTGTCGCAATGTCTGGAGAGCAACCACACCCGCCTGCCCGTCTATCGCGGCGATCATGAGAACATCATCGGCGTCGTCCACGCCAAGGACCTGCTGCGTGCGCTGCACAAACTGTCGGTCGACGGCGCCGCCGCGCTGACCGAGGTGCTGTCGGGGTTCAAGATCACCGATGTGGCGATGAAACCCTATTTCGTGCCAGAGACCACGACGCTCGACGAACAGATGCGCCAGTTCCTGTCGCAGCGCAGCCATTTCGCGCTCGTCGTCGACGAATACGGCGCCCTGCGCGGCCTGATCACGCTGGAGGATATCCTCGAAGAGATTGTGGGCGAGATCACCGACGAGCATGACGTCGACGGCGACCATATCGTCCGGCCCACCGAGGACGGCCAATACGTCGTCGACGGCGCCATGACTATTCGCGACCTCAACCGGGCGCTCGACTGGGCCTTGCCGGATGACGAGGCCAATACGATTGCGGGCCTCGTGATCCACGAGGCGCAGATGATCCCCAATGCCGGCCAGGTTTTCTCCTTCCACGGCTACCGGTTCGAGGTGCAGGCGCGGAAGGACAACCGCATCACCCGCCTCAAGGTCCGCCCTTTGACGCAAATCTGACAGGCCCGCGCCAGTCCGCGCCTTCGCCCGGCTCACATATGCGTGCGCCGGGGTGTCGGAGCATTGCCTTCCCGGTCAGGCCGGGCGCAGATATTGCGAAAACCCGGATATATCGCCCGGCTCAGCAAGGGACACAGATGAACCGACGACGCTTTCTAACCTCCACCGCTGCGGTCAGCGCATTGCCTCTGGCCGGAGCCATGCCTGCGCAGGCCGCCACGCTCCCCCTCTCTGCCCCGGTTCACGTCGGCTCATCCGCCCTCTACTGCCGCGATGCAGAGGCACTGGCGCGCTGGTACGCCCGGCATGTCGGTCTGACAGAGATCAGCCGCGACGGGGACACCATCCGCATGGGTGTGAACAGAACACCCCTTCTGGATCTTCAGCAACAGAGCGGGGTCACGCTGGCGCCACAGACGCAGGCCGGCCTCTTCCATAATGCGTTCCTGCTGCCGTCCCGCGCAGCCCTCGGGAACTGGATCTATGCCGCCATGGAGGGCGACTTTGCCGTGGACGGCGTGGCCGATCACCTTGTGTCCGAGGCCATCTATCTGACCGATCCGGAAGGAAATGGCGTCGAAATCTATGCCGACCGCCCGGCGCCTCTCTGGAGCTGGGAAGACGGCCAGATCGCCATGGCCACCGATCCGCTGGATATCGACGGCATCCTCGCCGTGCCGGGGGCCATGCCCGGCAACTGGCAGGGCGCGCCGGACGGCACCTGCCTTGGCCATGTCCACCTCAAGGTCGGCAACATGGAACGCGCCAGCAGCTGGTGGCAGGAGGTCATGGGCTTTGACGCCGTCCGACAGCGGCGCGGTGCTGCGTTTCTGTCGACGGGCGGATATCACCACCATATCGCGGTGAACGAATGGATGAGCGCCGGCGCCGGCCACCGCAAAGACAATATGACCGGCCTCGCCCATGTCGAGCTTCGCAGCACGCTGGTGTCTGAACCGCAGACCTTCGAGGATGACTGGGGCACCACGATCCGCGTCATCCCGGTCTGACCCGCTCTGCCCCGGACAAGAAAAAAGCCGCCGGTCCCCCGGCGGCTTTCCTGTTCGTCAGAGTGTGGTGCTCAGCCGCGGGCCGCGCCCACCAGTTTCCACAGCGCCGGCACCACCAGCGCGGCCAGCGCCAGTTTCAGCGCATCGCCCAGAATGAACGGCGTCAGGCCCCAGGCCAGGATCGGCTTGTCCCAGCCATACAGGCTTCCCAGCCACAGCAGGCCGGGGATGTACATCAGAATATTGCCCAGCAGCATCGCCACGGCCATCCACAGCACCGACCGGTCCCAGCCGCGCTGCGCCAGCACGCCCAGCAGCACCGTCGCCATCACATAGCCGACAAGGTAACCGCCCGTGCCGCCCATCATGTATTCCACACCGTTCAGATCGGCGGTGGAGGACTGGAAGATGTCAAAGCCCAGCATGCCCAGCAGCATGTAGCCCATGATCGTCGTCAGGCCGAGCCGCGCGCCATAAGCCGCGCCGATGCCCAGAACCGCGAAGGTCCCCATGCCGACAGCCACCGGAGAGCCGGGAACCGGCACTTTGATCTTGGCACAGATCGCCAGAACGGCGATCCCGGCAATCACCAGCGCCGCCTGCTTCAGACGCAGCGCCGCGCCGGTTGTGGGGCCAAAAGCCTCCGTCAGCACACGGGCCTGCGCATGGGCCTGGGATGAATCGGACATCGGAGCTCCTCCTGTAGGACTGTCACGTTTCGTTTAGATGTGCCCGACTGCCCGGCAAATCGCAAGCCTCGCCTTGGTGGCAATGAAATCAAAGTTGCAAATAGCGGGGGCGAGTTTCCAGCAACTTTGCAAACTCCGGCCCTCCTCATTCACGCCGGAACACGCTCTCCATCCGGTAGGATTTGCGCGGGCCAGACACCTCCCAGACCGAGCTCCAGACCGGCCAGTCCCGGAAATCATACTGCACGTCATAGCGGTCCGGCGCACAATCATGGCCTGCGGAAACCTCTGCCCCCGGCCCGATCAGATGAAAGAACCGCCCGTCTTCAAAGAACACCTCGATCCCCGCGTCACCTTGCCGCCACAGATAGACCCGGCGCGCCGCCATCGGTGCGCTCCCCTCCGTCCGCATCTGCCCCTCCTCGCGATAGACCAGCCCCTCCCGATCCCGGGCAAATACGGCCCGACCGTCAAAGACATAATCCGGACCAACCGCATTCCGGATCTGCCGCGCCACCACCCAGCTGCCTTCGAAATCCGCCAGTTCCACGCGCCCGCGCCCTCACATCGCCTTGCCCCCCTGATGCCCCGGCGGTAAGAGGCGCGCAACCCGTCCGGCAAGGAGACACCGATGATCCCCCGCTATTCCCGCCCCGACATGGTCGCCATCTGGTCGCCCGAGACCAAGTTCCGCATCTGGTACGAGATCGAGGCCCATGCCTGCGACGCCATGGCGGACCTCGGCGTCATCCCCCGCGAAAACGCCGAAGCCGTCTGGAAGGCCAAGAACGTGGAATTCGACGTCGCCCGCATCGACGAGATCGAGGCCGTCACCAAACATGACGTCATCGCCTTCCTCACCCATCTCGCCGAACATGTGGGCTCTGAAGAGGCGCGCTTTGTGCATCAGGGCATGACCTCGTCGGACGTTCTGGACACCTGCTTCAACGTCCAGCTTGTCCGCGCCGCCGACATCCTGATCAAGGATATCGAGGGGCTGCTCGCCGCACTCAAGAAACGCGCCTATGAGCATAAGATGACCGTCCGCATCGGCCGGTCGCATGGCATCCATGCCGAACCCACGACCATGGGCCTGACCTTCGCGCGCTTCTATGCAGAGATGGACCGCAACCTCTCCCGCATGCGCGATGCCCGGGCAGAGATCGCCACCGGCGCGATCTCCGGCGCGGTTGGCACCTTTGCCAATATCGACCCCGCGGTCGAGGAACATGTCTGCGACAAGATGGGCCTCGTGCCTGAGCCAATTTCCACCCAGGTGATCCCGCGGGACCGCCATGCCGCGTTTTTCGCCACCCTCGGCGTCATCGCCTCCAGCCTGGAGAATATCGCCATCGAGATCCGCCACATGCAGCGGACCGAAGTGCTGGAAGCGGCGGAGTTCTTCTCCATGGGCCAGAAAGGCTCTTCCGCCATGCCCCACAAGAAGAACCCGGTTCTGACGGAGAACATCACCGGCCTCGCCCGCCTTGTCCGGATGGCCGTCATCCCGGCGATGGAGAACGTGGCGCTCTGGCATGAGCGTGACATTTCCCACTCCTCCGTCGAACGCAACATCGGCCCCGACAGCACGGTCACGCTGGATTTCGCGCTGGCCCGCATGACCTCCGTCATCGAGAACCTGCTGGTCTATCCGCAGAACATGCTGGACAATATGAACAAATTCCCCGGCCTGGTGATGTCGCAGCGGGTGCTTCTGGCCCTCACTCAGGCCGGTGTCAGCCGCGAAGACGCCTATCGCCTCGTCCAGCGCAACGCCATGAAGGTCTGGGATCACCGCACCGATTTCCGCGAGGAACTGCTGGCGGACGAAGAGGTCCGCGCCGCCCTGTCGGAAGAGGAAATCAACGAGAAGTTCGACCTTGGCTATCATACCAAGCATGTCGACACGATCTTTGCCCGCGTCTTTCACGAGGACTGAGGCAGAGCAGAATTCCGCCGCCGCCTGATCCTCACGATTCCGTGTGTTCAGCCGGCGGCGACCCGTGTTACCCTTACGTAACCCAAAGGAGAACACGATGACCAGAACGCTAATTCTTGTTGCCCTCCTCATTGCGCCCGGCCTCGCCCAGGCCCAGTCCAGCTGCGCCGAAAAACATCAGGCCGCGGCCTGTGCAGAGGGCACGTCGTGGAATACAGAGACCGGCACCTGCGAGACGATCGTCTCCAGCTGATCTCCGGTCCGGTTGATTACCGGCAGTGCCAAAGCCTTTGTTAATTCCTGACGGCTATGTTGCAGCAACGGCAACGGAACCGTCGGGCACAGCATGGGCAATCTCACTCCTCTGGCAAACCTTTCGCCGGCCGGTCCGGGGACGGGTCAGCTCAGCCGCCGGCAAAAGGCCGCCATCATCATCCGCCTCGCGCTCAGCCGCGGGATGGACCTTTCTTTTCAGGAACTTCCCGACGATCTACAGATCGACCTCACCCGCATTCTGGGGGACATGCGCCCGATTACGCGTGAAACGCTCAATGCCGTCATCGACGAATTCGCCGAAGAGCTGGATAATCTCGGCCTGACGTTTCCGCGCGGGGTGGCCGGCGCCCTGACCGTTCTGGACGGCAAGATCAGCCCACATACAGCCGCCCGCCTGCGCAAAGAGGCCGGCGTGCGCCAGACCGGCGATCCCTGGGACCGTCTGCGCAAGGCCGACACCACAAAGCTATTGGGTATTGTCGAGGTGGAAAGCACGGAAATCTCGGCCATTATCCTGTCCAAGCTGGAAACGTCCAAGGCGGCCGAACTTCTTGGCATGCTTCCGGGCGACAAGGCGCGGCGCATTACCTATGCGGTCAACCAGACCTCAGGCGTGACGCCGGATGCGTTGGAACGGATTGGCGTATCGCTGGCCACACAACTCGACAGCCTTCCCAGCAGCGTATTCGACAAAGGCCCGGTCGAACGTGTCGGCGCCATCCTCAACTCCTCCACGGCGGCCACGCGGGACGAGGTTCTGACCGGCCTCGAAGAGACGGACAGCAATTTTGCGGATGAAGTTCGCAAGGCCATCTTTACCTTCTACAACATCCCCGACCGGATCGCCCCGCGCGACATATCGAAAGTGGTGCGCGGGCTGGATCAGGCGGACCTTGTCACCGCCATTGCCGCGGCCACGGACGGGCCAGCCAAACGGTCTGCCGATTACGTGCTTGAAAACATGTCCGCCCGTATGGCCGACGGCCTGCGCGAGGAGGCGCAGGAGGCGGGCAAGATCAAACCCAAGGATGCCGAAGCCGCCATGACCGCAATTGTGGTTGCGATCCGGGAACTGGAAGCCAATGGCGAACTTTTTCTGATCGCGGACGAGGATGGCGACGAAGGCTGACCGCAGGTGCGCCGACGCCGGCATCGGCCCAACAGATTAAAACCACCGAAAAGCCCGACCACCCGATGCCAATATTCTGCCGGGTGTACAGGTCCCCGGGGCCCGCATTTGCGGCGTAAAGATGCGCCCGGACAGGCGCAACGGATCATAAAAGACCCCGCTGGACACCGCCACGAACCAAAACATGACCTCGTACATCGGTGCATGCGGTGGCGACGCGCGCATCCCCCCCCCCGAAGAACCGCGCGCCGTTCTTGAATAGGCGCATTGCACCACCCGGCGATCGGGGCGCAGATGCGCTGTTGCACCCATGTCCCACAGGCCCGTTTCGCCCGGACTGGACAGTTGCCCGAAGCCCCCGTAAGCCGCCGCCATGTGGACCCGTTTCTCACCTAAAACGCAGGCGATCCTGTTCATGCTCGGAGCGGTCTTCTGCTTCACCTCCATGGATGCGCTGGCCAAGGCGATCTCTCTGCGCAGTAGCCCTGTCATGGCGCTCTGGGCGCGCTATGCCGGTCAGGGAATTATCGTTCTGATCCTGGTTGCCCCGCGCCTGCGAACCGTGGCGCGATCCAACTTCCCCGGGCTGCAACTGGTCCGGTCGGTCCTGCTGCTCTGCGCAACCGGGTGCTTTTTCGTGGGGCTCGGCTATCTCGAAATCGCCGAAGCGACGGCAATCATGGATATCAATCCGATGATCATCACGCTCGGCGCGGCGGTCTTTCTTGGCGAAAAGCTTGGCCCCCGGCGGATCATCGCCATTGTCATTGCCATGATCGGCGCCATGATCGTCATCCGCCCCGGCAGCGGCGTCATGAGTTGGGCTGCGCTCTTTCCCCTCGGCTCCGCCATCTTCTATTCGACCTTCTCGCTGATCACGCGCCATGTCGGCAATCGGGAGGATCCCTGGACATCCCTGCTATATGGCGCCCTGTTCGGGAGCATCGTGATGACAGGCATCGTCCTTGTATCCTGGCAGACGCCCGACCTGACCACCATGGTCCTGATGGCCGCGATCGCCTGTGTCGGTACTCTGGCGCAGCTGCTCTTCATCCGTGCCTTTACAGCGGGCGAGGCCGCCATGCTGGCCCCCTTTGGCTATGTCGGTCTGATCTTTGCGACCTTCTGGGGGTATTCCGCCTTTGGCGAGGTGCCCGACATCTGGACCGTCACCGGCGCCGTTGTGATCGTCGCCTCCGGGGTCTATGTCTGGCATCGTGAAACCCGCGCCGCCCCCCTGGTGGCCGAGACAAAGGGCAGCGAGCCGCGCTGACCAAAGAGACGGACATGACCGCCAAAGACCAGACCCTGCCGAATACGGATGTCACGGAACTGCCGCTCTCGGTCCGGCTGCGGCAATTTGCGGGCAATGCCGTGACCCGGGCCATTCTGGGGCTGGCCATGGCCCTGCCCTATGAAAAACGGGTGCCCTTTACCGGATGGGTCACCGCGCGGCTCGTTGCCCCGCTCGCCGGCTGGGACAAACGGATCCGCCGCAATCTGGCCTATGCCTGGCCCGAGCTTCCGCAGGCAGAGGTCGACCGTCTGGTCCGCGCCGTTCCCGACAATGCCGGCCGGTCGTTGATCGAAAGCTATTCGCATGCCGATCTGCGCCCCCGTCTGGAAAAGCTGACACCCGAAGGCCCCGGCTGGCCCGAGGTGCTGAAGGCGCATGAAGAAAAACGGCCGATCTTTTTCATCTCCGGCCACTTCGGCAATTACGACGCCGCGCGCATGACCGTGGCCCTGCATATGGGCCAGATCGCGACGCTCTACCGTCCGATGAGCAATTATTACTTCAACCGGCACTACGTCGAGGCGCTCGGCTCTGTCGCGAGCCCGATCTTCCCGCGCGGGCGACGCGGCCTGGCCGAGATGATGAAATACATCCGGGGCGGCAATGCACTGGCCCTGCTGATCGACCAGCATGCGGGCGGCGGCGCGGCGCTCAGCTTTTTTGGCCAGCGCGCATTCACCGCCCTGTCCGCGACGGAACTTGCGTTGAAATTCAACGGGCTGGTGGTGCCGGCCTATGGCATCCGCCAGCCGGACGGCCTGAATTTCCGGATCATCTTCGAAGACCCGATCCCGCATTCCACCGCCGAGGAGATGGCGCAGCAGCTCAACGACTCGCTGGAGGCGCAGGTGCGCCAGCATCCCGAACAATGGCTCTGGTTCCACCGCCGCTGGAAATCAGAGACCGGCGAGGTGATGAGCTGACGCGATCTGGGCCCCGGACACAGGTGGGCCCTTCATCATCGGACCACCGGCCGCCGAAGGTCGCGCCACTGGCGCTTCACCGAAACTGGCCAAAAGCTTATCGCAGCCGTGCCGCCGCCTCGATCGCTCCGGGGCCCATGCGCTGGATCAGCACGACCACAGGCGCATCGCCCGGCGCCTGAACCCTGGCCGAATAAGGCCGCGCCCCGTCCCATTCCCCGACGATCTTCCAGTCTGTCACGATGTTGGAATAGGTCAGCTTATGCCCGGCATTTTCGCCGCGGTCGATTTTCACATGCGCCTCGGGCTGATAGCGCACGATCTGCACCAGCAAGGGTTTTGTATGGGATCTCAATGCCCTGGCGGATATCTCCACCAGATCGGGCGGCACGCGCTCAATATCCAGATCAATCGTTCTGGGCGTCTCCCGATATTGTGCGATCAGATCGGTCACATCCATCGGATGCGTCCCCACAACATCGGCCTTGCCGTCCACGATCATCTGCGGCGTGTAGATCGCCCGGCGCCCGGCATGTTTGGCATAGGCCTTCTGCCGCGCGGAATTGACTGGCGAGCCGAAGATATCCTTCCAGCCGATGTAATCCCAGTAGTCCACGTGGAAGGCCAGCGCGATCACGTCATCGCGCGGCGCCAGCAACCCCAGAAAGGCATCCGCAGGTGGGCAGGAGGAACATCCCTGAGAGGTGAAAAGCTCAACCACAACAGGTCGATCTTCTGCCACGGCCGCAACCGCCCCCCAGAGCGCCATGGCTCCCGTCATTACCCAGCGTGCGAACATGCGATCCCCTGTCAGCCGTCCAAAGCCCTCTCTACCTACCCAGCCCCCTCTGAAACAACCAATCAAGGTTTCGAGATTGCCTGTCATTTGGCCGTGTCCCCTGCCCGACCGCCTTGAAACCGCACGTTTCCGCGTTAATGTATACCATTGTGCACAAAACAGAGCTCAGCCCCCTTGATCGGACCACGGCAATCGGGCAGAAGCAGGTCAGCATCACCCTCATATCAGTTGGAAGGGAGCCATCATGCCCATCACCGTCGGACAGGACACCGCCAAGACGCGCAAGACGCTCAAGGTCGGATCGTCCAGCTATGCCTATTACTCCATCCCCGCGGCCGAAGCTGCCGGGCTGGGCGACTTCTCCAAACTTCCCGCAGCCCTCAAGGTGGTGCTGGAAAACATGCTCCGCTTCGAAGACGGCAAGACCGTCTCGGTGGACGATATCAAGGCCTTCTCCGACTGGGGCAAGAAGGGCGGCCAGAACCCGGTGGAAATCGCCTACCGTCCCGCCCGCGTGCTGATGCAGGACTTCACCGGCGTTCCGGCCGTGGTCGACCTTGCCGCCATGCGTGACGGCATCAAGGGGCTGGGCGGCGACGTCCAGAAGATCAACCCGCTGAACCCCGTGGACCTCGTGATCGACCACTCCGTCATGATCGACGAGTTCGGCAACCCCCGCGCCTTCCAGATGAACGTGGACCGCGAATATGAGCGGAACATGGAACGCTACCAGTTCCTGAAATGGGGCCAGGGCGCGTTTGAAAACTTCCGCGTGGTTCCGCCGGGCACCGGCATCTGCCACCAGGTGAACCTCGAATACCTGGCCAAGGCCGTCTGGACCGACAAGGACCAGCAGGGCGAAACGGTCGCCTATCCCGACACGCTCGTCGGCACCGACTCGCATACCACCATGGTCAACGGCCTCGCCGTCCTCGGCTGGGGCGTCGGCGGGATCGAGGCAGAGGCCGCCATGCTCGGCCAGCCCATCTCCATGCTGATCCCCGAGGTCATCGGCTTCAAACTGACAGGCAAGATGGTCGAAGGCACCACCGGCACCGACCTCGTCCTCAAGGTCGTGGAAATGCTGCGTGAAAAGGGCGTTGTCGGCAAATTCGTCGAATTCTACGGCGAAGGCCTCGACAGCCTGCCGCTGGCTGACCGCGCAACCATCGCCAACATGGCCCCCGAATACGGCGCCACCTGCGGCTTCTTCCCGATCGACGACGAAACCCTGCGCTACCTCAAGAACACCGGCCGTCCCGATGATGTCGTCGCCCTGGTGGAGGCCTATGCCAAGGAAAACGGCTTCTGGCGCGCGGCGGATTACGATCCGATCTACACCGACACGCTGGCGCTCGACATGGGAACGATCGTTCCCGCCATCTCCGGCCCCAAGCGTCCGCAGGACTATATCGCGCTGGATCAGGCGGCAGGTGCCTTTGGCAAATTCATCGCCGGCCTGCGTGGCGGCAAGGATGCCGGCCCTGTAGCAGAAGGCCGCTGGGAAGCCGAGGGCGGCGCGCCCGAGCCTAAGGACATCCCCGGCGATACCGGCAACCACAAGAAGGGCTGGTACAAGGATGCCGATGCGGCCCATCAGCTGCATGACGGCTCCATCGTGATCGCCTCGATCACCTCCTGTACCAATACGTCGAACCCCTATGTGATGATCGGCGCCGGCCTCGTTGCCCGCAAGGCGCGTGCCCTCGGCCTAAACCGCAAGCCCTGGGTGAAGACCTCCCTCGCCCCCGGCTCCCAGGTCGTCTCGGCCTATCTGGAGGCCGCGGGCCTGCAGGAAGACCTCGACGCGGTTGGCTTCAACCTCGTGGGCTACGGCTGCACCACCTGTATCGGCAACTCCGGCCCACTGGCGGAGCCGATCTCCAAGGCGATCAACGATTACGATCTGGTGGCGACCTCCGTCCTGTCGGGCAACCGCAACTTCGAGGGCCGTATTTCCCCCGACGTCCGCGCCAACTACCTGGCCTCCCCGCCGCTCGTCGTGGCCTATGCGCTCGTGGGCGACATGAACGTCAATATTGCCACCGATGTGATCGGCACCGACAAGGACGGCAATGACGTCTACCTCAAGGACATCTGGCCGAGCCAGAAAGAGATCGCCGATCTCGTCGAAAAGACCGTGACGAAAGAGGCCTTCACCTCCAAATACGCCGATGTCTTCAAAGGCGACGAGAAGTGGCAGGGCGTCGACACGACGGACAGCGAGACCTACGACTGGCCCGCGACCTCCACCTACGTCCAGAACCCGCCCTACTTCCAGGGCATGTCCAAGACCCCCGGCACGATCTCGAATATCGAGGGCGCCAAGGTCCTGGCCATCCTGGGCGACATGGTCACCACCGACCACATCTCCCCGGCGGGCTCCTTCAAGGACACGACCCCTGCGGGCAAATACCTGCTCGACCATCAGGTGCCGGTGCGGGAATTCAACTCCTACGGCTCGCGTCGCGGCAACCACGAGGTCATGATGCGCGGCACCTTCGCCAACATCCGCATCAAGAACGAGATGCTGGACGGGGTCGAGGGCGGCTACACCCTCGGGCCGGACGGCCAGCAGACCTCCATCTACGACGCGGCCATGGCCTATGAAGAGGCCGGCACCCCGCTGGTGATCTTTGGCGGCGAACAATACGGCGCGGGCTCCTCGCGCGACTGGGCGGCCAAGGGCACGGCGCTCCTGGGCGTGAAGGCCGTGATCGCCGAGAATTTCGAGCGTATCCACCGCTCCAACCTCGTCGGCATGGGCGTCATCCCCTTCGAGTTCACCGGCGGCGACACCCGCAAATCGCTAGGCCTGAAGGGGGATGAGACCGTCTCCATCTCCGGCCTCGACACGATCAAGCCCCTGCAGACCGTGCCCTGCACGATCACCATGGGCGACGGCTCGACCAAGGAAATCCAGATCAAGTGCCGGATCGATACCGCGATCGAGATCGAATACATCGAACACGGTGGCGTTCTGCACTACGTGCTGCGGGACCTGGCAAAAGCCTCCTAATCTCGACGACAGACCAATTGAAAAGGCCGGCCCCAAAGCCGGCCTTTTTCACATCCACGCCCCTGATCCAAAGGCGCGCCTGCGGCGCAAGACATGCTTCATGGGGCTCTGCCCCGTCCGGCCCTGCCGGGCCGGACTCCCCGAGATATTTTTCGACCAAAGAAGCATATTGTTGTGCCTGTTGCCCCGCTCTTTTTCTTGCCTGAAATATCCTGGGGGGAGGCTCGGAACGAGCCGTGGGGGGCAAAGCCCCCCGCCACCGCCGGCCGCTCTAGCGGGCGGCCTTCTCCATCGCGGGGCGGATTTGCTCGGTGATAACGCGTTGCGTCACTGGTCCGGCGAAACGAAGAATGATGGTTCCGTCGCCATCCACCACATAGGTCTCCGGCACGCCATAGAGCCCCCAATTGAGCGCCATCCGCCCCTGTGCATCGGCCCCGATACCGGCATAGGGATTGCCAAGCTCTGCCAGGAAGCCGAGCGCCTTCTCCGGCTGGTCCTTGTAGTTCACACCAAGCACGGTGATCCCCTCCTCGGACAGCGCCGTGAGGTTGGGATGTTCCACCCGACACGGCGCGCACCAGGAGGCCCAGAAGTTCACCAGCTTCACCTCGCCATCGCGCAGTGTCGCATCGTTAAACACCGGGGTGTCACCCAGCGGCTCGACCTGCACGGGCGGCGCCGTCTTTCCGGCCAGCGCCGTGGGCAGCTGATCCGGGTCCTCGCGCTGTAGCCCGAACCAGAAGGCCCCGGCCAGCCCCGCAAAGATCACCGGCGGCAGCATCATCAAAGGAGAGACCTTACCCATTCTTCACCCGTCCCTCGATATCCCGAAGCGCCCGTGCCACCCGGCGCGACCGCCAGATGCTCACGCCCACCAGCAGGGCAATCAGCCCCAGCGACAGCCCGTAGGAGCTGAGCACCGCCCCCGCATATTTCCCAAGCTCCGGCATCAGACCATCCGTTCCCGCGCGATCAGCGCCCGCATCCGCCGCGCCCTGACCTCTGTCCGGGTCCGGAGCAGCACCAGCGCCAGAAACAGCAGGATGAACCCGCCGATGGAGACGAGCAGCGGGAAATAGAACACATCCGCCACGTTCTCTTCCTTATCGAGGCTCAGCGACGCGCCCTGATGCAGCCCCTGGTTCCAGAAATTCACCGCATAGCGCGACAGCACCGCAAAGACCGATCCGACGATGCAGAGGACGGAGGTCAGATCGGCCGCCGTATCGTCATTCTCGATCGCTGCCCAGAGCGCGATATAGCCCAAGTAGAAGAGGAACAGGATCAAGAACGACGTCAGCCGCGGATCCCAGGCCCACCACGTGCCCCACATCGGCTGCCCCCAGATCGCCCCGGTCAGCAGCGCGATGACCGTCATCACCGCCCCCACCGGCGCCGCCGCCCGCGCCGCCAGTGCCGAGACATGGTGCCGCCGGATCAGCCAGATCAGCGAGGCCACCAGCATCATCAGCCAGCCATTGATCGCCAGCAGCGCAGAGGGCACATGCAGGTAGATGATCTTGACCGTCGAGCCCTGCCGGTAATCTTCCGGCGTGAAGAAGAACCCCCAGATCAGCCCCACCGCCAGCGTCGCAACGGCCAGAACCGCCACAAACGGCAGGACACGGTCCACCGTGGCGACGAATTTCTTCGGATTTGCATATTCCCAGAGCGAGGCCATGCCGATTTCCTATCTCCTCCGCCCGCAGCGGGCCATTCACATTACCGCAGGTTCATTCTCAATACCGCCGCAGAGGCGAAGGGCAAGAGCCCGAGGGTGAGACAGGTCACCGCGCCCAGAAGCACCAGCGGCACCTCCAGCGCCATGCCGGAGGCGCCGCGCCGCGCCACCTCGGCCCCGAAGATCAGCGTCGGCGTGTAAAGCGGCAGCACCAGCAGCGACAGCAGCAGCCCGCCGCGCCGGATCCCCACGGTCAGCGCCGCGCCAAAGGTCCCGATTGCGGAGAGCGCCGGCGTGCCCATCAGCAGCGACACCACCAGCCAGGGATAGCCCGCGGGGGCGAGGTTCAGCAGAACCCCCAACAGAGGCGCCACGACAACCAGCGGCAGGCCCGTGGTGATCCAGTGGGCCGCCGCCTTGACCGTGACGATCCCCTCCATCGGAAGCGGCGCCGTGGCCAGCAGGTCGAGCGAGCCGTCCTCCCGGTCAAGCGCGAAGATCCGGTCGAGCGACAGCAGGCAGGCCAGCAGAGCCCCGATCCAGAGCACGCCGGGCGCGATCCGGGTCAGCAGCGCGGTATCGGGCCCCACGGCAAAGGGCACCAGCACCACCACGATCAGGAAAAACGCAAGGCCAAGGCCAAAGCCGCCGCCTGCGCGCACGGCGAGCCGCAGGTCCCGCAGCAGCAGCGCCTTCACAGGAAGGCCTCGTCGAATTTGCGCGACGCCTTGGCCCGGGCGGCAAAGGGCGACAGGTCGATGGAGCGCAGGTTCAGTCCCATGTCGATATGGCTGGCCATCACCGCCAGACCGCCGCGGTCCAGATGCGCCTCGACCGTTCGCGCAAAAAGCCCGACGGAGGTATGGTCCAGCGACACCGTCGGCTCGTCCAGCACCCAGATCGGCCGCCCGGTGACCAGCAGCCGCGCCAGTCCCAGACGCCGTCTCTGCCCGGCCGAGAGCGTGCCGGCGGCGCGATCGCGCAGATCGGCCAGGTTGAAGGTCTCCAGCGCCAGATCGAGATGTGTACTGCCGTAAATTCTGGCCCAGAATCCCAGGTTTTCGCGAACGGTCAGGGTGGATTTGATCCCGTCGGCATGGGCGCCATAGGTAATCGCTTCGGGATCGGGGACGACGATCTTGCCGGAGACCGGCGGCTGAAGCCCGGCCAGCGTCCGCAGCAGGGTTGTCTTTCCGATACCATTAGGCCCGGTCAGCACCACGGCCTCCCCGGCCTCAACCTGGAAGTTGACCCCGTCCAGAACCGGCATACCGCCCCGGGACACGCAGAGATCGAGCACCATTAGTCTCATGATCTGCCCCTAGCAGATCGGGATCGGAGCGGGAAGACGTGCTGAGGCCCTGAGGCGCAGGCCGCGCAGCTGGCAGGGTCCGAGGGGGGCCTTGCCCCCCGCCGACAAAGGCAGGCCTTTGTCAGCCCCCCCAGGATATTTGAAGACCAGAGAAGCAGGGGGACGGCGCGTCAGACAGGCATCAGCGCGGCAGCCACGCGCCGGCCTTCGCTGAGCAGGACGTTATAGGTGCGGCAGGCGGCGGGCGTGGCCATGGGCTCCACGCCGAGGCCGGCCTCTTCCAGCGTGCTGCGGAAGGCGGCGGGCAGCGGGGCCATTTCCGCCCCGGTGCCGACAAAGAGCACATCGGCCTGCCCGACCAGCGCCAGCAGCCTGTCGAGGTCGCCATAACCGCCCCAGATCTGCACGGCGTCGGCTGTCACCAGCAGCGCGCCTTGCTCCAGTTTGCCATCGATACGGAAGAAGCCGGGCCCGTAGCCGTCAATCGGACGCGCACGGCCATAATCGATCTCATTGAGTTCCATAACGGTCCTTTCAGTCGAAAAGCGGCAGCCCTGCCAGCGCCGCCACACCGATCAGGATATAGGCCGTCAGGCGGTAGGCTTTTTCCAGATGTGGACGGAAGAGCCAGCGCCCCGTTGTCGTGCCCAGAGCATAGGGTATCAGCATCACGAGGCCCAGCCACAGCGCCGTGAGCGGCACCACCCCCTGCATCCACATCAGCGGCAGCAGCATCACAGAGGTCACGGTGAGAAAGACCAGCGTGCTGGCCCGATTGCGCGCCGCATCCCCCTGACCCGCCAGCTGAAAGAGCACCATGACGGGCCCGAGCAACCCGGTGGCGCCGCCCATGAAGCCCGCGCCAAGCCCCACCAGCCCGCGGGTCCGCAGGCTTGGTTCGGCGCGGTAGCGCCAGCCGGAGACAAGCGCCAGCAGGGTAATGGCAATCAGCCCGACCATGACCCAGCGAAGCAGGGCCAGGTCGGCGGATTTGAGCACCATGATACCGGCGGCAGAGGCAAGAACCGCTGTGCCGATCATCACCGCCGTCCCGCGCCGGTGTACCAGCGGAAGCGCCTGCGGCACCACCGTCACCAGCGAGGCCAGCGCCGAGACGGCAAAGGCCGCAATGGCCAGATCAAGAGGGATGATCCGCGCCGCAATCGGCATATAGAGGAGCGCCGCGCCAAACCCCGCAAACCCGTAGACCACACCGGCCACATAGACCGTCCCGAGAAGCAGGGCGAGCTCTGCCGCCTCGACCCCTGCGGGCAGCCAGTCAGGCATCGATATTGGCGAACTGGTTGCCGGTCGTATCCGTGGGCTTGGTCCAGTCGCGCTTGACCCCGAGCCAGAGCACGATGTTCTTGGCGACATAGACGGAGGAATAGGTGCCGATCACCACACCCCAGGTGATGGCGAAGACAAAACCGCGGATCACATCGCCGCCCAGCACCAGAAGCGCGATCAGCGCAATCAGGGTCGTGCCGGAGGTCATCAGCGTCCGGCTCAGCGTCTCGTTCACCGAAACGTTCATCACATCCTTCAGCGGCATGGTCTTGTATTTGCGCAGGTTTTCACGCAGCCGGTCGAAGATCACCACGGTGTCGTTGATCGAATAGCCGATGATCGTCAGCAGTGCGGCAATGGTCGCCAGATCGAACCGGATCTGCAAAAGCGAGAAGATCCCGATCGTCACCAGCACGTCGTGAAACAGCGCCGCAACCGCCCCGACGGAGAACTGCCATTCGAACCGGAGCCAGATATAGACGAGGATCGCCGCCAGCGCCGCTGCCACGGCCAGAACGGCCGTCTGGATGAGCTCTCCCGAGACCTTGGGACCCACCGATTCAACCTGCGTGAAGTGAACGCTCTCATCCAGCGGTTTGAGAGCCTGTTCGACCTGCGCGATGGTCTCGGCCGAAATGGATTCCTGCCCGTCCTGCGCCTGGATACGGATCATGGCCACATGGTGATCATCGGCGAAAGAGGGGTCGAAGACCTCGGAGATGGACACATCCCCCAGCCCCAGCGGCGCAATGGCATCGCGATAGGCGCCCACATCCACCGGCTGCTCGGACTGGGTCCGGATCGTCGTGCCGCCGCGGAAGTCGATCCCGAAATTCAGCCCGACCGACAGCCACAGCACCAGCGAGGCCACCATCATCACGACCGAAAAGCCGAAGGTCAGCGTCCGGTATTTGAAGAAATCCCAGCTGGTATCCTGGGGGACCAGTTTCAACCGCATCTCAGACCTCTATCGTTTTGGGCCGGGCCCGTTCGAACCACGTGACAATCAGCAGCCGCGTGACCCAGATGGCCGTAAACACCGATGTGAGGATCCCGATCCCCAGCGTCACCGAGAACCCGCGCACCGGCCCGGACCCCAGAACAAACAGGATGACGGCGATGATAAAGGTGGTGATATTGGCATCGACAATCGCCGACAGCGCCCGTTCATAGCCCAGCTCGATCGCCCGCGCCGGACCTTTGGCGGATCGCATCTCTTCCCGGATCCGCTCAAACACCAGCACATTGGCATCCACCGCCATACCGATGGTCAGCACGATCCCGGCGATACCCGGCAGGGTCAGCGTCGCCCCGATCATGCTGAGCAGACCGAAGATCAGCCCGACGTTCAGCACCAGCGCGATATTGGCAAAGAGGCCAAACAACCCATAGGAGGCCCACATGAAAATCAGCACGGCCGCCCCGGCGACAATACAGGCGATCTTGCCCGCCTGGATACTGTCGGCGCCAAGCTCTGGCCCGATCGTCCGTTCTTCCAGGAAATCGAGCCCTGCCGGCAGCGCCCCTGCCCGCAGCAGCACGGCCAGATTGGTCGACTGATCCACGGTGAAATTGCCGGTGATGATGCCCGAGCCGCCGGGAATATGGCTCTGGATCACCGGGGCCGAAATCACCTCATTATCCAGCACGATGGCAAAAGGATTGCCGATATTATTCGCCGTGTAATCGCCGAACTTCCGCGCCCCCGAAGGATTGAACCGGAAAGAGACCGCCGGCCGCCCGTTCTGATCAAACGAAGGCTGGGCATCCACCAGCTCTTCGCCGGAGACAACGGCCGCATCTTCGAGCAGGTAATAGGTCCCCTCCTCGTCCAGCGACGGCAGCAGCGATTCCCCGACACCCGGCACGGTTTCCGCATTGCTGGTGCGCCGCACCACAGGCTGGAAGGTCAGCTGCGCGGTGGTGCCGATGATCGCCTTCAGCTCCGCCGCCGATCCGACACCCGGCACCTGGATCAGGATGCGGTCCGCACCCTGGCGCTGAATGGTGGGCTCGCGCGTGCCGACCTCGTCGATCCGCCGCCGGATGATCTCCAGCGACTGGCGCACCGTCCGGTCGTCCGTCGCGGCCTTCTCGGCCTCCGACAGGCGCACGGTCAGGATATCGCCCTGCCCGCTGACCTCAAGATCGGACTGGCCGGTCGCGGTGACCGACACCACAGGCTGCGCGATCTCCCGTACGATCCGGACCGCGGCATCCATATTCGCCGGCTCCGAGATCCGGATCCGCAGCTCATCCGCAGGCCCCTCCTGCAGACGGATCGTGCCGACCTGATCGCGCGCGTCCCGCAGCCGGTTTCGCACCTCCGGCCAGAGCCCCTTCATCCGCGTCGCATAAACCTCGTCCACCCGCACCTCTGCCAGCAGATGCGCGCCGCCCCGCAGATCCAGCCCCAGGTTCACCAGGCTGCCGGGCATCCAGTCGACCCAGCCCTCTGCAGGCGCGCCGACGGCCCGGGCGTCATTATACCCCTCAACCCGGGAATAGAACGCATTGGGCAGCGCCAGCAGCAGACCGGCGGCGACGATGCCCCAGATCAGGATACGTTTCCACAGCTCGATCTGCAGCATGGTCGGCCTTTCTGCGCGGCTCTGACGTCAAACAAAGGTAAGAAAAGGGACGCGACGCGCCCCTTACTTGGCTTCCGCAGCCGGTTCGGTCTTGGATTTCACATCTGCCAGCGTCGATTTGATGACCCGCACCTTGACGCCCTCGGCGATCTCCACCTCGACCTCGCCATCCTCGCGGACCTTGGCGACCTTGCCGACGATCCCGCCCTGCGTGACGACCAGATCGCCCCGGCGCACGGCATTCACCATGGCCTGATGGTCCTTCAGCTTTTTCTGCTGCGGCCGGATGAGCAGGAAATACATGATCGCGAAGATCAGGATGAGAGGCAGAAACTGGGCGATTGCGCCACCGTCCATGGGGGAATCCTTCTTGTCTGGCGGGCATCCCGCGGAGTTTGGCGGAACCTATGAGCGCCGGTGCGGGATTGCAAGACTATGCCGCCCCCCATCGGCCCGCGACCCCAAGCCGCACGGCCCCGCTCTTCTCTGGTCCCAAATATCCCCGCCGGAGGCATCCCGGTTTTCCGCCCCGGAAAACTCGACAATCGCTTGCGCCGCAGGCGCACCTTCGGAAACTGATGAACTGAATAGGCAAAACACCTTGGCCGGTGACGGTCACACCATTAACCTGACGCCAAATCGCGACACACGAGGGCACTGGGTGAAAGAAGACCAAAAGATCACGTGGCTCGAATGGCTCGGCATCAACTCGAGCCCGGACCTTCGGAAAGCGCGCAGGCTGGGCAGACTGATCGGCATTGTTCTGGTACTGAACACCGCGAGTATAGGCATCCTCGTTCTGATCGAAATCTATCAAGCTCTGCTGGGTATCGACCTAGAGACGGATACCACCCAGCATGAGGCTGTCCGCAATGTTGGTCTCGCGCTCGCGGCGATTATCGGCCTCCCATTCATCGTCTGGAGGTCTATGGTCGCGCAACGGCAGGTCAATGTTGCGGAAGAAGGGCTCATCACCGACCGGATCAACAAGGCGGTTGCCGGGCTTGGCACAGACAAGACCGTCAAACGTCAGCGCATCGATTCATCCGGCAAAAAGATTTTCGAACAGGATGGTGAAGGAAAACCCGATCTGTCGCGCCCCGTCTGGGACGAGGTGACGGAACCCAACCTCGAAGTCCGCATCGGCGCCCTCTTCGCCCTTGAGCGCATTTCGCAGGACAGCGAGCGCGACCATATTCAGATCATCGAAATCCTATGCGCCTATATCGTGGAGAATATGGATCAGTCCCATATAGCTCTGCCAAAAGATGAGAACGCGTCACCAGACACTTGGAGGACATGGGGCCAATCGAATCCGCCTGTTCGACCCCGCGCAGATTTAGACGTGGCCCTGCGCATACTTGGTCGTCGAAATCCAGACCGTCTCAATATTGAAGCGAAAGCTGACTACCGCGCCAATTTGAATTACGTGCGCTTTCGTAAACTCAACCTATCTAGGTGTTTGTTCGTAAACGCGGATCTCCGGGCGGCGCATTTGCAGGGGGTGACACTGTGGGGAGCGCAGTTGCAGGGGGCGAACCTCAATCAGGCTCAGTTGCAAGGGGCGGACCTTTGGCAGGCCCAGTTGCAGGGGGCGCACCTCGAGCAGGCGCAGTTGTGGGGGGCGGACCTCGGGCATGCGCAGTTGCAGGGGGCGACCATGTGGGGAGCGCAGTTGCAGGGCGCGAACCTCGCGAAGGCGCAGTTGCAGGGGGCGAAACTTGAGGCGACGACTTTCTCAATTGAAACAGCCTTCAAACCGGCAAGTCTTCGAGGTGCAGGTTTGAAGGCTGTCGACCTCTCTATGCTCGAGCTTGATCAGAGGATCGTCAACCAAAGTTATGGTGACAGTGATGTTAGCCTCCCCGCCGGACTGGACTGGCCCGACCACTGGCATCCGAAAAACGCCGAACCACTTACTCCTTTGAAGTTCCAAACCGCCTGGCGCGCCCACCAGAGTTCCATTGGCTTCGACCCAGATGACCCCAGCACCTGGGATGACCCCGCCGACTAACGCCGGGTCCAGCCCCAGAGGCAGGCGATCTCCATCGCCACATGCGCGCCCGCAACAGCCGTGATCGCGCCATGGTCGAAGGGGGGCGAGACCTCCACGATATCGCCGCCGGTCAGGTTCACCCCCGCGATCCCGCGCAGCACAGCCGCCGCCTGGGCGGAGGACAGCCCGCCCCAGACCGGCGTCCCCGTCCCCGGCGCAAAGGCCGGGTCGAGGCAGTCGATATCGAAGGTCAGATAGGCCGGCGCATCCCCCACGATCTCCCGCACCTTGGCGGCCACCGCCTCCGGTCCCGTGCGATGCACCTCCGGCGCGTCGATCACATGGATGCCGCAATGGTCGTCACAGACCGTCCGGATGCCGATCTGGACCGATCGGTCCACGTCGATCAGCCCCAGCTTCGCGGCCTTGTAGACAAAGGTCCCGTGGTCGATCCGCTCCATATCGTCATCAGCCCAGGTGTCCGAATGCGCGTCGAACTGAATGAGCGCCAGCGGACCGAATTTCTCCACATGCGCCTTCAGCACCGGCAGGGTCACGAAATGATCCCCGCCCAGCACCAGCGTCCCCACGCCCTGCGCCAGCATCCCCGCGATATGCGCCTGCGCGGCGGCCGGAAACTCCCAGACCTTGGCATAGTCAAAGGCCATATCCCCGTAATCCGCCACGGCAAATTCCGACAGCACGTCAAAGCCCCAGCCATAGGGCGGATCATAGGGCTGCAGGGTGGAGGCCTCCCGGATCGCCCGCGGCCCGAACCGCGCGCCCGTCCGGTGCGTCACCGCCTGATCGAAGGGAATGCCCGTCACCGCCAGGTCGAACCCGCTCAGATCCTTGGTATATTTCCGCCGCAGGAAGGACGTCGCCCCGGCAAAGGCATTCTCATGGGCCAGGCCCTTGGGATCGCACCGCGTAAAGGCCCCGTCAATCTCCCGCCCTGCATCTTCCAGTGCCATGCCTTATCCTTTCACCGGCTGCGCCTGCTCCACAAGCCGCACAAAGAACGAGGCCCCGACCGGCGCCACCGCATCGTTGAAATCATAGTCGGGCTGATGCAGCCCCGCGCCGCCCTCGCCCTGACCAAGCAGGACAAAAGCCCCCGGACGCGCCTGAAGCATATAGGAAAAATCCTCCGCCCCCATCTCGCGCCCCTCTTTGTAGACCACCAGATCGCCGGAGACATCGCGCGCCACATCGGCGGCAAAGACGCTTTTCTCCGCGTCGTTCACCGTGGCGGGATAATACCGCTCATAGCGCAGCTTGGCCTCGATACCAAAGGACGCCGCCTGCCCGGCCACGATCTCCTCCATCCGTTTTTCAACCATGTCCTGCACAGCCGGATCAAAGGTCCGTACAGTGCCGTTGACATAAGCCTTGTCCGGCACGACATTTTCGGCCGATCCGGCGTGGATCTGCGTGACCGAGACTACAAGATCGTCCTGCGCATAATGGTTGCGCGACACGATCGTCTGGATCGCCTGCACAATCGACACGGCGCAGGGGATCGGGTCCTTGGTTTCATGCGGATTGGCCGCATGCCCGCCAACCCCTTTGACATCGATATGGAAGGTGTCGACGGCGGCCAGCACCGGCCCCGGCCCGGTCACGAACAGCCCCTCGGCAAAGCCGGGCGCATTATGCAGCGCATAGACCTGATCGATGCCAAACCGGTCCATGATCCCCTCTTCGACCATAACGCCACCACCGCCGCCCTCTTCTTCGGCAGGTTGAAAGATCAGTGCAACTTTGCCAGAGAAGTTACGGGTTTCACAAAGATATTTGGCAGCGCCCAGCAGCATGGTGGTATGCCCGTCATGGCCGCAGGCATGCATCTTGCCCGCCACGACAGAGGCATAATCCGCGCCGGTCGCCTCATCGATCGGCAGCGCGTCCATATCCGCCCGCAGCCCGATGCAGCCACCGGGACCCTTGCCTTCGATCACGGCCACCAGCCCGGTTTGCGCAATCCCTTCATGAACCGCATCGACCCCGAACTCCCGCAGCCGTTCGGCGACAAAGGCCGCAGTTTCGAAACAGTTGAACCCCAGCTCCGGATTCCGGTGCAGATGCTGGCGCCAGGCGGTCATCTCTTCGGCATAGCCGGCAATTCGATTGATTACGGGCATCACTGGACTCCTGTCGGCTGCCTGGTCACCCTGGCACCAAATCCGAAACAGCGAGAGCCTGCAATGCCTGCCGACACCCTCACGGACCCGATCCATCACGAAGCCGCCGGCCTGCCCCAGCTTCTGGCAATCCTGCGCCGGTTGCGTGACCCCGAAACCGGCTGCCCCTGGGATGTGGAACAAAACTTTGCGACCATTGCCCCCTACACGATCGAGGAGGCCTACGAGGTCGCCGATGCGATCGAACGCGGCGCCATGGACGAGCTGCGCGGCGAACTGGGCGACCTCCTGCTTCAGGTCGTCTTCCACGCGCAAATGGCTGAAGAAATGGGGTTATTCAATTTCCATGACATTGCCGCGGGCGTCGCCGAAAAGATGATCCACCGTCACCCCCATGTCTTTGGCGACGAGAGCCGCGACAAATCGGCAGAGCAGCAGACCCGCGACTGGGAGGTCGTGAAGGCCGCGGAACGCGCCGCCAAGGGCGCATCGGGCGTTCTGGACGACGTAGCGGTTGGCCTTCCGGCGCTTCTGCGCGCACAGAAGCTTCAGAAACGGGCGGCGCGGGTCGGATTCGACTGGCCGGAGACGACGCAGGTCCTGGCCAAGATGCAGGAAGAAGCGGCCGAGCTGGTGGAGGCGCAGACAGACCTCGGCCCCGATGAGATCGAAGACGAAATGGGCGATCTTCTGTTCAACATGGCCAACCTTGCCCGCCACCTGAAGGTCGACCCGGAGGCGGCATTGCGCCGCGCCAATGCCAAGTTCACCCGCCGGTTCGCCTATATCGAAGCCGCGCTGGCCCAGCAAAACAAGGCCCCCCAGGACAGCACGCTGGAGGAGATGGACGCGCTCTGGACCGAAGCAAAACTCCGTGAGAAAGCCCGATAATTTCACTCGGACATTGACCCGATCAAAACACTCGGATTAAAGCGGCTCTAATCGACACTTTAGGAGCCGATCATGTCCCTGCGTATCTCCGCCCTTGCTGGCGGCCTCGCCGCCCTCACCGCCCTGCCTGCCCTTGCGCA
Source organism: Pseudooceanicola profundi (assembly GCF_050897955.1). Taxonomy (NCBI): domain Bacteria; kingdom Pseudomonadati; phylum Pseudomonadota; class Alphaproteobacteria; order Rhodobacterales; family Paracoccaceae; genus Pseudooceanicola; species Pseudooceanicola profundi. Next base: position 38,329 of record NZ_JBPAXZ010000007.1, on the reverse strand, counting down.
GGAGGTGAACCTCTATTCCTACCGCCAGCCAGAGCTGCTGAAGCCGCTCACCGATGCCTTTACCGAGGAAACCGGCATCAAGGTGAATGTCGCCCATCTGGACAACGGCATGGTCGAACGTCTGCAGGCGGAGGGCGACCGCTCTCCTGCTGATCTGGTCTTCACCGTCGATGTGTCGCGCATCTACGAGATTGTCGAGGCCGGCCTGACCCAGCCCGTGCACAGCGATATCCTGAGCCAGAACGTGCCCGCCACCTATCACGACCCCGAAGGGTCCTGGTGGGGGCTGACCACCCGTGCCCGCGTCGTCTATGCCTCCAAGGACCGTGTGACCGAAGGCGAGGTCACGACCTATGAGGACCTGGCCGATCCGAAGTGGAAGGGCCGCATCTGCACCCGCTCCGGCACGCATCCCTATAACGTCGCGCTCGCGGCGGCATATCTGCTGCACCACGGCGCGGAGGAAACCAAGACTTGGCTGGAAGGTGTGAAAGCCAATCTCGCCCGCAAACCGCAGGGCAATGACCGCGCGCAGGTCAAGGCGATCTGGGCCGGCGAATGCGACATCTCTCTAGGCAACACCTATTACATGGGCCAGATGTTGAACGATCCGGAGCAGGTCGAATGGGCCGAGTCGGTCAATATCGTCTTCCCGGTGTTTGAGGATGGCGGCACCCATGTGAACATCTCCGGCGTGGCCATGACCAAAGCCGCCCCGAATCGAGATAACGCGCTGAAAATGATAGAATTCCTCAGCTCCCCCAAGGCGCAGGAAATCTATGCAGAGGCGAATTTTGAATATCCCATCGCACCGGGCTCGGAGCCTGCGGAACTGGTGTCCGGCTGGGGCACGTTCGAGGCAGACAGCCTCAACCTGATGGACCTCGCCAAGGCCCGCGCCGAAGCGCTGAAGATCATCCAGACTGTCGATTTCGACGGCTGATCTTCCCGCCGGGCGGCGCCATACGGTGCCGTCCGGCTAGCCTTGGATGAGCTGCTCCATCGGCAACCAGCCGGTAAACGGCCGCCGCTCCACCGCGTCAAAGGCGAACCAGTTGCCGCCGCCTCCCGGCCCCTGATCATGCGCCCGGTCGATGGGCACTCCCGACAGCGCACACCAAAGCAGCGTGCCAACCCCGCCATGTCCCACGATGAGCACGTCACCCGACAGCGGTCCCTCTATCACCTCAAGCACTTCTGCCAAAATGCGTGACTGCGCATCCCGCGCGGTCTCCCACCCCTCGGCAGAGATATCCGGATCGCCAAAGAACCGGTTCGCCATCAGTTCAAATTCGTCGGGCGGCAGAAAACCGGTGGAGGACCGATCATTTTCCCCCATCCGCTCCCGTACGGTGACCGGCAGCCCCAGACAGGTGGCAATCGGCCCCGCCGTTTCCAGTGCCTTGCGCTCGCCGCTTGAAATCACCTGCCGGGTGCCCTGCCAGATTGGCGCGTCTGCAATGGCTGCCACCCGGGCCGCCCCGACCGGGCTCAGCGACCAGTCCGGCACCGGAACGGCCGCGTCGACCACAATCTGCGGATGCGTCAGGTAGCGGATAAGCGGCACGAACAAATCCCTTTAAAAATACTCAAAAACAGAAACTTATATCAAAGATCTAAACCGTTGCGGCAACACAATGCGTCGCGGCCGCGCATTCACGATCTTGGGCTCCACAACCGATTTCTTGCCCTGCACGACCACGGCTTCCCGCAGCACCGCCGCCACCTCGCCGAAGCCACCAGAGACATCCATCTCCTCTGCCCGCGCGAAATTGCCAAAATCCTTGTCACGGATCATCCCCGGCTGGGACCAGTTGATCCAGTAACGCTTGGGCATCGCGTCGGGCGTCTCCTGCGCTGCATTATAGTCTTTGGACTGCTGCACGATCTCCTCCCGCGCGGCCATCCGCTCCTGATAATCGGGGGTGACATAATGCAGATGCAGCAGCACCAGCTCCGGATCGATCCGGAAGTTGCCCCGGAAAAGCCCATGCCCGCCAATGGTATAGCCGACAGGCCGGTTGGCGATACAGGGCTTGGTATATTTGGCCGCGACCATCGCATTGGGATGGTTCTCCAGCACCTTGCCGCCCGTGCCGTCGCCCTCCGTCGGGATCATGTTCAGCCCGACGGGCGACAGCGCCGCCGTATCCCGTTCCGCCGCCGCCAGATGGTCCACCAGCCCCGGCCCCTCGCCCACATAGACGAGGAATTCATCGACATCCGTGGTCACGACCATGTCGTAAAACCCCATCAGCCCGGCCGCGATCCCGCCCTTCAGGTCCCACCGCCGCCGCGTCAGATCGGGCGTGACCTCCTCTCGCGGGATGGAGATGACGTTGCACCCCTCTGCAATCCGGTCGATCTCCGGATCCCCGCCGTGGTTGATCACGTAGAGCTGCTTCTTGGGCACGTAACGCGCGTTGTGCGCGACCCATTTCTCCAGCAGCCAGTAATCCCGCCAGACCATCGTCAGGAACGCCAGTTTCATGCCTCTGCCCTCTGCCTAACCACCTGTCCCGGCGGCGCTTTGCGGCAGGCTACACCGCGCGCGTCCCAAAACAACCCTTTCCCGCTTGCACAGCCTCCGCCGCTCCTAGAGTGTGGCGCCAGATTTACGACCCGAGGCGCCATGACCCGCAAGATCATCATCGATACCGACCCCGGCCAGGACGACGCCGTCGCCATCCTGCTGGCCCTCGCGAGCCCCGAGGAGATCGAGGTGCTGGGCATCACCGCCGTGGCCGGCAACGTGCCCCTGTCGCTGACCGCCAAGAATGCGCGCATCGTCTGTGAACTGGCCGGCAAACCCGATGTAAAGGTCTATGCCGGCTGCGAAAAACCGATGGGCCGCGTGCTGGTCACCGCCGAACATGTGCATGGGGAGACCGGGCTGAACGGCCCGAAACTCCCTGATCCGGTGATGGAGCTGCAGCCGGAACATGGCGTCGATTTCATCATCGACACGCTGCGGGCAGAGCCTGCGGGCACCGTCACCCTCTGCCCCCTCGGGCCCCTGACCAATATCGCCACAGCCTTTCAACGCGCCCCGGATATCGTTGAAAAGGTGCAGGAAATCGTCCTGATGGGCGGCGCGTATTTCGAGGTCGGCAATATCACCCCGACCGCCGAATTCAACATCTACGTCGATCCGCAGGCGGCGGAGATCGTCTTCAAATCCGGCGCGCCGATTGTGGTCATGTCGCTCGATATCACCCACAAGGCGCTGGTCACCCCGGCCCGCAACGAAGCCTTCCGCGCCATCGGCAACCGCGTCGGCACCGCCGTGGCGGAGATGACGGATTTCTTTGAACGCTTCGATCTGGCCAAATACGGCTCCGAAGGCGCACCGCTGCATGATCCCTGCGTCACCGCCTATCTGATCCGGCCAGAGCTCTTCTCCGGCCGTCATATCAATGTGGAGATCGAGACGCAGTCGGAACTCACCATGGGCATGACCGTGGCCGACTGGTGGGGCGTCACCGACCGCCCCCCCAATGCGCTCTTTATGGGCACAATCGACGCGCAGGGCTTCTTTGACCTGCTGACCGAAAGGCTCGCCCGCCTGTGACTGCCCTGCACCTCGCCACGCCCGAAGACCTGCCCCGCCTGCTGCCGCTTGTGAATGCCTTCCACGAGGAATTCGGGCTCCGCACAACCGAAGAGATGCGCGAAGGCGCCCTCACGCCACTGCTGGAAGGCTCCCCCCATGGCGCCGCCTGGATCATCGGGCCCACCCGCGCCCCCATCGGCTACGTCATTATCGCCTTCGGCTGGTCGATCGAGTTCGGCGGCATGGACGGCTTTGTGGATGAGCTCTACATCCGCCCCTCCGTCCGGGGCCGCGGCATCGGCTCCGACGTGATGCTGACGCTCCCCAAGGAGTTGGCAGGCGCCGGACTCAGGGCCCTGCATATGGAGGTGCTGACCTCCGATGTCCGCGCGCAGGACACCTACCGCCGCGCCGGATTTGTGCCCCGCGAACGTTACATGCTGATGACCCGCCGGTTCTGAGGGCTTTACGGCGCGACTGCTCGCGCCTACCTCTGGGACATGACAGCCCATATCCCCTTCGACAATTCCTATGCGCGGCTCCCCGCCGCCCTCTTCACGCGCACCGACCCCACCCCGGTCAAGGCGCCCCGCCTGCTGGCCTTCAACGCCCCCCTTGCGGCGGAACTCGGGATCGATCCGGAGGGGCTGGACCTCGCCGCCACCTTCTCCGGCAATGCCCTGCCCGAAGGCGCCATGCCGCTGGCACAGGCCTATGCCGGGCATCAGTTCGGCGGCTTCTCCCCTTCGCTGGGCGACGGCCGCGCGATCCTGCTGGGCGAAGTCATCGACCGTGACGGGCAGCGCCGCGACATTCAGCTCAAGGGCTCCGGCCGCACCCCCTATTCCCGTGCCGGCGACGGTCGCGCCTGGCTGGGGCCAGTGCTGCGCGAATACGTGATCTCGGAGGCGATGCAGGCCATGGGCGTGCCCACCACCCGGGCACTGGCCGCCACCGCAACCGGAGAGACCATCCAGCGCGAAACCGCCCTGCCCGGCGCCGTTCTGACCCGCGTCGCCGCCTCCCATCTCCGCGTCGGTCATTTCGAATATTTCGCCGCCCGCGACGACCGCGCCTCCCTGCAGGCGCTCTACGACTATGCCGTGGACCGCCACGCGCCCGCGGCCAAGGACCCGCTCGACTTCCTCCAGACGGTCATCGCCCGCCAGTCCCGCCTCGTCGCCCAATGGATGGGTCTCGGCTTCATCCATGGCGTGATGAACACCGACAATACCTCCATCAGCGGCGAGACGATCGACTACGGCCCCTGCGCCTTCATGGATGCCTATCACCCAGATACGGTCTTCAGCTCCATCGACCAGTATGGCCGCTACGCCTGGTCGAACCAGCCCCGCGTCCTGCCCTGGAACATGGCCAAGCTCGCCTCGGCCCTGCTGCCCCTCCTGCCCGATCCCGACGCCGCCATCCCGGCCTATACCCATGCCGTGCATGGCATGGCCGAGCAGATCGAGGCCGAGTGGCTCCGCATCTTCGCCGCCAAGATCGGCATCGCCGCCCCGCGCCCCGAAGACCGCGCCCTGATCGACGACCTGCTGAGCCTCATGCAGGCCGGCAGCTCCGATTTCACCAATACCTTCCGCGCCCTGCCCACCGATGACGCCAGGGACCAGATCGCCGACCGCGAAGCTTTCCTCGACTGGGCGGACCGCTGGCACGCCAGGCTTGAGGCCGAACCCGACGCCCTCGCCACGATGACCCGCGCCAACCCCGCGATTATCCCACGCAACCACCGGATCGAGCAGATGATCGCCGCCGCCACCAACGGCGACATGGCCCCGTTCGCGCGCCTCACAAAGGCCCTCGCCACCCCCTTCGACCCGCCCGAAGACACCGACCTCACCAATCCGCCCGCCCAAAACGAAATCGTCACCGCCACCTTCTGCGGTACCTGACCGCCCCTACCGCGGCCGCCCCTTCATCTTGGCAGAAATACTCCCGGGGGCGGCGGCGCAGCCGCGCGGGGGCAGGCAGCCCCCGCTCCGCCCTCAGACACCGACCCGCCGGTTGATCAGCACGATCCCCAGCGACACAAGCGCCAGCCCCGCCAGCACGTTCCAGTGCAGCACCTCGCCCAAGACCAGCCAGGCCAAGGTCACCGACAGCCCCGGCGTCAGAAATGCGAAACTGGCGATGGAGGAGGCCGGATAGACCTTCAGCAGCCGGAACCAGAACAGAAAGCTGACCCCGGCCACCAGCACCACCTGATAGGCCACCAGCCACAGATGCACCGGACGAAACTCCCGCACCATCTCCCCGAAAAACGGAGCCGCCACCGTCAGCAACACCGCCGACAGCCCAAGCTGCCAAAGCAGATGCGCCTCGGGCGGTGCCTCTGACATCCGCGTCACCCGCACCGTCAGCGCGATCCCCGCCCAGCCGATTGCCGCCAGCCAGGCCAGCAGATCGCCCGCCAGGCTCGCCTGACCGCCGCCCCGGTCCATCACCACCACCGCCACGCCCAGAAAGGCGCAGACCAGCCCCAGAAGCTTTTTGCCCGTCAGCCGCTCTCCGGGGATCAGGAAATGCGCCGCCAGCGCCAGATGCATCGGCATGGTGTAGAAGATGATCGAGGCGCGCGAGACCGTCGTCAGATCCAGCGCGGTATAAATCCCGATAAATTCGACGGTAAAAAGCACACCCAGAAGCACCCCCGGCCAGAGCTGCCGCCGCAGATCGCCCAGATCGATCCGCCGCACCAGCACCCAGCCCCCCACCAGCACCAGCGCCAGAACCGACCGTACCGCCGCCTGAGCCACAGGCGACAGCGCCTCATTCGTCAGCTTCATGACGATCTGGCTGCCCGCAAGGATCAGCGTAATCGCCAAAAGCCCCAGCACTCCCGGCAGGTCAAGCGCGTCTTTTCTCATGAAGTCCTTCTCCCGGACGCCATGAGCCCCGGGCGCCCGCCCGGGGTCAACGCCTATTTGCGCCGCTTGGAAAAGAACCGGGGATTGCGCGAAACGAAATATTCGATCGTTGCGGTCAGCCCGCCCAGCTGCTGCCCCTTAAGATAGGCAAAGCCCACGCCCGCCCCCAGCACGGCGCCCACGCAGTCCACGATCAGATCGCCCATCGTGTCCATCAGGCCCGATTTCTGCATATTGGTGCCAAAGGTCTGATCCATCGTGAACTCGAAAATCTCCCATATCGCGCCAATGGCCACGGCAAAACAGAAGGCAAAGAAACTGATCGCCCAGGGGGGTGCCGCGTATTTGTCGCCCTGGAACATCATGAAGACCAGCACAAAGCCGATCAGCCCGAACCCCACAGCCGAACCGCCATGCATCAGGATGTCCCACCACCAGTATCTGTTATAGAAATCAAAGACCTCGCCCAGAAAGATCGTGCCGCCGACAAACATGACCACGGCCGCGTAAAACCCCGGCGGCACCACCACCTCGGCCCAGCGGGCGACAAAGGCCGGGGCCATCGACAGCCCCAGCGTCATCAGCGCGATGAAGGCCAGCGAAAACCGCTCGGTAATGAGCGCTTCGACGGCAGCCAGCAGAAGCGCGGCCCAGATCAGCCGGGTCAGGATGGACTGTTCGCGCAACATCGGTGTCTTATCTCCTGAAAGGTCATGACACCCCCAATGAAAGCACCCATCCTCACCCTGACAAGCTGGAACCTGCAGAAATGTGTGGGTCTGGACCTGCAACGCAATCCGCAGCGCTCCCTGCAGGTTCTTGCGGCAACCGGCGCAGAGCTGGCCGTGCTGCAGGAGGTCGACAAACGCCTGCCGCCGCGTCCGGCCGCCCTGCTGCATGACATGGTGGAAAGCGATGGCTGGCACATCCTGCCCTTCAGCCCTGTCAGCGCAGGCGGTCCTTCGCTCGGCTGGCACGGCAATGCGATGATTGCCCGCCCCGGCGTCACCGCCCGCTCCACCCACCGGATCGAGCTGCCGGGGCTGGAGCCGCGCGGCGCCATCCGGGCAGAGCTCGACACCCCGCTTGGTCCCCTGCGCGTCATCGGCGTCCATCTGGGCCTGATCCGGCGCTACCGCCTGTTACAACTGGCCGCGATCCGGCGCGCGCTGGCCCTGCTGCCGCCCGCGCCCACGGTCATCACCGGCGATTTCAACGAATGGGGCGCGCCCCGCGTGATCGAACATGAGATCGCCCCCCTGAGGCTGGTGCCGACGCCGCCCACCTATCCTGCCCCCCGGCCCATCGGTCGCCTCGACCGGATCGCGCTCAGCGCCGATCTGACGGTCGCGGAACCGCCCCGCGCCCATATCGCCCAGCCCGCCCGTATCGCCTCTGACCACCTGCCGCTGGTGGTCCGGCTTGCCCGGCGTGACGGCGCCTGAACTTCCTGCTAACCCGGAGGCGTTCCAAACTGGGTCATGAGTATGAGATGGATCGTTCTTCTTCGTGGGGTAAATGTCGGCGGGCACGGCAAACTGCCCATGAAACCGTTGAAATCCGCGTTGGAGACGGCAGGCGCACAGGATGTCGCCACCTATATCCAGTCCGGCAACCTCGTCTTCACCCATGATCTGGACAACGCCCGAAACCTGGCTGACTGGACCTCCGACCTGATCGCAGCAGAATTCGGCCACCGCCCGCCCGCGCTGGCCCTGACGGCAGAGGCCTTGCGTAACGTCATCGCGGCCAATCCCTTTCCACAGGCGGCGGAGCCCAAATTCATGACCTTCCACCTCTTTGACGGCACGGTGGATATGACCCGCCTGACAGCCATCAGAACCAACGCCTACGATGGCGAGGAGATCGCGCCGGGCGACGGATGCCTCTATCACTGGCCCCCCAGAGGCATTGGCAAATCGAAAATCGCACAGAAAATCCCCGCGGCGATCAGCGGCGTGACCACGGCCCGCAACCTCAACACGCTCCGCGCCGTGCTGGATCTCGCCTGAAACCACGGCGATCCCGTCCCTCGGATCCTGCCACAGCGCCTGTGCGCGGCCCGAAACACTGCGTTGACTGGACTCCCATCACCCCGGTGCTAGGGTCCGGCAAAACAAGGAGCTTATCCATGTCTCTCGACGCCGTCCTCTCGCGCATCGACAGCGACCTGCCCGCTGCCACCGATCGCCTCCTCGACCTTCTGCGCATTCCCTCAATCTCCACCGATCCGGAGTTCAAAGCCGATTGCGACCGCGCCGCCGACTGGCTGGTCGCAGATTTGACATCCCTGGGCGCCAAGATCGAAAAGCGCCCCACCCCGGGCCACCCGATGGTCGTGGGCCATATTGGCGAGGGCGCGCCGCATCTGCTCTTCTACGGCCATTATGACGTGCAGCCCGTCGATCCGCTCGATCTCTGGGACCGCGATCCTTTCGATCCCGAACTGCAGGAGACAGACAAGGGTCAGGTCATCCGCGGTCGCGGCGCGGCCGATGACAAGGGCCAGCTGATGACCTTTGTCGAAGCCTGCCGTGCCTGGATCGCGGAGAATGGCAAACTGCCCTGCAAGATCACCTTCTTCTTCGAAGGCGAGGAGGAATCGGGCTCCCCCTCCCTCGTGCCCTTCATGAAGGAGAATGCCGAGGAACTGAAAACCGATATCGCGCTGATCTGCGACACCGGCCTCTTCGAAAGCCGTGTGCCCGCCATCACCACCATGCTGCGAGGCCTCCTCGGCGAAGAGCTGACGATCACCGGCCCCTCCAAGGATCTGCATTCCGGCATGTACGGCGGCATCGCCATGAACCCGATCCGGGTCCTGTCGCGCATCATCGCCGGACTACACGACGCGACGGGCCGGATCACGATCCCCGATTTCTACGAGGGCGTGCCGGAAATCTCCAATGCGCTCAAGGCTCAGTGGGACGGGCTGAATTTCGACAGCAAAGGGTTCCTTGGCGATGTCGGCCTCTCCGCCCCGGCGGGCGAACAGAACCGATCCCCGCTGGAGATGATCTGGTCCCGCCCCACCTGCGAGGTCAATGGCATCTGGGGCGGCTATACCGGCAAAGGCTTCAAGACAGTGCTGCCGTCCAAAGCCTCTGCCAAGATCTCCTTCCGGCTGGTCGGCCAGCAGGACCCTCTGAAAATCCGCGAAAACTTCCGCAAAATGGTGGAAGACCAGCTGCCCGAGGACTGCACGGTAGAATTCCACGGCCACGGTGCAAGCGCCGCCGGCCAGATGGAAACAGGCGATCCGGCTTTTGAGGCCGCCCGCCAGGCCCTGTCCGACGAATGGCCCGATACGGCCGCCTATATCGGCTGCGGCGGTTCCATTCCCATCGCGGGCTATTTCAAGACCATCCTCGGCACCGATGCCATGCTGATCGGATTTGGCAAAGACAATGATCAGATTCACTCGCCAAATGAAAAATACGATATGGAGAGTTTCCACAAAGGTATCCGCTCCTGGGCCCGGGTCCTCGACGCCCTGTCTGGATAAATCTTTGTTGGCTGTCTGATATGAGTTGCCTGAGCTGCAGCTCAGGCGGCGGGAGGGGGGGCTTTGCCCCCCGTCTCTTCGAGACTCCCCCCAGGATATTTAGGGCAAGAAAAAGAGATTTTCCTGCTGGAAAAATCCCGGGAGGTCTGGAGGGCAGCGCCCTCCAGGGCCTTTGCGGCCTGAGCAAAATAAAATCGAATGCGCCGCAGGCGCTCATGTATGCAACGCGCAGTGCGGTCCGAAAAGTTCCTCAGAACATCCCGTCAAACCGCTCCGGCAATTGAAATTGCACAGGCTGGTCCTCGCGGTCAAATTCGTAGTATCCGGTGTCTCCGCGCTTACCCCAGCTGTTGTGCATGGCCTTGCGGAAGGGTTTCATCTCGAACCCCTCCTGCAGGGGGAGATCGGCAAAGCTTTCGAAAAGCGCCCTGTCGTCGCCCCGGGCATCGGCAAACCAGTGCCGACCGATGGAGACATCGGATATCCTGTCGGCCTCCACGGCGGCCGTCACGGCATTGCGCCGGTCCATCGCCTCTGCATAGGCCGGGAAATCGCAGAATTTCAGGTGGAAAAGGTAGAGATTGTCGGGCGTGATCAGCTCCGGAAACTCCGTAAAATGCCCCCCGCGCGCGATCTTGGCGGGAACGGAGGTGACACAGGGTTTCGAATAATGCGGCGCCAGCCGCACATGCCGGCGCGGGCCCAGCACCCGGTCACGGATCGGAGCATGTTCGATATCGATCCGGTGGATCACCTCCAGCCCCAGCGGCGTAAACACCCGGTTGCCGCGCCGATCCTCGAGAAACTGCAGCAGGCTCTTGCCGGCTTCCGGATCCAGAACGACCAGTTCGTCCACATCCCCCACGATCACATGCTTGTAGTAGGATCGCAGCCCCGCCACGACCCCGTTCAGCAGTTTCCAGCGCTTTGCATCGAAATTTTTATGCGGATCGCCGGGAATGCCGATCACATTGGCCCCTGCTGCCATCTCTGCCACTGACCGTCCGCGGCCGTGGTTGATGACATAGCAATTTTCCAGCCCCAGCAGCCCGCCATAATAGTCCAGCCAGATGCGAAGAAAAAATTCATCGTCACGGACCATAGTAACGGCACAGGCTGTGGATTGCATCGAACGGGCCTCTTATATCCGGGCGCTTTCCTGGCCCTTTCCGCTTTGTAACTTGTTTCCCGCCCCGAGAGCCACCTAAATGCGGGCAAGGAGAGCCACATGCTGCCGCAGTCTTTTGCCGAAACCGGCATTCATATCCATCGCGTCAATCAGGCCGCGCCAGAGATGTATCAGGTCCTGGGCGAACGCGGCTCGGGAACAAATGTCGTCCGCAAGCTGATCGACAAGAATGTCCGCACCTTCCGGACCGAGGCGCTTGGCTGGAAACACGGGTTTCCCCATATGATCGCTGTCCCTGACAATCTGCTGACGGTTGTCTGTATCCGCGATGCGCGCAACTGGGCCCTGTCGATGCATGACCGCCCCTGGCACGCCCATCCCGAGATGCACCGGCTTGGCTTTGCGGAGTTCATCCGCACACCCTGGCGCGGTATTGTCGACCGGGTGACCGATTTCGAGACAATCCATCCGGAGCTGAAGGCCCAAGGCGCCGATCTCCAGTTCGACCGGCACCCCCTCACCGGCCGCCCCTTCGATAACCTCTTCGCGCTGCGCCGGGCCAAGCTGGAGGGGCATCTGTCGATGCTGCGCCGGGGGGGCGACGTCATGGTTGTCAGAATGGAAAGCTTTCTGAACGACCCTGAAAGCGCGCTTCAGCATCTGTGCCGGGCCTTCGATCTTATCCGAAAGCACGACGATCTGAAGCTGGTGAAACGGCGGATGGGAACCCGGCACAAGATCGGGTCCACGCGCCCCGAGACCCCTTCGGAGATGGCACCGGAGGACATCGCCTTCATGAAGACGCAGCTTGATCTGCCGCTGGAGGCTCAGCTGGGCTACGACTACTGACGGTCTATTCCGCAGCGATCCGCTGCATATCTCCCCGAAGGTGAACCAGAAGCGGTGTTCTTTCTGAATAGGCCAGCCGCAGGTTGTTCCGCTGCTGCGCAATGGCTGTCACCAGGGCTTCGGGATCGTGCATGGGAAGGTTCAGCAAATCCGCCATCTCGATCTCCCACCAGCGGCTTTCCTGAAGAGCGGCGCACAGCTCGTCCGGGAAACGTTTGCGGATGATCCGTGCCGGATTACCGCCGACAATCGTATAGGGCGCGACATCCTTTGTGACCACCGTTCCGCTGGCGATGACGGCCCCGTCCCCGATCGAAATCCCGCCACGAAGAACGGCATTATCGCCGATCCAGACGTCATGGCCCAGGGTAATCGGGTCTCGCTGGGGTTGCGGGCAGGCCGGAACCTGACGCAGGGACGGTCGTTGGCCCGTCACCTCTTCGCGACGGTCGGCATAGGCGTAGAACAACTCGCGACCGGAATTAAAGAACGCCGATGACGACGAGGCCGCCTCAATCGGGTGACGAAAGCCGGTAAACGTAACGCCCGTTCCAACGGAACAGAACCGGCCGATCCGCGCATTGGCGGGGAATGCCGACGCAAGTTCCGAAAACGATCCAATGGAGGGAATCGCGCTGCCTTCGGCAATGGTGCAATAGGGTTCTACGACCGTGCCGGGGCGCACCTGCAGGATTTGACCGTTGCGCCAGCGACGCGGGTAGCGATGCACGGGCGTCCTGCCCCGCAATCCCACGCGTTTCTGAAAAATATCCAGCGATTCAAGGACGGCGTGGACGTGATCGGTAACCTCAACACGAGCAAAGCTTTTCATCTCGTATCCGGGATCTTCTTGTTGTTATCGTTGATCCCATGTTGGTCCCACATTGTGGCCAAACTACGGAAAATTTATCAAAAATCCCTTTAAGGTTGCGTGGATCCGAGCAATGCCGCCATTGCGTGCAACGAAAGAAATGTCGTGCATGCACATTTCGCGATTTCGATATAGCTCCTTGAATAAAAGGAGATAATCACAATTTACCCCGGCTAGCGCACCGGGCGGACACTCCGTTCTGCCTGCAACCAGCCCCCCATCCTCAAGCTTCCGTAACGGAAACATCGAATTGGCCTGCCAAGGCGAGAATGGCGCACAAGAGAGGGCAAATTCCAAACCGCGACCGCGCTCGCGCTCGCGGTTTCATAAAACCGCAGCCGCTACGCTCTGATCTTTGCAAGGTCGGTCACTTTCCTGAGGAAAGTGTGGCGCGGTTGACGGGGCTCGAACCCGCGACCCCCGGCGTGACAGGCCGGTACTCTAACCAACTGAGCTACAACCGCGCGTGAGGGGCGGAATAGGCGATGCGCCACGATCCGGTCAAGCCAAAATCGTAGCCTTCTGCATCGCGTGCCTGCCCATGAAACGACAAAAGCGCCCCGGAGGGCGCTTTTGAATGACGGCAGTGGCGCGGTTGACGGGGCTCGAACCCGCGACCCCCGGCGTGACAGGCCGGTACTCTAACCAACTGAGCTACAACCGCGCATCTGCCGTGGCGCGGGTTCTATGCACCCAGGCTCATGGCGTCAAGCGTCAATTGCACGCCTTTTCGTGCGGAAATGCAGGGACAGCCCTACATCCCGGTCCATTGTCGATGCTGCACCTGCGAACTAGGTCTGATTCTCATCGAAAATCCCCCGGCCGCCGGGCCGGAAGACGAAAAAAGGAATCCGCCATGTCCACGAATCTGCTCGTTATCACCGCCTCGACCCGTCCGGGCCGTGCCGGGCCCGTCATTGCCGACTGGGTTGCCAAGACGGCCAGAGCACATGGGTCGTTCGACGTGTCAGAGGTTGATCTTGCCGCAATGAACCTGCCGCTTCTGGACGAACCCAACCACCCGGGCATGCAGGACTACCAGCACGACCATACCAAAGCATGGAGCGACACCATCGCCCCGGCAGATGCCTTTATCTTCGTGACGCCGGAATACGACTATTTCCCTCCCGCCTCGATCGTGAACGCCATTCAGTGCCTCGTTCATGAATGGCGCTACAAACCGGCGGGCGTGGTCAGCTATGGCGGTGTCTCCGGCGGGATGCGCGGGGCGGAAGAACTTCGGAAACTTGCCGTAAATCTTGGCATGATGCCGATCCCGCAATCTGTCCCGCTCCCCTTCTATCCGGAGTTCGTGCAGGACGGTGTCTTTACCCCGAACGAGAAGATGTCCGAAGGCGCCCAGATCATGCTGACAGAGCTGGCCAAGCTTGCGCCGGCATTGAAAACCGTGCGCAGCTGATCCGTCTGGCCGGTGGCCAGAGCACCGGCGCGGGGCTAAGATGGGCGCGACCATCCCCGCGCCGGAGCCTGCCTTGACGCGCCTCGCCCTGATCCTCGCCCTCACCATTGCCTGCCTTGCCTGTTTTCCCGGCCCGCTTCGCGCCCTCGACCGGGCCGCGATAGAGGCGCAGTACCGAACATGGCTCGAACAGGTGATCTGGCCGGCGGCCCGGGGTCAGGGCGTCTCCCGCAGCATATTCGATGGGGCCTTCCGTAACGCCCGCCTGAACTGGGACCTGCCCGATCTGGTCCCGCCGGGCACCACGGCAAAGCCCGGCAAGCAACGGCAATCCGAATTTGGCGCCCCCGCGCGCTATTTCGCCCCCGCAAACCTGTCCGGCGCCACCGCCACCGGCCGCCAGATGGCCAGACGCCATGCCACGGCGCTGGCCCGTGCCGAACAGGCCACAGGTGTGCCCGGCCGGATCATCCTGGCCATCTGGGGCCGGGAAAGCGCCTATGGCCGCGCCGCCATCCCCCATGACGTGTTTGAGATTCTGGGCACACAGGGGTTCATGTCCACCCGCGCCTCCTATTTCACAGAAGAACTGATCGCCGCCCTCCGGATCGCTCAGGCCGGACACGCCCCGGAAAGCGCCATGAAATCCAGCTGGGCCGGCGCCCTGGGCCAGCCCCAGTTCATGCCCTCCAGCTTTCTGCGCTATGCCGCAGATGGCGATGGCGACGGGCGCGCCGATATCTGGCGGTCAGAGGTCGACACGATCGCCTCCATCGCCCGCTATCTGGGGCAGCACGGATGGGTCGCCGGCCGCGACTGGGGGTTCGAGGTCACGGTGCCGGATACGGTCTCCTGCGCGCTGGAGGGCCCCGATCAGGGCCGCCGCATCTCCGACTGGGAGAAACTGGGGATTCGCCGCACCTCCGGGCGCCCCTTTCCCCAGCATGAGCAGCGCGGTCAGGGGTTTCTCATGATGCCCGCAGGACGCAAGGGCCCGGCCTTTCTGGTCACGCCCAATTTCTACGTTCTCAAGGATTACAACATGAGCGATCTCTACGCGCTCTTCGTCGGTCATGTCGGCGACCGGATCCAGTATGGCTCCGGCGATTTTGCGGCTCCCTGGCGCGATGTTGGCAAGATGAGCCGCGCCGGCATCGCCGACATCCAGCGCCGGCTTGAAGCAAAGGGCCATGACGTCGGCGGTGTCGACGGCCTGCCCGGCTTCAAGACCCGCCGCTCCATCGGCCGGTGGCAGGCCAGCGCGGGCCTGGCAGAGACCTGTTTCCCGGAGGCAGGTATGGAACGCCGCATCCGGTGACGGCATGAATGGGTTTTCCGAGCGCCTGCGCGTTCGCCGCGCCATGACTTTCGGAGGACGGCTTTCGCTGCGCTCTAGAAACGCCTGCGCGATTGCGGGGCAATCGCTTTCGGCAGACGACTTTCGCTGCGCTTAAGGTGCGCCTACGCGATTGCGGGGCAATCGCTTTCGGCGAACGACTTTCGCTGCGCGAAAGTCTTTGGTGGGTGATGAGAGACTCGAACTCCCGACATCTTCGGTGTAAACGAAGCGCTCTACCAACTGAGCTAATCACCCGTGCGGGACGCCATAGCAAACCCGGGGCAGGACAGGCAAGACCCATATGAAAGCACCCTCCCTGATCGTCTTCACCGATCTCGACGGAACGTTGCTGGATCACCACGATTATTCCTGGGCCCCCGCGCTTCCCGCCCTGTCCCGGCTGCGGGCGATGCAGGTGCCCGTCATACTGGCATCCTCCAAGACCGCCGCGGAGATTGCCCCCCTGCGCAGCGAGATGCGCCTGTCCGCCTGCCCCGCCATCGTCGAAAACGGCGCCGGCATCCTGCCGCCCCATGCCGATGCCGACCAGACCGGCGACAGCTATGCCAGACTGCGCGCCACGCTGGACAAGGTGCCGCAGGCTCTGCGCGCCGGGTTCCGCGGCTTCGGCGATCTCAGCGATGATGACGTGGCCAGGATCACCGGCCTGCCCGGCCCCCAGGCGATCCTCGCCCGCAAACGCGCCTTTTCCGAACCGGGGCTCTTCGACAGCAGCCGCGAAGACCTCGACGCCTTTGTCTCCTGCCTGTCGGACCTGGGCGTCACCGCGCGGCGCGGCGGGCGGTTCCTGACCCTGTCCTTCGGCGGCACCAAGGCGGATCGCATGGATGAAATCGCCGCCCCCTACGGCAACCCGACCTCGATCGCCCTGGGCGATGCGCCCAATGATGTCGAAATGCTGGAACATGCCGATCACGGCGTCATCATCACCAACCCCGACGGCAATGACCTGCCCCGGCTGGCCGGCGAACGGGATGGGCGTATCCGTCGCAGCGAAAATACTGGCCCAACCGGTTGGAACGAGATGATCCTCAGACTAGTTTCAACACTGACATCACAGGATTAGGAGCCAGCAAGTGTCGGATTTTCACCAGAATGGCAATATCGCGACGCTTCATAACCTGCGGACGATGTCGAATGACGATCTGACCCGCGAACTGGTCAGCTTCGCCACCACCCGGAAAATCAGCCTGATTCTGCCATCGCTTTATTCCGAACTGGAAGGCGACGCCCTGCCCAATATCCTCAAGGAACTGGCGGATGTGCCCTACCTCCACCGGATCGTCATCGGCCTGGACCGCGCAGACGAGGCCCAATATCGCCACGCCAGGGAATTCTTCTCGGTCCTGCCGCAAAACCATGTGGTGATCTGGAACGACAGCCCCCGCATGAAAGAGATCGAATCCCGCCTGCTCGATCTTGGGCTCGCCCCGACGGAACCCGGCAAAGGCAAGAATGTCTGGGGTTGCATCGGATTCCTTCTGGCCTGCGCCGATACGGAAGTCGTGGCCATCCACGACTGCGACATCGTCACCTATGAAAAAGAGATGCTCGCCCGTCTGGTCTATCCCGTCGCCAATCCCAATTTCCCCTACCAGGTTGCAAAGGGATATTACGCGCGTGTCGGCCAGGGCAAAATCAATGGACGCGTGTCCAGAATGCTGGTGTCGCCACTTCTGATCGCCCTGAAACGCGTGATCGGTGACCGCGACTACATCGATTTCCTCCGCGCCTTCCGCTATGCGCTCTCCGGCGAATTTGCGATGAGAACATCCATTCTGGGCAACCTGAGAATCCCCTCTGACTGGGGCCTGGAAATCGGCGTACTGTCAGAGGCCTGGCGCAATCTGGCACCAAAATCCGTCTGCCAGGTAGAGATCGCGGACCATTACGACCACAAGCATCAGGACCTGTCCGAAGAAGACAAGACCACCGGTCTCTCGCGCATGTCCATCGACATCTGCAAAGCGGTCTTCCGCAAGCTCGCCGCCGATGGCACCGTCTTCAACGAAGAGGTCTTCCGGACGCTCAAGGCAACCTATTATCGCTCCGCACTCGATCTGCTTGAGGCCTATTACAACGACGCCACCATGAATGGCCTCGCCGTGGACCGGCATACCGAAGAAAGAACAGCCGAACTCTTTGCCGAGAACATCATGGAAGCGGGGCGCATCTTCCTCGAAAACCCGTCTGAGACGCCGTTCATTCCCACCTGGAGCCGCGTTCACGCGGCCGATCCCGGTCTTATGACGGATATGCTGAGAGCTGTTGCCGCCGATCTCAAAGATTATGCCTGAGCCTTGGCTCAGGCGGCGGGAGGGGGGCTTTGCCCCCCGTCTCTGCGAGACTCCCCCCCAGGATATTTGGGGCAAGAAAAATAGATTTTCCTGCTGGAAATATCCCGGGAGGTCTGGAGGGCAGCGCCCTCCAGGGCCCTTGCGGCCTGAGCAAAATAAAATCGAACGCGCCGCAGGCGCGCATTTGGATCAGGCGCGGTTGGTGATCCAGCGGCACTGATAGGGGGCAAAGCGGATCGCCGGATCGGCCGGGTCGATCTCCTCGCCGGACAAGAGGTCCACCCAGTCCTCGCCCTCAATCAGGTTGATCGCAAACGGCTCGATCTCCACCTCGTCGGCAGAGACATTGTGCAGCGCAAAGATCGACTGATCCCTGTCGAGGCTCTGACGCCAGAGGCCAAAGATGCGATGATCCAGCTGCAGGGTGAACTGCGTGGCGTTCGGATGGAAGCCGCGCTGCCGCCGGCGGATGTCGATCCTCCGCTTCATCTCTTCCAGAACGATCGCATGGTCGTTTTGCGGATCGGACAGATGCGCCTGCAATTCCCCGTAATCCCAGCGATGACGGTTGATCGCCCGGTTGTGCCCGCTCTTTTCCACACCTTCGAGGTCGTTCGACGTGGCCACCAGCGAATGAATGTAGAACGCCGGGATCCCTTCCAGCGCCATCACCAGCGTCTGTGAGGTCAGAAACCGGGGGATCTGATACCCGTCCTCTCCGGCAAAGGTCCCCTTCATCGCGCTGAACCAGGTTATGTTCAGCTCATAAGGCGACTCGCCCCCGCCCGGCAGCGCCCGCATCGACACCCGACCGCCCAGAGACCGGACAGTCTCGATCACCTGCGCGGTCTCCTCGGGGTTCAGGATCCCCTCGGCCGGCCGCATCCCGATCCCGTCATGGGAGGCGGTAAAGTTCAGATAGGCACAGCCCAGCTGCGCCGGCGGCATGGAGCCCTGCCAGCGGATCAGGTTCTTCGCCGTTCCCGCCATCATCGCATGCAGCACCAGCGGCGGCAGGGTGAAGTTGTAGACCGCATGCGCCTCGTTCCTATTGCCGAAATAGCTCAGGTTCTCCTGGTTCGGCACATTGGTCTCGGTCAGCAGAATGAGCGGTTCCGACGCGAAATCCGCCAAGAGCCGCATCAGCCGCACGATCGCATGGGTCTGCGGCATATGGATCGACTTGGTCCCGATCTCCTTCCAGATGAAGGCCACGGCATCCAGCCGCAGAATCCGCACGCCATTGTCGATATGCAGCCGCATCACCCGCAGGAATTCCAGCAGCACCTCCGGATTGCGGAAGTCCAGATCGATCTGGTCATGCGAGAAGGTGCACCAGACATGCCGCACCCCGCGCGAGGTCTCCACCTCCCGCAGCAGCGGATGGGTCCGGGGGCGCACCACGTCCGACAGATCATCCTCCGGCGTGGCCTCAAAAAAGAACCCGTCATAGGGTTCATGCCCCTGAAGATATTCGTTGAACCATGTCGATTGCGACGACACGTGATTCAGCACCAGATCGGACATCAACAGGAATTCCGACCCGATCCGCCGGATATCGGCCCAGTCGCCCAGCACCGGGTTCACTGCCCGGTAATCCGTCACGGCAAACCCGTCGTCGGAGGTATAGGGAAAGAAGGGCAGGATATGCACGCCATTGACCACGCCCGCCATCTCGCGGTGCAGGAAATCACGAAGCAGATCCAATGGTTTATGCTGCCCGTCCACGATAGAGTTGCCGTAGGTGATCACCATGGCATCGCGTTCGGACCATTGCCGGTTGCCGGGAACTCTGCCTCTGCGGCGATGCTGTGTTCCTTCCGGCCAGAAGGTCTCCGTTATGCTGACGGCCAGCGCCGATGCGTCGGCATCGGGATAAATTTGCCCGATCAGAGTCATCAGGCGGGCGCGAAAGGTGGCGTCGAACTCTTGCATCGTATCCCGGAGCTTTTCTTTCACTTTCCAGATCGGTGGGCGAAGGACAAGCCCCAGTGCCAAACCCAGTCCCCGTCAGTTCGATGTGGGCCGGGGTTGCGGCAATATTCGGCGCCGGCTTTGACCGCCGCGCAGGCGCCCTTTGCACGCGATTGCTCCGCAATCTCTCTCGGCGGACGACTTTCGCTGCGCGTGAAAGGCCGACGCGATTGCTCCGCAATCTCTCTCGGCGGACGACTTTCGCTGCGCGAAGGGCCGACGCGATTGCTCCTCAATCTCTCTCGGCGGACGACTTTCGCTGCGCGAAGGGCCGACGCGATTGCTTCGCAATCTCTCTCGGCGGACGACTTTCGCTGCGCGAAGGGCCGACGCGATTGCTCCGCAATCTCTCTCGGCGGACGACTTTCGCTGCGCGAAAGTCTTTGGTGGGTGATAAGAGATTCGAACTCCTGACATCTTCGATGTGAACGAAGCGCTCTACCACTGAGCTAATCACCCGTGAGGCGCCGTTTATCGACACCTGCAAAGCATTGCAACCCTCTGAATCGCTCTTCCATTCCGCGAGCGTCCGGTCAGGTCACTCCGTCTTTTGTCGCAGACGCAATTCCACGATCCGGCGGCCCGACAGCGTTTTCACACGCTTGATCTTTACCTTTCCCAAACCGGGCAGATCGACATCCCGCCCCTCTGCCAGGCTTTCGCCGATGATCGCCAGAGCCGCCTCGATCGCAGGTTTGGCCTCGCCACGCTTGATGCCGGACCGCTCGGCGGCAGCATCCAGCAGCTCCTTGTTCTTCAATGGTTCCGACTGCGGATCGGGCGATGACAAGGTCACGAGCGTCGGCTTGACCGCCGGTGCCGCCGCAATCGCGGCCTCCTGCAATTTCGGTTTTGACTCGGCCTGCCCGCCGGTATCCTCCGGTTGCCCGGACGTGTCTTTCTTGATTGTCATGGCTCTGCCTTCCAGTTGAAGCGCCGCTACAGGAAAGCAGATAAAGCCCCGAATTGCCAGCGAGTCGCCGCAAGCCCGCCGAACGGGCATCACCGGGCCGATCCGCAACCACCTGAATTTCTGCTGTAATAACTCCTTGACCTCAACCGGGCTTGACCCCGCATCCTGCCTCATCAGCAAGGAATGCCAATGACCGATTATCCCACCGCCACAACCGGCCCCGCCGAGCGGCTCCTGTCACCGGGCCAGCGCGGACCCGTCCTGTTGATCTCCAGCGGCATCGGCATGCATGCCTTCAATGACCTCGCCATCGCCGCGACAATCCCTCTGGCCTTCACCGCACTTGGCGATCTGTCCCTGCTGCCCGCCGCATATGCCCTCTTTTACCTGGGCGTCGTCTCCGGCGGGCTGATATCGGCCGAAGTGCAAAGCCGGATCGGGCTGACAAGAACATCCATTCTTGGAACATCCCTCTTCCTGACCGGCGTCCTTCTGACATGTGCAGCGCCCAACGGGATCAGCTTTGCCACGGGCCGCCTGCTCCAGGGCCTGTCGGACGGGATCATCGTCGCCCTGTGCTATGGCCTGATCCCAAGGCTGATCCGGCCTGAGATGAGAGCCCGCGTCTTTTCGGTCGAAGCGGTGGTTTGGGCCCTCGCGGCCGGCCTTGGCCCCCTCATCGGCGGCTATGTGACCGAAGCCCTGGGCTGGCGCGCCGCCATGCTGACCTGCCTGCCGCTGGTCCTGACCTTCCTGCTGCTCGCCCTGCCCGTGCTGAGATCGACAGATCTGACCGTTTCACCCGCTGACCGCAGAGCGCTCGGCCTCCCGGTCGCCGTGGCGCTTGCCGCCACGCTGGTCGTCGCCCTGCCCTCGGCCCTCCCCGAAACCGTCTGGACATTGCCCATGCTGCTCCTGGGCCTGGGCGGCTTCGGCCTCGCTTTCCAGCTCGACCAGCAGCGACCGAACAGGTTCTTCCCCACCGGGTTCTTTACGCTTTCGCCCCTCGGCCGCGCCGCCTGGACAAATTTCCTGATGCCGGTGGCCCAGGCCACCTCCACGGTCTTCCTGGCGCTGGCGCTTGTCAAAATCTGGGGGCTCTCTCCCATTATCACCGGCTGGATCATCATCACCCTCGCCCTCAGCTGGAGCGGCACCGCCTTCCTGCTCTCCCTCACCACCGCCCCCCGCCGCGCCCGGCTCCTGCGCCTCGGCCCCTTCGTGCAGGCCGCCGGGCTCGCCTGCCTCGCCGCCGGCCTCTCCCTGCAACTCCTGCCGCTGGTGCTTCTGGGTCAGATCTGCTGCGGCGCTGCCTTCGGTCTCACCTGGGGCCCGATCTCAGAGGTCATCATGACCATCACCCCGCCCGGGGAAACGGCCCGCACCTCGACCTTCCTGCCCACGCTGCAGACGACAGGCTTTGCCGTCGGCGCCGGGCTTTCGGGCTGGCTTGCCAGCCAGCTGGACCTCGTCTCCGACCTCGACACCGGCCAGCCCCAGGCCATCTGGACCCTCTGGGGCCTCGCAGCCCTGACCGCAACCCTGACCGGCCTGCTGACCCGCGGGGCATCCGGCCAGACACGCCCTAACCCCTTCATCTTGGCAAAAATACTCCCGCCGGAGGCAGGCCGCCGCCCGCCACAGGCACAGGTCCAAAGAAAAAGGCGCGCCCCTTTCGGAACGCGCCTTCTTCTATTTTCAAACCAGACCGATCAATGCGCCGCGCGCGACGCCTCGCTGATCGCATCCGCCGTGGCTGCGGCCCGGGCTGCGGCGGCGGCTTCCTCCGCCTCCTCATCCCATTCCACTGCTTCCGGCTCCCGCACCAGCGCCAGCTTCAGCACATCCCGCACATGGGTGACGGGAATGATCTCCAGCCCCTCTTTCACATTGTCGGGGATATCGGCCAGGTCCTTCTCATTCTCCTCCGGGATCAGCACCGTCTTGATGCCGCCGCGAAGCGCCGCGAGAAGCTTCTCCTTCAACCCGCCAATGGCAGAGGCATTGCCACGCAGCGTCACCTCCCCGGTCATCGCGATGTCCTTGCGCACCGGGATCTGCGTCAGCACCGACACGATCGCCGTCACCATCGCCAGACCGGCCGAGGGGCCGTCCTTCGGCGTCGCCCCGTCCGGCACGTGGACGTGGATGTCCATCCGGTCGAACCGCGGCGGTTTCACCCCGATCTCCGGCGCGATGGACCGCACGTAGGACGAGGCCGCATCGATCGACTCCTTCATCACGTCGCCCAGCTTGCCGGTGGTCTTCATCCGGCCCTTGCCCGGCAGGCGCAGCGCCTCGATCTGCAGCAGGTCGCCGCCCACGGAGGTATAGGCCAGCCCGGTGACGACACCGATCTGATCCTCCTTCTCCGCCAGCCCGTAGCGATATTTCTTCACGCCCAGGTAGTCGTCGAGGTTCTCCGCCGTCACGGCCACCGTCTCCACATCGCCCTTGATGATGGAGGTCACGGCCTTCCGTGCCAGCTTGCCCAGTTCGCGCTCAAGGTTCCGCACCCCGGCTTCGCGGGTGTAACGGCGCACCATCTCCACCAGCGCATCCTCGGAGACGGAGAATTCGCCTTTCCGCAGCCCGTGGTTCTTCACCTGCTTCGGCAGCAGATGCTGCTTGGCGATCTGGACCTTCTCGTCCTCAGTGTAGCCCGCCAGCGGAATGATCTCCATCCGGTCCAAGAGCGGCCCCGGCATGTTGTAGGAATTCGCCGTGGTCAGGAACATCACGTTCGAGAGGTCATATTCGACTTCCAGATAGTGATCGACAAAGGTGCCGTTCTGTTCCGGATCCAGCACTTCCAGCATGGCGGACGCCGGATCGCCCCGGAAATCCTGACCCATCTTGTCGATCTCATCGAGCAGGATCAGCGGGTTGGTCGTCTTGGCCTTTTTCAGCGCCTGGATGATCTTGCCGGGCATGGAGCCGATATAGGTTCGGCGGTGACCGCGGATCTCGCTCTCGTCACGCACGCCACCCAGCGAAATCCGGATGAATTCACGCCCCGTCGCCTTGGCCACAGATTTCCCCAGCGAGGTTTTACCCACGCCCGGAGGGCCGACAAGGCACATGATCGGCCCCTTCAGCTTTTTCGAGCGCTGCTGCACGGCAAGGTATTCGACGATCCGCTCCTTGACCTTCTCAAGGCCGTAGTGATCGGCGTTCAGCACCTCCTCGGCGCCATGCAGGTTCTTCTTCACGCGGCTCTTCACGCCCCACGGGATCGACAGCATCCAGTCGAGGTAATTGCGCACCACGGTGGCCTCGGCCGACATGGGCGACATGTTCTTGAGTTTTTTCAGCTCCGCCTCGGCCTTCTCCTTGGCCTCCTTCGACAGCTTGGTCTCCGCGATCTTGGCTTCGAGCTCTGCAATCTCGCCCTCACCATCCTCGCCGTCGCCCAGCTCCTTCTGGATCGCCTTCATCTGTTCGTTCAGATAATATTCGCGCTGCGTCCGCTCCATCTGGGATTTCACGCGGGTCTTGATCTTCTTCTCGACCTGCAGAACGGACATTTCGCCCTGCATCAGACCATAGACCTTCTCCAGCCGCTCGCTCACCGCCAGCGTCTCCAGCAGATCCTGCTTCTGGTCGACCTCGATCCCCAGATGACCGGCCACCAGATCGGCGAGCTTCGCCGGCTCCATGGCTTCCGACACGGCGGTCAGCGCCTCTTCGGGGATGTTCTTCTTCACTTTGGCGTAACGCTCGAATTCCTCCCCGACAGAGCGCAGCAGCGCCGTCGTGGTCTCCTCGTCGCCGGGCTCTTCTTCCAGAAGCTCGGCCCGCGCCTCGAAGTAATTCGGGTTGTCCAGATATTCGGTGATGCGCACGCGCGCGGTGCCTTCGACCAGCACCTTCACGGTGCCGTCGGGCAGTTTCAGCAGCTGCAGCACATTGGCCAGCACGCCGGTTTCGAAAATCGCGTCGGCCGAGGGCTCATCCTCAGAGGGGTCCTTCTGGCTGGACAGCAGGATCTGCTGGTCCTCCGCCATCACCTCCTCCAGCGCGCGCACCGACTTGTCGCGCCCCACGAAGAGCGGCACGACCATATGCGGGAACACGACGATATCGCGCAGCGGCAGGACGGGATAAGTGGGATTGAGAGGCTCGTTCATGCTCTATCCTTATGTTGGGCAAAGCGGGCCACCCCAAAATCTGGCAGCGGACGGCTTTCCGTTTACGAAAGGTGGATCTGGGTATGCCTGTGCCCGGAGTCAACCTGTTCACGCCAGTGTGCCCGTCGTGGCCGGGTGCGGCAAGCGCGTTTCGCGCCTGGCTGCATCAAATTATAGGGGTTTGGAAGCTTCGGCAGCATAATTGCGGTGCGATGGGTGCGATCACCCATCCTACAGGACCCTGCGCACCACCCGTTTGATGGGGGCCTGTCCCCATCCCGTCCCACGTTTCTAAACACTCCGCGCACCGCCCGTAGGACGGGTTTATGCCCCCGTCCCATCACACGTTTCGACACACTCCGCGCACCACCCGTAGGATGGGTGCTTGCACCCATCTCATCTTGATATCCCGCGGATCAGGAAAACACCGTCTCTCCGTCCGACAGCGGATGATAACAGGCCACCTGATGCGCCTTTCCCTCGGCGTAAGGCGCCAGCGGCGGTGGCGCCTCCCGGCAGATATCCGTGGCCTTGGGGCAGCGCGCCGCAAAGGCGCAGCCCTTGGGCGGGTTCATCGGATCAGGCAGATCCGTGGCCTTACCCTCCGGATTGACCAGCGGCCGCCCGACAACCGGCGCGGACGACGCCAGCAGCTTGGTATAGGGATGGCGCGGCGCCTTGAAGATATCCTCCGCCGGGGCCAGCTCCACCAGCGACCCGAAATAGAGCACCGCCACGCGGGTGGAGATCGCCTCCACCACCGCCAGATCATGCGAGATAAACAGATAGGTCAGCCCCAGCTCCGCCTTCAGCCGTTCCAGCAGGTTCAGCACCTGCGCCTGGATCGACACATCAAGCGCGGAGACCGGCTCATCCAGAATGATAATTCTCGCATCCGCCGCCAGAGCCCGCGCGATCCCGATCCTTTGCGCCTGCCCGCCCGAAAACTCATGCGGATAGCGTTCGAGGAATTCCTCCCGCAGGTTCACACTGTCGAAAATCTCCGCGATCCGCTTGTCGCGTGCGGCCTTGTTCATGCCATGCAGGTTCTTCAGCGGTGCTTCCATCACCTGCCGGATCGTCTTGCGCGGGTTGAGCGAGGAGATCGGGTCCTGAAACACATACTGGATCTTCTTGCCGAACTCCGCCGGATTGGCATTGTCGAGCTTGGCGCCGTTGATCTCGATCAGCCCCTCCGACGCGGGCAGCAGCCCCACCAGCATCCGCGCCAGCGTGGACTTGCCACAGCCCGACTCGCCCACAATGCCCAAAGTCTCCCCCAGCTCCACATCCAGCGACACCGGCCGCACCGCATGAACATGGGCCTTGGCGGGCCGGAACATCCGCTTGCCGATCTCGAAGGTCTTGCTCAGGTTCTCAAGCTTCAGCGCGATGGTCATGCCTGGCCCTCCTGCGTCAGATGGTCGGGCACCTTGGCCACCACGGTGGGCATGCCCTCCAGATGCGTTTCGGGATAGAGGCAGCGCACCTTGCGCCGCGCATTCCCCTCAAGCTCCACATTGCCGACCTGGCAGAGCGCCTGCGCCTTCTGGCACCGTGGCGCAAAGGCACAGCCCGGCTGCAGCTTGTCGACCGCAGGCGGCAGGCCCGGGATGGCATGCAGTTCCCTCCGCCCCTCGCCCAGCTCCGGCACACAGGCGATCAGGCGGCGCGTATAGGGATGGGCGGCGTCGTCCAGCACCGCCTGCGTCGGCCCCGTCTCCACGATCCGGCCCGCATACATCACCGCCACCCGGTCACAGAGCTGCGCCACCACGCCAAAGTCATGGGTGATGAAGATGATCGCCAGCCCCCGCTCCCGCCGCAGGTCATTCAGCAGCGCCAGCACCTGCGCCTGCACCGTCACGTCAAGCGCCGTCGTCGGCTCATCCGCGATGATCACGTCAGGGTCGTTGGCCAGCGCCATGGCGATGCCGACGCGCTGCCGCATGCCGCCCGACATCTCATGCGGATAGACCTTGGCGCGCCCCTCCGGATTGGGAATCCGCACCTGTTTCAGCAGATCGACCGCCCGTTTCCACGCCTCCGCCTTGCTGACGGAATGATGCACCCGGATCGCCTCGCACAGCTGATCGCCGACGGTATAAAGCGGATGCAGCGTCGCCAGCGGATCCTGGAAGATATAGGCCACCTTGTCGCCGCGATACTTCCGCAGCTTCTCATAAGGCGCCCCGATCAGCTCTGTCCCGTCATAGCGGGCCGAGCCGCCCACGATCACGCCCGGAGGCGAGGCCACCAGCCCCATGATGCTGAGCGCCGTGACGGATTTTCCCGACCCCGACTCGCCGATCACCCCCAGGCATTCCCCCGGCGCCACATGCAGCGAGACATGGTTGACGGCCTTGTAGACCCGCGGCCCGACATGGAACTGCGTCTGCAGATCGGTCAGCACCAGCGCGCCCTCTTCCACCGGCTCCGGCACCGGCCCTGCCCGCTCCACCCGCGTCGCGGGCATCGGCCGGGTCAGCGCGCCAGAGCGCAGGCGCGGGTCCAGAGCATCCCGCACCCCGTCGCCCAGCAGATTGATCGCCATGACGATGATCAGGATCATCACCCCCGGCACGACAGAGGTATGCGGATTGGTGATCAGCGCCGAACGCGCCTCCCCCAGCATCGACCCCAGATCGGCCTGCGGCGGCTGGCTCCCCAGCCCCAGAAACGACAGCCCCGCCGTCTCAAGGATCATCCAGCCGATGGTCGTCGACATGGCGATCACGATGACCGGGATCACATTCGGCAGGATCTCCGAGACGATGATCTTCAGATGCCCCTCGCCCGCCAGCTTGGCCGCATCGACAAATTCCTTATGCGCAATCCCCACGGTCACCCCGCGAATATTGCGCGCAAAGAAGGGGATGTTCACCGCGGCCACGGCGATCAGCGCATTCACCAGCCCCGGTCCCAGAGCCGCAACAATGGCCAAAGCCAGAAGGATATAGGGAAAGGCCATCAGCATATCGACGCCGCGCATGATCACGTTATCCGTTGTCCCGCCGAAATAGCCCGCCACGATCCCGATCGCCGCCCCGAAAAACGCCGCAAAGATCGCCGCCGCGATCCCCACGGCCAAAGACAGCCGCGTCCCCCACAACAGCCGCGACAGCAGATCGCGCCCCAGATGGTCGGTCCCCAGCAGATGCCCCTCCGAAAAGGGCTTGAGGAACCGGTTGGCCGTATCCGTCACATTGGGTTCGGCCAGCGGCAGCACCGGCGTCAGCAGCGCCAGCAGCAGCACAAAGATCATCACCACGGCGCCAGCGGCGGCCAGACGATTGCGGAAGAGGAGCTTGAGAAAGGTCATGTCTTGATCCTCGGGTCCAGAAGCGACTGCGCCACGTCAACCGCAATATTGAAAAGCACGTAGCAGGCCGCGACAAAGACCACGCCCCCCTGCACCAGCAGGATGTCCCGCTTCAGGATCGCATCCACCAGCATCCGCCCCACGCCGGGCCACTGGAACACCATCTCGATATAGACCGCGCCCGACAGCACGAACCCCGCCTGCACCCCCAGCACCGGGATGATCGTGACCATGGCGGCCTTCAGCGCATGCGCCCAGACCACGCGCCCCTCGCGCACCCCCTTGGCCCGTGCCGTCCGGATGAAATCCTGCCTGAGCACCTCCAGCATGGCCGAGCGTGACAGCCGCGCCACCACCCCCGTCGCCACAACCGACAGCGCCAAAGCCGGCATGATCAGGTGATTGAGCAGATCGGGCAGATCCCCCCCGCCATAGATCGCATACATCCCCGAGACCGGCAGCATCTTCCAGCGCACCGCAAACAGCAGGATCATCATCATGCCGAGGAAGAACGACGGGATCGAAATCCCCAGCAAAACCGCAAAGGTGATTGCCTTGTCCGCAAACCCGTATTGCCGCGCCGCCGACACGACCCCCGCCGCGATCCCCAGTATCGCGCAGAGCACAAAGGACGTCCCCGCCAGTATGAGCGTCGCCGAAAACCGGTCCAGCACCTCGTCGATCACCGGCCGGTTCAGCGAAAACGACCGTCCGAAATCGCCCGTCACCATATTGCCCAGCCAGATGAAATACCGCGCCACCAGGGGCTGATCGAGCCCCAGGTCCCGGTTCAGCTTCTCCACATTCTCCGGCGTCGCATAAGACCCCAGAATGGCCAGAGCCGGATCGCCCGGAATCATCGCCATGATCAGGAACACGATCACCGTGATCCCGAACAGCACCGGGATCGCCGAGATCAGTCGTTTTACGATATATCCACCCATGGGGCTTCCCTTTCCTGGCCAGTGACTGGGTCGGGCAATGCGGGGCCTTCAGCTTTTTCTTGCCTCAAATATCCCCGCCGGAGGCCGCGCCGCGCGGCACGCGCGGCGCCCCGATCGGGCCGCAAAGCGGCCCGATCAAATCATCTCAGGCCGGACCGCAACAGCAGCACAATCAAACCTTGTCGGATCGGGGCGCGCCAGCGCCCCGATCCTGATCACAAACAGAACGTCAGTTCTTCACGACATCCTTGAGCAGCAGGAAGAACGACGGCTCCAGCTCGAAATTCTCCACCCGGTCCGACATCACGGCATTCTGCTTCCAGTTCGCCACAAAGACCCAGGGTGCATCTTCCTGCACGATCTCCTGCATCTTCTTGTAAAGCGCGGCGCGCTCCGCCTGATCCGTGGCGACCCGTGCCTCTTCCAGCAGCTTGTCGACCTCCGGGTTGGAATAATAGCCCGAGTTGAACCCGCCCTTGTCGGGCCATGCATCCGTGCGCAGCGCCAGATAGGGCAGCGTGTCCGGATCGTTGGTCATCCAGGCCATCTCGGCCATATCCGCCTTGCCCTCAAGCCCCGGGTTCACCTCACCCAGGAAGGTGTTCCACTCATAGGTCTCGATCTTAACGTCAAAACCCACGGCTTCCAGATCGGCCTGGATCGCCGTCCCCATGGCAATCGGGTCCAGCATGCCAGAGCCGCCCTCGGTGACATAGAACGTCAGTTCCGGGCTCTCCATACCAGCCTCGGCCAGCAGCGCCTTCGCCTTCTCCGGATCATAGGGATAGGGCTCCAGCGCTTCATTATAGGCCCAGGCAAAGGCCGGCGGCGTGGGCCCCGCGGCCACATCCGCCGTGCCTTCCAGCACCTGATCGACCAGCGCGGATTTGTTGATCGCGTAATTGGCCGCCTGACGCACGGCCTTCTCGGCAAAGGGGCCTTCCTTGGCATTCAGGATCAGAAACCACACATGCGGTCCGGCCTGTTCCAGCACGCTGAAGGTATCGCCCTGAAATTCCGACAGCGCGACGGGGGGCACTTCGACCATCACGTCGATCCCGCCCGCCAGCATCTCTGCCGTCCGGGTGTTCGCATCGGTGATGGGCCGGAACACGACCGCCTCGGTGGCCGGCGCGCCGTCCCAATAGTCAGGGTTCGCCTCAACCACGACCGCCTCGTTCGACCGCCATTCGGCAAATTTGAACGGGCCCGTCCCAACCGGATTGCGACCGAAATCGGCCCCGTTGGCCTCCACCGCCGCCGGAGAGACAATGAGCCCCGTCGGATAGGCCAGATTGGACAGGAACGGCGCATAGGGCGCGCTCAGCTTGAATTTGACGGTCAGCGGATCGACAACTTCTGTCTCCTCCACCGAAGAGAAGAAGAACGACAGCGGGAAAGGCCCGGTGTCGTGGAACGGATGGTCTTCTTTCAGCATCCGGTCAAAGTTGAACTTCACCGCCTCGGCGTTGAAATCGCTGCCGTCGTGGAATTTCACACCCTCGCGCAGCTTGAACGTATATTCCGTGCCGTCCTCGGAAATCTCCCAGGATTCGGCCAGTGCGGGCTCCACTTCCAGTGTGCCCGATTTGTACCGCACCAGCCCGTCATAGACGTTCATCAGGATACGGAAGTCGTTCACCGCGGTCACCGCCGCCGGGTCGAGCGCCTTCGGCTCCGCGATCTGGCCGACGATCAGCACGCCGGGCGGTGTCTGCGCCAGCGCGGGCACCGCCGCGCCCAATGCTGCCACGGCCACCCCGGCCGCAAGAACCCCCCGACGGGTCCAGTTCAGAAATCCATCAGTCATGCGCCTCTCCCTGTTGCAGGCTGCTATATTGATCATGATAAATTGCAGTCAGGCAAATTGTCATGATAAATTCAAGAGGCCAGACAAGGGAGACCGGCCAATGACCTTTTCCATCCTCGCATATGACGCAGAAACGGGCAGATTCGGCGCAGGTGCCGCAACCGGCTCCTTATGTGTCGGCGGATGGGTTCTGCGCGGCACCCTCGCCTCCGGCATGTCGGCCAGCCAGGGCACGGCGCCCTCCACCGTCTGGGGGGAAACGGTTCTGGACCATATGAAACAAGGACTTAGCGCCTCAGACGCCGTCGAAAAGGTCACCTCAGCCGACAAAGGCCGGGCCTATCGCCAGCTCGCCGCCATCGACCCCAGAGGCACGACATCCGCCTTTACCGGCGGTGAAAGCGTGCCCGCCTGCGGCCACCGCGCGGCTGAGAATGTCATCGTTTCCGGCAATATGCTGGCCAGCGAAGCCGTGCTCGAGGCCATCCTCGACACCTTCCTGACCACGGAAGACCGGTTCGACAAACGCATCCTCGCCGCCCTCAACGCCGGCGAAGCGGCCGGAAGTGATTCCCGTGGCCTCATGTCCGCCGCACTGCTGATGATCGGCTATGATATGCCGCCCCTCACCCTGCGCGTCGATTATTCCGAAACCCCGCTGGAGGATCTGCGCAAACTGCACCTGCGCGCCACCAAGGGCGCCTATGCCGAATGGATGCACCTCGTGCCCACCATTCAGACGCCTGACCGCGCGCCGACGCCCGAAGATATCGACCGGCTCAGTCAGCCCGCCGACCCCGATGACGATATCCCGACGCCCTTTGTCGAAACCGACTGACAGTCCGGGCAGCATCGCCGTCAGGCCGACATGAACCCCTTGAGGATCTCGGCCTCCTGCGCCTCCATCAGCGCTTCCGCCGTGGCCATGTGATCGGACATCACCAGCCGTGCGCGCACCGCATCGCCGTCGCGCAAGGCCTCGATCAGCTGCAACTGATAGGCACGCCCCTTGGACCAGAGCTCCACATTGGGCGGATCGTACAGCTTCCGATAAACCGTCATATCGGTGAGGATCTGCGCCATGAACCCGATTATGAAGCCCAGCAGCTCATTCTCCGCATAGCCCGCCAGCCGCTGGTGAAAGAGCAGAGAGGCCACATGCTGCGCCCGCTCCTCCTCCGCCGTGGTGGCAGGATGGCGATAGCGCTCCGCGATCTCCTCCAGCGTGGCCAGCTGATCCTCGCGCAGCTTTCCGGCAAGCGATGCTGCCAGCTCCGGCTCCATCATCCGCCGCAGGCTGTAGATGTCATGCAGGGTCAGATCGCGGAAATAAAAGTAATTGCCCAGCAGCGCCCGCGCCCGCTCGCCCGACACCTCATGCACGAAACTGCCGCCCCCCGGGCCGGTCCGCGTCTTGACCAGCCCCTGCGCCTCAAGAATGCGCATCGCCTCGCGGATCGTGCCTTTGGACCGACCGAACCGCTCCATCATCTCGGCTTCGCCAGGCAGCCTGTCGCCACCGCGCAGCCCCTGGGAAACCACCCAGTCCTTGATCGCGTCAGCCACCGCAACAGGGCGGGATCGCTTCTGCACCTCCGCACCTGCCTTGAGCTCCGACCTGTCCGTCCCGTCACCTGGCATTTAACTGGATTACCGCGTCGCAGCCCCCCTTGCCAAGACAATTCATCATGAGAAATTGCGCCTTCCCGGCCCGACACGGCCAACCGCCGCAATTCAACCCAACCGCAGCTGACGACAGTCCGACTTCATCTTTCCAAAAATACTCCCGCCGGAGGCAGAGACGCGCCGGGTCCGCAGGACCCGGCGTGCGGATCGGGCCGTGCAGACGGCCCGAAATCAGGTCCGATACGGATCGCTTATTTCAGCGCCGCGTCGGTGATCTCCAGCGTATAGGCGCCCTCGGGCTCCTTGGTGATCGCCGGGTTCTCCGGCGAGACGGCCTTCAGCAGCGTCGCCACCGTCTGCTCGTAATCCGCCGGGTCCAGCGCGCCGTCCGACCCTGCGGTCAGCTTGGCGACCTCGCCCATCATGTAGGTCTGGTGCTCCAGCGTCTGGGCACCGGTCTCGTCGGCCTCAACCACGATCTCCGCGGCCTCGTCGGGATGCTCCTCGGCATATTTCCAGCCCTTCATGGATGCCGCGACAAACCGGACCATCTTGTCCTTGAACGCATCGTCGGACAGGCTGTCCTCCAGCACGTAAAGACCGTCCTCCAGCATGCCGAACCCTTCTTCAAGGTAGTTGAAGGTCACCAGCTCGTCCGCGGTGATCCCGGCATCGAGGATCTGCTTGTACTCGTTATAAGTCATGGTCGAGATGCAGTCGGCCTGACCCTGGATCAGCGGATCGGCGGAGAACGCCTGCTTGATCACGGTCACGCCATTGTCGTCGGCACCGTCCGTCTCCACACCCAGAGAGGCCATCCAGGCATAGAACGGATATTCATTGCCGTAGAACCAGACGCCCATGGTTTTGCCGGGGAAATCCGCCGGGCTCTCGACACCGGTGGACTTCAGGCAGTTGACCTGCAGCCCGCCCGATTTGAACGGCTGGGCGATATTGACCAGCGGCACACCGCGTTCACGCGCGGCCAGACCGGCCGCCATCCAGGTCACGATGACATCGGCACCGCCGCCTGCGATCACCTGCTCCGGCGCGATATCCGGGCCACCGGCCTTGATCGTCACGTCGAGGTCGGCCTCGTCATAAAACCCCTTCGCCTCGGCCACGTAATAGCCCGCGAACTGCGCCTGTGTGACCCATTTCAGCTGCAGCGTGACCGGATCGACCGCCTGTGCCGCACCGCCCGCCACCATGGCCGCGGTCAGCGCGGCCCAGCTCAGAACTTGTTTCATACCATTAGCTCCCGTTGGTTTAGTTTTATCCCCGTTGCGAGGGATGCCAGAACGTGACCTTTCGTTCGATGAGGGCCACGATACCGTAGAAGGCAGACCCCGCCAGAGCGGCCACGACGATTTCCGCCCAGACCATGTCCAGCGCCAGCTGACCTACGGATATTGAAATGCGGAAGCCCATCCCCACAATGGGAGAGCCGAAGAACTCCGCCACGATGGCCCCGATCAGAGCCAGCGTCGATGAAATTTTGAGCCCGTTGAACACAAAGGGCATAGCCGCAGGCAGACGCAGTTTCCACAAGCCCTGCCAATAGCTTGCCGCCCATGTCTTCATCTGGTCCCGCTGCATCTGCGTGGTTTCCTGCAGCCCGGCGGTGATGTTCACCAGCATCGGGAAAAAGACCATGGCGACCACCACCGCGGCCTTGGACTGCCAGTCGAACCCGTACCACATGACGAGAATGGGCGCCGTGCCGACAATCGGCAGCGCCGCCACGAAAGACCCGACCGGCATCAGCCCGCGCCGCAGGAAATCGCTGCGGTCCACGGCGATGGCCACGACAAAGGCCGCAAGCCCCCCGATCACATAGCCCGACAGCGCTCCCTTGATCACCGTCTGCAGAAAATCCTGCCAGAGCACCGGCAGGCTGACCGAAATCCGCTCCGCAATCAGCGTCGGCGCGGGCAGGATCACCATGGGCACCGACAGGCCGCGCACGATCAGCTCCCACCCCACCAGCAGCGTCAGGCCGAAGATCGCCGGCACCGCGAATTTCACCGGCCGCGTCTCTGCCGCCGGGCCATTGGCCAGCCGGACGTTCAGCCACCAGGCCAGCCCCCAGAGCACAAGCGCCACACCAACCAGCATCATCGCCCCACCCCCATACGGCGGAGCGTCGTCCGTTCCAGCCCCGAGATGATCGCCACCAGCACCGCCGCCAGGATCGCCGTGGCAAAGAGCGCCGACCAGATCTGCACCGTCTGGCCGTAATAGCTCCCCGTCAGCAGCCGCACACCCAGCCCCCGCCCGCCACCGGCCGGCAATTCGCCGACAATCGCCCCCACCAGCGAAGCCGCGATACCGATCTTGAGCGAGGCAAAGAGATAGGGCGCCGAGGATGGCAGCCGCAGTTTAAAGAACGTCTGTTCCCGGGAGGCATTCCAGGTCCGCATTTGATCCAGCTGCATCAGCGAGGGGCTGCGCAGCCCCTTCACCATGCCCACCAGCACCGGAAAGAAGGACAGATAGGCAGAAATGATCGCCTTGGGCAGCAGCCCCTGTATCCCCTGCGAATTCAGCACCACGATGATCATCGGCGCAATGGCCAGGATCGGAATGGTCTGGGAGGCGATGGCCCAGGGCATCACCGACATATCCATCGCCCGCGAATGCACGATCCCCACCGCCAGCACGATCCCGGC
This sequence comes from Pseudooceanicola profundi, assembly GCF_050897955.1. Lineage (NCBI taxonomy): Bacteria > Pseudomonadati > Pseudomonadota > Alphaproteobacteria > Rhodobacterales > Paracoccaceae > Pseudooceanicola > Pseudooceanicola profundi. The sequence continues at coordinate 3,066 of NZ_JBPAXZ010000007.1, read as the reverse complement.
CACCGTCCCGATGGCAAAGCCCAAGAGCGTCGAAGACAGCGTCACCCAGCCATGATAGACAAGGCTGCGCTTCGACGTCACCTTCTGCATCACGGTCGTCTGCCAGAGCTCTGCCACCACCTGATGCGGCGCCGGCAGCTTCGGCTTGTCCAGCTGATAGGTCAGCCCCCAGGCCGCCGGATTGCGCGCGGCGAGGGCAAAGGCGCCCATCTCCCGCCGCTCTCCCGGTGCCTCGGGCGAGATCTCGATCCCCGCCCGGCCAGCCAGATTGGCGGCCAGATGGATGTTCATCGGAATGCAGGCCACATACCAGAAGGCCATGATCGCGGCCACGACAACGGCAACAGGGAAAATGCGGCTCATGTCCGGCGCCCCCTGCTGAACAGCCATTTCTCAGGCGCCTCCGGATGCTGCCGGATCAACCGCCAGTCCAGCCAGCCAAAACCCCCGAAGACCGCCACCAGCCCCGGCAGGGAAATCCACACAGGAAGCGCGCGCCGCGGCGGCAGTTCACTGTCCTCCGGCGGCTCCGGCGCCAACAGCAGATAGGCCCCGATCACCGTCACAACCATCAGCCCATAGGTCGGCAGCCAGCGCCTGCACCAGATCGCGGCCAGATCGGCAGAGGTCTGCGGCGCCTTAGTCATAAGCATGCCCGGCCCGGAGCCCCTCACGCACCCGATGCGCAATCTCAAGGAATTCCGGCGTGTCCCGGATATCGAGCGGCCGGTCCTTCGGCAGCGGGCTGTCGATCACATCGGTGATCCGGCCCGGCCGCGGAGACATCACCACGATCTTGGTCGACAGATACACCGCCTCCGGGATCGAATGGGTGACAAATCCGATGGTCTTGCCGGTCCGCGCCCAGAGCTTCAGCAGCTCCTCGTTCAGATGATCCCGCACAATCTCGTCCAGCGCCCCGAAGGGCTCGTCCATCAGCAGGATATCCGCGTCAAAGGACAGCGCCCGCGCGATGGAGGCGCGCTGCTGCATGCCGCCCGACAGCTGCCAGGGGAACTTGCCGCCAAAGCCTGCCAGATCGACCAGCTCCAGCACCCGCTCAACCCGTTTCTTCTGCTCCTCCTTGGAAAACCCCATGATTTCCAGAGGCAGCTTGATATTCCCGGCAATCGTCCGCCAGGGGTAAAGCCCCGCCGCCTGAAACACATAGCCATAGGCCCGCGCGCGCCGCGCCTCCTCCGGCTCCATCCCGTTGACGGTGAGCGTGCCGCCGGTCGGCGTCTCCAGCGCCGCGATGCACCGCAGGAAGGTCGTCTTGCCACAGCCCGACGGCCCGATAAAGCTGACGAAATCGCCCTTACCGATATCGAGGTCCACGCCCTTCAGCGCATGGACCGGGCCGTCGCCCGTCTGGAAGGTCAGATCGAGGCTCTTGGCGGAAATAACGGGAACAGGCGCCACTCAGATCCCCGCCGGAATATTCATCGGATCACGCTGCACCGACCGGGGCGAGTTCAGCTCTTTCCACTTCGTCAGCGCCTTCGCGGCCGAGGAGAACGGCTTGCGCGGCACGAACCGCCCCCGGCCCGGCTGCGGCTGAGAATTCTGCCCCCAGGCCCAGATCACCTCGCCACGGCTCAGCGTGTAACGCGGCTGCGCCGTCACCTCCATCCCCTCGAAGACATTGTAATCAAGGATGGAATGGTGGTTGGAGGCCGAGATCGTCTTCTTGATCGACGGATCCCAGACCACGATATCCGCATCCGCCCCGGGCACGATTGCCCCCTTCTGCGGATACATGTTCAGGATCTTCGCGATATTGGTCGAGGTCACGGCGACAAACTCCTCAGGCGTCAGCCGCCCCGTTTCCACGCCCCGGGTCCAGAGCACCCCAAGACGCTCCTCCAGCCCGTTGGTCCCATTGGGGATCTTCGTGAAATCCCCCACGCCCATCTTCTTCTGGTCGGAATTGAACGCCGCATGATCCGTCGCCACAACCTGCAGCGACCCGGCCTGCAACCCGGCCCAGAGCCCGTCCTGATGCTCCTTGCCGCGGAACGGCGGCGACATCACCCGGCGCGCCGAATGCAGCCAGTCCTCGCTCAGATACTCGTCATCATCCAGCGTCAGGAACTGCGCCAGCGGCTCGCCATAGACCCGCATCCCCTTCTGACGCGCCCGGCGGATCGCCTCATGCGCCTGCTCACAACTCACATGCACAATGTACAAAGGCGTCCCCGCCGCATCGGCAATGGTAATGGCCCGGTTCGCCGCCTCGCCCTCGAACTCGGGCGGGCGCGAGCGTGCATGCCATTCGGGGCCCGTCTTCCCCTCCGCCAGAAACTTCTTCTGCATCAGATCGACAAGATCGCCATTCTCCGCATGCACCATCGGCAGCGCCCCCAGCTCGCGACAGCGGGAGAAGGAGGCGAACATCTCATCATCCTCCACCATCAAAGCGCCCTTGTAGGCCATGAAATGCTTGAAGGAATTCACCCCGGCATCCACCGCGTCCTTCATCTCCTCAAAGATGTTTTCGTTCCAGCCGGTGATCGCCATATGATAGCCGATGTCCGAGCAAATCTGCGGCGCCGATTTCCGGTGCCACTCCGCCACGGCGTTCTTGATAGACCCGTCCTCGCCCGGCAGGCAGAAATCGATCACCATGGTCGTGCCACCACAGGCCGCGGCCCAGGTCCCGGTCTCAAAGGTCTCCGCCGCCGTCGTGCCCATAAAGGGCATCTCCAGATGGGTATGCGGATCGATCCCGCCGGGGATCACATAAGCCTCCGAGGCGTCAATGACCTCATCCCCCTTCAGCCCCTCGCCGATCTCGACGATCACCTCGCCCTCGATCAGCACATCCGCCTTCACCTGGCGATCCGCCGTGACAACCGTGCCGCCCTTGATGACCTTGCTCATAGCCTATCTCCCTTCAAGACAACCCCCTGCTTTTTCTTGCAAAAAATATCCCGGGGGTCCGGGGGCAGCGCCCCCGGCCGGGGGGCCCCCCCCCCCCCCCCCCGCGAGAAAAAAAAAAACCACCCCCCCCCCCCCCCCCCCCCAACACCCGCCCCACCCGGCCCCCCCCCCCCCCCCCCAGGC
>NZ_JBPAXZ010000006.1:0-104396 GCF_050897955.1 Pseudooceanicola profundi | reverse complement strand
CTCCGATCGTGTGGGCGGGGGCACTGCGGCGGCTGTCTTGTTACAACTGGGGGTATAAAATTTGTGGGCCCGCCCGTGGGGCGGGCCCCGGCGGGGGGAGGCGCTGCCTCCCCCTTGCGCCTGCGGCGCAATTCCCCCTCCGGGATATTTTCTGCAAGAAAAACGAGGGTGTCCGGCCGGACTTCAGCGTTTGCGCAGACGGGTCTGCAGCATCGACAGGAACCCCTGTGCGGCATTGCGCAGGGACGAGGCGTCATCTGTCACGCGGGAGACCGACCAGAGACCATTGGCGAAGATCACGATGCTTTCGGCAATTGGCGCGGCATCGGTGGTTTTCATTCCAGAGCTGGCGGTGATCACCTTGGTGAACCCCTGCCAGAGCCGGATGAAATGTTTGTCGATTTCCGCCAGAACTTCCAGGTCCTTGGGAAGTTCGGCCATGGTATTGCCGATCAGGCACCCCGGACCCGGCAGCCCCTCGGCCTCCATCCTGTTGATCATGACCTCGAAATAGGTGGCGATAGCCTGCGCCGGCGCGCCGTCGGCCTCGACAGCGGCCATTGCGGGACCGACGATCTGCTCCTGATACCGCGGGAAACAGGCGACGAAGAGCTTCTTTTTGCCGCCGATATGCTGATAGATCGCCTGCCGGTTGGATCCCGTGACCTTGACGATATCGTCCATGGAGCTTTGAGAATAGCCGTGATGCCAGAAATGGTGCATCGCGCTTTCGATGATCTGGTCAGAGGTCTGGGCAGCGGTTCTGGGCATGGTTCCGATCGGCAGAATATCAGTTCCTTATATCCAATCGAGGTAATGGAACCCATGTTCCGGGTCAAGAGAAAGTGGCGGGTGCCACAAAATATAGTAGAGCGACAGCAAAAAGATACAGCAGCTGGCCAAAGACGGTCTGCGTCAGAAATTGCGCGAGATCTGACGAAGGTATTTGAATTTTAACCGCCCCGGCCCTATATCTGACGCGTCGGGCAACCGACTATAGACATAAACGCGCTCGTAATAAGCGGATCGGACCCGGGGGCGGTACCCGGCGGCTCCACCAACCATCCCTTGTTGGGGGATCATGGGGCCGAAACAGGATCGACGGACGTCTAAAGGGGTTTGCTTTGTCTCGGTGAGATACCACCGTTATCGGTTCACAAAGTACAATTGCCAACAACAATCGTGCTCCGGTTGCTCTGGCTGCGTAAGCAGTTCGAGGAATCGAAATCTAAGCCCTTGCGCCTAGCCGCGTAAGGCGGGGTTCGCAGGCACCTGGCAACAGAAGCCTGCACTTCTTCTGTCTTTGCAGCCTTTTCGTCACGGAAGCCGATTTGTGCTCTTCGGGTCAGTCCCTGCTGCCAAATTCCGGCGCGACCGGCGGGAAGAGCTGATCGAACGCCGCGCGTCCATCTGGCGAAAACCGGATCAGCCGGCTGCCAGGGACACGATGGGCCCAGCCAGTTTCGACAACCCGGATGAGCAGCGCCTTGCCCAGCGGCCCGGCCAGATGCGGGCGCCGCTCTGACCAGTCGAGGCATTCGCGGCAGCGGCTGACCCCGGGGGTGACCCGGAATGGCTCCCCCAGCCCGGCAAGGAGGGCGTGACCGATGTCGGAAAGGCAGAGCCCCTCCGGCCCGCTGACAAACCCGCCCCGCAGGCGCAGACTGTCGTACATCTGCACACCAAGCGTGCCGGCCATATGGTCGTAGCAGGTCCGGGCCAGGCGCATCTCGGGATCGCGGGGACCGGGACGCCGGCGACTGCCGCGGGCCTGAGACAGCGTCATCAATCCCTCCAGCGCATGTGCCACCTCCGGGCCGGACAGCCGATAATACCTGTGGCGCCCCTGTTGCACGACCGACAGGAGCCCGCCCTCTGTCATGCGGGACAGGTGCCCGCTGGCGGTGGAGGCCAGGACCCCGGCCTCCTGCGCCAGCTCTCCGGCGGTGAGCGCCCGCCCGTCAAGCAGCGCCGTCAGCATATTGGCCCGCCCCGGGTCGCCGATCAGCGCCGCAATCGCGGCAATATCCGGTCCTTCTTTCATCACACCTCTCCCGCTCCAGAGAGCCTATACCCAACCGCGCGCAGATGTTTCGGTCAGGGCCGAAACATGTGGCTCCGCGACACTGCTAGACAGGGTCAGCCGCAAAAGGAGACACCCATGCTGACCTGCATCATACGTTATGACATTGCCCCGACGCAGCGCCACCTGTTCGATGAATATGCCCGGACCTGGGGCCAGTGCATCCCCCGGAACGGGGCCGATCTTGTTGGATATTTCTCTCCGCATGAAGGATCATCGAGCCTGGCTTACGGGATTTATCATATCGAGAGCCTGGCCGCCTATGAAACCTATCGCGAACGGCTTGCTGCGGATCCTCTGGGCCGGCAGAACTACGAATTTGCGCAGCGCGAAAAATTCATCCGGTCTGAAAGCCGGACCTGGCTGCGCCGGGTGGATCAGGGCTGAGGGAGACGTCGCAAACGGTTGACATGGGCGGCCCCAGCACGTTTTCTGCGCCTGCATCCACCACCTGACGGGGCTGCCCGATGATACGTCCCGCCTGGTCCGACATGATCCGCAGCTTCGGACGGATCGGGCTGCTGTCCTTCGGCGGACCGGCGGCCCAGATCGCCCTGATGCATGACGAGCTGGTAACGCGCAGAGGCTGGCTGGGCGAGCAGCGCTTCCTCGGTACGCTCAGTTTCTGCATGCTGCTGCCGGGGCCCGAGGCGATGCAGCTGGCCACCTTTGCGGGCTGGCGTCTGCGCGGCCTCAGCGGCGGGCTTCTGGCCGGACTTCTGTTCGTTCTGCCCGGGGCGATTGTGATTGCCGCGCTGGCCTTTGCCTATGCGCAATGGGGCGCTTTGCCGGTGGTGCGCGAAGCTTTCACAGGCGTTAAGGCTCTGGTCATCGTTATTGTCATGCAGGCCTTGTGGAAGCTGTCGCGCCGGGCGCTGGACGACGGGCTGGCCTGGGGGATCGCCGGGTGCTCTTTCCTCGCGCTGTTCCTGTTTGACCTGCCCTTTCCTCTGGTCATTGCCCTTGCCGCCGGCCTGGGCGCCTTTGTGACGACGGGCGGCGGAGCAAAGGCCCAGGAGGCCGCGCCGGAGGACACCCGGGGACAGAATGCTCAGACCCCATCTGCCACCGCTGGCGCATCATGGCAGGCCTCTATGAAAATGGCTCTGGGCTGGCTTGTACTATGGCTCCTGCCGCTCGCGTTTCTCTGGGCCATCGGGAATGACTTTCTCTTCGCCCTGTCGCTGTTTTTCGCCAAGCTCGCGGTTGTGACCTTTGGCGGCGCCTATGCCGTTCTCGCCTATATGGCGCAGGAAATTGTCACCTCCCATGGCTGGCTGACGACAGAGCAGATGATCGACGCTCTGGGGCTGGCCGAAACAACGCCCGGACCGCTGATTCTCGTGACCCAGTTCGCCGCGCATCTCGCCGGGCTGACCAGCGGCGGCGGGGGCATCGGCCTGATCGCCGGGCTTCTGGCGCTCTGGATGGTCTTTGTGCCGTGCTTTCTGTTCATTTTTGTCCTCGCCCCTCATGTCGAGAAAATCCTGTCCATCGGCAGGCTGCGCATGGCGCTCAGAGGGATCACCGCGGCCGTGGTCGGGGTCATCCTGAACCTGTCGCTGTGGTTCGCGCTCCACGTGCTGTTTGGTCAGGTGGAGGGGCACGCACCGCCGAGGCCCGTCCTGTCGAGCTTTTCACCTGAGGCCGCAGGGCTGACACTGCTTGCCGCCGTCGCACTTCTATGGCTGCGGCTGCCCCTGCTGCCCTCCTTGGGGGTTTGCGCCGCACTGGGTGCGATCCTGGCCGGCGCGATCTGAACCGCGTCGATACACCGCTTCCGTTTTTGTCCGAATCCCCTATGTTCAACGGAACGAGCTGGGAAATTTCTATGTCTTCAACGATCGATTACGGCAATCTCATGCACCGCGCCATGCGGGGCCTCATCCAGGAAGTGCTGGCGGATGTCTCTGCCCATGGGCTGCCTGGCAATCATCATTTCTTCATCACGTTTGACACGACCCACGAGGAAGCGCGCCTCGCCGACTGGCTGAAAGAACGCTATCCGACCGAGATGACGGTTGTCATGCAGCACTGGTTCGACAATCTCGAAGTGAGCGATGACGGCTTTGCCGTGACCCTGAATTTCGGCGACAGCCCGGAACCGCTGTACATTCCCTACAACGCCATCCTGACCTTCGTGGACCCGTCGGTGGAATTTGGCCTGCGCTTCGAAACCCAGGACGACGGGACGGATGACGATGATCCGGAACCGCCGCGTCCTCTGCGCGCCCGCAAAGACGACGACGCACCCACGGAACCCGCTGGCGAAAAGTCGCAGGATGCCGATGTCGTTCAGCTGGACAAATTCCGCAAATAACGCCCCCCGGTGAATTTTTTGTAAAACTCTGCTGAGAGGACTTGCCGGAACGCCGTCGCTCGCCTTCATTCCCGGAACACCGGATCAACAGGGGTTTCCGACTATGGCGAGCGATTTCACCGTCTTTCTTGGCGAAATGATGCGGAGGCCGGCCGAGGTTTCGGCCATTGCCCCATCTTCTGCGGCTGTGGCCCGCAAGATGACCGAAGGCGTTGAAAACGTGACCGGACCCATTGTCGAAATCGGCCCCGGCACCGGAAGTTTTACCAAGGTTATCCTGCAGCGCGGCATCGCGCCTGAACGGTTGATCCTGATGGAACTCAACCCCCGGTTCTGCGACGAGCTGCGCCGGAAATTTCCCGGCGTAACCGTCCTGAACCAGCCCGCGCAGGAGATCGAACATATCGGCGTCTCGGGCCTTGGCTGCGTGATCTCCGGCGTGCCGGTTCTGGCGCGGCCCCAGATCCAGCGCGAAGTGGTGGGCAATGCGTTCAAAGTGATGGCGCCCGATGGTGTCTTTGTGCAGATCACCTATTCTCCCAACGCGCCGATCCCCGAGGATGTGCAGGCCTCCATGGGCATCACCGCAACCAAACGTGGCACTGTCTGGGCCAACCTGCCGCCCGCGCGCGTGTTCGAATTCCGCCGGAAAATTCAATAAACACGGCTACTCGGGCCCGGCAGAGATGCCGGGCCCGGCCGGCATTACCGGTGCCGCACCAGACACCAGCGTGTCAAAAGGGCGGAGATCAAAAGCTCTGCCCAGGCGAGCGGCAGTGCCACGGCCAGGATCGAAAGGCTCGTCAGGTTCATATTCCAGAGCCCGAGCCACAGGATCCCGAAAATGCCGAGCCACAGCAGGCTACCGGCAAGAATGGCGGTTCTGGCGTTCAGCCCGTAGCGGTCGAACATCAGACACTGAAAGAAGACCGCAGCGCCGATCAGTATCGTGTCCCAGACGCCCCAGATCAGGAAGACGGGCAGGTTCATCGGCGCCACATCCGGCACCATCGGCAGCTCTGCCCGCATCATGGGCATGACGAAAACGAAATACCGGAACACTTCAGAGGCATTGATCCAGATGAGGTTGGCGATCAGCGCCGTGACAATTCCTTTAGATATTACAGGGGATTGGGGCGCGAGGCCGGTGGCAGTACTCATGACAGGCTCCTTTCGAGCAGGGACAGAAACTCTTGAACATCGCGGCGCAGCGGTTCGGCCTCTGTCACGGCACGTGATCGCGCCCAGAGGCCAGTGGCAAAGGTGGTAATCACGCGGGCCAGCGCTGCGGCCCGCTCCGGGGCCATCCCTTCGGCCAGCAATGCTGCCGCGAACCCGTGGTCAAGCCGCGCCTCATGCCGCGCAACCAGCGCGGCAACCTCGGGGTCATGGGGCGCCGTCTCTGTCGCGGCATTGCCGACGAAACAGCCGATACCCGGCAGGCCCTTGCCCTCTGCCAGCTTGATCTGGCGCTCGAAATACTCGGATATCGCCGACATACCAGCCCCGTCCAGCGGCGCAATCGCCGGCGCGACGACCAGCGTGTGATAGCGGTCGAAACATTCCAGAAATAGCCCGTGCTTGCTGCCAAACGCCTTGTAGAGCGCATGCAGACTGCCCCCCGTCGCCTTGACCAGATCATCGATAGAGGTCGCCTCATACCCTGCATCCCAGAACCGCATCAGGGCGCGGTCCAGCAGGTCGTCACGGCTATGGGCGGGTTTCCGGGGCATGGGCCGAGTCGTAGCAGAGCGATCGCTCTGTTAAAACCCCAAACCCGCCCGAACAGGAGGTTAGCGCAACCGGACGGCCTCACGATTGCGTGGGCCGTGCCAAGGTCGTATAGCGGGACCGACGTCACGCATTGGAGTTTCCGCAATGACCCAGACCCGCACGGAAAGCGACAGCTTCGGCCCGCTGGAGGTCCCCTCGGACAAATACTGGGGCGCTCAGACCCAGCGTTCGATCATGAACTTCCCCATCGGATGGGAGAAGCAGCCGGTCGCCATCGTGCGCGCCCTCGGCGTGATCAAGAAAGCCTGCGCCATGGCCAACAAGACCAATGGCGACATGGAGGCCAAGATCGCCGATGCGATCATCCAGGCCGCGGGCGAGGTTATCGATGGCAAATTCGACGACAACTTCCCGCTGGTGGTCTGGCAGACCGGCTCCGGCACCCAGTCCAATATGAATTCCAACGAGGTCATCGCCAACCGCGCGATCGAGATCCTCGGCGGCGTGATCGGGTCCAAGGATCCGGTGCACCCGAATGACCATTGCAATATGGGCCAGTCGTCCAACGACACTTTCCCGACCGCCATGCATATCGCCGCTGCGATGACCACGCGCGATGTGCTGCTGCCGGGGCTGAAGAAACTGCTCGCCGGGCTGGATGCCAAGGCGGCGGAGTTCAAGGACATCATCAAGATCGGCCGCACCCATACTCAGGACGCGACGCCGTTGACGCTGGGCCAGGAGTTCTCTGGCTATGCGCATCAGATCCGTCAGGGCATCGCCCGGATCGAGGCGGCCCTGCCCGGCATCTACGAACTGGCACAGGGCGGCACCGCCGTCGGCACTGGTCTGAACACCAAGAAAGGCTGGGGCGAACAGGTTGCCGGCAATATGGCCGAAATCACCGGCCTGCCCTTCGTCACCGCGCCCAACAAATTCGAGAGCCTCGCCGCGCATGATGCCATGGTCTTCATGTCCGGCGCCCTCGCGACCGTCGCAGGCTCCTGCTACAAGATCGCCAATGACATCCGCTTCCTGGGCTCCGGGCCCCGCTCCGGTCTGGGCGAGCTGATCCTGCCGGAAAACGAGCCCGGGTCGTCGATCATGCCCGGCAAGGTCAACCCGACGCAGGCAGAGGCGATGACCCAGGTTGCCGCCCATGTCATGGGCAATGACGCGGCGATCAAATTCGCCGGCTCCCAAGGGCATTTCGAGCTGAACGTCTACAACCCGATGATGGCCTATAACCTGCTGCAATCCATGCAGCTGCTGGGTGACGTCGCCGACAGCTTTACCGAGCGCATGCTGAACGGGATCGAGGCCAACAAGCCGCGCATCCAGAAGCTGATGCAGGAGAGCCTGATGCTGGTGACGGCGCTGGCGCCCACCATCGGCTATGACAATGCCACCAAGGTCGCCAAGACCGCGCATAAGAACGGCACGACGCTGAAGGAAGAGGCTATTGCGCTTGGCTTTGTCGATGAAGAGACCTTCGACAAGGTCGTCCGCCCCGAAGATATGATCGGGCCCAAGTAATCGGCTGAAAATGCGGACCGGTCGGGTGAACACCCGGGCCGGTCCTCTTGCGGCTAGGCAAAATCCTTGACCGGGGGTAGGTTTCCCATATGGCCGATATCGTCAATCTCAACCGGTTCCGGAAACACAAAGCACGCGAAGACAAACGCGCGACCGCAGATCAAAATGCCCTAAAGCATGGGCGATCGAAATCCGACAAGGCGCGGGACCAGCTGGAAAAGAACCAGCAGGAACGTCATCTCGACAACCACCGGATTGACGAGGACTGATGTCCGCGCGGCCACGCAAACATTCGCTGACCCTGCACGGGCATCGCACCAGCGTTTCCCTGGAAGATGAGTTCTGGACTGCATTCCGCACAATCGCCCGTGATCGCAATCAGCCATTAAACCTACTGGCAGCTGAAATCGACGAGGCCCGCGGAACGGATGCGGGGCTCGCCTCTGCGATCAGGGTGTTTGTGCTCAACCACTATCGGGACAGAGCGGGCGGCTGAGTTTACTCTGCCGCCGCCGTGCTGTCGGGGCCCGTGGCGACGTTGTCGGACCCTTCCGCCATGCTGTCCGCAGGCTTATCCTTGCGCTTGCGGGTATAGGTCCGCTTCGGCTTGGATTTGGGGGCCGCGTTTGCCTCTGGCTTCTGATCCGACTGGCTTTCGGGTGTCTCAACCAGACCGCTATCTGTTTCGCCACCGTTCTCGATCACGTCAGGTTGATCGCCCAGCCCTGCGGCCTGCGGACGATCTTGGTCGGAATTCGCAGATCCGTCCTGATCCTGATCCTGGCGGGCCCGCTCGCGATCCCGCTCGGACTGGCGTTTGCGATTCTCCGCATCCTGCTGTTCGCGCTGTTTTTCCTGCTCTTTCTGAGCCGCGCCAAGCATCCGCAGATAATGTTCCGCATGCTGCTGGAAGTTTTCCGTCGCCACCCGGTCACCGGACAGCTGCGAATCCCGTGCCAGCTGATTGTACTTGTCGATGATCTGCTGCGGTGTGCCGCGCACCTTCCCTTCGGGACCGGAGCTGTCGAACACCCGGTTTACAATATTCCCGACGGATTTATTGCGGTTCGACTTGTTGCGCGAACGTGATTTCGATGATCTCATGGGCCTCTTGCGAGCCTTGCTCTGCTTCTGTCGGTCAATCCGGCCCGCGCGGTCCGTTCGGCGCTGAGGCGGCAATCGACGCTGTGGGCTTACTGGCAAATGGCGGATGCAAACTGCATCACTGCCGTGCCTGTATATGGAATAAACATGTCCCTCCCACGATTACAAGGGGGAAACCGAAACAAGTTTTACTTTCATCACGAACCTTCACCAGCTGTGACCGAAAGGTCGCGAGCATCAGGGCGCACGCCCTTTGACAACGCGATCGCGGCCGTCCAGATCGGGCAGCACAGTGACATCCTTCAGACCAGCGGCTGCAAAGAGCGCGCTGACATCCTTACCCTGAGTGGGCCCAATCTCGACCATAAGCCATCCTCCGGGGGCCAGAACCCGGCCTATCTCGCCACAGATGCGCCTGTAGGCAATCAGACCATCCGCCCCATCCGTCAGCGCATTTTCAGGATCGAAACACCGCACCTCTCGCGACAGCCCGTCCATTTCGGTCTGCGCAATATAGGGCGGGTTGGACAGGACAAGCCCAAACGGTCCCTCTACCGAGCCGAGCCAGTCCGACTGCTGCAGCCGCATCCGGTCCGCGACGCCGATCCGGCGCGCATTCTCCTCCGCGACAGTCAGGGCGGAGGTCGAAATATCCGTCCCCGTCCCATGCGCACCAGATATTTCCGAAAGTACTGAAATTAGTATACAGCCGCTGCCCGTACCAAGATCCAGAACGGTATCCGCAGGATGTTCCAGCGCCGCCCGAACCAGAACCTCGGTTTCCGGACGCGGATCCAGCACGGCATCCGTGACGCGAAAGACATGCGTCCAGAAGGCCCTTTCTCCTATGATGCGCGAGACAGGACAGCCGTTCCGGCGCATCTCCACCGCGGCTTCGAACCTTTCCAGCTGATCGGCAGAGATCGGGTCATTGCTCACCAGGCTCAGCCGCCCGGGCGCGAGGTCCAGAACCCATTCCATGATCTTGCGAAGATCACGCATTGGATTATCTGCACCATCTAAACTATTCTTATAGTTAAATATTGCCTCAGATATCTTCAGGTCAACCTCCTGCCGACATCTCGGCCAGAAGCTCGGCCTGATGATGCGCCGCCAGCGCATCCACCAGTTCGCCCAGCCCGCCCTGCATGACCTGTTCCAGCCGGTAGAGCGTCAGGTTGATCCGGTGGTCCGTGACCCGCCCCTGCGGAAAATTATACGTCCGGATCCGCTCGCTGCGGTCGCCGCTGCCGACCTGCGCCTTCCGGTCCGCTGCCCGGTCATCCTGCATCATCTGTCGTTTCTGATCAAACAGACGCGTCCGCAGCACCTGCATGGCAATAGCCCGGTTCTGATGCTGAGATTTTTCCGAGGAGGTCACGACAATCCCCGTAGGAATATGGGTGATCCGTACAGCGGAATCCGTCGTGTTCACATGCTGCCCTCCCGCCCCGGAGGCCCGCATCGTGTCGATCCGGATATCGCCGGGATCGATCTGGATATCCACATCCTCCGCCTCTGGCAGCACGGCCACCGTCGCAGCCGAGGTGTGGATGCGCCCGCCGCTTTCCGTCGTTGGAACCCGCTGCACGCGATGCACGCCGCTTTCGAATTTGAGCCGGGCAAACACATTGTCACCCTGAATATTGGCGACCACCTCCCGGATGCCGCCCAGTTCGGTCTCCTGCAGCGTCACGATCTGAAACCGCCAGCCGCAGATCTCGCTGTACCGCTGATACATTCGCAGCAGGTCGCCGGCGAAAAGCGCCGCCTCGTCGCCGCCGGTGCCGGGCCGGATTTCCAGCATGGCTGGACGCCCGTCCGCCGCATCACGCGGCAAAAGCGCCAGCTGAACGGCCTTTTCCAGCTGCGGCACGCGGCGGGTCAAATCCGCCACCTCCTCCTGCGCCAGATCACGCATTTCGGGATCGGCCAGCATGGCCTCGGCCTCCGTCAGCGCCCGTGTGGCCTCCTGCCAGTCCCGGATCGCCTGCACGACCGGTCGCATTTCGGAATATTCCCGCGACAGGGTCGCAAAATCCCCGTCTCCTTCAGCCATCTTGGCTTCCAGGAACTCGAAACGCTGCAGGATCTGGTGAAGACGGTCGTCCAAAATCATGGCCCTGCCTTCCTCCATCCAAATCATTTGGTCAAGAGGTCGCCCCATGATAGACTAAGGAATGCGTCTCCTTGTCTGTCTCAGCCTTCTTCTGCCTGCCCCGCTCCTTGCAGAGAGCGGTACCGGACGAAAAGTGATCGAGTGCTACTGCACCGACAGCACCGGCGGCCGCATCGAACTGGGAGAGGTCATCTGCCTCCGCGTAGACGGGCGCAGCTTTACCGCGCAATGCCAGATGTCGCAGAACGTCCCCATGTGGCGGGAGTTGAACTCGGGCTGCGTCAGCGCCGCCCTGCCCCAATCCGTGCCCAAGTCCGCTTTGCAGGACCCGGCGGAAATTCAACTCGCCGGAATTGCGGGTGAGTAAGGGTCATCCGGTCGCCCCGCGGACCTCTGGCGCCGGAAACCAGCTCAGATCCAGCTCTTCATAACGGTTGTCGTAATCCGCGATGCGGCGCAACCGGTCGAGATCGAGCAGTTTGACATAAGGCCGGTCGATGGCAATCAGTCCCTCCTCGGTCATCTGTTTCAGAAGGCGGTTCACATAAACCTTCGTCAAGCCAAGACATTCGCCGATATCCACCTGCCGGAAAGGCAGTTTGAACCGGCGGCCCATATCAGGGTTGGACAGCAGCAGACGGCTGTGAATATCCAGCAGAAAATGCGCCATTCTCTCACGTGCCGTGCCCACACCCAGCATCGCCAGCCGGTCTTTCAGCGAGACCTGATCAAGGCTGCTGATCGTCATGAGCAGCGCGGCGAGGCGCGGCGTATCTTCGAATATCTCCTGCAAATGATGGCGCGGAAAGGGGCAGACCACGCCTTCTGTCACCATCACCACTTCATGCGCGGCCCGGGAAATACCCAGCGAGGGCAGCCCGACAACCTCGCCGGGCAGATAGACGCGCAGCGTCTGCCGGCGTCCCTTGCTGCAGAGCTTTCGCGCCAGCGCCCAACCGCGTTTCAGAATGAACAGGCGCTCTGCCGGTTCGCCGGTATTCACCAGCACCTCTCCGGCTTTCACGGATTCTTCGGTTTCTTCCATGCGCCGCACAAAGGCACATTCCGGTTCGGTCAGCTTGGCGTAACGTGACAACCGGCTCGCAATACAGCTGCCTGAGGGCATATCCGCCCGCTCCGCGCCGGTCTGCCCCGTCTGGGCAATTCGAGGATAGAGTGCCATGTCTTGCTCTCCTTTCTTCGGACACGTCAGAACGCGCCCGTTTCAATCGGGAGAAAAACACGCAAAAACAAAAGCAGTTCCGCCAATCCGGATCAGACGCCTTTGCAGTAAAGTAAAATGGATAAATAAAGCATTGATCCTAAAGCGTCATTTCGCACCCGGCAAAACCCCGCCGTCCAGCTCCCTCCAGCGGGCCCGGCCCGGTCCCGGCACAGAAAATGCCGGAATTTGATCCAGATTTCGTTAAAATTCGACCATGAGCGACCAGTAGCTTCGCCGAAAAGGAGCATCCGCCATGAGACACCAGACCGCCTTTCCGGCCGAAATGACCGGCCAGCCGCGCCACCGGCGCCTGTTCGAACTGCTGCGTAACAGCGAACCGGCCCCGCGCCCCCAGCCTCGCCATGACGATCGCGCTGAGGTCATCGACCCTCAGGCCCTGTTCCTGAGCGAGGCACAGGACAGTTTCCGCTTCGTCTGATCAGCCACGATATCCTGTGGCAACCACGAATTTCTCGGAACTGTCGGACCGGGATGAGGGCGGTTTGACATTGGCGACCTTGTCGAACTTCTGCTTCAGCAGCTTCTGAAGCTCGCCCTCCGCCCCGCCGGCCAGCACCTTGGCGACAAAGGTGCCGCCCTCCTCCAGCACATCAAAAGCGAAATAGGCGGCGGCCTCGCACAAAGCGATGATCCGCAGGTGATCGGTCTGCTTATGGCCCGAAGACGCCGCGGCCATGTCCGACATGACAACATCCGCCTTGCCGCCCAGCCATTCCTTGACCTTCAGATCCGCGTCGTCTTCCATGAAGTCGAGCTGGTGGATCTCCGCCCCCGGCAGAGGCTCGACCTCCTGAAGGTCGACACCGACGATGCGGCCCACGGCCTTGCCGGACTTCGTGCCAAGCGCATTGATCCGCGGCACCGCCACCTGCATCCAGCCCCCCGGCGCACAGCCCAGATCGACCACCCGCGCCCCATTGACCAGAAACCGGAATTTATCGTCCAGTTCCATGATCTTGTAGGCCGCGCGCCCGCGATAGCCCTCGGCCTGCGCGCGCTGCACATAGGGGTCGTTCAGCTGCCGCTGCAACCAGCGGGTCGAGGACAGTTTACGTCCGCGCGCCGATTTGACCTTGATGGTCAGATCGCGCTGCCCCCGTCCGGAGGTGTTCTTGCCTGTGGGTTTCTTTGCCATGGTGCTGCTCCTCTGGCCAGAAACCCCGCGCAGGTCAAGTCTCAGTAAGGGGTATCTTCAAGAACGCCATGCGCCGACATCTGCGCATAAAGCAGCCCTTCGCGCAGGCCCCGGTCCGCCACCGACAGCCGGTCCGTGGGCCAGCAGCGCAAAAGCGCCTGCAGAATGGCGGCGCCGGACATGATCAAACTCTGCCGGTCCTGCCCGATACGCGGGTCGGCGCGGCGCCCTTCGGGCCCCAGCGACAGGTAATCGCGGATCACCCGGTCGATCTGGTCCGAGGTCATGCGCAGCCCGTCCACCTTGGTCCGGTCATAGCGTTTCAACCCCAGATGGGACGCAGCCACCGTTGTCACCGTCCCGGAGGTGCCGATCACTTGGAACCCCTCCCGCGTCTGTTCGTCCTTATAGGGCGCAAACTCCGCCAGCGATTCCTCAAAGAACCAGGACATCAGTGCAAAGCGCGCCGTGTCGTCCTGCACATCGCGGAACTGATCGCGTAATGTCGCAACACCAAGCGGCACAGAGATCCAGTCCACCACTTTGGCCGCCGGAAACGGGCTTTCGGGCGGATGAAACCCGGCATGCAGCCGCATGATCGCCCGTGGCCGGTCGCGGCGCGGCACGGCGGTCAGATCAATCCAGACGAGTTCCGTCGAGCCGCCGCCGATATCCACGACCAGCAGCTGATCCGTCTTGGTCGACACCAGCGGCGCGCAGGAGATCACGGCCAGCCGGGCCTCCTCCTCCGGCTCGATAATCTCGAGCGACAGCCCGGTTTCGCGCTGCACCTGTTCAATGAAGCGCCGGGCGTTGGAGGCACGGCGACAGGCCTCTGTCGCGACCAGCCGCATGTGACGGACCTTGTGCCGCTTGAGTTTCTGCTGACAGACCCGCAGCGCCTGAATGGTGCGCGTCATCGACGACCGCGACAACTGGCCAGAGCGTTCCAGGCCCGCCCCCAGCTGCACGGATTTGGAGAAACTGTCCACCACATGAAACTGGCTGCCCTTTGGCTGGGCGATCAGCATGCGGCAGGAATTGGTTCCGAGGTCCAGCGCCGCATAAAGCTCGGCGGGATCGGGTTGAGTGGGTACGGGGCTCTCGACCGGTTTCGGGAAAGCGCCCGCACCTTTGGGACGCCTGGGCGCCATGGTCGCGCCCTCCTGATATGTGTTGTGTAGACACTACAATACTGATTTTAACCAATCAAGTGGCCGCAACTCTGCCTAGTGATGACCCGCCTTTTCACTTCCGGTCATCGACTTTCACAATGCAATGCCGGATTGATGCGTCGCTGCGCTCTGGCTAGGCTCCGGCGCAAAGGTTCCTGGGTGAAAGGACCTCTCTCCATGGATGCACGGGCCCGCAAAATCTGGTCCTCGGCGCTTGTCGCGGCCCTTGCCTGTGTCACCGCCGCGTTGCTCCTGCCCGGCTACCTGACCCGCGCGGCGGCCGTGCCTCCGACGGAGGGCAGCTATTTTGTCCGCCGCGCCTTCGACATCCACACCAGAGTATATGACGCGGCCGGAACCTTCGGCCGGCTGTCGTCCACCGCGCAATACGGTGCGGTCACCTCGTTCGACTGTGCCCCCTCCGCAGTGGCCCGGCGGGAGTTTGGCTGGCGTGGCGCGCGCGAGGTCATCTTCGACTGCCCGGCCACATTCACCGACAGTGAAGGCCGCAGCTATGCCTGGGTCTTCCGGGTGCTTCCGGCGGATGACACGGATGAAAATGTCTCCCCTGACGGATACCGGACCATGGGTATCGACGCGGCCGAAGCGCATGGCATTCTGGCCGCCCGGGGGCTTCTGCCCTGAACCGGCGCTCCGCACGCGGCCGACGACTACCGGCTCACGGGCTCAAAATCTTGCGGATTTCTCCGCCCCGTCCCTCTGGTCCTGATGTCCGCAATGTCCTACTCATGACACCGTCGACCACCCGCCACCAAGCACCGGAGGCCGATGCGCCGCCGCGCCGGGCTGACGATCTGCAGCCGCGTCGCCCAAGCCCCGTGTTGTGTCGAAAACGGCACCTGTCAGCGCCCTGCCCTCACGTAAGACGGAAGGCAGGGAAACGTGAGGAAAGACATGCCCCAGACTGATATCACCCTTGTGTGCTGGCGGGACATTCCCGCCCAGGTGATCGTCGGCAAGGGGCGCAAGGCGGCCAAGGCCATTCTGCCCGAAAGGTTTGAACAGGCCATCGACCGCGCCGCCATGAAGGTGGGAGCGTCCGACACCGACGCTTATCTCGCCGAATGGCGCAAACTCTCTCTCGATCCCCAGGAGGGCGACCCCTCCGACATCGCGGCGCGCGAGGTTGCGCGTCTGGATGCCGAGTTCGATCAGGACCGCCTCAAGGCGCTGATCGCCAATGATGGATGGGCATGACGCCCCGGGGATTGAAGGAGGCCTTGATGGCTATTCTCAACTTTGGCCGCCGCAAGGCGCCTGCGACTGCAACCGCCGGGCTGGAAAGCTTCCTTGACGGCTATTCCATCGAGGTCATGCCGCGCACCGCCGAAAAGGTCGAGGATTTCACCACCCTCCTGCCCCGTGGCACGCGCGTCTACATCGCCCATATCGACGGCACGCCCATCGAAGAAATGGTGGCGACTGCCGCCCGCCTCGCCGATGACGGGTTCGACGTCATGCCGCATTTCCCGGCCCGCATCATCCCCGATGCCGCCACGCTGGAAGACTGGATCAACCGCTACCAGACAGAGGCCGGCGTCCGTCAGGGCCTGATCCTCGCCGGTGGCGTGGCCGAGCCGAAGGGGGAATTCCACTGCTCCATGCAGCTCCTGGAGACCGGGCTTTTTGACCGCGCGGGCTTTACCCATCTGCATGTCGCAGGCCACCCCGAGGGCAACCGCGATATCGACCCCAATGGCGGCGATGCGGCGGTGATGGATGCACTGGCATGGAAACAGGCCTTCTCCCAGCGGACCGATGCCAAGATGGCGCTCGCCACCCAGTTCGTGTTTGACGCCGCCCCCGTGATCGACTGGGCCGACCGGCTGCAGGCGGCGGGCATCGATCTGCCCGTCCATGTCGGCGTGGCGGGCCCCGCCAAGCTGCAGACGCTGATCAAATTCGCCATTGCCTGCGGTGTCGGCCCCTCGCTCAAGGTGCTGCAGAAACGCGCCATGGATGTGTCGAAGCTTGTGCTTCCCTACGAACCGACCGATTTACTGGCCGAGCTCGCCGCGCATAAGGCCGCCAATCCGGACAGCCTGATCGCACAGGCGCATATCTTCCCGCTGGGGGGCATCAAGACCGCCGCCAGCTGGGTCACCACAAACGCAGGCAGCGCCGGCACCCCCGCCGCACTGACCGCCTGAGACCAAGATCGCGGCGCGGCCCACGCGCCGCCCAACAGGAAAGACGACCCGCATGACCCGCACCGTGATCGAAAGCAAAACCAAAACTGTCACCATCGGTTTTGACGAACCCTTCTGCGTGATCGGTGAACGGATCAATCCCACGGGCCGCAAGAAGCTCGCCGCCGAGCTGGAGATGGACGATTTCACCACCGTCGAGAAGGACGCGCTGGAACAGGTCGCCTGCGGGGCCATGGTGCTGGACATCAACTCCGGCGCCGTCTTCACCAACAAGATGGCGTCCGACCCGCGCTATGCCGACAATAACTTTGTCGAACCGATGCTGATGCCGGAGCTGGTCAAACGGGTGCAGTCGCTGGTCGACGTGCCGCTCTGCATCGACAGCTCTGTTCCCGGCGCCCTGGAGGCCGGTCTAGAGGCTGCGGAGGGCCGTCCCCTGCTGAACTCGGTCACCGGAGAGGAGGAACGGCTGGAGCTCGTCCTGCCGCTGGTCAAAAAATATAACGTGCCGGTGGTGGCGATCTCCAACGACGACACCGGCATTTCCGAAGACCCCGATGTCCGCTTCGCCGTCGCCAAGAAGATTGTCGAACGCGCGGCGGATTTTGGCATCCCCGCGCATGACATCGTCGTTGACCCGCTGGTCATGCCGATCGGTGCCATGGCGACAGCCGGCCAGCAGGTCTTCACCCTCGTCCGGCGCCTGCGGGACGAATTGGGCGTGAACACCACCTGCGGAGCCTCCAACGTCTCCTTCGGCCTGCCAAACCGGCACGGGATCAACGCGGCCTTCCTGCCCATGGCGATTGGCGCCGGCATGACCTCCGCCATCATGAACCCCGTGCGTCAGGTCGAGATGGAGGCGATCAAGGCTGCGAACATGCTGATGAACCACGATCCGAACGGCAGCAACTGGATCGCCTTTACCCGTATCCTCGATGCGACCAAGGAAGGGGCAACCTTTGCCGAGGCCGCACAGGCCGCTGCAGCCGCAGGCAGCGGACGCGGCGGGCGTCGTCGGCGCCGCTGACTCGGATACAGTCAGCTGCCACGCCCTGCCGTGCAGCGAATTTCCGTGGCCGCGTAACCTCACCTTAACTCGCAGAGCTCTACACCCGTCCCATCCGACCATGGAAGGGATGCTGAAATCATGCTGCGAACGATGCCTCCGACGGCAATGAGTTACTTCCGGGTGGTGAGCGATGGCTGACTGCGTAAAGCTTCCCGCGCGCCTCGATCTCTCCGCGGCCCCGCCGCTCGCCCAGGAGCTGCGCGATAGACTGGGGGCCGATCTGGCCCTCGATGCCGCGGAGGTCATTCAAATCGGTGCGCTCTGCACACAGGTCATCCGGTCCGCCGTGATCAGCCTCGCGGCGGAAGGGTATCGTCTCGACATCTTAAATCTGTCTGACAAATGCGCGGATCAGCTCGGCCACCTCGGGTTCACCCCCGCCACTCTGACGGAGGCCCGGACATGAGCCAGACTGTCCTTGCCGTCGACGACAGCCGCACCATGCGTGACATGATCAGAATGTGCCTGGCTCCGGCCGGTTTCACCGTCCATCTCGCTGACGACGGGGTTCACGGGGTTGAGGTTCTCTCAGCCATCCAACCAGACGCCATTATCACTGACATCAATATGCCGCGGATGGATGGCTTCGGGTTCATCAATGCCGTGCGCAGCCAGTCCCAGTATCGTGGCGTTCCCATTCTCGTGCTGACAACCGAAAGCGCTCCTGAACTGAAGCACCGCGCGCGGGAAGCCGGCGCCACCGGGTGGATCGTCAAACCCTTCGACCCGACAAAGCTTGTTCGCGCGCTGAACATGGTCACCGGGTAGGACCTGCTCATGACCGATACCAACGACCCAATGGCGGAAATCCGCGCTTCGTTCTTCATTGAATGCGAAGAACTTCTTGAATCGCTTCAGGATGGTTTGCAGGCCATGGATGACGGCAGCGATGATCCGGAAACCATCAACATCGTATTCCGCGCAGTCCATTCGATCAAAGGCGGTGCCGGAGCCTTCGGCCTCGAAAAGCTTGTTCGTTTTGCGCATCGGTACGAAACAGTTCTGGACAAGGTGCGCAATGGCACCCTGAACGCAGACCCCGAACCGCAAAAGGTCTTCTTTCAGGCCGCGGATCACCTGTCGGACCTCGTGCGCATGTCCCGCGACGGCACCGACATTCCCGAAGACGCAAGCCACCAGCTGATCGCGGCCCTCGACAATCTCCTCGGCGAACATTTTGAAGAAGAAGACGTAAGCGCAGACGATTTTCAACCGCTTGGTCTGTCCCTTGATCTGCCCGACGTCGACCAGCCTCCGATCGAAGAGGACATCACACCGGAATTTGTCATTAAGTTCCAACCCGGTCAGGAGCTTTTTGCAACCGGTAATGAACCGCAAATTCTTTTGCGCAACCTTTCACAACTGGGCGAGGCCACGGTCGTCTGCGACGACACCTCGCTGCCAGAGCTCAAAGATCTCGCACCGGAAACGCCGTATTTCCGGTGGATCGTCACGCTCCAAACCCGGGTCACAGAAGACGAAATCCGGGAAGTTTTTGAATTTGTCGAGGGGCTCTGCGAGCTTGAGATAACCAGTTCCCCGCCGTCCGGCTCGGGAGAGCAGCCCCCCCTTGTTCCGCAGGACGATAGTCCGGTCGAAAGCGCGGTCGAAGTCCAATCCGACACGCCTGCCGCTGCCCCAATAGAAACGGCGCCCGCGTCCACGAAAGACGCCCCACCCGCACGAACAGCGACGCCAGAACCGAAAAATACCTCCGGACCAAAATCGGTGGTCAGGGTCGATCTGGAACGTATCGAACGATTGGTAAACCTCGTCGGTGAGCTCGTGATTAACCAGGCAATGCTGGCCCAAAGCCTCGATCAGGCCGGTCTCTCGCCGCATTCCGATGCGATGAACGGGCTGGAAGAATTTCAGCGCCTGACCCGGGACATCCAGGACAGCGTCATGATGATCCGCGCTCAGCCTGTCAAATCTCTGTTCCAACGCATGTCCCGCATTGTCCGCGAAGCCTCAGCGGCCGTGGGTAAGGAAGTACGCCTCATCACCGACGGCGAAGCCACCGAAGTGGATAAAACTGTAATCGAACGACTCGCAGATCCACTTACCCACATGATCCGCAATGCAGTCGACCATGGCCTGGAAAAAAGCGCCCAGGACCGGACAGCATCAGGCAAGCCACCGGTTGGCCAGGTCCGCTTGTCTGCGGCGCACCGTTCCGGACGCGTCATCATCGAAGTTTCCGATGACGGAGCGGGAATCAACAGGCCAAAAGTTCTCGAAATAGCCAAATCCAAAGGATTGATATCGCCGGAAATAAGCCTGACAGATACAGAAATTGACGGCCTACTATTTCTCCCGGGGTTTTCCACGGCATCAAAAGTTTCCGATCTTTCCGGGCGCGGTGTTGGCATGGATGTTGTGAAAACGTCGATACAACAATTGGGCGGCCGAATATCCATACAATCCGATCCAGGGCGCGGAACAACGTTCACCATAAGCCTCCCGCTGACGCTTGCGGTTCTCGATGGCATGGTCGTGAATGTCGCGGACGAAACGCTGGTTCTCCCACTCAACGTCGTTGTCGAAACCTTATCGCTTGGCCCCGATGACGTCGACATGCTCCGTCCGGGGCGCCACGTCGTACGCGTCCGTGGGGGATTTGTTCCACTTTATGATCTGGGTGTCATGCTGGGCTATCGCCAACCACGCACGACATATGACGGCGCCATAGTTTTGCTGATTTCGCTTGAAGACGGTACAAGAGCAGCCCTCGTTATCGACGCAATCCACGACCAGCGCCAGGTCGTCATTAAGGGACTCGACGACAGCTTTTACAGGGCTCCCGGCATAGCAGCGGCGACCATTCTCGGCGATGGAAGGATTGCCTTAATCCTGGACCCGGCCGATGTCATCGCAGAGGCCAATTCAAATCGGCCGACCGACCTGATGGCCGCGGAAAGGAGAACTGCAAATGAATGAAGTTGCGGCAACCGGCGCACTGGAATTACTCACATTCAAGGTCGCTGACCAGGAATATTCCCTCGACATTATGTCTGTCCGCGAAATTCGTGGTTGGACCCGCACAACACCAATGCCGCACGCACCTGAGTACATGCGTGGCGTCATAAATCTTCGCGGTACAGTTTTGCCTGTAATGGATCTCGCGCGCCGGCTCAAACTGCCGGCGAGGGAAACAACAGATCGAAACGTCATCATAGTGGTCACCATTAAAGGCACAGTCACTGGTCTTCTGGTCGATGCAGTTTCTGACATAGTCGCAATGTCAGAAAACGACCTGCAACCACCTCCGGAGATGTCGTCCGACCCACAGATGTCTGTCGTAAGAGCGCTCACTGTCATTGATGACCGGATGATACGAGTACTCGATTTGTCGTCTGTAGTACCTGGCACCACGGAAGAAGTGGCATGACCGAACACCAGCTCGCACGACCGGTCGAAATGAATATCACCTGCTTTCGCAAAATATCCGACCTCGCAAAATCGGAAGCAGGACTA
This sequence comes from Pseudooceanicola profundi, assembly GCF_050897955.1. NCBI lineage: Bacteria > Pseudomonadati > Pseudomonadota > Alphaproteobacteria > Rhodobacterales > Paracoccaceae > Pseudooceanicola > Pseudooceanicola profundi. The sequence continues at coordinate 83,224 of NZ_JBPAXZ010000006.1, read as the reverse complement.
ATTTTGCCTGACAGCAAAAAGACCATGGTTCAGTCTCGCCTACGCAACCGAATGAACGAGCTGAACATCTGCGATTATGAACAATATTTTGAATATGTCAGTGGCGATGCTGGCGCCTCCGAACGCAAGCTGATGATCTCAGCATTAACGACAAACGTTTCACATTTCTTTCGAGAACAGCACCATTTCGACTCCTTCCTCAAAGATGTACTACCCGATCTAGCGACGCGCGCAAAATCTGGTCAACCAATTAGGATCTGGTCCGCAGGATGTTCAAGCGGACAAGAGCCCTATTCAATCGCAATGACAATTCTTTCGCACGCACCAGAAATTGCTTCACTAGATGCCCTCATCCTCGCGACAGATATTGACACAAAAATACTAGAGGCGGCGAAGTCAGCAAAGTACAGCGAGCAACAGATTTCCGGCATACCCGAACAGTACCTCAACAGTTTTGCAGATAAGAGGACGGCCGGCGGATATACAATGAAAGAACAAGTGCGGCGGCTTGTTAGATTTAAAGAGCTGAACCTGCTTCGCGAATGGCCCATGAAAGGAAAATTTGACGCAATTTTTTGCAGAAATGTCGTGATCTATTTCGACACTCAAACTCAGTCCAAATTATGGCCACGATTTCACGAGGCTCTACGCCCCAATGGGTGGCTATACCTCGGACACTCCGAACGAATATCAGACGAACATTTAAAACGATTCCAAACAGTTGGCGTCACCGCCTATCGCAAAATCCAATGATGCCAAACCAAAACGAGAGGCAAGACTGATGGCCCTAAGAGATAAACTTAGAGTAATGGTGGTTGACGACACATCGACCAGCAGGGGGCTCATCACCCAGGCTCTGGACACGTTTGGTATAAAGAATGTCAGCGCTACAAGCGATGGGCCATCCGCAATCATAGAGATTGAACGATCACCCGTTCACCTAGTCATTTCCGACTATAATATGCCTGACATGAACGGTCTTGAACTTCTTAAACGGCTGCGAAGCGCACCGAAGACAAAAGGGGTTGGGTTTATTTTGATTACAGGTAAAGCGGACAAAGCCATCATCGACCAAGGACGCGCTTTGGGGATGAACAACTTCATCAAAAAGCCGTTTGACGTTGGCGGGCTACAAAATTGCATAGAAGCGGTGGTCGGTAGAATTTGATGCCCCGCACATCTGACACCACGGGAAACGGAGAAGAGATCATACCCGCCGATCGAGCGTTGAGCCTTCTTCTTGGGAACGCCATCGAAATGCAAGAAATTGCGGTTGGCCTAGAGAATACCTATACGCGAAACCTGCCAGAAAGAGGCGAGCTCAGCTCCGAAGCCATTCAAACAATTCAGAGACTTGACTATTTGACACAATCATTGACGGACTTGTGCGCCATCATCGAAATGATGGCACCGAGGCTTGGCTGGAACCCCCAAGCCGAACCGAATTATAACGCATTTGCGTCTTCAGTAAGGCTCGAATCTAGCCTCCAAAAATTATCGCCAAGTGCATCGCAAAAATCGGATATCAGCGAAGATCAGATTTGGTTCAACCCCGAACAAATGTGAAATTAGAACAACTCCATGCCGTTGCCGACTGGCGGAGTTATTATTTCCTCTTGAGGGATCGCGCTGACTGTCTTCTGCATCGCGCGCCCACTCCCGGGATAAAATTTTATTTGTCGCGCAGTCGTACCCCCCAGTGAAGCGTTCAGGCAAGAAATGTTTTCTCTGCTTAAGAAATTCAAAGCGAACTCTCCATTGGCTTGCCCGACATCCGACAATCCCCGTACCATGCGAGCGCCGCCAAAAATCTTTGCGCACAAATTTCCACGCACCCCGCCCTTCCTGACTATACCATTAATCAGCAATTCCATCGCATTGACCCCGGCGAAATCCGAAGGCATGCCGTTAACAGTTGTTCTTGCGACAAGAATATGGTTCATGCCGCCAATCATATTCACTGGATCCCAGAGACATACCGCCACACAGGACCCCAGTATCGTTGTGATCACGGTGTCCGGCCCTCCTCCAACACCAATCTCACCCTGGGTAATTGATATATTGTGCTCAGACATAATCCGATCCCTGGTGTAAAAAATTCAGTATGTGCTTATGCTACAGAACACAATTTCACAATTTCAAGTGGCATTGATCCAAGCGCCAATTGTTTGGTAATTGCCCCACGCTCCATCGCAGCGCGGGGCATTCCGTACACAACGCTCGTTTGTTCGTCCTGGCCAAGTGTGACAGCGCCGGCCTCATGCAGCTTCGCGATCCCGCTTGCACCGTCGGTACCGATACCGGTTAAAAGAACTGCAACAATTTTATCGGCGAAATTGGTCGCGGATTTGAACAATTCATCTACGGATGGATAGTGCCCGTTGGTCCGTGGACCTTCAAAGTTACATATTTTCAAACCACTTCCATCTTTCCTGACACCCGTGTGCACGGTCCCACCGGGGGCCACGTAAACATGGCTTTTTTCGATCTTGGCTCCATCATCGGCGATTTCCACCTGGTGGAGTGTTTCCGTGGCCAACCTCTCAGAAAAACTGGTCAAAAAGCTCTTTGGCATATGCTGAGCGATGATGATGGGTGGACCGCCGACCGGAAGATTTTTAAGGATGTATTCGATTGCGGCTACTCCGCCCGTCGAGGCACCTATCAAAACGGTGCGTCCGTTCCATTTAATGGACGGTATGGAAGGTGCGCTCGGATCGACACCTTCCCTATTATGTTGCAAGCGCAGTTTCGAAGCCTTGGCTGCTAAAATGCTTCGGGACAACCTTTGAATAGTCTCGTCGTTCAAACCCGTTGTCGGTTTGACCTGAACATCTACGGCGCCCAGAGCTAAAGCATGGACGGCTGCCCTGCTTCCTTCTGCAGTCACGCTCGAAAACATAATGACCGGCATCGGTCGAAGACGCATCAGCCGCTCGAGAAAGTCGAGGCCGTTCATGCGCGGCATTTCCACATCCAGCAACAAGACATCCGGGTCCAGTAGCTTTATTTTTTCGCGCGCCTCGTAGGGATCAGCCGCCGTTCCGACCACAGCGATAGCAGGATGCTGAGAGAGTGCGTGGCTCAACACATTTCTGATTACGGCCGAGTCATCTACTATAAGAATATTGCATCGTGATCCCATGGCAATTGACCGGCTCAAACTTGATCCCCCCACCCCGTTCCTACGGTGCCCGATGCCTGCCCAACTGTTGCATGCCTGAGGTGCGGGCCATCCACATTCCGGACCCCACTGGTGTGAAACTGACCGGTGGAAACCAGAAGACCCTGCGCTCGGGTCGCTAAAGCATGTGCGGCCGAGTTCGTTTCCTCGAACATCGCGGCATTGCGTTGCGTGGTCTGATCGATCTTCAGTATTGAATCGTTAACCTGACGCAACCCGCTGCTTTGCTCCTCACCGGCCCGGGCGATCTCCTGTATGTGGACAGAAATTTCGGACACAGATATCGCGATGTCCTGCAGGGCTGAATTTGCGCGGGATACGAGTTCGACGCCTCTTGCGACCTGATGTTCCGAAGTTGAGATGAGGTCCGCAATTTCCGCCGCCGCGCCCGAGCAACGCTGTGCGAGTGCGCGAACTTCTGTTGCGACAACGGCAAAGCCCCGCCCCGCCTCACCAGCGCGGGCGGCTTCAACACCGGCGTTCAGTGCAAGCAGGTTGGTCTGAAAGGCTATGTCATCAATGACGCTGATCACTTTCACGATTTCGGTCGAGGACGCCGCGATCGAAGACATCGCCTTTTCTGCGTCTCCAACAACAGCACCCGAGTCCTCGGCCGTCTTTCTGGTTTTTGAAACCAATTCATTCGCGCGGGACGCGCCCTGGGCCGTGTCTGCGATATTCGATGTAAGTTGATCGAGCGCCCCCGCCGTCGCCTGCAAGGTAAGCGCCTGTTGTTCCGTCCGACGCGCCATATCATCTGCCGCCTTGACGATTTCTTCGGTCTGATCGCACATGAGCGAAGATTCAGTTGCGACCGAACCGAGCGCGTTGCAGAGGTTTTGGACTGCCGAATTGAAATCAGTCCGGATCTGCCGATATTCCTCTGCCACTTCGGCCGTAACGCGATGGGACAAATCGCCGTCGGAAATCGCCGAAAGTCCCAGGCTGAGCGCGTCAACAAGGTCGGCCTGTCGCTGTACCGAAAGCAGCTGATCGCGCTCGGCTGATCGCAAGGACAACGTTGTCTCTGTTACATCAGACCCGATGAAAGCTATGGCAGAGGGTCTGCTTTCGCGGTCCAAAATAGGAAAGAAGGCGCCTTCTGCAAATCTCTCTTCCTTACCGGAGACAAGGAAGCGCCCCTGACACGAGTTCCCCTCAACCAAACGCTCGATCACGCCATGCGCGTCAGGGCCTGACTCGCAGGACTGGAAGGTCTCAACCAGGGACAGGTCGCCGGACTGTCCCGCCAAAGCCTTGAACTGCGGACTCCCGCGAAGGAATTTTCCCGACATTGAGAATTCCGCGCTGAGCAGGTCGGATTCGATCGCCTTCAAGATAGATTCTTCCCGCCGGCGTTCTGTGACATCAATCCATTCCACAACAAGACCCGCACGCAGGTTGCTGTCTGTTTCGATCGCATTGAGTTTCAATTGCAGGGCAGCCGAACCGAGCCGGATATCCGTCACAAACGGTAGCCTGTCAGGCTGCAAGAGCATCTCACGGATCCGTCCGGGCACTTTGTGAAAACGGTCCATGTTCAAACCGACAAGCCCGTCCGGCGTGATCTCAGGGTCTATTGTGCGGAAATCCCCAATCCTGTCGCGGACGAGACAGACCAGAGCGGCATTGACGTAAGTAATGGTGAAGTTCGCATCGGTCGTCATCAATGCGGCCGAGGTCGCGCCGGTTGCCGACGCAACATGCTTTAGCTGCTTCTCCGCCTCCAGGCAGTCCGTCATCTTATGCCTCAAACCTTCTGTCGCGGCAAAGACCCGAGCCGCAGGCCAGGTCAGCGAGGGTTCCGGAAACGCGGCCAGATCTCCGCCCTCCAGTGCTGAAATCTGACGGGTCAGCCGGGACAGGATTGCCCCCATCCACAGCGCCGCTCCACCAGCCAGGAGGCCAAGGCACACAAACAAAACGATATTTCCGGGAATCGTCCGCGTCGCCTCTGCCTGGGCGATCGCAGGTAGCGGCCAGATCGCCCCGGTCGAAAGACTGTAGACCAGTATATTACGGCGAGACAGCACCCTGGCTTCGGCAGACATGACAACTCCCTGTGTCGTGGGCCGAAAGGCGACCCGATCGTCCGTCGTTATCGCCACCGCAGGTGAAAATTGATTTAATACCCGAGAGGAAGCCCGTCACACGAGGCCTTCGTCCCGCGCCAGCATTGCCGCATGGGTTCGGTTGCGGGCATTCAGCTTGCGCGACAGGGTCTTCACATGCAGTTTGACCGTCACCTCCTGCACGCCAAGGTCCCGCGCTATCTCCTTGTTTGACAAACCTTCTGCCAAGCCTTTCAACACGTCGATCTCACGACGCGTGAGCCCCAGAGGCCGACCATTGCTCATCTCATCGGGCAGATAGACCTCGCCCCGCAAGAGGGTGTTCACGGCCAGAACAAGATCCTGCGGCGACAGAGTTTTGGGCAAAAAACCTGCTGCACCAAGGTCAATCGCCTGCCGGATGACCGCCGGGCCGGCTGCCCCGGAAAGAAGCGCCACCGGAGCGGACCCCGCCAGTGCCAGGATATCGGCAAGCCCGGCCAGCCCTTCCATCCCGGGCATGCGATAATCCAGCAGCACCAGGTCAGTGCCGCCGAGCGTCTCCAGCGCCGTACGGGCTTCTGTCAGGGAACCGACGCAATAAACGTCTAAGCCACCGGCACGCCTTAGATATTCTGCAATGGTTTCGCGGACCAGATCATGGTCGTCCGCTAACAAGAGATGGGACATTCTTTGCGCTTCCCTTCGCGTTCCTGGTTCGTAGCCTATACAGAAGAACAGGCAAGCTCCATATCACTTGCCCCTGCGTTCATCTCACAGCAACCTTTTATCATCTATGAACCGAACCGGAGCACTGACACGGGGACGGCTATGACTGCACTGACGCGAAACCTCCGCACCAAAGGGTCTTTGATCACAACGATCAAGAATATTGGACACGCTGCGCTATGCGTGCTCGTCACCGGCGTGCTGATCGCGCTTGGTTCGACGTCTCAGGCCGACACCTTTACCTATTCCGACGACGATCCGCTAAGACTTACTGTCATGACCGGCAGGCACAGCTTCAGTTTTTCCGATGGCGGTCTGCGCGGCCTACCTGCAGAGAGTTTTTCCACCACCACGATCTGGACAGAGGGTACACAGCATTTCACGGGTGTATCGGTCGCGTGGCTTCTGGATTACCTCGATATCGACGAAGGTCGGCTGCAATTGACAGCCGCCAACGCCTACCAGATCACCATCCCGGTTGAGGAATTGATGACATCAAAAGCCATTTTGGCCTACGATCGGAACGGCCGCCCCATGACACTTAGGGACAAAGGCCCCCTCTGGCTGGTATACCCATACGACAGCGGACCGGAGTATCAGAATGAAAAAATCTACGCGAATTCGATCTGGCAGCTAGAAGACATTAACGTCGTTCCATGACGATTCAGAGCAAGGGCACCACATGCCGCGCCAGGAAGGCGAAACCGGCCAATCAGCGCAGAACCAGCCTCCATCCAGCCGAAGGCATCAGAGCACGGCGCGTGACCTGACAGCGCGCCATTTTGCGCTGTTCCGGGTCCTGGCGCTTACTGTTCTACTGGGCATCGCAACTGCCGTCGTTCTCTTTCTTCTGACCGAAGTACGCGCCAAATTGCGCGACCTCGCCTCTTCTCCCCGCGACAACATCCAATGGACGTTCGCCCAGTTCGAGGTCGAGTATCTTGAATTTGCACTGGCGCTCAACATCGCCGCGACCCCCTCAGACAAAGCTCCCGAACCAACAGAGCTGACGAACCTCCGCAGACGATACGACATCCTGTATTCACGGCTCCAGACGATGCGCGAAAGCGCCATCTATCAGGAAGCATTTGATCGCGCCGGCACACAGGAAATCTTTCAGGACGTCGCGGATGAGATACAGGGCATGAGCACGACACTTGATCTGCCCGACGCCGCCGTTGCAACCGAACTGGAAGCGCTTCAACGCCGGGTTGCCCCGCTTCGCGACACCACTCGCTATTTGATGACGCGCGGCAATCAGGCCTTGGCCATCATGTCCGATGCGCAGCGATCCCAGATCGCGGTCGTCCTGCAACGCCTTGCCATCGCGACAACCTTCCTTCTGTTTGTTCTTGCCGCATTTGCGGTTCAGTTCCGACGCATCGCCGCCAGGTCAGATACGCAGCTGCAGGAAAATCTGGCCGTATCTGCTGAATTGGAGTCCATTTTCAATACCTCCCGCGACGGTATTGCCGTGATTGACGGCAACGGCATTCTCATCAGCGCCAACCGCGCCGCGATGGACATGTTCGGCCGGACCGAAGACCTTTTGCTGGGGCGACGTATCGGGGTTATCGTCAGGCAGACCGGAGCGGAGCAATCGCCACCGGTAACCGGCCGGGACCTGTTCCAGGCGGCGCGAACCGGCCGGACCTCGGGCATGCGCCTGACGGCAATCCACCGGAACGGCGCGGAGTTTCCCGTTGAGATGTCACTTGGCCTGTCATCAGGCCACCGCCGCACCTGTGTCTGCGTGATCCGGGATATCACCCATCAGATCGCGGCCGAGACCGAACTGCTGGACTCCCGCGATCGCGCCCGCGCCGCCGAACGGGCCAAGGCGCGGTTCCTCGGGACGGTCAGCCACGAAATGCGCACCCCGCTGAACGGCATTATGGGTGCGATCGAACTCATCTCAAAAGCTTCCGAAACCGACGACCGCATCGCCACAACGCTTGCGCCCTATCTTCCTGTATTGCGTGCATCTTCGGAAAGCCTTCTGACCCTGGTCGAGGACGTGCTGGACATCACCCAGATCGAGCGCGGCCTGCGACTGAACGTCCGACGCTTCTGTCTTGAGACGCTGCTGAAAACGCAGGTGCGTACCGCCAGTATCCCGGCGCGCGAACAGGGCAACAGCATCACTCTCGATACCGGTGGCATCGGGTATGTCCGTGGTGACCCGGACCGGCTCCGCCAGGTGATCGCCAACCTGCTGTCCAATGCCGTCAAATTTACTCAAAACGGAGAGATCAGTCTCGAAGTCAGCCGGCAGGCGGGCGACCAGGTCGAGATCCGGCTGTCGGACACCGGATTCGGCATGACCGAGGACGAAACCAGCCGCATCTTCGACGATTTTTTCCGGTCCAACGTCGCTCTGGATCGTCAGATACCCGGCACGGGGCTTGGCCTCGGCATCACCCGGAACATCATCCACGCCATGGGCGGCACGATCAATGTGGAAAGTATCGCCGGCGAAGGCACCGTATTCTGGCTGACGCTCGATCTGCCGGAGGAGACTGCGCTGGAAGAGGCCCCGGCACCCGCGCCGCTCCTTCCGGCCACCACCACACCGGCGCGTCTGATGCTGGTTGAAGACAATGAGACCAACCGCTTCATCGCGCGCCAGATCCTTGAAAACGACGGTCATCATGTGACGGAGGCCAGAAACGGCGCCCAGGCCGTCGATCTGGCGGCGACACATGCGTTTGACCTGATCCTCATGGATGTCTCCATGCCGGTCATGGACGGGATCGAAGCCGCGCGCCAGATCCGGGATCAGCAAAACGGATGCAATCGGCAAACCCGCATCGTGGCCCTCACGGCCCATATAGACAGCAGCCTTGTCGAAACCGGGGCGGCCGAGGTCATGGATGCCATCCTCCACAAACCATTGAACAAGGACCAGTTGCGGGCGGAAATCGCGCTGGTCACTGCGGCGCCTGCCCCGCAGGTTGCCACCCCGGTCGTGACGGCCGACGTGAAACCGGCCGGCGACCTGATCCGAACCCTTGGTCAGGAAACGGCCAGCCAGATTATCCCCCGCATGGTCCAGGAGATCGACAGCACCCTGCCGCGTCTGCTCTCGGCGAAAGAAACCGGCAGTGCCCGGGACATGACCGGCCTTGCCGACGCCTGTCATGATCTGGCCGGGGTCGCCGCCTATCTCAACCTTTCCGCGCTGCATACGGAACTCGTTCGTGCGGAAATGGCATTCCGCAGCGCCTTGCCCGCAGAAGAACCGCTGGCCAGGGCCTCTGCCGCCTGGGACATGACCAGAGGAAAACTGATCGACGCGGTCGAGACGCGGGCAGCAACCTGAACGCCCCCGCTCTTCTGCCGATTGGCCCTTGACCTGACCGCGCGCGATTGTCCAGCATTAGACCAAGAGGTCCAGTGACGCCGCCGGGAAAAGATCAGCCGCCATGACCAAGCAATGGAACAAGGCCCTACAGCTGGTCCATCTGGGATCCGCGCCGACACTCCGGCCCGGCCACGCGCGCCTTGCCGCACCACGGGTCAGTAAGCGCCCCGTTCGTCAGGTCAGCATCGCAACATGACACGCCAAGGCCAGGAAACCCGGCAACGCCTGATCCGGACCGCTCTGACCCTGTTTCAGACGCAGGGCTATCACGCCACCGGAATCGCTGCGATCCTGAGCCATGCGGGCGTTCCCAAAGGCTCGCTCTACCACCACTTTCCGGGTGGAAAAGAGGAACTGGCGATTGCGGCCGTCGATTGGCTAAGCCAGGACATGGCGGAGCGGTTTGACCGCGCCACATCGGGAAATATACCTGCCGAGAAACAGATCCGGCGCCTGTTTGCAGATACCGCAGCCTGGCTGGAAAGCCATTCCTACCGTCAGGGCGCGCTGCTGTCGCTGCTGGCGCAGGAGGTCGAGGAATCGGAAACCGCGTTACGGGCGCGCGTCTCTCTTGCCTATCGCACCGCGTCGGAGCAGCTCTCCTCCGCGCTGGCCGCCGGCGGTGCCGCCAATACGACAGAGCTGGCCACAACTGTTCTGGCCGCTCTGGACGGGGCGACCGCGCGTGCAAGGGCGCAGCGCAGTTCCGTTGGACTTGTGGCCTGTGGAGACATTCTGGCCTCGGCCGTCATGACCTGATTTCGACCTACCGGCCCGTCAGGCCAGCAGGTCATGCGCCAGCTCCAGCGCATCAATCAGGACGTCGACCTCATCGACCGTATTGTACATGCCGAAAGACGCACGACAGGTGGCCGTTACCCCCAGATGCGTCATCAGGGGCCCCGCGCAATGATGACCGGCCCGTACGGCGACGCCCTTTTTGTCCAGGATGGTGGACACATCATGCGCATGCCCGGCCCCGTCGAGCGTGAACGAGAATATCGCGCCCTTGCCCGGAGCCGTCCCCTGAATCTGCAGCCAGTTCAGCCCCTGAAACCGGTTCGAGGCATAGCGCGCCAGCTCCGCCTCATGCGCCGCGATCAGGTCCATGCCGATCCCCATGAGATAGTCGAGCGCCACACCCATCCCGATCGTCTGTACAATGCCGGGCGTTCCCGCCTCGAATTTCATCGGCGGATCGGCGTAGTGGACCGCGTCTTTGGTGACCTCCCGGATCATATCGCCGCCGCCCATAAAGGGACGCATCTCGGCCTGCCGCTCCGCCCGTGCATAAAGCGCGCCGGACCCCGAAGGCCCGTAGAGCTTATGCCCGGTGATCGCATAAAAATCGCAGCCCATGGCCTGCATATCGACCGGATTATGCACAGCCCCCTGAGAGCCGTCGATAACCGACACGATCCCCCGCTCCCGCGCAGCCGCGCAGACCGCAGCGACATCCACCACAGTGCCCGTGACATTGGACATCTGCGTCAGGCAGACCATCTTGGTCCGGGGTCCCATCGCATCGATGACCTTCTGCGCATCCAGCGACCCGTCCGGGTCGATATCGACCCATTTCAGCACCACACCCTGCCGTTCCCGCAGGAAATGCCAGGGTACGATATTGGCATGATGTTCCATCACGCTCAGCACGATTTCATCCCCCGCCGTCAGGCGCGGCGCGGCCCAGGCGTAGGAGATCAGGTTCATCGCCTCTGTCGTCCCGGAGGTGAATATGACTTCCTCCTCCCGGCCGGCATTCAGAAACTTGCGGACGATCTCCCGCACGTTTTCATATTTTTCCGTCGCGAGGTTTGACAGGTAATGCAGGCCGCGGTGCACATTGGCATATTCCTGCGAATACGCGCGGGTGATCGCATCAATCACGACCTGTGGCTTCTGCGCCGACGCGCCATTATCCAGATAAACCAGCGGCTTGCCATTCACCTCTCGGGAGAGGATCGGAAAATCGCGCCGGATCGCGGACACATCGTACATCAGATTTCTCCTGCCTGCGGGGGCACACCGCTGACCGTGGCAATCAGCACCGACAGCCCGACGATCATGACCACAAAGGCCAGAACCAGCGTGGCCACAGCCTTGAGGGCTTCGAACCGGTGCGCGACCGCAATGAAATTGACCAGCACCCAGATGCCCCAGAGCCCGGCAACCGCAGAAAGCAACCAGCCCAGAAGCGGGACCGCCAGCGACAGAACCAGAACCACCAGCTGAAGGATCAGGCGCAGCCCCTGCAGCCAGACCATGATCTGCGCCATATCCAGAAGCGATGCCGCCCCACCGAACAGCCGCCCCCCAAACATGAGAAGATAGATCGTGACAAACAGCATCGCGCCCACGGCCCCGGTCAGCCGGAGCGGCGACTCTACAATCGCAGCCGGCATCAGCGGGCCCCCTGCATGCGGCAGAAGCGACCCGTAGAAAAGTCCGTTAAGCACAACGATAAGGACCAGCCCCAGCCAGACGGCTTTTGGCGCGACCTCAAAATCCAGCACCTGGCGCGCAGCCTTGGCCGGTTCCAGCACGGTATCTTTGACCAGCGCCTGAAGCATTCCGCTGTTCATAGCTGTCCCTTCTCAACCGCCACAACGCCGGTTAGCCAGAACCACAGAAAGACCGCAAGCGCCAGAAGCCCGGTCAGCGATGTTTGCAAACCCGGCCCGGCGAACCCTTGCATGAGGCCGTTCAACAGGAACACCGGACCCGAGGCCAGAAGCGCCCAGAACAGCACCATGCGCGCCGAGTGATAGGCCCCCTGACCGCCAAAAGCGCGACACAGGACATGGCCTATGCCCGCCAGACCGTAGAGAATGAGCGGCAAAATGAACACCAGCGCCATCAGCGACGCCCCCATCAACACATTCAGATCTGCGCCGGTCACAAAGGCCTCCCGCGACAAACGCGGCCATTGGGCAATGAAGAGGATGAGGCAGCCCGCCATCAGAACGGCAAGCGCCCGATCCTCCCGCTGACCACCGGCGAGACGCCGGCGCAACACCGGCACCGGCCCCCGATAGGTGGCCGCGATATCGGCAATGACCGACATCAGTCGCGACGGCGCGCCAGCCAGGCCTCGACCCGGCCAAGGATTTCCTCTGCCAGCGCGGGATCCTCGATCTCAGCCACCGCTTCGGCGATGAAGGCGATGGTCAGAAGGTCAGTTGCCGGACCTTCGGGCACACCGCGCGAGCGCAGATAGAACAGCCCCTCTTCATCAATCGCACCGGAGGTGGAGCCATGTGAACAGGCCACGTCATCGGCATAGATCTCAAGCTCGGGCTTGGCCAGGAACTGGCTCTCCCCATCCAGCAGCAGCGACTGACTGATCTGATAGCCGTCGGTCTTCTGCGCGCCTTCCTTCACCAGGATCTTGCCCTGGAAGACGCCCGTCGCCCCGTTCCGCAGCACCTTCTTGAACACCTGACGGCTTTCGCAGTTGAGCGCGTCATGCGTCACGAAAACCGTGTCGTCATGGTGGAAGTCACCGTCCCCGACACAGGCGCCAGCCACATGGGCCACGGCATCGTCGCCGGTCAGCTCGATCACGCATTCATTGCGCGTCAGACGACCATTGGCGGTGAAGGTAAAGCTCTTGAACGTGCTCTCTTTTCCCAGCCGCGCAAAGATATGCGTCGCCGCCGTCCGCTCATGATCACGCCCCTGAGCCCGGATATGATGGAAGGCGGCGCCATCGGCCACATCGACCTCCATCACCTTGTTGAACCGCGCGGCGGCGGGACCGTTTTCCAGCAGCGTCAGCTCCGCCCCCTCCTCCAGCTTCACCACATGGTGCAGCAGCGCATCGGAGGTTTCGGTCCTATGTTCATAAACCAGATGTATCGGCTTTGCCGCCTTGCCCGTGACATGGATCAGCACACCATCGGTCGCATGGGCCGTGTTCAGCGCGGCCAGCGGACGCGCGACAGGCACCTGCCCGTTCGCCTCAAGCTGACCATAGACATCCTTGGCCCAGTGAATATCGGCCCCTGCCACATCGGCCAGACGGTCGATCTTCACCCCGGCCAGTGACGGATCGTCCGACAGAGACGCATCAAAGACGCCATCGACAAAGACCAGCGAGATCTTGTCGACCTCACCAAAGATCGGCGGCTCACTCGCCTCAAACGCCGGCGCGGGCACAGGCCGCGACGCGGTCAGCGCCGCAGGCTTGGTGAATTTCCAATATTCGTCGCGGCCATGCGGCAGGCCATCGGCCAGCACACGCTCCAGCGCCGATTTCCGCGCCGCAGCCGACCAGCCACCGGCAGGCAGATCACCAAGCGCCGCGAGACGCGCCTCCGTCTCCTGCTGGCGCTGCTCTGCCTGCCGCTGGCGGGCGGGGCTGAGTTTCTTTGCTGCCGTCATGCCTGCACCTCGGCCAGCAGATCGGCATAGCCGTTGTTTTCAACTTCAAGCGCCAGCTCAGGACCACCCGTTTTGATGATCCGGCCATCAGCCATGATATGCACCACATCCGGTTTGATATGGTCAAGCAGACGCTGGTAATGGGTGATCACAAGGAACCCGCGGCCTTCGTCCCGCAGCGCGTTCACACCATCCGACACCAGTTTCATCGCATCGACGTCGAGGCCCGAATCGGTCTCGTCCAGGATACACATCTTTGGCGCCAGTACGGCCATCTGCAGGATTTCGTTGCGCTTTTTCTCACCGCCGGAGAAACCGACATTGACCGGACGCTTCAGCATTTCCGCGTCGATCTTCAGCGTCTTGGCCTTTTCGCGCACGAATTTCAGGAAATCGGCCGCCGACATTTCCTCCTCACCGCGCGCCTTGCGCTGCGAATTCAGCGCGGTGCGCAGGAAGGTCATATTGCCCACGCCGGGGATCTCCACCGGGTACTGGAACGCAAGGAACAGACCGGCAGCCGCCCGCTCTTCCGGCTCCATCTCCAGCAGGTCCGCACCTTCGAGCGACGCCGCACCCTCCGTCACCTCATAGCCGTCCCGGCCCGACAGCACATAGGACAGGGTCGATTTGCCCGACCCGTTTGGCCCCATGATCGCATGCACCTTGCCGGCCTCGACCTCCAGGTTCACGCCCTTGAGGATCTGCTTGTCCTCTTCTTCCAGTTTCACATGCAGGTTTTCGATCTTCAGCATCGTCTTTTCCTTCCTTGCGGCCCTCACAGGGTCGCACACATCAGCTTGATAACCTTCAGGAGATCCCGTTTCGGGAACTCCAGCGGTGTCACGTCAAAGAGCGCCATGCGCCCCACGATCTCGGGCGTGCCGAGGTATTGTTCGACCGCGCGATAGGCCTTGCGCGGCGTGTAATCGTCAAACAGCAGTTTGACCGGTTTTTCGGTCATGAAGGCCGTCGCGAGCGCACAGCCCACCCGGAACCGGCCATCGACCAGCACCGTGTCAGGCGCCGGCATTTCGCCATCGGTCCAGACCCCCAGCGGGTAGCCCGGATAATTTGCCCAGAATTTCGGCCGCTTGGGATAGCCCCATTCCACGGTCGGCCCGATATCGGCATGCACAATCGTCACCGGGCTTTGCCCCGGGTTCGCCGCGAACCAGCCGCGCATCATATTGGCCCAGTCCGGATCGCTCTCCACGCTCCAGACCTGTTTGCCCGGCAGTTCAGAGGCCACAACCGTCGACCCGCCGGAGCCATACTCCAGGATGACCTTCGCCTTGGCATAAGCCGCGCGCACCGCGACGGCCTCTTCCTCCGGCAGGGTCAGCTCCGGACGCTGGATGGGAGCCGCGTCATTCATGCGATCACCACCGCCGTGCCGGAGACCGACACCATCAGCATCGACTCTCCCACCACCTCGTAATCCAGATCAACACCGACAACGGCATTGGCGCCAAGCGCCAGCGCGCGGCCCTCAAGCTCCCGCATGGCAGTGTCCCGGGCATCCTGCAACTTGGCCTCATAGGCCCCCGACCGCCCGCCGACGATGTCGGTGATCCCGGCAAAGAAATCGCGAACGACATTCGCGCCCATGATCGCCTCGCCGACCACGATGCCGCGGTAGTCGGTGATCGTCTTGCCTTCGATATTGTTTGTCGTGGTGATGATCATCTGAAACCCTTTCCGACCGCGGCAGAAACGCCCGTCTTACCCAACAGACCCTTCCAGCGAAATCGCCACAAGTTGCTGTGCTTCCATGGCAAATTCCATCGGCAGGGCCTGCAAAACCTCTCGGCAGAACCCGTTGACAACCAGCGCGACGGCCTCTTCCTCGTCCATCCCACGCTGGCGGCAGTAGAAGAGCTGATCGTCGTCCACCTTCGACGTCGTGGCCTCATGCTCCACGCGGGAAGAGTTGTTCTTCACCTCGATATACGGAACCGTATGTGCGCCGCAGTCCGATCCGATCAGCAGCGAGTCACACTGCGTGTAATTCCGGCTGTTCGTGGCCTTGGGGTGCATGGAGACGAGGCCCCGGTAGGTGTTCTGCGCCCGGCCCGCGGAGATGCCCTTGGACACGATCCGCGACTTGGTGTTCTTGCCCAGATGCACCATCTTCGTGCCGGTATCGGCCTGCTGGTAATTGTTGGTGATGGCGATCGAATAGAACTCGCCCTGGCTGTCATCGCCGCGCAGGATGCAGGAGGGGTATTTCCAGGTCACGGCGGATCCGGTCTCCACCTGTGTCCACATCACCTTGGATCGGTCGCCCCGACAATCGGCCCGTTTGGTCACAAAGTTATAGATGCCGCCCTTGCCGTTCTCATCGCCCGGGAACCAGTTCTGAACGGTGGAATAT
Organism: Pseudooceanicola profundi; assembly: GCF_050897955.1. Taxonomy (NCBI): domain Bacteria; kingdom Pseudomonadati; phylum Pseudomonadota; class Alphaproteobacteria; order Rhodobacterales; family Paracoccaceae; genus Pseudooceanicola; species Pseudooceanicola profundi. The sequence goes on along the minus strand of NZ_JBPAXZ010000006.1, from coordinate 67,136 downwards.
TTCACCTCCGCATCTTCTTCGGCAATGATCTCCACCACCGCCGCATGCAGCTGCGAGGTATCGCGCTGCGGCGCCGTGCAGCCTTCGAGGTAGCTCACATAGGAGCCCTTGTCGGCGATGATCAGCGTCCGCTCGAACTGGCCGGTATTCTCGGCATTGATCCGGAAATAGGTCGACAGCTCCATCGGGCAGCGCGTGTTCGGCGGCACATAAACAAACGAGCCGTCGGAAAACACAGCCGAATTCAGCGTCGCATAGAAATTGTCCGACACCGGCACGACGGAGCCGAGGTATTTCTTCACCAGCTCCGGATGCTCCCGGATCGCCTCTGAGATCGAACAGAAGATGACCCCCGCCTTCTTCAGCTCCGCCTGAAAGGTCGTGCCCACCGATACGGAATCAAACACCGCATCAACGGCGACCTTGCGGCCCTCCGCCGGCGCATCTTCGGCCCCTTCGACACCGGCAAGGATCATCTGTTCCTTCAGCGGGATCCCCAGCTTTTCATAGGTCGCCAGCAGCTTCGGATCGACCTCATCCAGCGATTTGGGCTTTTCCGCCATGCTCTTGGGCCGGGCGTAGTAATACTGGCTCTGGAAGTCGATCTCCGGATAATCGATCATCGCCCAGTCCGGCTCCTCCAGCGCCTTCCAGCGCTCGAAGGCCTGCAGACGCCATTCCAGCATCCACTCCGGCTCGCCATTCTTGTCCGAGATCAGCCGCACGATATCCTCGTTCAGCCCCATCGGCGCGTAATCGGTCTCGATCTCGGTATCCCAACCGTATTTATAGGTCCCGATCGCCTTGACCGCATCGACCGTCTCCTGATCGACACCATCCTTGACCTGCGGCTCTTCCATCGTGCTCATCTCATCTTCCTTCCTTCGCGCAGGGGGCCTCAGGCGGCCCGGGCGCGATGCTTGTCTCTCTGCGCCAGCCAGATATCGGCAAAGCGCATCAATTCGTCTTCCGTCACGGCCGGGCTGATGGAGACGCGGATCGCCCCCGACGCCGCCGCCGCATCATATCCCATGGCCTTCAGAACAGCGCTCTCGCGGACCTTGCCGCTTGAACAGGCCGACCCAGCCGATACCGCAAACCCTTTCAGGTCCATCTGCATGACCTGCGTCTCACCCTTCCAGCCCGGCGTGATCAGGCAGGAAGTATTGGGCAGCCGCTCCATAGCGCGCCCGGCAATCTCCACATCGCAGGCGTCCAGCAGCCGCGCTTCCAGCGCATCCCGCATCTTCCGCACACGGTCCCAGGCCCCGCTCTCCAGCTCGGCCAGCGCCGCCTCGGCTGCCGCGCCGAACCCGGCGATCCCGATCAGGTTCTCGGTCCCGGCGCGCCGCCCCATTTCCTGCCCGCCCCCGGTGATCTGCGCCGCCAGATCCGTGCCCCGGCGGATCACCAGCGCTCCGACCCCCTTGGGCCCGCCAATCTTATGCGCCGATATAAGCGCCATCTGACAGCCCATCCAGTTGAAGGCCACCGGAATCTTGCCAAAAGCCTGGGTCGCGTCGCTGGCCACCAGCCCCTCGGGTAGCCGCTGGATCACCCCGGTTTCGGAATTCGCCAGCTGCAGGACACCTGTCGCGGGGTCACCAACCGTAACCACGCCGTCGCCATCGACACCCCAGTCACAGGCAACATGACTGCGCACCGCATCATGTTCGACCTCGGCCCCATGCAGCCCGCGCCCCGCCAGCGCCAAAGCCGCGGCCTCCGTCGCGCCGGAGACAAAGACCACATCCGCCCCCTCCGCCCCGAAGGCCCGCGCGACCTGCGCCCGCGCCTTCTCCAGCAAAGCTTTGGCCGCCCGCCCCTCCGCATGAACAGAAGACGGGTTGCCAACCAGATCCATGGCCCCGATCATCGCCACCCGCGCCTCCTCCCGCAGAGGCATCGAGGCATTCACATCCAGATAGACCCGTTCAGCCATTCCGGCCCCCGGACTTTTTCTTGCCGGAAATATCCCGGAGGGGGAATTGCGCCAAAGGCGCAAGGGGGAGGCAGCGCCTCCCCGCCCCCGCCCGCCGCAGGCGATTATCGACACCCCGCCGCAGGCGCGTATCAACACCCCGCCGCAGGCGATATCCCCGGGTGCCCCTCACGCCGAGATCTCCCCCTCATCGACCTCATCGACAACGGCAAACAGGTTTGGCACAGCCGGACAGGGCGCCAGGGAATTCCCGACAACATCCGACAACCGCGTCTGATGCAAAAACACATAGACATGCGCCGAAAGCCCCTCCCACAGCCGGTTTGTCACCGACTGCGCCCGCGATCCCGACAGACCGCCCGATGCGCCCGCACCCTTGTGCATCGCATCAATCGTCTCATCCACCGCGCCCAGAACCTCGGCAATTCGGATCTCGCTTGCCGGCCGGGCCAGCCTGTAACCGCCGCCCGGCCCCCGGACCGAGGTTACCAGCCCGGCCCGCCGAAGCTTCACGAACAGCTGTTCCAGATAAGGCAGCGAAATCTGCTGGCGCCGCGACACCTCCGTCAGCGTCACCAGTCCTTCGCCGGGCTGCAAGGCCATATCTGCCAGCGCCACCATCGCATATCGCCCTTTGGTGCTTAACTTCATACCCGAATCTCCCGGTCCCACGGCAGCAGAGCAGGCCGAATTGATTGACGCCGCCGGAACAAGCGCTTATCTCGCTTCCAGCCCTATAGCCAAGGCCGCGCTGCAGCCTTTAGAATCTTTCTAAAGTAGCTGACCGAAACAGTCAAGATTGCGCGCCCCACAGGAGAGTTTTATGCCCGAGGTCATCTTCCCCGGCCCCGAAGGCCGCCTCGAAGGTCGGTATCACCCCCAAAAGGAACGCGACGCGCCAATTGCCATCATCCTGCATCCGCATCCTCAGTTCGGCGGCACGATGAACAATAAGGTTGTCTACAACCTGCATTATGCCTTCCACAAAATGGGCTTCACCGTGCTGCGGTTCAATTTCCGCGGCGTCGGGCGCAGCCAGGGCGAATATGACCAGGGTGTGGGCGAGCTCTCCGATGCCGCCTCGGCGCTCGATTACCTGCAGTCGATGAATAACAATTCCAAGCATTGCTGGGTTGCGGGCTTCTCCTTCGGCGCATGGATCGGCATGCAACTGCTCATGCGCCGGCCAGAGATCACGGGGTTCATCTCTGTCTCTCCGCCCGCCAATATGTACGACTTTTCCTTCCTGGCGCCCTGCCCGTCTTCGGGCCTGATCATAAACGGCACGGCCGACCGCGTGGCGCCGCCCGCCGATACGACCTCGCTCGTCGGCAAGCTGCAGGAACAGAAGGGCATCACCGTCACGCATCAGCAGATCGAAGGCGCCGGCCATTTCTTCGAAGACCCACATATGGATACGATGATCACCTCCGTCTCGGACTATGTGAAACGGCGGCTGACGGAAAATACCCGCTGATGTCAGCCTCCCTCGACCGCATCGCCGCCAAGCTCGCGGATGAGACGATGGAGATCATGAAAACGAGCGGGAACGACCGGTTCTTTATGGAGGTGGCGCAGATCATCGGCGCCTCCTCCCAGACCCTCGAAGAAGCCTATCTGACGGAGGTGCGGATTCGCCTCGCGGCACGTCAGGCGCTGCAATTCATCCGCAAACACAAGGATGGCGCATGACCCGGCTCGACGCGCAGATGGCCTTTCTGACAGAATCTGACCGGCTGAAATCCATCACCCGCGCCACCACGCTCTGCGATGCCTCGCGTCACGAAAACTCCGCCGAACACTCCTGGCATCTGGCGCTTTATGCGCTGACTCTGTCCGAATATGCCCCGCAGGGCGTATCGATCGACCGGGTGATCCGCATGCTCCTGCTGCACGATCTGGTAGAGATCGACGCCGGGGATGCCCCGATCTATGCCCAGACCGAGGAGAGCAAGGCCGATATGGAACGGGCCGAACAAGCCGCGGCCGATCGCATATTTGGCCTGCTCCCCGACGATCAGATGGCGGCGTTGCGCGATCTCTGGCAGGAATTCGAAGCGGCTGAGACGCCGGATGCCATATTTGCCAAATCGCTCGACCGCTTTCAGCCGCCCAACCAGAACCTCGCCGCAGGCGGTGGCTCCTGGACCGATTACAACGTGACCTTCGACAAGCTCGACGCCCGGGTCGGGCAGCCGATCCGGCGCGGCGCGCCCGCGCTCTGGTCCTGGATTGTTCCGAAAATCCGGGCTGTTATGGGTTAGACCCAGTAAGACAGCGCCTCCGGCATCCAGTGCTGTTCGCGGCGCGACGCCTTGAAATAGCACCGGCCGTAGCGGCTCAGAACATCCTGGTCGATCTCGAACCCCAGACCCGGCGCCTCCGGCAGATCGAACCAGCCATCGCGATGCACAAAAGGCTGGGTAAAGATCATATCCCGCGCCTCCGGCACCCAGCCCGGCTCTGCGATCGGATATTCAAACAGCTCTTCCCCCGCAAAGCCGCTGGCTGCAAACACATGCGCATTGACGATGAAGCCAAAGCCGTTCGACCAGCAATGCGGGGTGAATCGGACCCCACGCTCCCGGCAAAGCCCGGCCACCTTCATCACATGCCCGACACCGCCAACCCACATCGCGTCGGGCTGGTAGATGTTGTAGCAGCGCATGGAGATCATCCGCTCCAGCTCCGCATAGCCCATCAGGTGCAACTCGCTGCCGGCCACGGGCACGCGGGAATAGCTGGTCAGCTCGGCCATGGCGTTATGCCAGTCGCCGTAAAGCGGCTCCTCCACCCAGGCGAGCCCGACATCCGCCGCCGCATCCACAAACCGTTTCGCGCGATCCAGCGACCAGAGCGGCGCGTCCCCGTTGGTCGTCAGACGAAACGCCTGATTAACATCGACAGAGATCCGCATGCGACCCTGCATATGCAGCGCAATGTCGGAAATATGTTCGATATCAACGGATTCATCAAAGTCGTGCACGCGAATTTTCATCGTGCCGAACCCTTCGGAGAACCGCCGTTCCGCCTCTTCCCGCCGCGCGCCGGTATCCTTGATCTCACCGCCCGAGGCATAGAGCGGAATGCGCGACGTGTCGCCCCCAAGCAACCGGTAGAGCGGCACGCCCGCCGCCTTGGCGCGGATATCCCAGAAGGCAGGCTCGATCCACCAGTTGAAACTGCCCCCGGCAGCCATGATCAGGATACGTTCCTGCAGCGCCTCCTGATCGTCGACATCCAGCCCCAGAAACAGCGCGGCCAGCGGATCGCCAAGCCCGGCGCGTTCCCGACCGGAGGCAGGAAACCCGCTCCAGCCCTCGATCCCGTCATCGGTGATAAACCGGACCACGCACATCGACACATGTTCCCGCACGGTTCCGGGTATCCAGGACGGTCGATGCGGCGCCGGCAAAGGCGTTCTGACAAGATACAGCTCAATCCGGTCGATCACAGACATGCCGAGGCTCCTTTCGCGCAGCTTACGCCACGCTAGGCAGGAATTGGACCGGATTGCAGGGCCAGTTCGCGCCGATCAACAGACCAATCCGCCCATGGCTCCGATGACGACCGCGCTAGGCCTTTTTCGCCTCGGCATGTTTGGCAAGGTCCTGCGCGATGGAGAAGGCGCCCTTGATCTTGTCGGCATCGGAGCCCCAGTCGCGCCGGACCACAATCTTGTTGTCCTTGACCTTCGCCTGCCCCTTCTGAGCCTGCACAAAGGCCACCAGCCCGGCCGGAGAGGCGAATTTGTCGTTGTGAAACTGGATCGTCGCACCTTTGGGCCCGCCGTCCAGCTTGGCAATGCCGGCCCGTTTGCACATGGCCTTGATCCGCACGACCAGCAGCAAAGTATTGACTTCCCTCGGCAATTTTCCAAACCGGTCGATCAATTCGGCCGCAAAACCCTCTAGCTCGACCTTGGTCGACAGCGAAGACAGGCGCCGATAAAGCCCCAGCCGAAGATCGAGATCGGGCACATAGTCCTCCGGGATCAGCACCGGCACCCCAAGGTTGATCTGCGGCGCCCATTGGTCATCCGCCTCCGTCAGCCCCTCCAGCTCACCGGCCTTGATCTTGGCAATCGCCTCTTCCAGCATCGACTGATACAGCTCATAGCCCACGTCGCGCATATTGCCCGACTGCTCCTCGCCCAGAAGATTGCCCGCGCCGCGGATATCAAGGTCCTGCGATGCCAGCGTAAACCCGGCGCCCAGCGTGTCAAGAGTACCCAGAACACGCAGTCTCTTTTCAGCAGCCGAGGTCAGCTTCACCCGCGGTTTGGTTGTCAGATAGGCATAGGCCCGTGTCTTGGCGCGACCCACCCGGCCCCGGATCTGATAGAGCTGCGCCAACCCGAACATATCTGCCCGGTGCACGACCATCGTATTGGCCCGTGGAATATCGAGGCCGGATTCAACAATGGTTGTCGCCAGCAACACATCGTATTTCCCGTCGTAAAAGGCATTCATCCGCTGATCCAGATCCCCTGCCGCCATCTGGCCATGAGCCGTGATATAGGACACCTCGGGTACCTCGCGCTTCAGGAAATCCTCGATCTCCGCTAGGTCGGTGATGCGCGGCACGACGTAAAAGCTCTGCCCGCCGCGATACCGTTCACGCAGCAGCGCCTCGCGGATCGTGACCGTATCGAATTCGCTCACATAGGTCCGGATGGCCAGCCGGTCGACCGGCGGCGTCCCGATGATCGACAGATCCCGCACGCCCGACAAAGACAGCTGCAACGTCCGCGGGATCGGCGTGGCCGTCAGCGTCAGAACATGCACATCCGATTTCAGCTGTTTCAGACGCTCCTTATGGCCGACGCCGAACCGCTGTTCCTCGTCCACGATAAGCAGACCGAGGTTCTTGAACCGCACGCCCTTGGCCAGAAGCGCATGCGTGCCGACCACAATATCGACCGTCCCCTTTGCCAGCCCGTCGCGGTGCCGGGCCGCATCGCCTGCCGACACAAAGCGCGACAGCGGCGCGACAGTTAAGGCAAAGCCTCGGAAGCGTTCCGCAAAGCCTTGATAATGCTGACGCGCCAACAAAGTTGTCGGCGCGATAACCGCGACCTGCACCCCCGACATCGCCGCCACGAAAGCCGCCCGCAGCGCCACCTCTGTCTTGCCAAATCCAACATCGCCACAGATGAGCCTGTCCATCGGATGACCAGAGGCCAGATCGTTCAGGACATCTTCGATCGCACCTAGCTGATCGTCAGTCTCCTGATAGGGAAACCGCGCCTGAAAGGCATCCCACTCGCCATGCGGCGCCTCCAGCATCGGTGCCGTGCGCAGCGCACGTTCTGCCGCAACCCGGATCAGCCGGTCGGCCATTTCCCGGATACGTTCCTTGAGCCGCGCCTTCTTCGCCTGCCAGGCCCCGCCGCCCAGCTTGTCGAGAAGCCCCTCGTCATGGCCATATTTGGACAGCAGCTCGATATTCTCGACGGGCAGGTAAAGCCGCGCATCTTCGGCATATTCCAGCATCAGACATTCATGCGCGGCCCCGGCGGCGGTAATCACCTCCAGCCCGTGATAGCGCCCGATGCCATGATCGACATGAACCACAAGATCGCCCGGGCTCAGGCTCTGCGTCTCCGTGAGGAAATTCTCGGCCCGGCGCTTTTTGCGGGCGCCCCGCACCAGACGATCGCCCAGCACGTCCTGTTCGGAAATGACGGTCAGCCGGCGATCCGACTGCCAGGGCCCTTCAAATCCGGCCTCAAGCGGCCAGACGGCCAGATGGACACCGTGCTTTCCTATGCCGCGGGCATCGCGGATGGAGACGGCGCCCACAAGCCCCTCATCCTCGATCAGCCCCTCAAGCCGTTCGCGCGCGCCCTCGGAATAGCTGGCGATCACCACCGGACCAACCTGAAGCTTTTCCTGAACATGATCTTTTAAAGCACTGAAAAGGCTTACATTCTCAAGCTGTCTCTCAGGCGAGAAGTTCCGCCCCACGCGACCACCCGCATCCACCACGCCAGGACCCGAGGCACGGGGCAAAGGCGACATCTGCACGACGCGCAGCGGCGAAACGGCCGCGTCCCAGGCCGCGTCATCCATAAAGAGCAGCGCCGGCGGCACGGGCTTGTAGACCGAATCCATCCGGTCCCGGTTCTGCAGCGCCAGCCGCCGCGTCTCATATTGATCGGCCACTGTCTCCCATCGGGCCAGCCTGGCGGCGGTCACCTGATCGTCCAGCATCACCGACGCCTGCGGCAGGTAGTCGAACAGCGTCTCCAGACGGTCGTGGAAAAACGGCAGCCAATGCTCGACGCCCTGATGTTTGCGCCCCGCGCTCACCGCCTCGTACAGCGGATCATCCGTCCCCGCCGCACCAAATTCGATCCGGTAGTTCTGCCGGAACCGGGTAATCGCCGCTTCATCGAGGATAACCTCGCTGACCGGCGCCAGTTCAACGACATCAAGCTTGTCCGTCGTCCGCTGGCTGGCCGGATCGAACCGCCGCGCCCCGTCCAGAACATCGCCAAAAAAGTCCAGCCGCACCGGGCCGCCCTCGCCCGGCGGATAAATATCGATTATGCCGCCACGCACCGCATAATCGCCGGGCTCTGTCACCGAATGGCTTTGGGAAAAGCCCATGCGCACCAGAAACGCGCGCAGCGCTGCCTCGTCGATCCGCGACCCGACCCGTGCGGTAAAGGCCGCCTCTTTCAGAACCTCCCGCGCCGGTACCCGCTGCGTGACCGCGTTCAGCGATGTCAGAAGCACGAACTGCTCCGGCATGCCATGCGCCAGCCCGGCCAGTGTTGCCATCCGCGCGGCCGAGATATCGGCATTCGGCGACACCCGGTCATAGGCCAGACAATCCCAGGCCGGGAACTGGATAACCGGCATGCCGGGATCGAAAAACCGCAGAGCATCGGCCATGGCGGCCATCCGCTTGTCATCGATCGCCACATGCACGACCGGGGCCTTGCGCCTGGCCACCTCGGCCAGGATGAGAAAGGCGTCAAACCCTTCCGGCGCGCCGCCCAGGGTGATCCGCTCTGCCGTTGGCATGGCTCAGCCTCCCAGTGGACCGATGGAGAAGTTCTGATACATGCCCCACATGGTCGTCAGGAAAATGGACAGCATTCCAATGGCCTGCACCTTCATCCGATGCCGGCCCAGCTGGCGATAGAGCTCTTCTGCCTCCGGCGCCTCTGCCCGGATCCGGAAGGCGGCCCGCATCGACAGAAGCCCGACACAGGTCATCGGCAAGGCCAAAAGAAACAGCGCCTGCGCGAATTCCATCCCGTACAGGAACCCCATGATCAGCAGGACCGTAAGGACAAAGCTGACGGCAACGGTCATCACCAGCCCCGACACCTCTGCGACATAGATCAGGCGGTCGGAATATATCCGCACCAGCTGCGCAACATCGTCCGACACCGGCCCGCCCCGGCGCCGCGCCCGGTTGATCATGTCCCACGGCACCCCCAGCACCCAATGGCTGGCGGTCGACCACAACACGGCAAGCGCAATCCAGAACCACAGGTTCGAGAAACTGCGCATGTCGATCACTTCGAAAATTGTCTCTGCCAGGTTCAACCCGCTGCCCTTCGATCCGCCCTCGGCCCGGGACCTTCCGTCCCGCACGCTCATAGAGCGACAACTTGCCGGTTCTGGCCCACTTGTGATGCAGCCTGATCCATGCCACCCAATGCGGGCCGGATCAAGCCGAAGGATCACCTATGTCACCCCTTACAGCCCCGTTCCCTGCCGCCCGTTTCCGCCGCGCCCGCAAATCCCCCGCGATCCGCGCCCTGATGCAGGAAAACGAGGTCTCGGTGAATGACCTGATCTGGCCGGTCTTTCTGACCGAGGGCACGGATATAGAAGAACCCGTCGCCTCCATGCCCGGTGTCTTCCGCTATTCGGTCGACCGCGTGGTCGAGGCGGCGAAAGAAGCCGCCGACCTCGGGATCCCCGCCATCTGCCTCTTTCCCTACACGCCCATCGAAAAGCGCACCAAAGACTGCGCAGAGGCCTGGAACCCGGAGAACCTGTCGAACCGCGCCACCCGCGCCATCAAGGCGGCCTGCCCGGATCTGGCGGTGATGACCGATGTCGCGCTCGACCCCTATAATATCGACGGCCACGACGGCTTTGTCGTCGACGGCATCATCCAGAACGACGAAACCGTCGAGGCGCTGGTGAAACAGACCCTCAGTCAGGCAGAGGCCGGCGCAGATATCATCGGCCCCTCGGACATGATGGACGGCCGGATCGGCGCCATGCGATCGGCGCTCGAATCCAAAGGACATCAGGACGTTCTGATCCTGAGCTACGCCGCCAAATATGCCTCGGGCTATTACGGCCCCTTCCGCGATGCCACGGGTGCCACCGGCGCGCTCAAGGGTGACAAGAAGACCTACCAGATGAATGCCGCCAATTCGGACGAGGCGCTGCGGCTGGTCACCCGCGATATCGAGGCAGGCGCCGACTGGGTCATGGTGAAACCCGGCATGCCCTATCTGGACATCTGCACCCGGGTGAAGCGCGAGCTTCAGGTGCCCACCTTTGCCTATCAGGTCTCTGGCGAATATGCACAGATTCAGGCCGCCGCGCTGAACGGTTGGATCGACGGCGACCGGGTCATGGCGGAAAGCCTGCTGTGTTTCAAACGCGCGGGCTGTGACGGCATCCTGACCTATTTCGCCCCCGCCATGGCACGTGCCCTGGGCGGCTGAGGATCGGCAAGGCTCCGCTTTCCGTCGCATCACCTACGAGTGATGGTGACATCGTCTGTCCGACCCCCTATAGTTAGTTCAAAATCCGGACGACCGGATCGCCCACAGAGGCATTTTGAGCAAACCGCGCAGCAGCGCATCTTACGACGACAGGCGGAACACATGCAGAAATTTACCCGTCGGGCCGCGACTCTCTCGGCCTTTTCGGCACTGGCCCTGGCCGCGGCCTGTGGCAATGGTGTTGGCAACAGCAATGCGCAGCGCATCGATGCGCGGGTGCAGGCCACGCTGAACTATCTTTACGCCAACTATCCCGACAGCCGGGAAGTGTCGCAGAAATCCGTGGCCCAGCTGGTCATGCCCGTCATCACCGAGGCCGGCTTCGGCATTGGCGGCGGCTACGGTCGCGGCGCCCTTCTCGTGAACGGCGTGCCGGTCGATTACTATTCGGCCACCTCTGCGAATTTCGGAATTCAGATCGGCGCGCAGCAATATGCGCATGTGCTGTTCTTCATGACCAACGATGCGCTGGAACGGTTCCGCCGCACCGACGGCTGGGCCGTGGGCGCCGATATCGAATACGCCTTCTCCAACGTCGGCGAGAATTTCCGCGCCGACAGCAGCTCCTCCGTCTCGCCGGTCGTGGCCTATCTCTTTGCTCAGGCCGGGGCGAAATTCGGCGCGACGCTGGAAGGCGTCAAATACACACGGATCATCCCCTGACGCGATCAACACAGCCCGCGCCGGCATAGCCGTTCCGCATGGCGGAACGCGGTCCCGGATTAAATGCCGGGTTTGCGACGCCTCTGCTGTTTCACTCTGGACCTTCTCTCCGGCGGCGCCAAAACTCCGCCGGAACACTTCAGGGGGAGGGTCAGATGACCGACACAACAGGCAAACCAGGCGAAACCGGCGCGGATGCGCTCTGCGATACGCTGCTGGCCAATGACGTCAATGTCTGCTTCGCCAACCCCGGCACGTCAGAGATGCATTTCGTCGCGGCGCTCGACCGCAAACAGCAGATGCGCTGCGTTCTGGGCCTGTTCGAGGGGGTCGTCACCGGGGCAGCAGACGGCTATGCCCGGATGACCGGACGACCGGCTGCGACCCTGCTGCACACCGGGCCCGGACTGGCCAATTCTCTCGCCAATATGCACAACGCCCGGCGGGCCTTCTCTCCGATGGTCAATGTCGTCGGCGATCACGCCGCCTATCATCTGCCCTATGATGCCGCGCTGACCTCCGATATCGAAAGCCTCGCGCGGCCAATGTCCCATTTCGTCCGCCGGATTGCCGGCCCCGCCGATGTCAGCCCCGCCACCGCGGAGGCCGTCACGGCCGCCATGCGCGCGCCCGGTGGCGTGTCGACCCTGATCCTGCCCGCCGACAGCGCCTGGGGTGCTGCGCCGCAGACCGCCCCGGCCAAGGCCCGCCTCCGCACCCCGACAGCGGCGGACCCGGACCGGATTGCAGCCGCCGCCGACACGCTCAGGTCAGGCGGCCGCACCGTGATCCTGATGACAGGCCAGGCGCTGCGGGCTGCGCCGCTGGCGACGGCTCAGGCCATTGCCGACAAGACCGGCGCCCGGATTATGGCGCAGCAGGCCAATGCCCGGATCGAACGGGGCGCCGGACGCGCCAATGTCGACCGCATACCCTATCCTGTGGATCAGGCCATTGCCGCGCTGAAGGATGTCGACAATATCATCCTCGTCGGCGCCACCTCTCCGGTGATCTTCTTCGCCTATCCCGACAAACCCTCCACCCCCGTGCCGGATGGCTGCAAGGTCACGGTCCTGGCCGATCCCGGCGACGACCTGCCCGCCGCGCTCGAGGCCCTGGCTGAAACGCTTGGCGCAGTGCCCGGCCCGATCTCTCCGGCCCCCGCGATCCCCGATCTCGCCACCGGCAAGCTGACGCCGGAGACGATCGCGATCACCGTCGGCCATATGCTGCCCGAGAATGCGATCATCTGTGACGAGAGCATCACCTCCGGCCGCGACTTCTTCCGCTTCACCCATGACGCCGCGCCGCATGACTGGCTGAACCTGACGGGCGGCGCGATCGGCGTGGGCCTGCCGCTCTCCGTCGGCGCCGCCATTGCCTGCCCCGACCGCAAAGTCGTCAATCTGCAGGCCGACGGATCGGCCATGTATACGAACCAGGCGCTCTGGACGATGGCACGCGAACAGCTCGACATCTGCGTCGTCATCTTCGCCAACCAGCGCTACGCCATCCTGCACGGAGAGCTGAAGGGCGTCGGCGCCGGTGTGGCCGGAGAGAACGCCCGCCGCATCCTCGATTTCGACGCGCCGGGGCTGGATTTCGTTCAGCTCGCCGGATCCATGGGGGTCGAGGCGGCGCGGGCAGAGACGGCAGAACAGTTCACGGACCTTTTCGCAAAAGCGATGAAGACCAGGGGCCCCTTCCTGATCGAAGCGATGATCTGACGGATCGGTTCTGGCGCCTGCACGAGCCGCGCATCGTCGGGCCGCAGTACGGCGATGCACCGTCGGGACAACCGCGATTTATGTCTGCCGTGGTAGCGCGCCAGTCTTGCGCCTCGCGGGACCGGTAACAATCGCCGTGCCGGGGGGCGGCCCGGCGATGCGCGGCGGCCTTCGGCCTTGATTCCGCGCTCTTACACTTGTGACCAAAGAAAAAAGGGCCCCCCGTCGGGGGCCCTCAGTTTCATGGATCGGGCTCACTCTGGTACCGCCCGGTAATTTCTGCCTGCGGCCCGATCCATGTGATGACGCGGCGACGAACAACCACCGCGCCAATTCCTAAACTCAGCTACAGCCCGAGGTCGCCCCGCAGGTGTTGCACTTCATGCAGGTGCCGTTGCGCACCAGGGTGAAATTGCCGCAATCGCCGCAGCTCTCGCCCTCATACCCCTGCATCTTCGCCTTGGTCCGAGCGTCCATCGACACGGTGCCGGAGGCCATCGCGGTAGTAACTGTCGCCGTCTTGACCTCGGGCACCAGCGTCTGCAGCGCCGCCACCGGATCGGTGCCGGTCAGCGCCTGCATGCCGCCCTGCAGAACGACCAGTTCCTGAGGCAGACGCTTGCGCAGATAGCCCGTAGAGGAAATCTGCTTCAGCACTTCCAGAGACCGGGAGGCCGCGTTTTCCGACAGCTCCTCGACATTCGACACGCCTTCCTTGGCCGCCCCTTGTCCAACAGAATCAAAGGTTTCGCCGGAGGGCTTCACATGCGCCAGGTCAGTGCGGTCGAGGTAGGAGACCGCCAGTTCCCGGAAGATATAGTCGAGGATAGACGTCGCGTTCTTGATCGAGTCATTGCCCTGGACCATGCCGGCCGGTTCGAACTTGGTGAAGGTGAAGGCATCCACGAATTCCTCCAGCGGCACGCCGTACTGAAGACCAACCGAAACCGCGATGGCGAAGTTGTTCATCATCGCCCGAAACCCGGCACCTTCCTTGTGCATGTCGATGAAGATCTCGCCCAGCGACCCGTCGGCATATTCGCCGGTCCGCAGATAGACCTTGTGACCGCCGACCATCGCCTTCTGGGTGTAGCCTTTGCGGCGATCGGGCATCTTTTCCCGGCCAGCACGGGCCACTTCCTTGATGACAATCTTTTCGACGATCTTCTCGGCCAGAACCGCTGCCTTCTCCTGGTTGGAGCCGGTTTCCAGCACGTCTGCCGCCTCGTCGTCATCCTCGACCAGCGCGGAGGCCAGCGGCTGCGACAGTTTGGAGCCGTCGCGATAGAGCGCATTGGCCTTGATGCCCAGGGACCAACTCAGCTCATAGGCCTTCTGGCAATCCTCGATCGTCGCATCATTCGGCATGTTGATCGTCTTGGAGATCGCGCCGGAGATGAAGGACTGCGCCGCCGCCATCATGGTGATGTGGCTCTCCGTCGACAGGAAGCGCTTGCCCTTCTTGCCGCAGGGGTTGGCACAATCGAAGATGTTCAGGTGCTCTTCCTTCAGAAACGGCGCGCCTTCGAGGGTCATCGTGCCGCAGACATGATCATTGGCAGCTTCGATTTCCTTCTTCGTGTAGCCCAGGTGGCGCAGCAGGTCGAAGGACGGATCCGACAGCTTTTCTGCCGGGATGCCGAGGGTTTTCTTGCAGAAATCCTCGCCCAGGGTCCACTGGTTGAACACGAAGCGGATGTCAAAGGCCGACGCCAGCGAGGCGTCGACCTTGTCCAGCTCACGCTGGCCAAAGCCGTGCCCGATCAGCGAGGTGTGGTTGATCCCCGGCGCATTGCCGATGGAGCCATGGCCAACCGCGTAGGAGATGATCTCCTCGATCTGGGCAGAGCCGTATCCGAGCTTCTCCAGCGCCGCCGGAACGGAGCGGTTGATGATCTTGAAGTAACCGCCACCGGCCAGCTTCTTGAACTTCACCAGGGCGAAGTCAGGCTCGATCCCGGTGGTGTCGCAATCCATGACCAGACCGATCGTTCCGGTAGGCGCGATCACAGAGGTCTGCGCGTTGCGGAACCCATGTTCTTTCCCCAGCCGCAGCGCCTCATCCCAGGAGGATTTGGCAAGCTGAACAAGGGCTTGATCCGGGCAGTTGGCATGGTCGAGGGCAACCGGCTTGATGTCCAGCCCGTCGTAGCCATCACTCTTGCCATGGGCCGCATTGCGGTGGTTGGCGATGACGCGCAGCATGTGCTTGGAGTTGCGTTCATAACCGGAGAAGGCCCCCAGCTCGCCCGCCATCTCGGCGGAGGTCGCATAGGCCACGCCGGTCATGATCGCGGTCAGCGCACCGGTCAGGGCACGGCCTTCGTCGCTGTCATAGCCAAAGCCCATGTTCATGAGCAGGCCGCCGATATTGGCATAACCCAGACCCAGCGTTCTGAAGTCGTAAGAAAGCTGTGCGATCTCTTTCGACGGGAACTGCGCCATCAGTACGGAGATTTCCAGCGTCACGGTCCAGAGACGGGTGGCGTGGATGTAGTCCTCGGCCTGGAATACGCCGTCCTTGAGGAAGGTTAGCAGGTTCATCGACGCCAGGTTACAGGCCGTATCGTCCAGGAACATGTATTCGGAGCACGGGTTGGAGCCCCGGATCGCGCCGTCTTCCGGGCAGGTATGCCAGGCGTTGACGGTGTCGTGGTACTGGATGCCCGGATCGGCACAGGCCCAGGCCGCATGGCCGATATCTTCCCACAACTCGCGGGCAGAAATCGTCTTGGCGACGGAACCATCGGTGCGGTTCACCAGCTCCCAGGGTTTGTCTTCCTTGACGGCCTTGAGGAAGGCGTCGGTCACCCGGACGGAGTTGTTGGAGTTCTGTCCGGAGACAGAGGCATAGGCCTCGCTGTCCCAGTCGGTGTCATATGTCGGGAATTCGATCGACGCATAGCCCTGCTTTGCGTAATCGAGAACGCGCTTGACGTAGGTTTCCGGGATCGCCGATTTCTTGGCCTCACGGATCGCGGCTTTCAGCGCATCGTTCTCTGCGGGGTCATAGGCGCCCTCTTCGGTGCCGTCCCAGCTGCGGATCGCCTTGAAGATCGCGTTCAGGCACTTCTCGTGCATCTTGGAACCGGCGACGATGGAAGCAACCTTCTGCTCCTCTTTCACCTTCCAGTTGATGTATTCCTGAATATCCGGGTGATCGGCATCGACGATGACCATCTTCGCCGCACGGCGCGTGGTGCCGCCGGATTTGATCGCACCGGCTGCGCGGTCACCGATCTTGAGGAAGCCCATCAGGCCGGAGGATTTGCCGCCGCCCGACAGTTTCTCGCCCGCAGCCCGCAGGGAGGAGAAGTTGGTGCCGGTGCCGGAGCCGTATTTGAACAGACGCGCCTCGCGGACCCAGAGATCCATGATACCGCCGTCGCCCACCAGATCGTCCGCGACGGACTGGATAAAGCAGGCATGCGGCTGCGGATGCTCATAGGCGGATTTGGACTTGGTCAGTTTGCCGGTGACATGGTCGACATAATAGTGGCCCTGCGACGGACCATCGATGCCATAGGCCCAGTGCAGGCCGGTGTTAAACCACTGGGGCGAGTTCGGCGCTGCACGCTGAGTGGCCAGCATGTACCGCATCTCGTCAAAATAGGCGCGAGCGTCCCCCTCGGAGGAGAAATAGCCGCCCTTCCAGCCCCAGTAGGTCCAGGCGCCGGCCAGGCGGTCGAAAACCTGACGAGCAGAAGTCTCGCCCACGATTTCGACGTCATCGCCATCGGCAACGGACCGCCACAGGAATTCGGGAACGCCCTTCTCACGCACCTTTTTCAGACGCGTCGGCACCCCCGCCTTACGGAAATACTTCTGAGCGATCACATCGCTCGCAACCTGGCTCCAGGAGGCCGGAACCTCACAATCGTCCAGTTTGAAAACCACCGTGCCGTCCGGATTGCGAATCTCGGAGGAGGTGGTGACAAACTCCAGCCCGTCGTAAGCGTCCTTACCGGCCTTCGTGAATTTGCGCTCGATCTTCATTGTGAAACAGCCCCATCGTTTCTTGCTTGTCGCAATTGCCCCTGAAGGGGCGAGTTCGTGCCGGAGGATCGTGAGGCAAGGGGCTGCCAGTCGGTGCCTGGGGGGCGCCGCCAAATGGCCGTTCTGCATGGGCCTTGTTGGTGTTCTCTGTCCCTTGCCGCGGCCACCGCTAGATATGGTGGGTGATCCTTCCGGCCTCCACAATCTGCGGTGAAACCCCCTAGATGGTCAACGTCAATTTACCACTAAATTTCCTTGACTGACTTCTCTACAGAATCACTTGCCCGCCAAATGTGGTGACGCCGATTGGATTCCCCTGAAAAACAGTGACCTCACCCAGGTTATCCCCGGAATTTTGCACAGGCGCGGCCAAGAATAAAAACACAACACCCCGGGTTTGCCATGCCCCCAATCCCGGCGTGACGGGAGAATCGCCCGAAAGATAGACACCAGATTTAGACGCGCTGCCGGCGTCGCCACAAAGTATTGATGTCGGAAAAACTTATCCACAGGCAGAGGAAGGCTGAGGCTGCGCCTTGGCCAGCCTTTGTCTTGTCCAACGGCTCGCACGCACGCCCGAAACCGCCGGCGGATATGCCCAGCCCCGGCAGTGTCGCGATAAGAGAGGAATGTGGTCGGGGCGGCGAGATTCGAACTCACGACCCCCTGTACCCAAAACAGGTGCGCTACCAGACTGCGCTACGCCCCGGACCGTGGGCTGTCTTTATATGCAGCAAACCCGGTTGAAAAGGCCTAGCAGGGCCACGCGGCAAATTCACCCAGCACGGGATTGCGCAGCTCCGTCCCGACGCCAATGCCGAGCCTGCGCGCCATCCCGCCGTTGATCTCAAGCACATATTGAATGCCATTGCCGCCGGGCAGTCCCGTCTCATCGAACGGTACGGCATTTTCAGCGATGCGCCGCACCACGCCATTCTGATCGAGAAAGATGATGTCGAGCGGAATGCGCGTGTTCCGCATCCAGAAGGCAATCGTGTCCGACGGGCGTTCATACACGAACAACATACCCGACCACGGGTCGAGTTGATCGCGGTACATAAGGCCCTGCGCACGTTCCCGCCCGTCATCCGCGATTTCGACAGTGAACGCCGCCTGCCCCCAGCTGCCACGCAGGCTGGCCAGATCAGGGCGACAGGCCTGCTCTGCCATCGCGGCAGCGCTGCTGGCCATTTGAACAACAAGAAACGCCAGACACAGACCTAAAACACGGATCACGTTTTTACGGCCGCCTCCCAGGACAGAACTTCGCATGCCATTTTACCACGCCGCCCGTCTATGACACGGATGGACAAGGCCTCTCCGGGCTGCAGCTCCGCCAGGCCGGAAGCGCGCAAGACTTCTATATGCACGAAAACATCTTCCGGACGCCCGAATACATTGGCGAAGCCGAACCCCTTTTCCTTGTTGAACCATTTCACCCGCGCCGGTTCAAGCGGCGCCGCGCTCATGTCCTCCGGGGTCAGGTCCCTGAAATCTTCCAACCCCGGCGCGTCCTGCGCGACGACGGTTTCAATTCCCAGCACCTCGACCGCCTGCACCCCACGTTGAGTGTCTTGAACGAGTACGGAAATCTTGGCGCCATCCGCGACCGAGCTTTGACCGAAGTTACGCAAGACATTCGCGTGAAGCAGGACATCCGGGCCACCTTCCTCAGACACCACAAACCCGAAACCGCGTCCCGGGTCGAACCATTTAACCGTGCCGTCAATCCTGCGGGTTTCTCTAATTTTTTCTTCCACTTTATTCCCCGCAAATTTCACAAACCTCAGATACTGGTCTCCATACAGGTACACATCCTACACAATGGTATACTCTACAAAATCCGCACGTAATGCAGCACCGAAAGTTAAGGCATTTCAAGGATTAAGTCGGGTTACTGTCCACGGTTCGTAGACGCTATTTCGCGTCCAGCGAAACCGGTCGTGCAGCCGAAACGATCCATCCGCCCAGAACTCGAACTCAACGGGCTGGATTCGAAATCCTCCCCAAAACGGCGGCCGATCGGGAGACGTCCCGTGCCGCGCCGTCACCTTCGCCACCTCAGCCATCAGCGAGGCGCGCGATTCCAAAGGCTGCGATTGTTTCGATGCCCAGGCGCCCAATCGCGACTTCAAGGAACGGGACCTGTAATAGTCATCTGCTTTCGTGCCTTCTTCGCGGGAAACGACTCCCCGCACGCGCACCTGACGACGGAGCGTCTTCCAATGCAAGACAAAGGCGACCTTTCCAGCAGTGTCGAGTTCTTCTGCTTTAACGCTTCCGTAATTCGTGTAGAAAACAAAGGCATCCGGCTCGATGTCCTTGAGCAGGACCATCCTGACATTTGGCAGCCCTCCGGCATCGACCGTCGCCAGCGCTATGGCATTGGCATCGTTGGGTTCGCTCGCCTCCGCCTCTTTCAGCCAACGCGACGTCAGCTCGAACGGGTCCGCCCCGGCAAAAATTCCGTCCCTATCAGCCATGCCACACTCTCCTGTTGATTGCCGGCTTCGCCCGGGGCCGCACTTGATGCCACCTGACCTATCGCCTAAAGGAACCGAAAGGGAAATAACGGCGGGATTGGCTGGATGTCAAATCAACTGCTTGCGGGCAAACGCGGCCTCATCATGGGCCTGGCCAACGATAAATCCATCGCCTGGGGCATTGCCAAGGCCTGCAAGGATGCGGGCGCAGAGCTGGCATTCTCCTATATGGGCGATCAATTCAAGAAACGTGTGGTGCCGCTGGCCGACCAGCTGGGCGTTACCACGCTGATCGATTGCGATGTCTCCTCCGAGGAGTCGATCGATGCGGCCTTTGCCACACTGGAAGAGAAATGGGGCAAGCTCGATTTTCTTGTCCACGCCATTGGCTTCTCCGACAAGAACGAGCTGCGCGGGCGCTATGTCGACACGACCCGTGCCAATTTCAAACTGACGATGGATGTCTCGGTTTATTCCTTCACCGCCGTCGCACAACGGGCGGAGAAGCTGATGACCGAGGGCGGCTCCATGCTCACCATGACCTATTACGGCGCCGAACAGGTGATGCCGCATTATAACGTCATGGGCGTGGCCAAGGCGGCGCTGGAGGCTTCGGTCAAATACCTGGCCGAGGATCTGGGCAAGGACGGCATCCGCGTCAACGCGATCTCCGCCGGGCCGATCAAGACGCTCGCGGCCTCCGGCATCGGCGATTTCCGCTATATCCTGAAGTGGAACGAGCTGAACGCCCCCCTGCGCCGCAATGTGGATATCGACGATGTCGGTCGCTCCGCGCTCTATCTTCTCTCCGATCTCGCCTCCGGTGTGACGGGCGAGAACCTGCATGTGGACAGCGGCTATCACATTGTCGGCATGAAGGCCGTCGATGCGCCTGATATCCACAAGGGTGGGAAAGAGGACTGAGGCCCAAGGCCCCGCCAGACACAGGAGCGACAGATGTCCGATCTTCTCCCCCATGAAAAAGGCTTCCACGTCAGCTGGGACCAGATCCACCGCGACAGCCGCGCACTGGCCTGGCGGCTGGACAAACAGGGCCCGGGCGAAGACGGCGCCTGGAAGGCTGTCGTGGCCATCACCCGCGGCGGCATGGCCCCCGCGATGATCGTCGCGCGAGAGCTCGATATCCGGCTGGTCGATACCATCTCGGTCCGCAGCTACCATCATCAGGATCAGGGCCAGGCCGAGGTTCTGAACTACCCGGACCAGGAGATGATGGGCGACGGAACCGGGGTTCTGATCGTTGACGATCTTGTCGACAGCGGCAAAACGCTGGAACTGGTGCGCAAGATGTACCCAAGCGCACATTTTGCGACCGTCTATGCCAAGCCCAAGGGCCGCCCGCAGGTCGATACGTTCATCACCGAAGTCTCTCAGGACACCTGGATTTTCTTCCCCTGGGACATGGCAATGCAATACGTCAAACCCTATCGCGGCGCCGACTGAGAGGAGCGGCGGGGTATCACCCCACCACCGCCCAAACCTGAGCACCGCCGTAGGGTGGGTTATCAACCCACCATCGCCCAACCCCGCGCGTCATCGTTGGGTGGGTTATCAACCCACCACGCCCCGAACCTCAGCGCGCCTTGAACAAACCCCCAAGAATACCACGCACGATCCGCCGTCCGGTTGTCCCGCCCAGCTCTTTGATCACCGCCCGCCCGAGCGCTTCGCCAAGACTGTCGGGCGCGCGTGACCGCGACGACCCGCTCTTGCGTGACGTCCCCCCGCCGCCCGGAGAATAACGACGCGCCGAGGTGAACTCCCGCTCCGCCTCGGCCTCGGCTTCTGCCTCCTGCGCTTCGGCCTTTTCCGCCTCCCGGGCCGCCTCTGCCGCCCGGCGCGTCAGGATCTCATAGGCGCTGTCCCGGTCCCGCAGGGTTTCATATTTCCCAGCAATCGGAGAGCTGTCTATCACGCCCCTCCGGACCGGCCCGTCCACTGGCCCCAGATGCGACGACGGCGGCCGGATCAGCGTGCGTTCCGCCACGCCCGGCACACCTTTCTTTTCCAGAAAAGACGTCACCGCCTCGCCCACACCGACCTCGCGGATAACATCCTCGGTCTTGAACCGGGGATTGTCGCGATAGGTCTCTGCCGCCAGTTTGAGCTCTTTCCTGTCCTTCGCGGTAAACGCCCGCAGCGCGTGCTGCACCCGGTTGCCCAGCTGGCCCAGAATATCCTCGGGCACATCCGCCGGGTTCTGGGTGATGAAATACACGCCCACCCCCTTCGACCGGATCAGCCGCGCCACCTGTTCAACCTTGTCGACTAGCGCCTTGGGCGCATCGTCAAACAGCAGATGCGCCTCATCGAAAAAGAACACCAGCTTGGGCTTATCCGGATCCCCGACCTCGGGCAGCTCCTCAAACAGTTCGGACAGCAGCCACAGAAGGAATGTCGCATAAAGGCGCGGCGACCCCATGAGCTTATCCGCCGCAAGGATCGAGATCATGCCGCGGCCATCGGTATCCGTCCGCATCAGATCGGACAGCTCCAGCGCCGGCTCGCCGAAAAGCTTGGTACCGCCCTGGTTTTCCAGCACCAGAAGCTGCCGCTGGATCGCCCCGATCGACGCGGTGGAGACATTGCCATACCGCAGGCTCAGCTCACTGCGGTTTTCGCCGACCCAGACCAGGAGCGCCTGAAGATCCTTCAGATCCAGCAGAGCCAGCCCCTGCTCATCCGCCACCCGGAACGCAATGTTCAGAATGCCTTCCTGCGCGTCGCTCAGCTCCAGCAGACGCGCCAGCAGCAGAGGCCCCATCTCGCTGATCGTGGTCCGGATCGGATGGCCCTGTTCCCCGAACAGATCCCAGAAAAGGACCGGAAACTTCTCGTAACAATAATCGGAAAATCCGATTTTGCCGGCGCGCTCGGTAAATGCGTCATGCAGTTTGAACGTCTCGCTGCCTGCATCGCACAGCCCTGAAAGATCGCCTTTGACGTCAGACAGGAAAACCGGGACGCCGGCCTTGGAAAACCCTTCGGCCATGATCTGCAGCGTCACCGACTTGCCGGTCCCCGTCGCCCCGGCGACCAGCCCGTGCCGGTTTGCATATTTGAGCGCGATCCCCTGATGAACACCGTAGTCGACGCCACCGCCGCCTATGAATATGGCCTCGTCCATCATCTTGCCCCGTCCTCCGAAGTTTCCGTTCCGGTGGAACATACTATCTTAACCTACCCGTGCCACTATGAAATTCTCCGCGGCACGGTCTGACCGGGCGGCGGATAACTTCCTCCCTGTCAACTGGCCGTGCCCTTCGTGGCACGGTTTTTTTCCGCCTGTCCCGAAACGCCGCGCCGGGGCCTATCCATCGCGGCCACTGACGGCCACAACATATGACAGTTGCACGACAATTTGACTGTTGACGGCTCCGGGCAAAGATCATAGCGTTTGCGCAAATACAAGTCGGCCAGTCCGACAGGGAGCAAAGGGAAAAGGGGCGCAAGCCCCTTTTCTATGCCCGCTTCCGGGGCCAGCTCCTGCAAATCCCCCCATCGGCGGCACCTTATCGCGCAGCGCAGCACCTCTCGCGCCTCTCGCCGATTTGGCCTGACATTCCCCTGATGAAATGATAGGTCCAGCCCAGCCAATACACTTAACGGGATAGATATCTTGAACACGAAAGCTTGGATCTCCGCTCTGGCGTTGGCGGCCTTCGCCGGCGGCGCAATTGCACAGACCACGACGGACGCCGCGCCCGAGCCGGAGACGGAACAACCCGCCGAGACCGCTGAAACCGCCGATTCCGCAAATGTCCCCACGGATCTGGATACCGGCCAGCCCGCCGGTGAACAGGCCGGTGGCGCCTATCTGAAGGAAAAGAGCGGCGACTGGGATGTACAGTGCATCAAAGCAGACGACCCCGCCAAGGAACCCTGCCAGCTCTATCAGCTGCTGCGCGGCGCAGAGAACAACCCGGTCGCCGAAGTGATCATCGAAAAGCTGCCCTCGGGTGGCAATGTCGCCGCAGGCGCCACGATCATCGTTCCGCTGGGCACCGCGCTGAACCGCGACATGCGGATCTCTGTCGATGGGGCGCAGGGCAAGGTCTACCGCTACGCATTTTGCGACGGCAACGCCTGTTATGCACGCATCGGCCTGGTGAACGATGACATCACGGCGTTCAAGGCAGGCAGCAAAGCCACCTTGACTATTTTCCCTTATGAATCACAGAACCAGGCGGTCAATCTGAACCTGTCGCTGTCAGGGTTCACGGCAGGCTTCACGGGTCTGAGCCCGGTCCCCGCCCCGAGCCAATGAGCCACAGCCGTCGTGCCGGACCATCCGGCGCGGCGGACCCGGAAACTGCAAACGCCCGCCGAATTCGGCGGGCGTTTTGCTTTGCTCAGGGCTGGTTGGTGCCAGACACTGGCCAGCGCGGCTCAGGATCCCCAGCTGCGCACGGGGCCACAATCCATATGGACGAAATCGGACCGGGAATACGTTCCCACCCCGCCCGCGTGACAGGCCGAGGCGGCGCGCGCCATCTGGTTGACGGAGCGCGACTGAAGCCGGAGATCGGCCGCCTGCCCCTTCATATGAAGCGAATTCCGCGCCACACCGCCGGAGCGGGACCGCAGCATCGCATTCGTCTCTGGCGAGCGATATCCGGAGAGGAGCATATAGGGTTCGCTCACATCCAGAAGGTTATGCGACGCGGCCATGATATCCATGGTGCGCATATCGATGTTCATGTGTTTGTCATTCCGCCAGTCGCGCATGAAATGCGTAACTTCGTTCACGGCATCGCGGATATATTCACCCTCGATCCAGTAAATCATATCCAGTTTTTCGCCGGTCCGGGCCGAATACATTCGAAGCCTGCGGATGTCGCCGGAATTCCGAAGGAACCCTGCGGCCTTTGAAAACGTTGGTGCTGCGGATACAGCGGTTGCTGCGAAGGCGCCCAGCAAAGCGCGCCGCGAAAATCCCACGGAGCTTGGGGTCGTCATGGTTCGTGCCTGTCCCGTTCTTACCTGCGCTCCGATGTTACGAAGCCGTTTTTACATCTCATCCCCAGATGCACCGCAAAGATTACATATTTTGTTACTTCCACCAACATGCCTTCCTGCTAGTTTTAAACGAATTCAAACCTTTCGGCGGTATTTCGCCAAAACACACCAAACCTGCGCAGTGACATGCCGCCGTTACCCGGGTGCATCAGGCGGGAAACTTGTTTGGAAATTGAACGCTTTGTGAATGGACTTGCCCTGTTCGTCACGCAACGGTGAGCTCAAAGATGTATTTTCGACCGAGGGATAAATGATGACGATATATGCGCTTAAATCCGCGCGTCTGCGCCGCCTTGCCGCAACCGCAACGATCTTTTTGTCATCGGTCGCCTGTCAGGCCACAGCCCAGGACGTCACGATTCGCGTCTCGGTATTTCAGCAGACCATCGCCGAGAACGCGGCCGAAAACCGGGGCCTGGCCACCTTTTATCGTCAGCGCGATTTTCAACCCGTCTGGACGGGGGCCGGCGATACGTTCACCGAACGCCGCCGCGCATTGATCGCGGCCATTCAGCGTGCCCCCGACCACGGATTGCCCCTCGCCGCCTATGACCTGTCCGGTCTGATGGAGGCCATGCGCACGGCCCGGACCGGCCGCGACCGCGCGCTGCTGGACGTCCGCCTCAGCCAGACGTATCTCGACTTCGCCGCCGATATCCAGACCGGCCAGCTGAAACCCTCCGACATCGCGCCGGGCATGGTGCGCGAAGTGCCCCTGCGCGATCCCGCGGAATATATGGCCGGGATCACGTCGGACGACCCCGCAGCTTTCCTCGCCTCGCTGCCGCCTCAGACCGCGGAATATGCCCGACTGATGCGCGAAAAGCTGGCCCTCGAAGCACTGATCAAGACTGGCGGCTTCGGCCCTGCCGTCCGTGCCAGCAGCCTCAAGCCCGGCGCTTCGGGTGGTGACGTCATTGCATTGCGTAACCGACTGATCCGGCTTCAATATCTCCCCCGGTCCGTGGCCACTGAATATGATCCGCAGATGGAAGGCGCGATCATGCAGTTCCAGGCCGACCATGGCCTGCCGGAGGACGGTGTCGCGGGCGCGACCACCCTTCAGCAGATCAACGTCCCGGCGCAGGACCGTCTGAAATCCGTAGTCGTCGCGATGGAGCGGGAACGCTGGATGAACAAGGACCGCGGTCGCCGTCACGTCCTGGTCAATCTGACGGATTTCCACGCCACGATCATGGAAGACGACAAGGTCTACTTTGAGACCCGCTCCGTCATCGGCGAAAACAAATCCACCCATCAGACGCCGGAATTCTCCGATGTCATGGAACATATGATCATCAACCCGACCTGGAATGTGCCGCGGTCCATCGCGGTGCGGGAATACCTGCCCGCCTTCAAGCGCAATCCCTATTCGAACGGGCATCTCAACCTGATCAATTCCCGCGGTCAGGTGGTCGATCGGGGCGCTGTGAACTTTGCCGCCTATACCGCAAGGAACTTCCCCTTTGACCTCAAGCAGCCGCCGTCGTCGCGCAATGCTCTGGGTCTGGTGAAATTCATGTTCCCCAACAAGTATAACATCTATCTCCATGATACGCCGTCAAAATCCCTGTTCGCCCGCGACAGCCGCGCCTTCTCTCACGGGTGCATTCGTCTGGGCGATCCGTTTGATTTCGCCTATGCACTTCTGGCCTGGCAGACCGACGATCCGGAAGGATATTTCAAAGCACGGCTGAACACGGGCCGCGAAACCAAGGTCGATCTGGCCGAACCCCTGCCCGTTCATCTGATCTACCGCACGGCGGTCGGTCAGGCCAAAGGGCACATGACCTATCGCCGCGATGTCTACGGTCGCGACGCGCTGGTCTGGCAGGCCCTCGCGCGCAGAGGGGTGGAACTGCCCGAAGTTCAGGGCTAAGCCGGACCCGAACCATCGGGAGGCCCCAATGCCCCATTCGATTGCAGATATCGCGCAGGCCGTCGGCGGCCTCGCGGTTGGCGACACCTCCATCCTGATATCCGCCGCAGCCGAACCCGCTGCCGCCGGGCCAGACGATCTGGCCCTCGCCATGAACCCCCGCTATGCGGACAATATCGCCCTGGGCCGCGCCCGCGCCGCGATGCTCTGGGAGGGCGCGGATTGGGAGGCGCTTGGCCTGAAAGCGGCCGTGATCGTCAACCGCCCACGACTTGCCATGGCGGGCATGACCGCGGTCCTTGATCCGGGTCAGGCCTATCCCAAGGGCATCGACCCCTCCGCCATGATCGAGCCCTCGGCAAAGATCGGCGCCAATGTCACCATCGGCCCCATGGCCTATGTGGCGGCAGAGGCAGAGATCGGCGATGGCTCTATCATCGGGCCGCAGTGCTACATCGGCCACAAGACCCGGCTGGGTCGCGACTGCGTCGTGCATTCCGGTGTCCGCATCATGGCCCGCGTGCAGATCGGCGACCGCTTCCGCGCCAATCCCGGTGTGGTGGTGGGCGGCGACGGCCACAGCTTCGTCACCCCGCAGGAAAGCACCGTCGAACAGGCCCGCAAGAGCCTCGGCGCCGAGGTCACGGCCACAGGTCAGGCCTGGGTCCGCATTCATTCCCTGGGCTCCGTCCTCATCGGTGACGATGTCGAGCTGGGCGCCAACTGCACCATCGACGCAGGCACGATCCGCCCCACCGAAGTCGGATCCGGCTGCAAGATCGACAACCTTTGCATGGTCGGCCACAATGTTAAAATCGGCCGCGACTGCCTTTTTGCCAGCCAGGTCGGCGTGGCCGGGTCCACCACGATCGGCAATGGCGTGGTCCTCGCCGGCCAGGTCGGCGTGAACGACAATATCTCCATCGGCGACAATGTCGTCGCGGGTGGCGCCAGCAAGATCTTCACCAAGGTCCCCGCAGGCCGCGTCGTTCTGGGCCATCCGGCCGTGAAAATGGAAACCAATCTGGAGATCTACAAGGCGCAGCGCCGCCTGCCCCGGCTCTTCCAGCAGGTCGCCGAATTGCAGAAAGCGGTTTTCAAGACTGCCGATAATGATTAGATCACGGGCAACGTCGCCGTTGGGGGGAACAGTGCCATGGATATCAAGGAAAAGGTCGTCCAGATCATCGCGGATCAGGCCATGATCGACCCGTCCGACGTGACAATGGACTCCACGCTCGAAGACCTCGGGATCGACAGCCTCGGCCTGGTCGAATCCATCTTCGCGATTGAAGAGGCCTTCGACATCCAGGTGCCCTTCAACGCCAATGAACCGACCGAGAGCGATTTTGACATCTCCTCCGTCGCGGCCATTGTCGCAGGCATCCAAAAGCTGGTGTCGGAACAGGCGTCGTGAAACGCGTTGTCATTACCGGCGCAGGCACGATCAACGCGCTCGGCCATTCCGTACCCGACACGCTGGAGGCGATGCGCGAAGGCCGCTGTGGCATCGGCCAGCTGGAATTCCGCGATGTCGAACGGCTCTCGATCCAGATCGGCGGTCAGGTCAAGGGGTTCGAGGCCGAAGCCCAGTTCAACCGCCAGCAGATCGCCCTCTACGACCGTTTCACCCAGTTCACCCTGGTGGCCGCGAAAGAGGCGATCACCCAGTCCGGCCTCGAATTCATCGGCGAACTGGCCGCCAAATCCGGCGTCGTGCTTGGCACGGCCGGCGGCGGCGTCTCCACCTGGGATGACAATTACCGGGCCGTTTACGAAGAGGGCAAGAACCGCGTCCATCCCTTTGTCGTGCCCAAGCTGATGAACAATGCGGCCGCCTCGCACATCAGCATGGAATACAACCTCAAAGGCCCGACCTTTACCGTCTCCACCGCCTGTTCCTCGTCCAACCACGCGATGAGCCAGGCCTTCCAGATGGTGCGCACCGGCATGGCCCCCGCCATGGTCACCGGCGGGTCGGAATCCATGCTCTGCTTCGGCGGCGTCAAGGCCTGGGAAGGCCTGCGCGTGATGTCCAAGGATGCCTGCCGCCCCTTCTCCATGAACCGCAACGGCATGGTCCAGGGCGAAGGCGCCGGCATCTTCGTCTTCGAGGAGATGGAGCATGCAAAGGCCCGCGGCGCCGAAATCCTGGCCGAAGTCATTGGATTCGCCATGTCCTCCGACGCCTCCGACATCGTTATGCCCTCCAAACAGGGCGCTGCCCGCGCCATTACCGGCGCGATGAAGGATGCGGGCATCAACCCAGATGAAGTTGGCTATATCAACGCCCACGGCACCGGCACCGCCGCCAATGACAAGACCGAATGCGCCGCCGTCGCCGATGCGCTCGGCCCCCATGCCGACAAGGTCATGATCTCCTCGACCAAATCCATGCATGGCCACCTGATTGGCGGCACCGGCGCGGTCGAACTTCTGGCCTGCATCATGGCGCTGCGCGACGGCGTGATCGCCCCCACGATCGGCTATGAAGAACCCGATCCCGAATGCGCCCTCGACGTCGTCCCCAACACCGCGCGCGAGGCAAAGGTCAATGTCACCCTCTCCAATGCCTTTGCCTTTGGCGGCCTCAACGCCGTCCTGGCCCTCCGCCGGGTCTGACGCCCCCCTTTTTCTTGCCTGAAATATCCCGGGTGGTTCGGAGGGCAGCGCCCTCCGCCCCGCAGGCGCGGATGCGCCTGCCAGCATCGAAAGCGCGCTCCGCCGGGTCACGACAACCCCGGGACCGCTCGACTAAAAATTTCTTTCCACCCCGGAACCCCGCAATTTCCGGTCTCAATTTCCGTCAGAATAAAACTGGTTTTCCCCGACATCTGAAATCGGCAGGAACCCACGCCCGTCGCCAAGGTTGATCCGGCAAGTGCGGCACCACGCCGCGCATTCAGCAAAGAGAGAGAGACATGAAACATCTTCTGCTCACAACTGCACTGATCGCCGCCGGCACCGCCGGTACGGCCTTTGCCGACACCACAGCCACGATGGACGCCAATGCCGAAGCACAGGCGTCGTCCGGCTCTTCCGCCTTCATGACCGAAGCCTCCGAAGGTGCGATCCGCGCCTCGGACTTCCTTGGCATGCGCGTCTATGCTGCGGCCGACACGGGCGAACTGTCAGAGAATGCCGGCACGGGCGAGCAGTGGGAGGACATTGGCGAAATCAATGACGTCATCATGGGCCGCGACGGCCAGGTCACTGCCGTACTTGTCGATATTGGCGGTTTCCTGGGTATTGGCGAGCGCCAGGTCGCAGCCAATCTGGATCAGATCCAGTTCGTTTCTGACAGCTCCACCGAAGATGCTCAGGATTTCTTCCTCGTGCTCAACGCCGACCCGGCCACTCTGGAGGAAGCCCCGGCCTTTGGCGCACAGCAATCGGCTGCAGCTGACACCATGACGGATGATCCCGCGGCCATGGACACGGCCGACGCCACGGTTGACGAGGGCATGACCTCCGACGCACCGATGGATCAGGCCTCAACCGAGGAAGCCGTCCCGGCGGAGGAAGAGCCCACCGATATGGCCGCAACTGAGGAAGCTGTCCCGGCGGAAGACGACGCCACCGACATGGCGGCAACCGAAGAAGCTGCCCCGGTGGAAGACGACGCCACCGACATGGCCGCAACCGAAGAAGCTGCCCCGGTGGAAGACGATGCCACCGACATGGCCGCAACCGAAGAAGCCGCTCCGGCGGAAGATGACGCTACCGACATGGCCGCAACCGAGGAAGCCGCTCCGGTGGACGACGACGCCGCCGATATGGCCGCAACCGAAGAAGCTGCCCCGGTGGAAGAAGACGCCACCGATATGGCCGCAACCGATCCGGCCATGGACCCTGCGGCAACCGGCACAGATATGGCGGCAACAGAGGCCGCTCCGGCTGACCCGATGGAGGGCTATTCCCAGGCCGATGCAGGCGCGATGACGGCCGAATCCCTCGAAGGGGCACGCGTCTATGACGCCAATGACAAATGGATTGGCGAAATCTCCGAGCTGATCGTGGCCGAAGACGGCCAGATCACGGATGCAATCGTTGATGTCGGCGGCTTCCTGGGTCTTGGCGAAAAGCCGGTCGCTCTCAAACTGACCGATCTCCAGATCATGCGTCAGGATGAAGGCGAAGACATCCGGATCTCCACGGCCATGGCCGAGGAAGAGCTGGAATCGCTTCCCGAGTTTGAAAAGCAATAACTCGATTTAGCCTATGACGACGAAAAAGGGGCCGCAGATGCGGCCCCTTTGACGTTCTCACCAAGGGAACTATCGCACAGCGGTTGCGTTGCTTTTGCAGAACTCGCCGGCGCAGGCCGGATCAACACAGCCAGCCCACCGACCGCGGAGGTACCGTATTGTGAACATTCAGAGCCAATCCGGTCACCGTCAGGCCACACGGGGCGCAACCCGGTCCATCTGCATTATTGCCAACCCGGTATCAGGCAAGGAGGACACAGGTCTCTTTCCCCGGCTCGAACATGTTCTGACAGAGCTCGGCGGCCGCCACGAGTTGCGCGTGGCCGAATCCGGAGGTCAGCTCGAATCCCTCGCCGAACATGCTGTGGGTGACAGGTTTGACGTGATCGCCGCCGCCGGCGGTGATGGCACGATCGCCGCCGTCACCTCTGCGCTCTTTCACGCCCGGAAAGGCGCGGGCTCCGATCTGCCGCATCTCGGGGTGATCCCGCTGGGAACCTTCAATTATGTCGCGCGCGAATATGGCCTGCCGCAGGACGACCCCGAAGCGGCGCTGCGGCTTCTGGCAACGGCACCGGCCCGGCCCATCTCTGTCGGGACGGTGAACGGTCGGGTGTTTCTCAACAATGCCTCCCTCGGCGCCTACCCCGCGATCCTCGACCAGCGCGAGGGCATCTACCGCCGCTGGGGCCGCTCCCGCATCGCCGCCTATTGGTCGGTGCTGCAGGTTCTGGCCAGCCTGCCCAGCCCTCTCTCCATGACCATCGACATCGACGGAGAACAGCGCCGCAAGAAAAGCCCGCTCGCCTTTGTTGCCAATTCCGCCTACCAGATCCGCGAATTTGACCTGCCCGGCGCGGAGGAGGTCGAAGAGGGCCGTTTTGCCATCTACATGGCCCCCGATACCGGCCGCTACGGGCTGATCCTGCGCGCCCTGCGCCTCGCCGGTCGCATCGCCCGTCCCGGCCGCGACATGGAGCTGATGCACGGCCGCACCGTCACTATCGCCACCCGCCAGAAAAAACGCCTGGTCGCCCGCGACGGCGAGAAGACGGAGATGAAGAGCCCGTTCACATTCGAGCTGCACAAGGATGCTCTGACCCTTGTTGCCCCGGACCAAACCGCGACCGAATGACCACCCGCCTGATCCATCTGTCAGACCTGCATTTCGGCCGCGACCGGCCGGAACTGATGCGCCCGCTCCTGAGTGCCATCAACGACCTCTCCCCGGATGTCGTCGCCATTTCAGGTGATCTGACCCAACGCGCCCTCTCCAGCCAGTTCCGCGCTGCCCGCACCTTCATCGATCATATCGAGGCGCCGGTGCTCTGCGTGCCCGGCAATCACGACCTGCCCGTGCACCGCCCTTACAAGAGGTTCTTCGAGACCTTCTCAACCTACCGCAAACATATCGACCGCGATCTTGAACCCGATTATCTGACAGACGACCTCGCCCTCATCGGCATCAACACCATGTCGCCCTGGCGCTGGCAGACCGGCTGGGCCTCGCGCCGGTCGATCCGCAAGGCCGCCCAGACCTGTCGGGAAGGGCCTGCCCACCGTCTGAACGTGATCGTCGCCCACCACCCGTTCGAAATGCCCGAAGGCACCGACAAAAAGCCGATGATCAACGCCCAATGGGGCCTGAAGACACTGGCGGAGTCCGGGGCGGATATTGTCCTGTCCGGCCATCTCCACCTCTGGAACGTCATCTCCCCGCCCGATCCCACCGCCCCGGCCGTGCTGCAAATCCATTGCGGCACCGGACTGTCGACGCGACAGCGCGGCGAGCCGAACGATTTTGCTGTCCTCGACATCGGCAGCGACACCTCTGAAAGCGACCTGACCGTCACTCGCTGGATCGCCGGCCCCGACAACCGTTTCTCCCCCCGCGACCAACACCTCTTCCACCGGGGCGCAGACGGCTGGGAAACCCCGGCCCGCCGTGATCCGGCCCTGTCGCACGGCTGAACAACCACAGCCCGGCGCGAGACGGTTTTGCACCCGCGAAAAATCCGCCATACAGACCGGCATCGGCCCCGGCCGATTCCGTAACCCCATTCCGTCACAGAACCCGGAAGAGAGACATGCACGATATCCGCGCTATCCGCGAGAACCCCGCCGCCTTTGACGCCGCCCTCGGCCGCCGCGGAGTTTCTCCGGTCTCCTCCGAGATTCTGGCCCTCGACGAAAACCGCCGCGCCTGCATCCATGCCGCCGAGACCGCTCAGGCGGAGAACAATGCGGCTGCGAAAAAGGTCGGCGCTGCCAAGGCCAGCGGGGACGAGGCCGAATTCGAACGCCTGCGCGCGCTGGTCGCCGCCAAAAAGACCGAGGTCAGCGATATGCAGGCCAAGGCCAAGGTGCTCGATCAGCAGCTCACCGATCTGCTGCTGGGTATCCCCAACCTGCCCTACGACGACACGCCCGAAGGCGCGGACGAGAATGACAATGTGGAGCTTCGAACCTGGGGCACGCCACCGGAGTTCAGCTTCGCCCCGCTAGAGCATTACCAGCTCCCCGCCGTGCAGGACGGTATGGATTTCGAGACCGCCGCCAAGCTCTCCGGCTCGCGTTTCGTCGTCCTGTCGGGGGGCGTCGCCCGGCTGCAGCGGGCGCTGGCACAGTTTATGCTCGACACCCATACGCTGGAGAATGGCCTGACAGAGACCTGGACCCCCGTTCTGGTGAAGGAAGAAATGATGGTCGGCACCGGCCAGCTGCCAAAGTTCGGCGAAGACAGCTACCAGACCCGCGAAGGCTGGTGGCTCGTCCCCACGGCAGAGGTCACGCTGACCAATATCGTCAACGACACGATCATCGACGAAGGCTACCTGCCCCGCCGCTACGTCGCCCATACCCAGTGCTTCCGGTCCGAAGCCGGCTCTGCCGGGCGCGACACCGCCGGCATGCTGCGCCAGCACCAGTTCGAAAAGGTAGAGATGGTCTCCATCACCCATCCGGACAACAGTCGGGCCGAATTGGACCGCATGACCGACTGCGCGGAGGGCATCCTGCGCAAGCTGGGCCTCGCCTTCCGCACCGTCGTGCTCTGCACAGGCGATATGGGCGCAGGCGCCCGCCGCACCCATGATATCGAGGTCTGGCTGCCCGGCCAGAACACCTATCGGGAGATCTCCTCCTGCTCGGTCTGCGGCGACTATCAGGCCCGGCGCATGAATGCCCGCTTCCGCCCCAAGGAGGGCAAGCCGGAATTCGTCCATACGCTGAACGGCTCCGGCCTCGCCGTGGGTCGCACGCTGATCGCGGTTCTCGAAAACGGCCAGCAGGAGGACGGCTCCGTCAAACTGCCCGAGGCGCTGCACCCCTATCTGGGCGGCCGCACCACCCTGACGGCAGAGGGCGAGCTCATCTGAGCCCGCCCTCGCCGCGCCTCATTCTCCCTTGGGGGGCGGAGGCATCTGACCCGGTGCACCACCGGCTGGGGGGGCCGGCATGGACAGGGTCCGATCTGCATTGAAATCAACAGGAATTGTCAGCCGGCCCGAATAGCCGGCTGACGGATCGCCGGTCATCGCCAGCGTCTGCTGGGCAATCTGCGCATCGGTATTATCGCCAAAGACATTGTCGCTGGGGATGGTGATCCGGCCGAGGTTCCGCACCCCATTGGAATAACGCCCATCCACACCATACACGGCAGCAGCCTCCGCCTCCGGAATGGCGATCTGCGCCGTCAGGACCGAGGCCTTGCCGGAAACCGCCGCCTCCGCACTCTCGAAAACCTCGAAATGGATATGTGGCCAGCGCCCGTCATAGCACCCCGGCACGATGGTCTGAAACCGAACCCGACCCGCGTCATCAGCAATCCCTACGCCACGCAGAAAATTCGCCTCCGTATGGTCATAGAGCGAATATTTACCAATGGCATCACAATGCCAGACATAGATCGCATGTCCCGCCAGCGGCGCACAGCCCTCCGCATTCTCCAGCACCAGATCAAGCGTCAGCGGCACACCCTCTGCCGCCCCCGCCATCCCGGCAAAGGAGGTGGTGATATCCTCCCGCACCACCCCGGCCTGCGTCAGGGCATTCACCACCTGCCCGGCCCTGGAATTGCTCCCGTCCGCCGGATAGGGCCCCGCCGTTTCCCACGGCAAGGCCACACAATCCAGCGCCGCCGCAGGCCCGGCCAGCGCCGCGCCCCCCAAAAGGCCCAGAACACCGCGCCGCCCGATCAGGCGCGGCAGGTCATGCAGAAATCCAAGGTCATGATCATCATGCGAATGCGTCATCGAAATCTCCTTCTCGGCGCCTGACCGGCGCTTCTGAAGGCTTCAACGCATCAACAGGAAACTTCCGTCGAAAAAAATCGACCCTCACTTCATCTTGGCAAAAATACTCCCGCCGGAGGCCGCGCCATCAATCCAGACCACAGCCGGCAAAAGCGTCGCCTCCCCGATATCAGAGCCGGGACTGCGCGGCAGCGCGCAGCTGGATCAAACCCGCCAAATCAGACCCACCGGATCAGCCCGGCTTGCCCTTGCCCAGATGCTTGCGCAGCCGCGACGGCGTCGCCTTCTTGCGTCCCTTATAGGGGTTCTTGTCGGCCTGCGACCGCAGATACAGCCGGATCGGCGTCCCCGGCATGTCGAAATCCGACCGCAACCCGTTCACCAGATAGCGTGTATAGGCATCCGGCACCGCATCGGGATGCGAACACATCACCACGAAGGCCGGCGGCCGGGTCTTCGCCTGCGTCATGTAGCGCAGCTTGATCCGTTTGCCCTGCGGCGCCGGCGGCGGATGCTGCTCCAGCATCGAAGTCAGCCAGCGGTTCAGCTTCGCGGTGGAGGTCCGGCGGTTCCAGACCTCATGCGCCTTGATCACCGCGGCCTGCAGCCGGTCGAGGCCCCGCCCCGTCCGAGCGGAGACAGTCACCAGCGGCGCGCCCCGCAGCTGCGGCAACAGACGCTCGAACGCCTCCCGCAGCCCGGCAAGCTTGGCCTGCTTGTCGTCTTCCAGATCCCATTTATTCACCGCCACCACAACGGCACGCCCCTCGCGCTCCGCCAGATCGGCAATCCGCAGATCCTGCTGCTCAAACGGGATGGCCGCATCCAGCAGCACGATCACAACCTCGGCGAATTTCACCGCCCGCAACCCGTCGGAGACGGAAAGCTTCTCCAGCTTCTCCTGCACCTTGGCCTTCTTGCGCATCCCCGCCGTATCGAAGAGCCGCACCGGCAGCCCGTCCCAATCCATCCGGAGCGAGATCGAATCCCGCGTGATCCCGGCCTCGGGCCCCGTCAGCAGCCGGTCCTCGCCAAGGATCTTGTTGATCAGCGTCGATTTCCCGGCATTGGGCCGCCCGACAACGGCCACCTGCAAGGGCCGCTTGTCCGTGGGCCGCCAGCTCTCATCCCCCTCCTCGGGTTCTTCGTCCACGTCCAGATCGGTCAGCGGCGTCAGCCCTTCGGCCTCCATCGCGCGGGCGGCGTCCTTGTCCCGGGCGGCAAACTCTTCGGCCAGCGGCATCAGCGCGGCGACCAGATCGGCCATCCCCTCGCCATGCTCGGCCGAGATGCCCAGAGGCTCGCCCAGCCCCAGCTCGAACGCCTCGAACAATCCGGCCTCTGCCGCCCGCCCCTCCGCCTTGTTGGCAGCCAGGATCACATGCCGGGCCCGTTTCCGCAGAATCTCGCCAAACACACGGTCCGCTGGCGTCACACCAACCCGGGCGTCGATCACGAACAGGCAGATGTCGGCCATGTCCACCGCCCGCTCCGTCAGCTTGCGCATGCGGCCCTGCAGGCTCTCATCCGTGGCCTCTTCCAGACCGGCGGTATCAATGACGGTAAAGCGCAGATGCCCCAGCCGCGCCTCGCCTTCGCGCAGGTCGCGCGTCACCCCAGGCTGGTCATCGACCAGCGCCAGCCGTTTGCCGACCAGACGGTTGAACAGCGTCGACTTGCCCACATTGGGACGGCCGACAATGGCAAGAGTAAAGGACATGGGTGCCTCAAGGGGTCCGGGAACCGAAAGGCCCCCGATACCCTATTCCCGGCTCAACGGAAAGCGTGCAGTTGGCCGTTGGCCGACACGACATACAGCGTCCCGCCCGCAATCACCGGGTTGGTCGTGGCGCCGCCCGGCAGTTCGGATTGCCCGGTCAGGCTGCCCGAGGCCGGATCGAAGAACCGCAACAGCCCGTCGCCCGAGGCGACAACCAGCCGGTTGCCCGCCAGAACGGGGCCGTGATGCGGATAGACCCGGGCCTGACGACGCGGCCGGTCCTTGGTAAAGAGCGGCAGCTCTATCCCCCAGACTCGTTCCCCGGTGTTCCGGTCCAGCCGCACCAGCTCGTTCCGGTCGCTGACAAGAAAGACCGAAGACCCGGTCATCCAGACCGATGACATCGGCCCTTCCTGCGTCGACCACAGCCGGGCACCATCGGCCATATTAAAGGCCTGCATCCCGCCGGACTGCACCCCGGAAATCAGCATGCCATTCGATACGACCGGATCAGAGGAGATGTCGGTCACGACAGCACGGGCCAGCCCCGGTCGCCGCCCCTGGATGATCCCGCCCCATTCGGTCAGCCCGCTGGCACGGCCCGCGGCCAGAAGCTCTCCGGACGGGAAGGCAAAGACCACCGTCTCACCGGCGATAACCGGGGCGGGTCCGCCAGCCAGATTGTTCCGGTTGGGTGTGCCGCTGATCTGCCAGGCAACGCGGCCATTCTCGGCCCGGATCGCCCAGGCGGTCGAATCCGCGGCCACCATATAGACCAGCCCGCCGGCATATGACGGTGTGCCGGTTCCGGCCGCTTCGAGGTCCTGTTCCCAGATCACCGCGCCGGTCGCGGCGTCCAGCGCCGTCAGCACGCCATAGCCTGTTGACACGAACAGACGGCCATCGCCATAGGCCAGCCCGCCGCCCGTCGCATCGCCGGCATTGTCCAGAGGTGGAACAAGGGTCCGGGTCCACAAAACCGCGCCTGCGGTCGACACAGCCGTAACCCGCGCCTCGGAATCAAGCGCAAAGACCCGTCCGTCTGCGACCACCGGATCCGCCGTGATGCGCGTCTTGCGGGTATCGCCCGAGCCGATATTGACGCTCCAGACCCGCTGCGGCGCAGCAGATATGGCGGCATTATCCGTCCGCGTGGCCGGGCTCCCCGGACGCTGCGGCCAGTTGGCATTGGTTGTGACAGGCGGCAGCGACACCGGTTCGCTGCGGTTGGCCGTCGCAGCCGGATCGATCTCCGGCACGACATCCGTATACACGCTGTCCACATTCTCCCGTTTGCCGGGCAGGATCGGATCTTTCTCTTCGCAGGCGGCAAGCAGCAGAACGCTGACAACCAGCCCGAAACGGAGAGCACCCCGGCAACCGGGCACAATCCCGACCCGCGAATTAACTATGCTCATAGGCAAGCGCCCCACCCTTCCTCGTCTTTTCAGTCAGCCGGCGCATCCGAGGTCTCCGCCCCGGGTTCGCCCGCGTCTTCAGTGGCAGTCCGGTCCCCGCCAAGGGTCACAATCAACTGAGACGTCCGCTGACGCAAGCCCGCCGACGCTTCGGCCTCCTGCTGCAGCTCCCACAGCAGCGCCAGCGCCGCCTCGCGATCCCCCTCCTCGATATAGGTCAGGGCGATCTGTTCCTGCGCCAGAACGCGCAGCGGCGCACCGGGGGCCGTCATGGCCTCGAACCCGGTACGACGTTCCGCCGGCGTAAGGCTGTCGGACTGCAGCACCAGCGCGCGGAACTCCGCCAGGGCGCGATAGATCGGCGGCGTCTCTGCAGAGGCCGCCACCTGCGACAGCAGCGCCACGGCATTTTCCGTATCGCCCGCCGTCGCGGCTTCGGAGGCCTGCAGCATCCGGCGCAGCGCATCCCCCACCGGCCCCGGTGCCGTAATCGTATCCAGAGCCGTCACGCGTTCCTGCGGCGCCTCTTCTTCCAGCGCCGCCAGAAGGCCATCGCCGAACTGTTGCGCGGCTGCAAGGTTCTGCGCCTTGCGGTATTCGTTCCACGCGGCCCCGCCCACAAGCACGACAACGATCACTGCACCAATCCAGCCATACCGCCGGAACGCAGCAAAAAGCCTGTCGCGACGCACTTCTTCGCTGACTTCGTCGATAAAGGAATCCGACTGGCTCACGGCTGCCCTCCGCTGCGATTTGGCGGCGCACTCCGGCCCACCTTCAGGTCGGCACGTCTTAACCTGTCCATCCCCCGGTGCCAAGAGCTGCCCTTCCCCCTGCCGACACCGGTGCGGCACCAAGGTTTTTGCCCGAGGATGAATGTCAGGAGAGAGAGGTACATCCAAAATGCGGCATTGCAGAAACTCCAGGTGAACTATACAGTTCAGAAAATTGAACCGCCCCCCTTGCGCCGGGGCTGTAGAAACGCCACCTCAGCGCAAACTGGTTTAACGAAGACAACAGGACGGCGCCGATGCGTATTATCCCGATCCTCAGTGCACTGCTTGTTACCGCGGCGCTTTACGGAATTATCATCGAACGCGAGAGCCTGATGGCCTGGGCTTACGGCGAAGACCCCGCCACCGCCGAAGCACAGGAAAAGCCCAAGGTCGATGCCGCGGCGGACCGTGCCGCCAAACCCGCGCATGACCCGGTGCGCGTTATTACCCGCAACTCCACCGCCCGCGATATCGACAGTGCGGTGGTCCTGCGTGGCGAAACTGCCGCCATGCGCACGGTTGAACTGCGCGCGGAAACCTCCGGCGCGGTCATTTCGTCGCCGATCCGCAAAGGGTCCGAGATTGCCGAAGGCGACCTGCTGTGTGAAATCGACCCGGGCACCCGCGAAGACAGCCTTGCAGAGGCCGAGGCCAAGCTGGCCGAAGCCCGCGCCGCCGTCCCCTCCTCCGAGGCCCGCGTGATCGAAGCGCAGGCCATGCTGACAGAGGCGAAGATCAATCAGAACGCAGCCAGCAAACTGTCCCAGGGCGGTTTTGCGGCGGAAACCCGTGTGGCATCGGCAGATGCTGCTGTCAGCTCTGCCGAAGCGTCCGTTGCCCAGGCGGAAGGCGGGCTCAGCACAGCCCAGGCCGCCATCCGCTCTGCCGAGGCCGCCGTCGCCTCCGCAAACCGCGAGCTGGAGCGCACGCAGATCGCCGCACCCTTTGCCGGACTCCTGGACGAAGATGCCGCCGAACGCGGATCGCTGCTTCAGGCTGGCAGTCTCTGCGCCACGATCCTGCAGCTCGACCCGGTCAAACTTGTCGGGTTCATTCCGGAAACGCAGGTCTCCCGCGTTCAGGTTGGCGCCAATGCAATGGCCCGCCTTGCCGCGTCCGACCGCGAGGTGATGGGAAAGGTCACATTCCTCTCCCGCTCCGCCGACCCGCAGACCCGCACGTTCCGGGTGGAAATCGAAGTGCCGAACCCCGATCTGTCGATCCGCGACGGCCAGACCGCAGAGATTGCCATTGCCGCCCCCGGCACGCCGGCCCATCTGCTGCCGCAATCCGCGCTGACGCTGAATGACGATGGCGATCTGGGCATCCGGATTGTGGAAGCCGACAATCTCGCCGGTTTTGTCCCGGTCAAACTGCTGCGTGACACCCCCGAAGGGGTCTGGGTCACCGGCCTGCCCGACACCGCCCAGGTCATTGTGATCGGGCAGGATTACGTTATTCCCGGCGTCCCGGTGACGCCCACAGTGCAGGACAGTTCCGAATGACGGGTATAGTTGACTGGGCCGCGTCGCGCGCCCGAATGGTTCTCGCGTTTATTGCACTCTCGTTGATCGCCGGTGGATTTGCCTATGCCACCCTCCCCAAGGAGGGCGAGCCGGATATCGAGATCCCGGCGCTCTTCATCTCCGTCCCCTTCCCCGGCATCTCTGCCGCGGACAGTGAGACCCTGCTGATCAAGCCCATGGAGACAGAGCTGTCTGACCTCGACGGGTTGGACAAGATGACCTCCACCGCCGCCGAAGGCTATGCCGGCGTGGCGCTGGAATTCGAATTCGGCTGGGACAAGACCAAGATCATGGCCGATGTCCGCGACGCCATGTCCACGGCCGAGGGAAAATTCCCCGAGGGCGCCGAGAAATACACCATCAACGAGATCAACTTTTCCGAATTTCCGATCATCATCGTGAACCTGACGGGACAGGTTCCCGAACGCACAATGTCGCGCGTGATCAAAGACCTGCAGGAAGATGTTGAAGGTCTGGACGCAGTTCTTGAAGCCGGGATCGCCGGCAATCGCGACGAGATGATGGAAGTCGTCATCGACCCGCTCAAGCTCGAATCCTACAACATCACCGCGACCGAGCTGATCTCTGTCGTGCAGAACAACAACCAGCTGATCGCAGCAGGTGAGATCGACAGCGCCCAGGGCACCTTTGCCGTCAAGATCCCGGGCTCTTTCAGCGAACCGCAGGACATCTATTCGCTGCCCGTCAAACGCAACGGGGACCGTGTCGTCACGCTGGGCGACGTGGCCGACATCCGCCTGACATTCGAGGACCGCGAAGGGACTGCACGTTTCAACGGTGAAAAGACCACCGCCCTGCAGGTCGTCAAACGCAAGGGTTACAACCTGATCGACACCGCCGCCGAGGTGAAGAAAGTCGTCGAGGCATCGCAGAAATCCTGGCCGCCGGAGCTGAAAGCCGCGGTCGAGGTTGGCACGTCCAACGACCAGAGCCGCGTCGTCGGTTCCATGGTTTCCCAGCTTGAAGGCTCTGTGCTCACGGCCATCGCCCTGGTGATGATCGTCGTGCTGGCCGCACTGGGACCGCGTCCCGCCCTTCTGGTCGGGTTTTCCATCCCGACCTCCTTCCTGCTGTGCTTCGTGCTGCTGGGGCTGATGGGCATCTCTATCTCGAACATCGTGATGTTCGGGCTGATTCTCGCTGTGGGCATGCTGGTCGACGGCGCCATTGTCGTGGTCGAATATGCCGACAAACGGATCTCCGAAGGCTCCGGCCCGATGCATGCCTATGTCGAGGCCGCGCAGCGCATGTTCTGGCCGGTCATCTCCTCCACTGCTACAACCCTTTGTGCCTTTCTGCCGATGCTCTTCTGGCCCGGTGTGCCGGGCGAATTCATGGGCATGTTGCCGGTCACGCTGATCTTTGTTCTCTCCGCCTCTCTCGTCGTTGCGCTCGTCTACCTGCCGGTCATGGGCGGCGTCACCGGCCGCTTTTCCCGCACCCTGACCCGGGCCTCCGACGCGCTGCGCCGCAGCACGCCCTGGTGGCTGCGGGCCCTGCTGGTGCCTGTCTCGCTCTACGGTATCTTCCTCGGCGCGCTTGAGACGCTGAACCCCGGCTATATCTTTGGCGGCAACGCCCCGGTTGCAGGCGCTCTGGCGCTCCTCCCCGGCGCGGTGATCTTTGTGGTCTCTGCCTTCTTCGCCTCCATCACACTGTCGGCCGCCAAGATCACCTGGCGCCGCCCCCGCATCCGGGCCGGACACCGCCGCACCGGGTTCGGCTGGGTGATCAAGGCGCTGGTCGGCAACCCGATCATGCCGCTGGTGATCGTCGCCTGCGTGGTTGCCTTTGTCGGCGTCACATTCACCACCTATGGCGCGAACAACAAGGGAACCGAGTTTTTCGTCGAAAGCGAACCGGAACAGGCGATCGTCTATGTCCGCGCCCGAGGCAACCTCTCGCTTGACCAGAAGGACGAACTTGTCCGCGAGGTCGAGGATATCGTGCTGCAGCACCCCGGCGTCCTGAACGCCTTTGCCTTCGCCGGCGATGGCGGGCTCAACTCCAATACCGGCGGCGCCCAGCCTCCGCTCGATACGATCGGTCAGGTTCAGCTGGAAATCGTGCCCTGGGAAGACCGCGCCGATCAGCCCGAGCTCGACGGCGACATCGTGATTGCCGAACTGACCGAACAGATCCAGACCATCCCCGGCATCAAGGTCGAGATCATTGCGCCCAATATGGGCCCGGCCTCGGCCAAGCCCGTGCATCTGCGTCTGCGCGGCGATGATTTCGACACCCTGCAGGAGGCGACGCTCCTTGCCCGGGAACAGTTCGAACAGACCCCGGGCCTGCGCCTGATCGAGGATACGCTTCCCCTGCCCGGCATCGACTGGCAGATCAATGTCGATGTCGAAAAGGCCGGACGTTTCGGCGCCGATGTGGCCACGGTTGGCGCCATGGTTCAGCTGGTGACGCGCGGCATTCTGCTCGACACGATGCGGGTCGATACCTCTGACGAGGAAATCGACATCCGCGTCCGCCTGCCGGAAAAGGACCGCATGCTGTCCACCCTGGATACGCTCAAGGTGCGCACGACAGAGGGTCTGGTTCCGCTTGCCAATTTCGTAACCCGCGAACCGGTGGCCAAGCTCGCCAAGATCGACCGCGTCGATCAGAAGCGGTTCTACGACGTCAAGGCCGGCGTTGCGGCCGATCTGACGGTGCCGGTGACGCAGGACGACGGATCGGTCACCGAGGTCAAGGTGAACCCGAACGAGCGCATCGCCCAGATTACAAAATGGCTGGAAACCGACCCGCTCCCCACAGGCATCACCTGGGAATGGACCGGCGATCAGGCCGATCAGGAAGAAAGCTCCGCCTTCCTCGGCAAGGCCTTTGCCGGTGCGCTTGGCCTGATGTTCATCATCCTGCTGGCTCAGTTCAACAGCTTCTACAACTCGGTGCTGGTGCTGCTGGCCGTGATCCTGTCGACCACGGGCGTGCTGATCGGCATGCTGGTGATGGATCAAACCTTCTCGATCATCATGACGGGTACGGGGATCGTGGCGCTGGCCGGGATCGTGGTGAACAACAACATCGTTCTGATCGACACCTACCAGGAATATTCCCAGTACATGCCGCGGATCGAGGCGATCATCCGCACCGCAGAAGACCGTATCCGCCCCGTTCTGCTGACCACGATCACGACGATGGCAGGCCTTGCGCCCATGATGTTCGGCCTCAGCCTCGACTTCG
The DNA here is from genome assembly GCF_050897955.1 of Pseudooceanicola profundi. Lineage (NCBI taxonomy): Bacteria > Pseudomonadati > Pseudomonadota > Alphaproteobacteria > Rhodobacterales > Paracoccaceae > Pseudooceanicola > Pseudooceanicola profundi. The sequence goes on along the minus strand of NZ_JBPAXZ010000006.1, from coordinate 23,516 downwards.
TGAACGGCGGCTATACAATCGACAGCCCGACCGCTCTCTGGTGGAAACAGCTGGCAACGGCCGTGGTCTTTGGCCTGGGCGTGGCAACCGTGCTGACCCTGGTCATCACCCCGTCGCTGCTGGCGCTGCGTGTCTGGGCCGGCACCTACGTCACCTGGATCGCCCAGCTGCTCGCCCGGCTGTCCTTTGGTCGGGGCTCCCGTGCCGCGCAGGACTGGGCCCTGCGCCGCGCCGCGCGCCGCACCAAGGCGCCCGAGCTGATCTGGCCGGTCGAGGAAGAGGTTGCGCCGCAATCACGGTCGGGAACGCTGCGCGCCGCCGAATAGTGGCGCGCCCGCGGCTTACTCCGCCATCGGTCCGGGGCGTCGCCGCGCCGGCCATTCGCCCAAAATCATGCCCAGCAGGATCAGCGCCCCGCCAATGAAGGCGCTGACCGGCAGCCGCTCTCCGGCGATGCGCCCGATCAGCGCCGCCCAGACCGGCTCTCCGGTATAGATCAGGGTGGAGCGGGTGGCCGAGACCGACCGCTGCGCCCAGTTCATCGCCCATTGGATCACCGCGCTGGCCATCCCAAGGGCCAGGGCAAAACCGAGGATCCGCCAGTCCCAGCCCGGCACGCTCTCTCCCGTGATCCCCATGCAGGCGAAACTGGCGATGGAGGCAACAGCCAGCTGCACCACCGTCACCCGCGCCGCATCCACCCGATTGGCGAACCGCGAAATCAGGATCACCTCACCCGCGATAGCAAAAACCGACAGGATCGTCGCCATCTCGCCTTCGGAAAATGCGACCCCGCCCCCCTCTGGCCCGGCGATCAGGAACAGGCCCAGGGTCGCACATCCAACCCCGACCAAGGTCAACCGCCCCGGCGGCCGCCCCAGCACCAGCCATTGCAGCACTGGCACAAGCGGCACGTAAAGCGCCGTGATGAAGGCAGACTTGGAGGACGGGATGCTCTGCAACCCGATCGTCTGCAGCCCGTAACCCGCCGCAATCGCCAGCCCGATCCAGAGCCCGGCCTCCAGCTCCACCCGCTTCAGCCGCCGCATCCGCTTGCCCGCCAGCAGCCCGAGGATCACAGCGGCCAGCGCAAACCGCAGTCCAACAAAGAACAACGGCCCCGACCATGTCAGGGCCGTTTGTACAGCCAGGAAGGTGGCCCCCCATATAAAGGTGACCCCCGCCAGAACCAGCTCCGGTCGCATCAGAGCATCGCCATCCCGCCGTTCACATGCAGGGTGGAGCCGGTCACATACCCCGCCTCGGGCGAGGCCAGATACAGCACCGCCGCCGCGATCTCCTCCGGCGTGCCCATCCGGCCCGCGGGGATCTGAACGTTGATCTTCTCTTTCTGATCCTCGGTCAGCTTGTCGGTCATCGCCGTCGCAATGAACCCCGGCGCCACGCAATTGGCGGTAATCCCGCGCGACGCCACCTCATAGGCGATCGACTTGGTCATCCCCACCATCCCAGCCTTGGAGGCGGCATAGTTCACCTGCCCCGGATTGCCAGTCGCCCCGACGATCGAGGAAATATTCACGATCCGCCCCCAGCGGGCCTTCATCATCGGCCGCATCACCGCCCGGCACAGCCGCATCGTCGAGGTCAGGTTCACCTCGATCACCTTCGCCCAGTCCTCATCCGACATCCGCATGAAGATCTGATCCTTGGTGATCCCGGCGTTGTTGACCAGAATATCCAGCCCGCCCATGACCTCCACCGCCTGTTTCGGCAGCGCCTCTACGGCCTCCGCATCGCCCAGATTGCAGGGCAGAACATGTGCCCGCGATCCCAGCTCCCCCGCCAGCGCCTCCAGCGGCTCGACCCGCGTGCCAGACAGGCCCACCGTGGCGCCCGCGCCATGCAGGGCCATGGCAATCGCTCCGCCGATCCCACCCGAAGCGCCCGTCACCAGCGCCGTCTTACCCGTCAGATCAAACATCTTTCACTTTCCCTATCTGCATCGCAGCCATTCCGACCCCAGCTTTTTCTTGCCGGAAATATCCTGCGGGGGGTCCGGGGGGCGCAAAGCCCCCCGGCGGTTCCAAACTCTCAGCCCTTCAGGCTCTCTGCCGCGGCGGTCACATCCTCCGGCGCCCCGACGGCCCGGCAGGCGACCTCTTTGGCAATCCGACGCACCATCCCCGACAGCGCCTTGCCGGCGCCGATTTCCCAGATCTCCTCGACGCCGTTCCCTGCCATCCAGATAACGCTCTCACGCCAGCGCACCGATCCCGTCACCTGCTCCACCAGCAGGGTCCGGATCCGGTCCGGATCGCTCACCGGGCTTGCTTCGACATTGGCAATGACCGGAACACCCGGCGCGCTCAGCTCGACACGCGCCAGCGCCTCGCGCATCACCTCTGCCGCCGGCGCCATCAGCGCACAGTGAAACGGGGCCGACACCGGAAGCAGCATCGCGCGTTTGGCCCCTTTGGCCTTGGCAATCTCCACCGCCCGCTCCACAGCCGCCTTGTGGCCGGACACCACAACCTGGCTCGGGTCATTGTCATTGGCGGCCTGACAGACCTCGCCCTGGGCTGCCTCCTCCGCGACGGCGCGGGCGATTTCGAAATCCAACCCCAGAAGGGCCGCCATAGCCCCCTCGCCAACCGGCACGGCATCCTGCATCGCGGCACCGCGGGTCCGCAGCAACCGGGCCGCATCCGCCACGCTCAAGGCTCCGGCCGCCGCGAGGGCCGAATATTCCCCCAGCGAATGCCCCGCCACATAAGCCGCATCGGAGAGCGCCACACCTTCCGCCTCAAGCGCCCGCATGGCGGCCAGGGAGGTCGCCATCAGCGCTGGCTGGGCATTACGTGTCAGGGTCAGCTCTTCCTGCTCCCCCTCCCAGATCAACGCGCTCAGCCGCTCTCCCAAAGCGTCGTCGACTTCGTCAAACACGGCCTTTGCTGCCGGATAGGCCTCGGCAAGCGCCCGGCCCATGCCGATGGTCTGGGCCCCTTGTCCGGGAAATACGAATGCGCGGCTCATACCTGCCTCCCTTTTCGATCCCGGCGGGGATAGCCCGACTTCCCGCTCAAGGCAATGCCGCCGCGACCGCTCCCCCTGACCGGCACTGACAGACCGTCCCGCGCCAACCGGCCCAACGAAAAACCCCGGACCAAGAGGTCCGGGGCCAGTCATGTGAGGCGGACTTCGTTAACGGTCGCCTCTCTTATCCGAAATCTCAGGCCCGAAGCCCGCGTATCGGCTGTTGTTCAGAAGAATGTGCCCGGGGTTTAAGCGACCGCATCACCCCGATCAGGATGACCAGCCCGACACAGCCGGCCGCCACTTTCACCGCCACCGGTCCGGCCAGTACAGCGGCCAGACAAAGCCCCAGCAGGGCAAGAACGATCAACGACCTCACCGAGGGGATCTGCAGCGTCACCCGCCGCCGCTGATACGGCTCTTCATGATAGGAGATATAATTGCGCCCATAAGGCGACGCGCCATACGCATCGTTTTGTGCCATCTGCTCTGTCTCATCTTCGGCCCGGGGGACCGCCGCGCCCCTTTGTGGAGCGTCGAATTAATTTGCTAACAATCAGTTACCGCAGAATCGTTTCCATGTCGAAAACGATTGTTGCCGGATCGGCGCATTTCCGCCTTTGCATGTCTTTTGACCACAATACTCGCCCAAAAGATGTGCACCTCTTTCCCTTGCCCGCAAGGCCGATCCAGGCTAAGGGAACGCTTCCTTCCGCATATCGTATGAACCGCGCGGACTCTCGTGGATGGGCCGCGGAAGGAACAGGCCCTCCTATGAAACGCGCCCCGACAGAAGTGGAACACACATGCCGCTCTACGAGCATGTCTTTATTGCGCGCCAGGACCTGTCCAACGCGCAGGCCGAAGGCCTTATCGAACATTTTGGTGCCGTCCTGTCCGACAATGGCGGGAAACTCGTGGAACACGAGTACTGGGGCGTCAAGACGATGGCCTACAAGATCAACAAGAACCGCAAGGGCCACTACGCCTTCCTGCGCTCGGACGCCCCGGCCTCCGCAGTCCAGGAGATGGAGCGCCTGATGCGCCTGCATGACGACGTGATGCGCGTATTGACCATCAAGGTCGACGACCATGAGGAAGGCCCCTCCGTCCAGATGCAGAAACGTGACGAGCGCGACGACCGTCGTCGCGAGCGCCGCTGATCCATCGCCTGAGCAAAGGAGTATAACCCATGGCTACGAAACCGTTTTTCCGTCGTCGCAAGGTCTGCCCGTTCTCCGGTGAGAACGCGCCCAAGATCGACTACAAAGACACGAAACTGCTGCAGCGCTACGTATCCGAGCGCGGCAAGATCGTGCCCTCGCGCATCACCGCCGTCTCGGCCAAGAAGCAGCGTGAACTGGCCCGCGCCATCAAACGCGCCCGCTTCCTCGCCCTGCTGCCCTACGCCGTGAAGTAAGGAGACAGACCGATGGAAGTCATTCTTCTCGAACGCGTCGCCAAGCTTGGCCAGATGGGTGACGTTGTCACCGTGAAGCCCGGCTACGCCCGCAACTACCTGCTGCTTCAGGGCAAGGCCCTGACCGCCTCGCAGGAGAACATCGCCCGGTTCGAAGCGCAGAAAGCCCAGCTGGAAGCCACCAACCTGGAGACCAAGAAAGAAGCCGAAGCCCTGGCCGCGCGCCTGGACGGCGAAACCTTTGTCGTGATTCGCTCCGCCTCCGACGGCGGCAACCTCTACGGCTCCGTCACCCCCCGCGACGTCGCGAACGTCACGACCGAGGGCGGCTACACCGTCGAGCGCAAGCAGGTCATCATCCCGCTGCCGATCAAGGAACTTGGTCTGCACAAGGTGGATATCTACCTGCACCCCGAGGTTGAGGTTCAGATCACCCTGAACGTCGCCCGGTCGCCCGAAGAAGCCGAACTGCAGGCCTCCGGCAAATCCATCCAGGATCTGGCTGCCGAAGAAGAAGCGGCTGCGGAATTCGAAATCGCAGAGCTGTTCGACGATATCGGGGCTGCCGCCTCTGACGATGACGACGCCCCTGCGCCGTCTGCCGAGGCCGATAGCGACGAAAACGCCTGATTCCGGTCCGGTTCACCGAACCGCACCGACAAATCCCGAAAGCCGCGTGGTCATCCACGCGGCTTTTTCCGTTTTAGGACCGGCGCATCAAAGCAGGATCAGCAGGCCCACGGCCGAGAATGGCCGGGACAGGCCCTAAGCTTGCCGGACGGGAAGGATGTCAGATGACGGGTAGAGAGGCTGAAACGAGCCCCTACTCTGCCGCGACGCGTAGATGCCCCTTGGGCAGGAAGTTCCGCAGCAGCGGGAACCGCTGGACGATCTTGGGAATAACGTCATCCCGCACCGCCCCGTCCGCATCGAACCCGGTCAGCCCCTCCGTACCGTTCGGAACCAGCCTGAGGTAGTAGGGCATGAGATCGTTGTACACAAAGCTCGGGAATTGCCGCCCGATCTTGCGCGGAGAGACGCGGTACGGGCTGAGACGGGCCGCGACATCGGAGACCGAGGTCAGGCCAATGCTCGTGTAAGGCATATCCCGGTTGTAAAACTTGGGCGTCTTGTCATCGCCGTCAAAGACCATTGAAAGCCCACGCGACAGCGACAGGAAGAAGTGGGTGACATCGTCCGGCAGCTGCTTGCGAAGGCACATCGTCTCTTTCCGAACGCGCCAGATGAAATCCGTCGAAACCGCCTGCCCCACATCAAGGGCTGTCTGCGCCACCTCTGTGCCCGGCGGCAGGATCGCCCGATTGTGCCGGATGAACTGCCGGAATTCAGGCGAGGGTTTCCGCGGAATGACCTCCGCACGGTCGCCGAATGTGTCGCCAATCAGCTGGGTCACCTTCGCCATCTGCAACGCCGGAAGATCGTGCGAGGTCAGAACGGCCAAGCGAAAATCCTTGTTTTCCTGCGCCTCAAGCGAGGGAACAGTTATATCCTTGAGTTGATTGAACAGCGATTCCAGCACGTCAGGCTGAAACAGCTCTTCTTTCGGCAGTCCACCAGAAGACGCACGTTCCGATCCGCTGTCATAAGCGAAACGTATCTGAACGATCGGGGTGACGGACATAGATTCCTGCTGCTTTTTCTGCCTTTTGCAAAATCATGACAGAAATCATCGCGCACGACTAGTTACCTTAGCGTAAACATTCGTGAATACGTGGTTTTGCAGTCACTTGGCAGAAAATCCGGCTGCTTCGCGGAAATTCATCCCGACCCCGCAGGGAATGCCATCCCAGGCAGAAACGTTGCGAAGATGCCCTTCTCCCCCCGTCGCAACACGATAAGAAAAACGCCCCCGCAGGACCTCGCGGAGGCGTTTGCAACACATGTAAGGCCGCAGCCCTGAAAGCGTCGCTTATTCGTCTTCCAGCGCTTCGACGGCTTTCTGAAGCTCTTCCTTGGTGACCTCTTTCTCGGTCACTTCGGCGCCTTCAAAGACATGATCGACAACCTTGTCCTCGAAAATCGGCGCCCGCAGCTGCTGCTGCATCTGCTGGTTCTGCTGAACGAATTCAAAGAACTGACGCTCCTGCCCCGGGTACTGACGTGCCTGGTTCATGATCGCCTGGGTCATCTCTGCATCGGTCACCTCGACCTCTGCTTTCTGGCCCAGCTCGGCCAGCAGCAGACCCAGACGCACACGGCGTTCGGCCAGCTTGGTATGCTCATCGGTCGTGGCGATCTCACCATGGTCATGGCCATGATCATCCGGGTTTTCTTCGTGATAGAGCTGATGCGCGATCTGCTTGGCCTCGGCCTCAACCAGCGACGGCGGCAGGTCGAAAGAGACCAGCCCGTCCAACGCGTCTAGCAGGCCCCGCTTCATCACAGCGCGTGCAGCGCCGGCATATTCGGTTTCCAGACGCTCGGCGACCTGCGCCTTCAGCGCGGCCAGATCCTCGGCGCCGTATTTCTTGGCCAGCTCGTCGTCGATCTCGGCCGCCTTGGGGGCCTTGACCTCTTTCACAGTGCAATCGAACACGGCAGCTTTGCCCGCCAGATGTTCCGCGCCGTATTCCTCAGGGAAGGAGACCTCGACCGCCTTCTCTTCGCCGGCTTTCACGCCCACCAGCTGCTCTTCGAAGCCGGGGATGAACTGGCCGGAGCCCAGCACCAGCGGATAATCCTCGGCAGAGCCGCCGTCGAACGCCTCGCCATCGACCTTGCCGACGAAATCGAACACAACCTGATCGCCGTCTTCCGCAGCACCGTCCTTGGTGTCGAAATCCTGCGCGCTTTCGGCCAGGTTCTTCAGCGCCTCGTCAACCGCCTCGTCTTCGGCTTTCACGACCAGCTTCTCCAGCTTGACGGCCGAAAGGTCGATCTCAGGGATTGCCGGCAGAGCTTCGTAATTCATGTTGACGACGACATCGTCGCCCTCTTTCCAGCCTTCGCCATCGACCATCTCGACCGAGGGCTGCATTGCGGGCTTGTCGCCGGATTTTTCGAAATGGTCAGACATGGCGCCGTCGACGGCTTCCTGCATGGCCTCGCCCAGGATCCGGGGGCCGAACTGCTTTTTCAGCAGCGCCATGGGCACCTTGCCCTTCCGAAAGCCCTTCAGTTCCACTTCGGGCTGCGCTTCGGCGAGTTTCTCGTTCACCTTGGCGTCCAGTTCGGCCGCCGATACGGTGATCTGGTAGCCGCGCTTGAGGCCGTCGTTCAGGGTCTCCGTGACCTGCATCGCTTGTTGTCCTTCCATAACATCCAAGGGCCATCCGCCGAGCGGGGCCAAATCAGGCGCCCTTCTATGCACGAAACGGCTTGTGCGCAAGGCGGATCGCCGGGAAAGCGGGCCGCCATGCCAGTTTTTGCGCCCCCCCCGCGACAGGACCAGCGCGCCACCCGCGCCGGCCCAGCCGCAGAGACCGCGCCAGCCTTGCCGGCTATTTCGCATCCGGCAGGTTCAGACGCGCGTGATGATCCACAATATCGGAAAACACGCGGCTGTTTTTGACCCGCGGCAGGGACCGCATGACATTGTAGTATTTCTTCAGCTTGCGGCGCTTGCGGGCACTGTAGTGGAACGCCGTCATATCCAGACTGTTCTTCTGAACGATATCGGTCACCAGCTTGCCCAGTATGCCCATCCCCGCCAGATGAAGACCCATCATGTGCTGAACATAGGGCACGTTCAGAATCTTCAGATTATGCTCGGGCAGCCGCGCAACATGCAGCCAGTCCGGCGCGAACAGGCGATCGACGACGACATAGACCTGGCGCGCCTGCGCGCATCCGTTTGCGGCATCGGTTTCCGGTCCCTCCCAGCTGACGGAGCGCGCATCGGGATATCTGTCGTCCCACGGTGCCAGGGCCTCGTTCAGGGTGGACTGCGGGTTCAGCGCCAGAACGGTGTCCGCGCCCAGCTCTCCGGCATAGGCCAGCGCCGCATAGCCCCCCATCGAACCGCCATAGGTGATGATCCGGTCGAACCGCCCCAGAAATCCCGTCTCGCGGAGGTTGGTAAAGGCTTCGGACAGATCGGGGCGGCGATACCAGTCCGATGCCTTGTACTTGATCGCGATATGCGACAGTTCGCGCTTGCGGAAAAACCGCGTCCCCCAACCGGGCTGAAACCCGTCCATGTTCTTGGGCGGATCGCCGGAGGCGTCGAACAGCACAACCAGAGGCGAACCATTCCGGAAATCGTAGGCTTCCAGGAAATAATTGTCTGTTGCGATAAAGATGTTTTCGGAATCGACCCGGCTGATCGCCATCAGACAATGCCTCCGTCCGACCGCCTGGCCTTGGCACCCGTGATCTGGGGAAAATACATAAACAACTCCCTGTTTCGGCGGGACCTGCACTTGCCCGCAGCATCGACCGTCGGCAGCCTTGGGACGGTGCCGGACCGCCGGTTCTTCATGCGCCCCGGATCTGTTCCCGCCGCGCATAGACCGCGCCGCAGTCCGACAGACCCGGCAGGCAAACACCGGATGGTGCGGGTGAAGGGACTCGAACCCCCACGCCAAAGGCGCCAGAACCTAAATCTGGTGCGTCTACCAATTCCGCCACACCCGCAACGACGCGCTGGATAGCAAATGCCTGTCCCGGAGGCGAGAGGGAAAAACGCCGCCAGATTCAGTGCCGTTAAAGGAAAATCAGCACTTCGCTGTCAATCTGACCGCGATTTGAGAGGTTTTCGGCGGCTCATAAAGGCGATGACCCACAGAAAACTGGAACGATGCATATTTTTGCCCTATTCTGATGAAAAAACATAGAGGCAGTCGAAGAGGGGAGCAGTCCCATGAAGCCCACCGAACCAGAAGCAACCGCCCGGCCGGCGGTAGATGAGGCCGTGCGCGGCCTGCTTCCCGGCACCATGGTCATGACGCTGGAAGGCGAAATGCCCGTGGAATACCTGTCCATCGGCGACCGTATTGTTACGCGGGACACGGGCATGGCACGGCTGAGCGGCATTCGCGTGCACCGGCAGCGCTGCGCGACCATCGTCATCACCGGCGGATCGCTGGGTCACAACCGCCCCGAATCGGATGTTGTCGTTCCCGACACCCAGGAAATCCTGATCCGCGACTGGCGTGCACAGGCGATCTATGGCCAGAAGACTGCGTTAATCCCGGCCTCCCGTCTGGTCGACGGCGAATATATCCGCCCGGCCGGAATGCAGACTGTAACCCTGTTTGAGCTCGTGTTCGAAGCGGAGCACATCATCTACGCAGGCGGGCTCGAAATTGCATCATCGCGTCAAGAAGCCCTTCTAAGCGCCTGACTCATAAAGCTTACGGCAAAGACCAAAGCGTCTTCGCCAGTCTAAATGAGATGCACACCCCGGCGATTTTGCAAAGCAACGCCGGGGTTTTGCTGTGCGCTCTCGGGTCTCTCCCAAACCGATCTGGCCCAATAGAAGAAGAGCCCCCTCACACACCGATATTGCGCAACACCTCTGGCAACATATCGGGCAGGTCACCGGCCAGAAGCCCGGCTCCGAACCTCCGGGCCGCCTCCACATGAAGCCAGACCGCAATCTCCGCCGCCTTCTGCGGTGTCACGCGACGGGCCAGCAGGCCCGTGATCATACCCGCAAGCACATCGCCTGACCCGGCAGTCGCCAGCCACGGTGCATCCCTGTCCCGTCCGAGATTGTGCTGCGACACCCGCCCCTGAGGCCCGGCGACAACGGTCTGAGCCCCCTTCAAAACAACCACCGCCCTGGTATTCCTGGCGCAGGCCAAAGCGGCCGACACAGGGTCCGCCAGGTCCAGATCAGGGAAAAGCCGCGCGAATTCGCCAGAATGCGGCGTCAATACGCAGCGCCCTTCTGGCAGGGCCGACACGAGCGCCTCCGTCATGCCCTGAAAGGATGTCAGCGCATCCGCATCCAGAACAAACCCGCCCGCAGCTGAGCCAAGAACGGCACCGACCATCTCCCGACAGGCCACGCCCGGGCCAAAACCCGGGCCGATACAGACCGCATTGATCCTCGGATCCGACAGCAACGTCACCGCCCCCGCAGCATCGTCAACGCGCCGGATCATGATTTCGGTCACCTGCGCCGCGACCTCAGATATGGCCTGATCCGGAACGGCGAGCGTCGCCAACCCGGCCCCGATCCGTAGCGCCGCCCGGGCGGCCAGCCGCGCCGCACCCGTATGGCCGTGCCCCCCGGAAAAGATCACCGCATGACCATGACCGTATTTATGCAGCTCAGGATCCTTGCGCAGCAGCGACAGCTCCTCCGGGCCGAGCGTCACCTCCAAAGGCTGCTCCGTCATCGCAACCCCCGACCACCGCCAGACTGGACGGCGACCACATACGCCACCGTATACCCTGTCACTCCCGCCCCGCCCCGACCCATGCCGCGCGACACCGGCGCCCGAACGCCGCCGGCACGGTCCGGCACAGCATCAACCGCCCCGACTGCGCCGCCCGGACGTCTCCGGCAGGAAAGAACCGGGCTTTTCCAGATCACATTTTCTCTGACCGCACATTTTTTCACCACTATGCCCAAAAAATGTCGCCTCCTTCTGTGCCGCACCCACCAGACACCAAAGTTTGCCCCGGGTCGATTGTGAGCCAAGAGCGAACATGTTCTCAACCCTCGGCAGGATATGTGAGGAGTTCCGAAACATGAAAAAGATCGAGGCGATCATCAAGCCCTTCAAGCTTGATGAAGTCAAAGAAGCCCTTCAGGACGTCGGCGTCCAGGGCCTGTCGGTCATCGAGGTCAAGGGATTTGGCCGTCAGAAAGGCCACACGGAACTCTATCGTGGCGCCGAATATGTCGTCGACTTTCTGCCCAAAGTCAAAATCGAGGTTGTGCTCGACGACGATCAGGTGGACGGTGCCATCGAAGCCATTGTGGACGCGGCCAAGACCGAGAAAATCGGCGACGGCAAAATCTTCGTGTCCTCGGTGGAACAAGCTATTCGCATCCGCACCGGCGAGTCCGGTTCGGACGCTCTCTGAACCATAAATTCCAACGAAAGGGGAAAGGGAATGAGCAACAAGGTTCTCAAACTCATGAAGGATGAGGAAGCGGCTTACGTCGATATTCGCTTCACCGATCCGCGCGGCAAAATGCAGCACGTGACGGTGATGGAAAGCGAAGTCGACGAGGACTTCCTCGAAGAAGGCTTCATGTTTGACGGCTCCTCCATCGCGGGCTGGAAGTCGATCGAAGCCTCCGACATGAAGCTGATGCCCGACCTGGACAGCGCCTATGTCGACCCCTTCTATGCTGAGAAGACGATCGCCATCCACTGCTCCATCGTGGAGCCGGACACCGGCGAAGCCTATGACCGCGACCCGCGCGGCACTGCCGAAAAGGCTGAGGCCTACCTGAAGTCCTCCGGCATCGGCGACACCTCTTTCTGGGGTCCTGAAGCCGAATTCTTCCTGTTCGACGACGTGAAATACTCCGTCACCCCGAACAAGGTGTCCTACGAGGTCGACGCCGACCACGCCGCCTGGAACACCGATGCGGAATTCGAAATGGGCAACCTGGGTCACCGTCCGACCTACAAAGGCGGCTACTTCCCGGTGAACCCGATGGACGACGGCCAGGACATCCGTTCCGAAATGCTGTCGACCATGAAGCGCATGGGCATGAAGGTCGACAAGCATCACCACGAAGTGGCGACCTCGCAGCACGAACTCGGCCTGATCTTCGGCTCGCTGACCGAACAGGCAGACCACCTGCAGAAGTACAAATACGTGATCCACAACGTGGCCCATGCTTATGGCCGGTCGGCAACCTTCATGCCGAAACCGATCAAGGGCGACAACGGCTCCGGCATGCACGTGAACATGTCCATCTGGAAGGACGGCAAGCCGCTCTTCGCAGGTGACAAATACGCCGACCTGTCGCAGGAAGCGCTGTACTACATCGGCGGCATCCTGAAGCACGCGAAATCGCTGAACGCCTTCACCAACCCTTCGACCAACTCCTACAAGCGTCTGGTCCCGGGTTACGAAGCCCCCGTTCTGCGCGCCTACTCCGCCCGCAACCGCTCGGGCTGTGTCCGTATCCCATGGACGGAAAACCCGAAGGCAAAGCGTGTGGAAGCCCGCTTCCCCGATCCGTCCTCGAACCCGTACCTCTGCTTCGCCGCCCTGCTCATGGCCGGCCTCGACGGGATCAAGAACAAGATCGATCCGGGCGAAGCCATGGACAAGAACCTCTACGATCTGCCGCCGGAAGAGCTGGCCGACATCCCCACCGTCTGCGGCTCGCTGCGCGAAGCCATGGCGGAGCTGGAAGCCGACCACGACTACCTGCTCGCGGGCGACGTCTTCACCAAATCTCAGATCGAAGGCTACATCGACCTGAAGATGGAAGAGATCGAAGAGTATGAAATGACGCCGCATCCGGCCGAATTCAAAATGTACTACTCCTGCTGATCACCACGTGATCGCGGACGGAAAGGGGCGCCTCAGGGCGCCCCTTTTGCATTTTGGACCGGTCATCAGACGGGCTGAAAAAGAGCCAAATTATTCAGCAAGTTATGTCAATTGAAACGCGCTTGCGCGTCCCGCGCACCATATGCGGCAAAATTTTTCCACATTTCCCCGCCAAGTTGATTGCACAAAAAAAAGTATATGAGGGAAAAAATGCCTGTCACCAAAGCGCACGAAGCGCCCCGCGCAAGTCTCCTGTTTTCTGACGAAACGATGTTCAACATGTCTCTGCTCTGCGACCTGGCTGCGGAGGCATTGCAGAGCTACGGACTGCGATTGGATGCAGATCCGGAGATCGGCGTTGACCATGTCACCCTTTCCGCCTCCGGAGTGGGTCTTCGCATCTGGCTCTGTGACGGCAGCGCACAGGATCAGACCAGCCTTTGCGTGGCCGTCATCCCCTGCCCCGACACCTGCGCCGTTCAGGGCCGTGACGAGGCGCTTCTGGCAGAGATCATGTCGATCCTGATCGAAGGTACCGGCGCGACGGCCATTCTCTGGATGGACACGGGCGTGGTTATTCCCGCACGCAGGTTCCAGTCGGCTTTCACTCCTATGAGGTTTCGGGCGCCCGATCAGATCGATGGCAGTGCCGAATGCATCGTGCCTCGCCGCCCGGGCCGCAAGGCCGGTGCCGCGCCTGCCCCACTGACGCCCAAAAGCCTCATCAGCACCATGCCGGACACGGTCACCCCTCTGGCGCCGCCGCCCAGCCTGGACTCTGTGTTCCGTGACGCGGATGCGCCCGAATCCGCATCGGTCTTTTCAATGAAAACCCTGACAGAGCCCCGGTTGCCGCTGCACATCGTCACGCTTGGCGCGGTGACGCACACACTGACAGGTGTGCTGAGCCTCTCGTTTTAGGGCTTCGCCACGACAAAGGTATGGATCCCGAACACCACCGCCCCGGTTTCGGGCAGCCGCAGCATGGTCTGACGCTCTGACCTGATGTAGCGATGCTCTCGTTTGGCACCATATTTATTCTCGCCCTCCCGACGCGGTTGGAAGAGCGCCGGATCGACATACCCCAGATGGTTGAACCGCCAGAGCGGACGCCCGACCTGCACCCCGTCGAACAGCCGCTGCACGCGCTTGGCAAGGGTCTCGTCATAGGCCGGAACCGGTTTGTGAATGCGGATCAGAGGCCGACCCAGCTTCTCTGCCAGCGTCCAGCCGGCCGGAAAGCACAGCACCGCCCCCGTCAACACATGTTCCGCCTGCCCCTCTGTCTTTTCCAGCAGACAGAAATCGGACTGGACCAATCGCCCCAATGTGCCCAGCGGGTCTGAACGGTCCAGTGTCACCATAACACCATCGGGACGCCGCACCGCCTCAGCCAAAACGATATAGCCCGCGTCAGCACCCAGATGGCGGAGCACCGTATCCAGCAGTTCCAACGCCGCCGCCTGCCCCTCCGGCAGAAGCCCGATCACACGCTCGCGGCTCTGTGCAATCAGCCTGTCCCGCAATGCCATCTGTGCCGCAAAGGCGTCATCCCGCAGCAGCCAGTTTTCCGTGCCGAGCGGACGGGTTCCGGGCAGCCGAAGCTCCGTCGTGTCGTAGGGGATGTGGCTCTGTAGGATCGGTTGCATGCCGCAGCTTAGACATGCAGCGCGGGACTTTACCAGAGCTCAGGCGCTGTCACCCGCCTCTCCGGCGACAGAGCGCGGCGCATGCAGGCGCAGCTCCCGGTCGACCTCCCGGGCGGAGGCCGCCAGATCACGATCTCCCTTCTGGATCAGCACCCTCAGCGACGCGTCACCAGCGCTCGCCACCTCCGGATGGTCCATCCCGAAGCGTAGGATCGCGCCGATACTATCGATCACCAGCAGGCGGCGCGGCAGCGGCGGCACATGGACCCGATCATAGAGCACCTCCTGTTTCTCTTCCGTCGCCAGCTCCGCATCCAGCAGCACCCGCGCGATGCGCCGGATCATGTCCACCGCCGTGCCCGGATCGTTGATGCCGGGCGACAGCGCCCTCTGGCCGATCTCCGCGAGGTTCAGCAGCCCGAATTCCGGATCCTGCACATAATTGCGCAACGACCCGATGGAGACATGACGGGTCACGATCTCCGCGCAAGCCTCATTGGACCCATCGGTCCAGGCAAGGGCCTCTCCCTTGTGAATGAAGCTGCCCACCCGGAGCGGCAGGTAAATGTGCAGACCGGCCTTCTCCGCCTCCGCCTGCAGCCGGTCCTGATAGACCTGCTGGATATAGCCCGACCGGGGCGCCGGGATATCCGTCAGCCCCTCCGGCCGATCGCCGGTCAGCGGCACGGCACCCAGTGTTGGATATTCACAGCGCATGGCATAGGCGTCCCGCGCATGATCCTCGATCCGCTGCGCCGTGCCGATCAGGCTTCCCAGCGTCTCCAGATGCGAAATCCAGCGAATGATCGCGACAATGACCATGGTCACCACGCCCAGCGTCACAAAGAAGAGCACGACCAGCTCTTCGCCTTTGAACACGTCGGTTTCCCGCAGGATGATAACATTGATCGCGTAGAGATAGGCCCCCACGAAAGTCGCCAGCACGGTATGGGTCGTGGTGTCCTGCAACAGCACCTGATGCGACCGCGGCGTCCATTGCGACGAGGCATTGCGGAAGGAGGCGACCATGACCGTCAGCGAAAATGTCGTCACCGTCAGCATGGAATTGGCGATGATCGACAGGATCCGGTCCACCGCATCCGCCCCGATCCGGTCGCCCAGACCCAGCGGAATCAGGTGGCCCAGCAGTTTGGCCAGAGCAATGGCCAGAAAGGCGCAGACCGCGATCAGCCCGACCCGGACAATCAGCCGTCGCGAAAACTCATGCAGGCGGCGCAGCAGTGACGGAAGCATCCGGTCTCCTTTTTGACCCACGGCAGAGATGCCGGGTCGCCTGTTTAAAATGCATGACTTCCCCGGGAGTTCCAGTGCGCCACGCAGCTTTTCCAAATGCGACATCATCTGTCGCGAATGCACAAGCGATGCGCCGCGACGCGCCTAAGGATCGCGACAACAGAAGGAGCCCGGGCCCATGAAAACCACCACGCGCGTTGCAGTCATCGGAGGCGGCGTCGTCGGCTGCTCCGTCCTTTACCACCTGACCAAACTGGGCTGGAAAGACGTGATGCTGCTGGAACGGTCGGAGCTGACCGCAGGCTCCACCTGGCATGCGGCGGGCGGCTTCCACACGATCAACGGCGACACCAATATGGCGGCGCTGCAGGGCTACACGATCAACCTCTATAAAGAGCTGGAAGAGATCACCGGCATGTCCTGCGGCCTGCACCATTCCGGCGGCATCACCCTGGCCGACAGCCAGGACCGGTTCGACATGCTGCTGGCAGAGCGCGCCAAGCACCGGCACATGGGCCTCGACACCCATATCGTCGGCCCGGAGGAGATCGCCAAGATCGCCCCGATCACCAATCTCGACGGCATCATCGGCGCGCTCTACGACCCGCTCGACGGCCACCTCGACCCTTCCGGCACCACCCATGCCTATGCCCGTGCGGCCAAGATGGCGGGGGCGGAAATCGTCACCCATTGCAAGGTGCTGGAAACCAACCAGCGCCCCGACGGCAGCTGGGATGTGGTGACGGAAAACGGCACGATCCACGCCGAACACATCGTCAACGCGGGCGGGCTCTGGGCCCGCGAAGTTGCGGAAATGATGGGCTATTACGCACCGCTCCACCCGATGGAGCATCACTACCTCGTCACCGACGACATCCCGGAAATCTACGAGCGTGACAGCGAACATCCCCATGTCGTCGATCCGGCTGGCGAATCCTACCTGCGTCAGGAGGGCCGCGGCCTCTGCATCGGCTTCTACGAGAAGAAACCCAAGGCCTGGGCCGTGGACGGCACCTCCTGGGATTTCGCGATGGAGTTGCTGCCGGATGACCTCGACAAGATCGGCGACTCGATCGAGTTCTCCTATGCCCGCTTCCCCGTCCTCGCCACCGCTGGCGTCAAACGCGTAATCCACGGGCCGTTTACCTTTGCTCCTGATGGCAATCCGCTGGTCGGCCCCGTCCCCGGCATGCGCAACTGCTGGTCCGCCTGTGGCGTGATGGCGGGCTTCAGCCAGGGCGGCGGCGTTGGCCTGATGCTGGCGCAGTGGATGACGGCCGGCGAATGCGAACGCGATACCTCGTCCTTCGATATTGCCCGCTTCGGCCAGTGGATCGGCAAGGGCTATACGCTCCCCAAGGTGATCGAGAACTACAAGACCCGCTTCTCCGTCTCCTACCCGAACGAGGAAAAGCCCGCCGCCCGGCCCCATCGCCGGACGCCGATGTGGGACGTATTCGACCGGATGGGCGCCGTCTGGGGCCTGCAATACGGGCTGGAGGTGCCGAACTACTTCGCCCAGGGAGATGAGCCGCGCTACGAGACGCCGAGCTTCCGCCGCTCCAACGCCTTCGGCCCCACCGGGCGGGAGGTGAAAGCCGTCCGCGAGGGTGTCGGCATCAACGAGGTGCACAACTTCGGCAAATATTCCGTCACCGGCCCCAACGCCCGCGCGTGGCTCGACCGCGTGATGGCCGGCCGCGTGCCGCAAAAGGGACGCCTGTCGCTGACCCCGATGCTGGCCCAGTCCGGCCGCATCATCGGCGATTTCACCATCTCCTGCCTCAGCGAGACCGACTTCCGCCTGACCGCCTCCTACGGGGCGCAGGCCTACCATATGCGCTGGTTCACCGATCACCTGAGCGACGGCGTGCAAGTCACGAATATCTCTGACACTTCCACCGGGTTCCAGCTGGCCGGACCGCTCTCCGCCAAGGTGCTCCAGGCCTGCACGCGCAGCGATGTCTCGGCGCTGAAATTCCTCGACGTGGTCAAGATGACCGTGGGCCAGGTCGAATGTGTCGTGCAGCGCGTCAGCTATACCGGCGATCTGGGCTATGAGATCTTCTGCGACGCCACCTGCGTCCGCACCCTTTGGGACACGCTCTGGGAGGCCGGTCAGGAACATGGCATCGCCCCCTTCGGCATGCGAGCAATGATGTCGCTGCGGCTCGACCGTCACTTCGGCTCCTGGCTGCGCGAATTCTCGCCCGACTACACGCCGGCCGAAACCGGTCTCGACCGCTTCATCTCCTTCAAGAAGAACGTGGATTTCATCGGTCGTGCAGCCGCCGAGGCGGAAAAGGCCAAAGGCCCGGCCCGTCAGCTCCTCATGTTCGAAATCGAGGGCGGCAAGGCCGATATCCACGGCTATGAGCCGCTCTGGATCGGGGACGACGTCGTGGGCTACTGCACCTCCGGCGGCTATTCGCACCATCTTGGCAAGTCCATGGCCCACGCGTTTGTCCCGACGGCGATGGTCACGCCGGGCATGGAAGCCAAGGTGGAAATACTGGGCGAACTCTGCCCCGCAAAAAGGATCGACGCGCCGCTTTTTGATCCTGACGCGCGCTGAATTCCCGTATAGGTTGCGCGCATGACATGCGCAATTCTGATCCTCGCCTCCGGCGCCTCCTCCCGGATGCGCGGCGGCGACAAACTACTCGAAAAGGTCGGCGGCTGGCCACTTGTGGCCACCCTCGCCCTCAGCGCCCGCACAGCAAGCCCGATGGTCTTTGTCACCGTCCCGACGGTCAATCACCCGCGCGCCGATGCGCTGGAGGGCCTGCCGGCCACCCTCGTGCCAGTCCCGGATGCACAGGACGGCATGTCCGCCTCAATCCGCCGCGGCGTCGATGCCCTCCCCGAAGAGGCCGCCGCCGTCATGCTCCTGCCCGCCGACATGCCGGAGCTGACGGCGCAGGATCTGCGCGATGTGATCACCCTCTGGCGCCAGCAGCCTGATACGATCACTCAGGCCACCGGCCAGGATGGCACCCCCGGCCACCCCGTGATCTTCCCCAGACGCCTCTTTCCGGCGCTCAAGGCCCTGACCGGCGATCAGGGCGCCCGCACGATCCTGCAGGCAGAGACACCGCAGCGCATCGCCCTGCCCGCCCGACATGCCCTCACCGACCTCGACACGCCCGAGGACTGGGCCAGCTGGCGGCGGGCAAACGCGCACCGCTAAGCCACCGGGCCCACGCCCCTGCTTCATCTTTCCCGAAATACTCCGGGGTGAATTGAGCCGCAGGCTCAAGAGGGGCAGCGCCCCTCCCCGTCACCTGCCCCGGACCGGCTCCCAAAATGAAGACGCCCCGGCCCGATCTCGCCGCAGGGGCAGGATCGAACAGGGGCGCTCCGAAGACCAGTCCCCCGACTGGTGGCGCGCCGGACCCGGGGGCCCGGCGCAGCTGCATTACTTCAGCAGAAGCTTCGCTTCGTGCTTCTTCAGCGTGCGGCGTGCCGCGTGATAATCCTCGCGGCCTTCGACCGTGGCCAGCTCCGGGAAGAGCTCCAGAATTTCCTGGCGCTGCGCCGACCCGATCCCGTCCAGGGTCTGGTGACCCGGCTGGAAGCTTTCGGTCCAGGAGCCGTCCGACAGCACAACCTCGTGCTGGTCGAACATGAAGTGGACATAGGTGGTCCGCGCCGTCTCGACCCGGTTCACACCGGCCAGCCCCGTCAGGTGCTTGGCCGCGACCAGAACTTCCCGCTCTTCGAAATAGAGCGCAGTCTTGTCGTTGTTCACCAGAACGCGGTGGTTCGGCGACACCAGCATGTCCCGCTCCGGCAGGCCGTAACCGAGGGAGCCCTTCTGGATCAGAACCGGCTGCAGATGCTCTGCCTTGAGCAGCTCACGGCCCGCCAGATCCTTCATGCCCAGCCAGCGGATTTCCTGGATGCCGTTGTCACGGGTAATGACACGGTCACCTTCGCGCAGGCTCTCCACCGGAACTTCACCACGCGGGGTCGCGATCAGGGTGCCCGGCGTGAAGCAGGGGATCAGCCCCTCGATATCGAAATAGTTGATATTGGCCCAGGCATCTGTCGACGAATTATACAGCGTGATCTGACCGTGAAACCCGTTTCCATTGCCGTCGGGGTTCTGGACCTGATGGACAATCCTGTATCCCTGCGACAGCAGGCCGGACAGGTCCAAAACGTCGTCGTCTTCGCCATCGGAGCCGCCATAGACAGTTGCGTTGCCAACCCCGGAGGAGCCCACGGTGTTGATCACGATCCGGTCCGGTCCCGCCCCGCCATAGAGCTGGTCATTGTCGCCCCCGCCGGTGATCACATCGGCCCCGTCGCCGCCATAGACAACGTCAAAGCCGTCGCCCGCGGTGATTGTATCATCTCCGTCGCCACCGTAGATCAGGTCATTTCCCGACCCGCCGTTCAGGATATCATTGCCGTCTTTCCCGAAGAGCGTGTCATTCCCATCCCAGCCATTGATCAGGTCGTCCCCGTCCCCTCCGGTCAGGTGGTCATTCGAAGACGTTCCGTCCAGTTGTGCCATTCTCGACACCTCTCAGGTACCGGCACCGCCGGCTCGGTGGGCTTCTGCCCCGTGGAAGGGCTTCATATACGGCTTCGTTCCACAATCGGAAGTCTCTGAGGGCCGGCCGAACTCAGGTTGACGCAGCGTTCCAGCCGTTTGGATGGATGCGCCGGCCGGGCGTCGAAACGATCAGCCCGTTATCAACGAATTGGACCCGAGGCGAAAACAATCGCCCCGGGCCCGAAGACCAGTCCCCCGACTGGTGGCGCGCCGGACCCGGGAGGCCCGGCGCAGCTGCATTACTTGAGCAGAAGCTTCGCTTCGTGCTTCTTCAGCGTCCGGCGTGCCGCGTGATAATCCTCGCGGCCTTCGACCGTGGCCAGCTCCGGGAAGAGCTCCAGGATTTCCTGGCGCTGCGCCGACCCGATCCCGTCCAGGGTCTGGTGACCCGGCTGGAAGCTTTCCGTCCAGGACCCGTCCGACAGCACAACCTCGTGCTGGTCGAACATGAAGTGGACATAGGTGGTCCGCGCCGTCTCGACCCGGTTCACACCAGCCAGCCCCGTCAGGTGCTTGGCCGCGACCAGAACTTCCCGCTCTTCGAAATAGAGCGCAGTCTTGTCGTTGTTCACCAGAACGCGGTGGTTCGGCGACACCAGCATGTCCCGCTCCGGCAGGCCGTAGCCGAGAGAGCCCTTCTGGATCAGAACCGGCTGCAGATGCTCTGCCTTGAGCAGCTCACGCCCCGCCAGATCCTTCATGCCCAGCCAGCGGATTTCCTGGATGCCGTTGTCACGGGTGATGACACGGTCACCTTCCTTCAGGCTCTCCACCGGAACTTCACCACGCGGGGTCGCGATCAGGGTGCCCGGCGTGAAGCAGGGGATAACCTTCTCGATTTCCTCGAAATGCGCGGTGCCGGTCAGGTTGTTGTCGGCATCGTAGAACTCGACCGTCCCGTTTTCCGGGTTGGCATCGTAGATGACCTTGAAGTGGCCACCAACCGGTTTGGACCCGGTCAGGTCGAGGATGTCGTAGTCATCCCCGCCGGAGCCGCCGTCGATCCAGTCACCCTCGGTTGCGCCAAGGAAGACGTCGCGATCATTGGCACCGAACATCATGTCCGCACCGGCGCCGCCCGTGATGGTGTCGTTCTCGCCGCCGCCGTCGATGCTGTCATCGCCGGAGCCGCCGTAGAGCTCGTCATCATTGCGGTTGCCACGGATCGTGTCGTTCCCTTCGGAACCGTAGATCGTGTCCTGCTTGCCAGTCCCGGTCAGACTGTCGTCGCCGGAATTCCCGTCGATGAAGTCCTGGCCCTCGCCGCCTTCGATCGTATCGTCGCCCTGGCCACCCAGCAGGGTGTCGTCGCCGGAGCCGCCGTAGATCAGGTCGTCGTCGATGCCACCGTCGATGCTGTCATTGCCAGCGTCGCCGTAGAGCGTGTCATCGTCGTCCTCGCCCAGGATGGTGTCGTTGCCGTCACCGCCATAGACCAGGTCGCGGCCATTTTCCGGGACCGGATCGGTCGCGTCAGGTTCCTGACCCCAGAGCAGATCGTCATCCCCGGCATTGATGAAGTCATCGCCGGAATTGCCGTAGATCGTGTCGGAGCCATGGCCACCGGTGATATTGTCGTCACCCATGCCACCTTCGACATAGTCGTCGTCGATACCTGCGTGGATCGTATCCTCGCCGGAGCCGCCATAGACCATATCCGCATCGTCACCGGTCATGATCGAGTCGTTGCCGGCACCGCCAAGCACGGTATCCATGCCATCGGTCGGTTCAGGATCGCTTTCCGCACCCGGGTACAGCGGGTTCGGCAGGTTCGGATCGTCCCCTTCATAGTCGGAGAAGGTATCGATGCCGACAAGGATCGTATCGTCACCGGAGCCGCCTTCGACATAGTCGGAGCCCTGGACATCGTCGATCAGGTCATCGCCGGCGCCGCCATAGACGACGTCATCATCGATGCCGGAGGTGATGGTGTCATCACCCGATCCGCCGCTGACGGTATCGGCATCGTCGCCGGTGTTGATGCTGTCGTTGCCAAGGCCACCATAGACCAGATCGCGGTCGTCATCCGGATCGGTATCGTCATCGACACCCGGGATCGCGCCGGCATTGTCGGGCGTCCCGTCCTGAGCTGCCGCGTCGATGGTATCGTCGCCCTCACCGCCCAGAATTGTATCGTTGCCGGCAATGCCGCGGATCGAATCGTCGCCAGACCCGCCTTCAAGGCTATCGTCGCCAGACCCGCCGATGACTTCGTCATCGCCCTGTCCGCCATAGACTGAGTCGTCACCGGACCCGCCCCGCAGCACATCGTCGCCGCTGCCGCCGTAGATCTCGTCATCGCCCTGCTGGCCACGGATCGAGTCATCGCCGGAGTCGCCGTAGAGCGTATCGTCCCCGGACATGCCGTAGATCGTGTCGTCGCCAGCGCCGCCATAAACGGTGTCTTCGCCGGACCCGGCATAGACCACGTCGTCGCCGCCATAGGCATAGACAAGGTCGTCATCGCCAGAGGTCGGATCAAGCGCGTCATCCGCGTCGATCATGTCGCCATTCGGATCGCCGTCATAGGCATCGTCGATCACATCGTCGCCCGAGGTGCCCTCGACAATGCCATCCGGCAGGATGGTGTCGTTGACCGTCACCGTCACAGTAGCGGTGGAGGTCAGCCCCTCTTCGTCCTCGATTGTATACTCGAACGTATCCGTTCCGGCAAAACCCGGGTTCGGCGTGTAGACAATGGCGCCAGCCACGATCACCGCTGTGCCGTTTGCCGGAGACCCGACCGACCGCAGGGTCAGCGTGTCACCGTCGACATCCGTGTCGTTGTTCAGAACCTGGATGGTGACCGGTTCCTCTTCATCCGTCTCGGCCGTGTCATCCACGGCCTCCGGCGCATCGTTCACCGGGTCCACGGTCACCACCACCGTCGCGGTCGAGGTGTTGCCGTCCGGATCGGTCACCGTGTAGGTGATCGTGTCCTCGCCGTTGAAGTTCTCGTCCGGCGTGTAGACCAGCTTGCCGTCCACGATCTCAACCGTGCCGTTGGCGGGCTGTTCGACCGATGCGATGGTCAGCGGATCGCCGTCCGGATCGGTGTCATTGGCCAGAACGTCGATAGTGACGGGGGTGTCCTCATCGGTATCGGCAGTATCGTCAACCGCGGTCGGCGCGTCGTTCACGTCATTGACGGTCACGGTCACGGTGGCCGTATCGGTCAGACCCTCTTCATCGACAATCG
>NZ_JBPAXZ010000005.1:0-106453 GCF_050897955.1 Pseudooceanicola profundi | reverse complement strand
CGCCGCGGCCTATGACGAAAGGCATCGACAACGTGTGCTCTCAAACCTCCAGCGGCGTGCCAAGACAATGGGTTACGCCTTGGCACCTATTAGCGAGACAGCGGCTGTTTCTTAGGAAGGCCGCAACCTTCTTCGCGAAAGACGCAAGTCGATGAGCTTCGCTTTCATAGAGGCGGAGAAGGCCAGCTTCCCGATCCAACGGATGTGCCATGTTCTCGGTGTCAGCCAGAGCGGGTTCTTCGCCTGGCGGGACCGCCCGGCCTGTCATCGCCAGCGGCAGGACATGATCCATCTTGCCCACATCCGAACGGCCTTTGCGCTGTCGAACGGGACCTACGGCAGTCCCCGCATGCACCGCGATCTCGTCGATGAGGGGCACCAGATCGGGCGGCATCGCACGGCACGATTGATGCGCGAAAACCAGTTGATCGCGCGGCAGAAACGCCGCTTCAAGCGGACGACCGACAGCGAGCATGCCTGGCCGATCGCGCCCAACCATGTTGCACAGGACTTTTCGGCGGAAGCCCCTGACAGAAAGTGGGGCGCCGACATCTCCTATGTCTGGACTGCTGAGGGTTGGCTCTACCTGGCCGTGATCATCGACCTCTACTCAAGACGGGTTGTCGGCTGGGCCACGAGTGATCGACTGAAGCGCGGCCTGGCGGTTGAGGCCCTGCGCCGCGCTCTCGCGGCTCGCAATCCGCAGCCTGGCCTGGTCCATCACAGCGACCGCGGCAGCCAATACTGCTCTGTCGACTACCAGGCGGAGCTCCGCAACCGCGGCGTCCTGATATCAATGAGTGGCAAGGGAAACTGTTATGACAACGCCATGGTCGAGACCTTCTTCAAGACCATCAAGTCGGAGCTTTTGTGGCCAGTCGCCTGGCAATCACGCCAGCAGGCGGAAAACGCCATCGCCAGATACATCGACGGGTTCTACAATCCCGTCAGACGCCATTCATCGCTCGACTTCCGAAGCCCCGTGGCCTTCGAGCGAAGGGCCCGCGAAGTGAGCTAAACGCTCTCCACTAAACCCGGGCAAGTCCAAGCACCCATTGGCGCCCCACGCCCGAGACACGGATCACACCGTCTTCGACTGCGCCTGTGTTCACCGTGCGCTCGCGCCCGTTCGTGTAACGGAAGATCGCCGGGACGGGTGCGTTCCGTGGGAAGGCGAAATAGGTGAAGGTACCGTCGTCCCAGACACGGGTCGGCGTGAACTCCGTCCGTGCGCTGGCCCCGTAATTGGTATTCGGGGCCGCGCGCGCGATGGCGTTGGCCGGGCGGCGATTGTGCTCGGGGTAGCGGAACTGCACGACATAGAAGGTCGGGCTCGAGACCTCGTTCACGTTGAAATAGTAGCTCCGCCTGTTGGTGTAGACGGTCACGTTGGTATGGACGCCGCGGGCAACGGGTTTGATGGCAAAGGCCCGCCCGCCGGGCACACCGTCGATCTCAAATCCTTCCGTGTCGCCGGCGATGATTGAGCGGATACTCTCGCCTGTCCCGAACTCGATGGTCGTGACATGGGTCAGGGAAACGTTCAGCCTGTAGACTTGGCCTTCCTGATAGGAAGCGACCCGCACGCGGTGGTCGTTGGCTCCCCCGCGCGGGATCGCCTCGGCTGACGCGTGGGGCGCAAACAGCGAGACCATCAAAAAGGCCGCGACGAACGCCCTGGCGTGTCCGGCGTGTTTCGCATTGCAAAGAGTCTGGCGCGTCTCGCGCTTTTGGGACGCTGGCAAGGCGTTCTCTGATTTCTTGTTCCGGAAGCGCACTTACTGGTTCTCCAATCTGTCCGAGCGGATCGCGTATTCGACAACCGTGAAGCCAAACGGGTTGGTCCAGACCTGGTCGATGGAGCGGCTCTCTTCCGGGCGGAACTCGAAGAGGAGCGTCGCGGTGAAGAGGCCCGCCTGAACCCCCTGAATCGAGGTCAGGCGCTTGCGAAGCCGCACCGTGGCCCGGTTGTTTCCGATCAGGTTGATGCTGAGGATCTCGACATCGAGGCGAGCGTTGGGTCCATAGACGGTCGGGGGATAGTCGGCATTGGCCGAGTTCCAGATCTGGCGCAGTGAGGCCCCTGCTGCACGGTCCGAACGGCGCAACACACTGCGGATGCGCACGTCATTGTCGAGCTGGTTGTAAACCTCGCGGTCGGTCACGTAGCGGAAGACCTCCGCCTCGATAATGGCGCGGTTCTCGGTGACGGTGGTGGCCCCGACGGTGGCTTCGGGGAGGGCGAAGCCGGTGGCGGGATCGTAAGGTACCACTACAGGGGGCGGATCGACATCGAGGATGGCCACGGCGGCCGCGCTGAGGCAGCCCAGGATGCCAAAGCCAAGGCCGAAGAGTCCCAAGCGCTGCCAGAGCCGTTCCCGTCTCAGCGCGCCGTAGACCAGTTCCTCCTCGATGATGGCTGTTTCTTCGTCCAACAATCAGCCCTCAATCCGCGCTCAGTTCCGGGAGCGTGAAATCCATGAAGCGTTGTTCTTCGGCGATGGTGGCGGCATCGATCACGCCGCCGGTGCCATCACCTACGGTCTGGATCGCTTCGAGCTGCCACATGGCGACGAGCGCGATGGCAAGCTCAGCCGTCACCCGCGTGTTGAGATCGACGCTCTCCTTGAGCTCATCCATGTCGTCGATGAGCCCGACGAGCCGGTCGACGCGTTCGAGCGACTGCCCGGCATCCTCATAGCTGTTTTGGGCCGCGGCCGAGACCAGCGCGCCGGTCGTGGCCTGTGTCGCCACGCGCTCGGCCCCGGGATTGCCGCTGCGGGCCATTTCCGAGAGCGTGTCCTCGTCGAAACCGAGATCGGCCAGCACCCGGTCCATCTGGGTTTCGATCTCGCTGGCGCCGGAACCGGTCAGCCCGGAAAAGTCCCCCGTCTTGATCGCTTGAATCGTGGCGATGATGTCACCGAACTCCTGGTCCAGGAGACCGTTCAGCTCGTCTTCCATCTGTGTCCGGATGATTTCGGGCAACTCTGCGAGACGCGTTAACGCCTCATATGTTCGTTGTAGCTCGGCGAGCTGCTCCGTAAGCGTGGCAAGCTGTTCGCGGAGCTGCACGAGTTGCTCGTTTTGCAGGATCTCGTCCTCGATCATCTGCCGGAGTTGCTGGATGTTTTGGGCTATGTTCTGGGTGTCCACGACCGGCACGCCCTGGGCCAGGACGGGGGCACTGGTCACGAAAGGCGAGCAAAGCGCCAAGACGCTGGCTAGGGTCAAGGTGCGAAGTGGTGCTGAAATGAACATTCTGCGGGGCATCAATTCAGATCCTCCAATGTGAACTCCATGAATTCGTTCTCGGCCATGCGGGCCGCGGCCTGGGCCAATTGGGCCGCACTGAGCGGTTGGGTCCGTGCGGCTTTCAGGCGAATGCGCGCGGCCATCAGCCGGACCAGTTCGGCGCGGGCATAGGTGTTGAGCGCCATGCTCTCCTGGATGTCCTGGGTCGCGCCGATCCGGGTGACGATGTCCTGGACGCGCAGGGCGGCCTGCCGGATGGCGGCGGGGGAATTGCTGCCGTAGAAGGCGGCGCCGAACCCGCTGAGCGAGAGATGGGCGTTGGCGAGAAGCGCGGGCTCGATCGTGCCGAGCGCCTCTATGCCGCCGATCCGCGCGAGGTAGAGATTGTAGCGTTCGGGGATGACCGTGACGTAATGCTGGGTCTCCTTGAAGGGCGGTACGCCGCCATATTCGAACACACGGCCAGGCCCGGCGTTATAGGCCGCGAGCGCGTTGATGATATTGCCATCGAAGGTGGCGAGCTGGGCCGCGAGGTAGCGCGCGCCGCCTGTCACCTGCAGGTAGGGGCTGTCGTAATATTCCGGGTTGATCCCGAGATCGCTCGCGGTGCCGGGCATGATCTGGGTGAGGCCGAAGGCGCCCAGGGGCGAGCGTGCGCCGATGGAGAAGCGGCTCTCCTGCCAGATGAGCGCCTGCAGGAGGGCGCGCCATTGCACGACAGAAAGACCGGCCCGCCCGACCCCGGGCCACCCGTGGGTCTCCTGGGCGACCCGGATGATCAGCTGCTCGATGTTTTCTGCGGCATCGCCAAACATGCCCGCGCCACCGGGATTAGGATCGACATCGCCCGAACCGTAGACCGCTGCCACGGAGCGGTCCGGATCGCCGCTGCCGTTTTCGAGATTGGCGACCATGCCCGGCAAGCCCTGGCCACCGAAACTTGTCTGCGCATCAAGGATGGCACGTAGCACGGCCAGCTGTTCCTGTTCGATCTCGGTCAGGAGCTCTTCGACGGTGAGCTTGTCTCGCTGGACCGCGAGATCGGCGTCCCGGTCGCCCGTCTCGACGATATCGCGGACCGTCAACCCGGAATCGTTGGTGGGAACGCCCTGGGCGAGCGTGGCTGCCGGCAGGAGAGCCGCCAGGAGGATATGTGCGACCCTAGACCTCAACGCTGTCTTCCGGGTTTCCGATGGGTGTGAAGATGCAATCCGGCTCGGCGCGGTCGAGCGAGGCGCGGAATGCGAAGCAGTTGGCCTGAGGTTCGCGATATTCGGCGCAGGAAGAGAGAACGCCGAGTGCGGCGAGGAGGATAAGGGGTCGGATCATGGGAGCCTCCAGAAATCAGGTCTGTCGCGATAATCCGCCCCGGCGAGGGACTCGCCCTTCTCCATGCCGCCGAGGATGGTGAGGAGGGGGCCGAGCGCGGAGAGGTCGGCGTCGACCACCACGGAGCCGCTGTCGTCGCGGATGAGCGCGAGGCGACTGTCGTTGCCGGTGTTCAGGAGCACGTCGAGTTCCTTCTCGAAGAGGTTGAGCATCGCGTAGTCGGACGCATGAGCGCGAATGTTGGGGAGCAGGATCTGGGTTGGCACCGCCTCGACGATGGTCTTGCCGGTTCGCGTGCGTTCGAGCTGGCTCGCATATTGTGTCATCATCACCGCGACCGTGTTCTGTTTCCGGGCGGTCACCAGCCAGTTCGAGAGCCGTTCGGCAAAGTATGGGTTGTCGAGCGCCTTCCATGCCTCGTCGATCACGATGATGGTAGGTCGCCGGTCCTCGATCTCCCGCTCGATCCGGCGGAAGAGATAGGAGAGAACCGCCATTCGTTCCTTCTCGCTCTCGCTGTCGAGAATGCCGGTCAGGTCGAACCCCACGACGTCGCCATCAAGGGAGAAGGTGTCTTCAAGGCTTTGGCCGAAAATCCAGCCGTATCGCCCATCCTCGGTCCATTCGAGAAGCCGCTGGTGAAGATCGCCATTGTCGTCGGTGGAGACGAAGAGTGAGGCGAAGTCTTTCCAGTTCCGCAAGGCCGGGTTGGTGGCTGTGGCGTTCTGGCGAACCACTTCCTGGATGCGGTTGGTCTGGGCGGGCGTCACGGGCTTGTCGGAGCGATAGAGGAGCGAGGCGAGCCAATCCGAGAGCCAGGCCGTGCCGCGCTCATCGATCTCGGTCCAGAGCGGGTTGAGGCCGGTCGCCTGTCCCGCCTTGATCGAGGCGTAGCGCCCGCCATTGGCGCGGACTGCCATCTCCATCCCGAGCCGGTAGTCGAAGACGAAGATGCGGGCGCCGACCCGCCGGGCTTGCGTCATGAGGAAGGCCGAGAGGACGGATTTGCCTGAACCGGGACGCCCGAGAATGAGAGTGTGTCCGCTGGTGGGCTCTTTCTCTGGCGAGCCTTGCTCGTGGTAGGAGAAACGATAGGCGCTCTGTTCTGGCGTCGGAAAGAGCGTGATCTCCTGGCCCCAGGGCAGATGGTGTTTTTCCTTGCCGAGTTGCGTGCGATGAAGTGCTGCGAAATCCGCGAAGTTGCGGTTGGTCACAGCACTCGCGCGGACCCGTTTTGGCTGGTTGCCCGGATGCTGGCTGAAGTAGTGCGATTTCGCGGCCATCCGCTCGCCGATCATCTTCACGCCCTCGGCGGCCGCGGCGTTCACGATCTCGGCCCCGAGGGTTTGCAACTCGTCGAGGCTGTCGCAGAAGACGGTCACCACCATGTGGTGCTCACCGAAGCTCTGACGTTTGGCCTCAAGATCATCATGCGCGATGTCGAGTGCCTCTAGGAGCGAGAGGGCGGCGTCTTGCGAGGCTTGCATCTGGCGCTTCTGGCGTTTGATCCGACCCGCCATCAGGTTCGAATTGATCGGTGTGAAGGAATGGGTGACGATCATGTCGACCGGCAGGTTCAGCATGTCGAACATGGTGCAGGTGGTACCTTCGGCATATTCGCCGATGGTAAAGCTCTTACCGAAGCGACGGCCGACCACGCCGTCGGAGAGCTCGAAATGATCTTCCAGAAACGTCACGCGAGTATTGGCAACGTTGTAGGCCAGAAACCCGTAGCGGTTGGCGGGATAGAGCGGCAGTTCGCGGCCCGTGTTGAGCGCACCGAGGAACCCGACCAACTCGCCAGAGGCCGCCGACAGGATGCGTGGCTTGAGTTCCGCCAGGCCGGAGGTGAAGACCCCGATCGCCTCCTTGAGGCGTCTGATCCGTTTCGCGGTCTCTTCCTTGAATCGCTCCGGTGCGGAACGGTTCACGAATCCAAGAAAGCTCTTGGGCGGCGGGCGGTGGATGATGGTGAGTGTGAGGGTCTTGTCCCGGAGGCCTGCCGAGGCGAGCTTAGCGCGCCAGGCATCATCCACCGCCGCCGCGAAACCGTTGCCCTGGACCGGTAGCAAGTCCGGGGTGATCGACTTCGAGACCTTGTGCACGTAGTAGCTGAATTCGGGGCCCAGCTGCGCGATGATCCGGGCAAAGAGCGCCGTCACCTTGTCGAGGTAAGCGTCGTCTGTGGTGTAGCTGTTGACCCCGCTCAGACGGATGCACTGGAAGAGCTCGTTGACCCGGGTGCGGACTGTCTGGTCATCGACGAGGCTGACATAGGGCAGCATATGCGCGAGGCGTTTCTCGCGGGCATACCAGTCGGGCATGAGGGTGCGTTCATCGACGGTCTCGCCCTGGGCTTCACTATGGCGCATAGCTGTCGCCCCTGTGGATGGACCGGTTCCGCGTCGGCGGGGTTTCCTGAAGTGCGGTCATCATCACGTCGATGAAGCGCGGGTCCCAGTCAGCCGCTTTCCAGAGAACCGGATAGAGCACCGCCGCGATGCCCAGGACAGCAAAGTGCTGCACCCAGACGAAGAACAGCACCGACCCGAAGAGCCAGACCATGGCATACATGATCGGCAGGCCGAGGAGCTTCGGCGGGCGCACAAGGCCCAGAAAGAGCGGCGATCGTTCGGCCACGAGAACCCCCGGTTACGACCCGAAGACGGCGGCAACGATGGTCGGCGCGGCTGCAACGCCAGCGATGCCCACCAGCACCCAGAGGGCTTGGCGCAGATCGATGATGTTGAAGAACCAGCTGAGGAACACGCCGAGGACCGCGAGGGTGGCGATGACGACGCCAAGCGGTCCGGTCAGCGCGTCCACGATGCCCTGTAACAGGCTCTGAATCGGGGAGAGGTCGATGCTCTGGGCCAGGGCCGGTTCTGCCGCAACGATGAGGAGAGCGGCGAGGGTGATCAGGGATTTCGTCAATGGCTTCATGGGGACGCTCCTTCCAGCCGGTTGAAGACGGCCAGCACCCGCTGGACGTGGTTTTGGGTTTCTCGAAACGGTGGAATGCCGGAATGCTCGCGCACGGCGTTGGGTCCGGCATTGTAGGCGGCGAGCGCGAGTCGCGCGTCGCCAAACTCGGCCAGCATCAGGGCGAGGTAACGGGCCGATCCGTCGAGGTTTTGCCGCCAATCGTGAGGGTCGACGCCAAGTACACGGGCCGTATCGGGCATCAACTGCCCGAGCCCGATCGCCCCGACATGGGAGACGGCGTGCGGATTGTACGCACTCTCGATCTCGATATTGGCCCGATAGAGGTGTAGCCAGTCCGTGACGGTGATATCCGCCGCACGGAGCCCAGGGTGGCTCGCATAGCGCAGTCCGGTCTCCTCGATCGCGGCGAGAATATCCGGGCGTGGCGTGAGCGCGCGAGGGATCATCGCCGCGACGCGCACCCCTTCACGTCGCTCAGTACGGCGCTCCTCGCCCAAGATGCGCAACCCGTCCGAAGTCGAGCCAACGCCGACCCCGTCATTGTAGTTGCGCGCGAACCGTTCCTGGGCGCGCGACGGCGAAAGAGAACCGTCCCCCGCCATCACCAAGACCATGTCTGCCGATGCCGGGAAGCTCAGGGAGGAAAAGAAAAGGACGCTAAGCCCGGCTGGCAGCCATCTCTTCGCTGGAAAGCTTGTGAACCGTCCGCTTGCCCTCTTCCAGAGGCACATCGGCGTGTGAGAAGCCGATCCCTTGCAGGAAGGAGATGACCCCGGTGACGGTCTTGATCTCGCGGATCTTGATGTCGTTGCGCGAGGTTCGGGTCCGGGCCGTGACCAGAAGTTTCTCGATCCCGTCGTCGCTGACAGCACGCATGATCCAGACCCCATGCCAGTTGGGGCCTTTCTTGAAGGCGTCTTCCTTGCAGACAACTTCGACGCGATAGCCGCTGGCGACCAGATCGCGGAATCTGGGTTCGGTGACCACATTCGGGGCTTCTTTTTCTAGGTCCATCACCCGGATCACGTTCTCCAATAGGCGAATGACCGGGCCAAAGATGTTGAAGCCCAGGCATACAATGATATAGTGTTGACGCACAAGATATATTGAGCGTGCGGCAGGCGGATTCTCGCTCACGCAATGGATAAACCGAGCGGATGCGATTGATCAAGAAATTAAAGGGTTTGCGTAACCTCCGGTTGATCAGGGCTTGCGCATCGCAGGCTATACTTCTGCTCTTTCTATCCACCGGACATGCCTCGGCCGAATCCTGCCTCGCCCCGAATCGTCCCTATGTCCCGGGCGACGCTGAGGCCACCCGGGACTACGCCGATTTCATCCGGCGCGACTTCGAGCTCTACATCCGCGACATCCAGAGCTACTTCCGCTGTCTCGAAGCTGAGCGTGCGCGGGCCTTCGAAGAAGCGCGCGAAGTGAGCGAGGAATACGGACGTTTCCTGAAGACGATCGATAGGTGACGTCTGGAAGCGCGAACGTGTCGTGGTTCTATTGGAAGGGTCCACGATGCCATACGAAAGAACAGGTTTGACCGCAGAATCCATGTCGCGCCCATAATATCCACTTTTTAGATAATCTATAAAGTAGATTAGCCGTGTCACAAGAGGTTTGTGACACGTGGCGAAAACGATCAGGAGTTCGGGACATGAGGCACTTCGCGACGCTTTGATTGCGGCGCGGAAGGTGGCTGGTTTAACGCAGGCCGAGCTCGCTTTGCGTCTGAGATGTCACCAGTCTTTTGTCGCCCGTCTGGAGAGCGGAGAGCGTAGGGTCGACGTGGTTGAGTTGATCGTACTCGCTCGTGCTCTGCAGAGCGATCCGGTTACGCTATTGGCGGCAGCCGAGGCGGCGACGGAACTCGATCACCGGATTTAGGACGAGGCGATTGGCTTGTCGCCTCGGACGGTATGACGAGATCAAGCCCCGGTGGGACCGAAGGGCAATGATAAAAACGAATTGTTATGGGGCGCTGCGATGCACGGTCTCTGGTACAGGTTTGGCGCAGAGGCAAACGGCTCAGTAATTCACCTGCTCGAACCCGTAATTGCCCTCGTAGTCGCGCCAGTCGACGAAGACCGAGCGGTGATAGATGGAGGGACAATGATCGCCCCAACGTTCCAAGCCGACATGGGCCTCGGGCAACGCCGCGACGGACGAACGAGACCAGGAAAAATCGCCCTGGATTCCATAGGTGCCGATAAGGACGGATTCGTAACGGCTGCAATCGCTGTCACGGGACTCGTTTTGGCGTGCGTAACGCACATCGTAGACACGGATAGAACGGACGAAATTGAAGTCCGGTCCACTAATGTCGATGTCTGCGCGGTCCTGGATCAGATGCAATGCGAACCCGTCAGGATGGGGTAGGGGGTGGACACCTTGCGACCGCAGGACGACGGGCAAGAGGGTGTCAGCTTTCTCGGGGTCAGATTCCGCAAGGCTCTGAGGCAGAGGAGCAGCGTTGGAGAAGAGGATGTCAAAGACACGCGGAGTGCGACCGGGACCGTCTTCAGGTTTGAAGGAGGCCCCCATGGGGCAACGCCAGATCTGCAGCGGGGGCTCGACAGGCCACGGCGTGATCCGGCGGATGAACTCTGCACGCGCCCGGGAGCAGGGCTCTGATGCCGGCCAGCCGCCGGAGAGGCAGAGTAGGATGGCGCAATCGATCGGGTAGGTCTGGGCCGACGCATTGGTCGAGGCGCCGAAGAGGGAAGCCGTGCTCACAATCGTTGCGAAGGCAAAATGACGAAGAAAACTGCGCATGACGAGGAACTCAGTCGGCTGACGGTCGAATCTGCACCCTGCAATAATATACTATTGTTTGGGGGTCAATTTGTCTGTCGCTATTATTCCGCCGATCGCACATGGAGCGACTATTACGAGATCGTTCACCCGCGCGACAGCTTTTCCAGGAAGTGTGTTACCTCATCTGAAGTAACGGCCTGTGCAGCTGCAAGCATGTCCGGGCGCAGAGGTGGATCGATGTGGTCTGCGGTGCGGGCGGCGCCGATCCAGAGGATCGACAGCTCGGACGTGTTCCACCGATAAACCCAGCCAACCGTCCGGTTGATGCGACTACAGATCAGTCGAGCGACCGGAGCCGCTTCTTCCTTGTTAACACTCACTGGTTCTTGTGTACCTTCAATTTTTCTTAAGGATTGATTGGCTGCAAGAGCGTCTCGCTACGCACCGGCCGTATCCGATCCTAGCCCGGTGAAAGAGGCGGCATCGGCAAAGCCGATGCCGCCAGAGGTTCGCCCACAGGGAGGAGGTAGAGGGCGAAATCCAAATGATTGCAATGTTTTGTTGCTAGACGCATAACGAGTCTTATGTTAATTTCCAGACTCCGCCATCTTGTACCACCCGCGACTCAGACAACAGCTTCTCCAGATGCGCCGCAACGTTTCGTTCTGCGGCCATTGCGATATGTGGGTCGGTTTTCTGGTAGACGGAAGCGGCGATATTCTGGACCGAACCCGGGGTGTTTGAGAGGTGGGCGAGGATCTCCGCCTCGCGACGCTTGCGGTTGGAAAGCAACCGTTTGACGTAAGGTTGCGGATCCCGGAGTATAGGTCCGTGCCCCGGACAGTAGATCCTATCGTCGCGCTCAATCAGCCGCTGTAGCTGCGCGCAGTAGTCGTGCATGTTTCCGTCAGGGGGGCTGACGATCGAACTGTTCCAGCTCATAACGTGGTCGCCCGTGAAGAGCACTCCGTCAGGTCTCGCGAAACAAAGGTGGTCGCTCGCGTGACCAGGTGTGTGCAGGACGGTAAGACCGGCAATGACCTGTCCGTCCTCCAGAAACCGGTCAGGTCGAAATGCATCGTCAGGGAATGCCCGTGAGGCATAAACAGGTGCGTCTGTCCGTGCTCGCAGGGCTGGGACGACTCCAAAATGATCAGAATGGTGGTGTGTGAGCAGAATCCCGGATGGTTTGGCCCCCAAATTTTCGATGATTGCCTCGAAATGTGTACTGTCTTCTGCTGGGCCGGGGTCGATTATGAACCGACCATCAGGCGTATCAATGATGTAGCTATTTGTCCCGTGGTAGGTCATCTTTCCGGGATTGTTCGCGACGATCCTCAGAATTCCAGGGGCCAATTCGACTCCCTTCGCGCGGCAAGGCTCCGGCTCTGAGAAAAACATGCTGCTTCTTTTCATTGTGTGCGACCAGTTATTGATTGCGAACAATCCGGTTCGCACAGTTTTGTGCGTTGCTCTCGCATGGCGCCGGAAACCTCAGGCTGGCGTCCGGTGCCTACCAAATCTGGCATCGGACCATTTCAACTTATATCGGACTAAGACCGTATGAGACTAAAACAGTCTGATACGGTCTTGGGCTGGCAGTCACACAGCGCGGCGATTATGGTAAGCAGAATACAGAACTACAGCAATTGTCGCCTTCGTCAGATCCCCGATCAGGAATGGGTAAAGCCCGGCGTTCAGCAATTTCTCGCCATAACCGACAAAGCCACCCAACCAGAACAGCCCTGCGCAATACATGAGTATCGAGCCCGAAAAGACCGCGACAGATGCTCTGAATGCAGGCCAAAGTCCTTGCAGTGCTTGAACAACCCAACCGGCAGCCGCCGCTGCAAGTGCGAAGCCTACCAGGTATCCGCCTGTGGGACCCGCGATATATGCCAGTCCTGCCGGAGCCGGAGGCGTGCCTGCGAAGACCGGCAGGCCAAGCAGACCTTCAAAAAGGTATGTCACAACAACAAGACTACTACGCACCGGCCCCAGGAAAAGACCCAGACCCAAGACAACCAAGGTCTGTGTAGACATAGGTACGGGGTAGAACGGCACCACGATTTTGGCGGATATTGTCAGAAGAATTGTGCCGACGAGTATTATCGAGATCTCTCGGGTCAGTCTTGCGACTGATCGGCTTTGAGTGGTTTCCAGATTCATCTTTTTCGTCCTTGTTTCTGTAGATTGTTACTTTTTTGGATAGTAAGCTCACATGCGCTTGGCGACTTCTTCCAACATGACTTCGCTCGCCCCGCCGCCGATGGCCTGCACACGGGCATCGCGTGACATGCGTTCCACCGGTGTTTCGCGCATATAGCCCATACCGCCATGAAACTGGACGCAGTCATAGAGCACGCTGTTCACCAGTTCGCCGCAATAGGCTTTGACCATCGAGACCTCTTTCACGCAGTCACGGCCCGCGGCATCCAAACCGGCGGCGTGATAGACCAGCTGACGCCCTGCCACGATCCGCGTCTGACAGTCGGCCAGTCGCTGGCGCACGGCCTGCTTGTCCCAAAGAGCGCCGCCAAAGGCCTTGCGCTGCTTGACGTAATCCACAGTTATGTCCAGCGCGGTTTGCGCCTCGGCACAGGCCATCGCACCCAGCACGATGCGTTCGTTCTGGAAGTTCTTCATTACCGAATAGAAGCCGTGGTTGACCTCGCCCAAAACGTTTTCGGTCGGGATGCGGACTTCTTCGAAGATCAGTTCGGCAGTGTCCGAGCACAGCCAGCCGGTCTTATTCAACGCCCGGCCCACCGAAAAGCCCGGCGTGCCCTTTTCGACCGCGAACATGGTGATCCCGCGCGACCCCTTGGCATCGGGATCGGTCTTGGCACCGACAAAGTAGAGATCGCCATGCACGCCGTTGGTGATGAACATCTTGGTGCCGTTCAGCACCCAGTCCGACCCGTCCTGCACCGCGCGGGTGCGCATGCCGGCCACGTCCGAGCCCGCGCCCGGTTCAGTCACAGCAACGGCGGTGATCATTTCGCCCGAGACGATCGACGGCATCCAGCGCGCCTTCTGTTCGGGCGTGCCGGCGTTTTCCAGATGCGGCGAGGCCATGTCGGTGTGGACCAGAACCGTGGCCGAGAACCCGCCGAAAGTGGATCGCCCGACCTCTTCGGCCAAAACCACGCTGGACATCACGTCCAGCCCCGCGCCGCCATACTGTTCGTCATAGCGCATCCCCAGCACGCCGAGATCACCCATCCGGCGCAGCACGTCGCGGGGTACCTTGCCCTCCTCCTCCCAAGGCTCGGCCTTGGCGATCACCTCGGCTTCAATGAACCGGCGCAACTGGTTGCGGATCAACTCGAGGTCTTCGTTGAACGGGCCGGTGACCTGAGTAATGCTGTCTTGTCTGGTCATGTGTTTTCCTCTGGATCGAGTTTGATAAGCGGGGCGTGCCCGGCGACCGTATCGCCGGGTGCACAATAGATTTCAGTCACCACGCCCGCGACCGGCGCGGGCAGGCTTTGCAACAGCTTCATGGCCTCAAGCACCACCAGCGTGTCACCGGCTTTGACGCGGTCGCCGAGTGCGACGCGCACCTCGGCCACGGCGCCGGGCATGGGTGCGGACAACAGGTCAGCGACGCCAGACCCGCCGGTGGCACGTTGCAGATGCTGGTCTTCCAGCGTACGCAGGTCTGTTGCGGTCATTCCAGCGGGGGTTTGCAGGTGCACTCGCCAGTGACTCGGCGCGCGCACGACGTAAGCGATGCGCGAAAACGGAACCCCATCGATGCGTCCGCTCAGTCGGCATCCTGTTAAAGCGGCACTCTCGACCGTGATGGTCTGGCCGTCCGGCTGAATGGCAGTCAACCCCGACCCGGAGCCTTTCATGCGGATCGGTTCGTCTTTGGTTGTGTCCCAATAGAAGGCCGCGCCGGACTGTCTCGCAGGGGCTGTGAGTCGCCATGACCCCAGGCTTTCCCAGGGCGACGCGCCCGCCGGCACGAGACGCAGATGCAGCGCCATCGCGGCAAAGGCCATGTCCCGGGGATCAGCGGACGGTTCAGTCCAGCCGCCTGGAAACATCTCGGGCAGGCCCGAGGTATGGTGACGGAACGCCTCAAAATCCGGGTGTGTCAGCAACGCGCGCTGATAGGCCAGGTTCAGACCGACGCCACCGACGGCAAAGGCATCCATTGCGACGACCGCCTGACGGATCGCACCGGCCCGGTCCGGCGCGTGGACGATCAGCTTGGCAATCATCGAATCGTAATGGTGGCTGACGACCGAGCCTGCCTCGACCCCGGTATCGAGCCGCACGCCGGCGGGCGGAGCCCAAAGGCTGATCTCGCCCGTTTCGGGGCGGAAATTCTCGGCCGGGTTTTCGGCGGCGATGCGGATTTCAATCGCGTGCCCGTCGAATTTCACATCCGATTGCGCCAGTGTCAGCGGCTCGCCCCGCGCGATGCGCAACTGCCATTCAACAAGGTCGATGCCGGTGATTGCCTCAGTCACGGGGTGTTCGACCTGCAAGCGGGTGTTCATTTCCAGAAAGTAGTATTCACCGCGCCCGGGGTCATAGAGGTATTCCACCGTCCCGGCGGAGCGATAGCCGATCGCCTGCGCCAACCGCACCGCTGCCGCACGCATGCGGTCGCGCACAGCCTCGGGAAGATCGGCGGCGGGGGCTTCTTCGATCAGCTTTTGGTGGTTGCGTTGCAGCGAACAATCGCGGTCGCCCAGATGCAGCACGGTGCCGTGAGTGTCGCCCAGAACCTGCACTTCGACGTGGCGGGCACGGGGCGCATAGCGTTCGAGGAACACCGCCGGATCGCCGAAGGCGCTCTGCGCTTCGGCCCGGGCAGATGCAATCGCTTCGGGTGCGTCGCCCAGATCGGAGACAAGCCGCATCCCGCGTCCGCCGCCGCCGGCGCTGGCCTTGACCAGAAAGGGGGTGCCAAGCGCCTCGGCCTCTTGCAGCAGGCGCGCGTCGGACTGATCCTCGCCGCGATAGCCGGGCAGGACGGGCACGCCTGCGGCTTCGGCGGCAGCCTTGGCCTCGATCTTGGAGCCCATCCGCGCGATAGCGTCGGGTTCCGGCCCGATGAACACAAGGCCCGCCGCCTCGACCGCCGCCGCGAAACCGGCATTCTCAGACAGAAAACCATAGCCCGGGTGCACCGCACCCGCGCCCGTCGCCCGCGCGGCCTCAAGGATGACCTCGACGTTCAAATAACTGTCCGACGGGGCGGCTCCGCCGATGCAGACGGCATGATCGGCCTCGGCCACGAAGGGCGCGTCGCGGTCCGCCTCTGAGAACACCGCTACGTTTTCCAGCCCCAGTTTGCGGCACCCGCGCTGGATGCGCCGGGCAATCTCGCCCCGGTTGGCGATCAAAACGCGGGTGAAGCTCATTTCACCCGCCATGACGGAACGCCCTTGTTGATGAAGCTGTTGATGCCTTCGATACCTTCCTCCGTCTCCCACGCATCGGCCAGCCGGTCGGCGGTGTAGATCATATTGGTCTCCAGATCGTGGGACGCGACATAGGCGATCAGCGCCTTGGTATCGGCCACGGCACCCGGCGCGGCCTGAAGGTGATCATGCACCAACCGCTTCACCGTGGCGTCCAGGTCGGTCGGCGCGACAACTTCGGTCAACAGACCGATCCGCTCGGCGCGGACCGTGTCGAACAACGCCCCTGACAGCATGGTTTCACGCGAATGCACCTTGCCGATGCGGGCCACCACATAAGGCGATATATTCGCGGGCAGAAGGCCCAGTTTGACCTCGGTCAGACCGAAGCGCGCGCCTTCGGCGCCGATGGTGTAGTCGCAGACGGAGATCATGCCGACACCGCCACCGTAGGCCGGGCCGTTGATCCGCCCGATCAAGGGCTTAGGCAGCGTGTCAAGACGGCGCAACAGCAGCGCCAGCGTGGCGCTTTGTGCGACCCTTTCACTACGGGTTTTCTCGACGTTAGAGGCGAACCAGTTGAAATCGCCGCCCGCGCAGAAGCTCTTGCCCGCGCCGGTCAGGACCACAATACGCACATCGTCATCTGCAGCCAGCTTTTCTGCGGCATCGTATAGCTCTGCGATCAATTCGCCATTCAGCGCGTTGTGTTTGTCGGGGCGGTTGAGCGTCAGCGTGGCGACGCCGCGCGCATCAGTTTCGACAAGGATCGTGTTGTAGGTATTGGTCAACTTGAAGCCTCACATTCTGAATACAGGCGTATGGCGACCGGCTTCGGGTACCGATGTCACGATGGCCAGGCACAGGCCAAGGATATCGCGGGTTTGCGCGGGTTCGATCAGCCCGTCATCCCAAAGCCGCGAGGTGGCATAATAGGGATCGGACTGTTCACCATACTGGGCCCGAACCTGCTCCTCGATCAGCTTCATGTCGGCCTCCATCTTGCCCGGGTCGCCCCCTTTCTGGCGGCGCAGTTCCAGCATCACATTTGTGGCGATGTCGGCAGACATGGTGGCCAGTTCCGCCGTGGGCCAGGCAAAGAGAAAATTCGGGGCGAAACCACGTCCGCACATGCCGTAGTTGCCTGCCCCGTATGAGCCGCCCAAGAGGACCGACAGGCGCGGCACCTTGGCAACCGACATGGCATAGACCAGCTTGGCACTGTCTTTGGCAATGCCGCCGCGCTCGGCTTCGGTGCCGACCATGAAGCCCGAGATGTTGTGGAGGAACAAAAGCGGTATGTTGCGTTGATCGCACATCGACACGAATTGCGCGCCCTTGAGCGAACTGTCGGACACAAGCGCCCCATTATTTGCGAGAATGCCCACTCGATAGCCGTGAATCCGCGCGGTGCCGCAGACCAGCGTCTCACCCCATCCGGGCTTGAATTCGCGGAATTCGCCGGCGTCGATCATGCGCAGCAGAACCTCGCGCATGTCATAGGGCTGTTTGCGATCGGCGCTGATGACGCCAAGCAGTTCCTCTGGGTTGCGCGCCGGCGGCGCGCAGGTTGCATCGGGACCCATCGGGCGCGACAGGCCCAGTTCGGATACGATGTCGCGCATCAGAGCAAGCGCATGATACTCGTCCTCGGCCAGATGGTCAGACACACCGGAGACGCGCGAATGCATCTCGGCCCCCCCCAATGTTTCTCCATCAACCTCTTCGTTGATCGCCACCTTGACGATCGAGGGGCCGCCCAGATGGATGCGTGCGTTGCCGCGTACCATGATGACTTCGTCCGACAGGGCCGGGATATAGGCCCCACCGGCCGTGCAGCCTCCAAAGACCGCCGAGATCTGCGGCAGGCCGCTCGCGGACATGTTGGTTTGACGATAAAAGGAATTGCCGAAATGGCGGGCATCGGGGAAAACCCGGTCCTGCTCTGGCAGATAGGCACCGCCGCAATCCACCAGATAGAGGCAGGGCAGCCGGTTCTCGGCTGCGATTTCCTGGGCGCGGATGTGTTTCTGCACGGTTTCGTGATAGAAAGACCCACCCTTCACTGTCGCATCGTTGGCGATCACAACGCAGGGAAGCCCGTGGACGATCCCGATACCGGTCACGATTCCCGCACCGGGCACCTCGCCCCCGTATTGACCGTAGGCGGCAAGCGACGACAGCTCAAGAAACGCAGTGCCCGTATCCACCAGCAGGTCGATCCGTTCGCGAACCAACAGCTTGCTGCGCTTGCGATGCCGCGCGACCATGTCGGGGCGGCCGCCAGCCGTTGCTTCGGCGATCCGCGCGCGCAGCGTTTCGACGCGCTCGCTTTGTGCGGCGTGGTTGCGGGTGTAGGTCTCTGATGCGGTCAGCACCGCTGTTTCAAGACGTGCCATGAAGTCAGGTATCCTGTCTTTGGAGTATCCCGTTGAGGAACACATCGGCATAGGTGCGTGACAACGCATCGGCGCTACCGCGGTCCGGGTCGAACCAATCGAGCGTGGCGTTCAATGTACCGATCAGCATCAGGCGCAGGCGACGGATATCGACGTCTTGCTTCAGCGTGCCATCTTTCTTAAGCTGGGACAGAAGACTGTCCCACTCTGCCTCATAGGCCCTGCGCGTGGGCAAGTTGGCATCCCGGACGGATTGCGGCACCTGCCCGAAAATACGCACATTCGCCGATGTATAATCGCTCACATCAAGAAGCGCGCGCAAATGCGCCCGGATCGCAGAGCGCAGGATCGTTTCGCCATCGGTATCGGCTGGCAGGTCGGTGATGGCGTCTCTCATACTCGCGTGAACGACCCGAATCCCTGCATCAAGAACGGCCGCGACGATCTCGTCCTTGGAACCGAAATGATAGTATATGCTACCCGCCTTGATCCCGGCGGCCTCGGCAATTTTTCGGAGCGAAACGGACCCGTAGCCTTGTTCGCGGAAAAGCCGCGCGGCAATGTCCAGCACCCCGTCCCGTCCGACCGCGCTGCGCGATGTCTCGTTGACTTTGCTTGCAGTGCTTTGTGCCATAGACCTTCGTTTCGCCTCAGCGCCTAACTAACGCCTGTTAGGTCAATAGCGCAAGTGAGTCAATCGTCTTAATCGTGCCCGATTGGAGTTTGCGGGAAATTCCGCATGGGCGACCGCCAAGAGGCCGCCCAGACAACAATGTGCTTGCCCGGACCCCGTTATCGGCTCCGGGCAAATGCTTTAGATCACGAAACCGCCGCCACATATGACGTGCTGCCCCGAAATGAAGTTCGATTCCGGCGCACAGAACAGATAGACGGCACCGGCAGCTTCTTCCGGAGTGCCGACCCGGCCCAGCGGGATCATGCGCTCCATCTGGGACAGGAGATCGGGATTCACGCCGACCTTGATCTCTTTTTCGTCGACCTTGATTGTGCTGTTGCCATCAGCGCTACCTTCAGTCAGGCGGGTGCGGATCGGGCCGAAGGCGACGGCGTTGACGTTGACCTTGTAGCGGCCCCATTCCTTGGCCATCGTCCGGGTGACACCCAGGATGCCGGCCTTGGCGGCGGAATAGTTGATCTGGCCGGCATTCCCGCCAGTGCCCGCGATTGACGAGATGTTGACCACCTTGCGGAACACTTCATGTCCGGCGGCGGCCTCTTCCTTTGCCTTGGCGCTGATCACCGGCTGCGCGGCGCGCAGGATCCTGAAGGGGGCCGTCAGGTGAACGTCGATGATCGCCTGCCACTGTTCGTCGGTCATTTTCTGAACGACGCTGTCCCAGGTATAGCCCGCATTGTTCACGATGATGTCCAGCCCGCCAAAGCTGTCCATACCGGTCTTGATGAACCGTTCGGCAAATCCGTCTTCGGTGACGCTGCCGGCACAGACCACGGCCTCAGCTCCCATTGCGCGCAACGCCTCGGCGGTTTCATTGGCCGGATCGGCGTCCAGATCGTTGATCACCAGCCGGGCCCCTTCCGACGCGAGTTTGAGAGCGATTTCGCGGCCAATGCCCCGGCCCGAGCCCGTGACCAGCGCCACGCGCCCGTCGAGTTTTCCAGTCATATTAATTCCTCCCGAAGGGCGCTATCAGGCTTTTTCATAAAGCGTGGCGACGCAGGCCCCGCCGAGGCCAAGGTTGTGCTGAAGCGCCAGTCGCGCGCCATCGACCTGCCGAGCATCGGCCTGGCCGCGAAGTTGCTGAACAAGCTCAGTGCATTGCGCAAGTCCGGTCGCGCCCAGAGGATGCCCTTTGGACAACAGACCGCCAGACGGGTTGGTCACGTACTTGCCGCCATAGGTGTTGTCGCCATCATCGACAAACTTCGCCGCTTCGCCGCGACCGCAAAGGCCAAGCGCCTCATAGGTGATAAGCTCGTTGTGAGCGAAACAGTCGTGCAGTTCGACCACATCCACGTCCTCGGGCCCGATGCCGGCGGCCTCGTAGACCTGATCGGCGGCGCGCTTGGCCATCGAAAAGCCGACCACTTCGCGCATGTCATGGGCTCCGAAAGTTTCCGGGCCGTCCGTTGTCATTGCCTGCGCCGCGATCCGAACGGAACTGTCGAGTCCGTGCTTGTCGGCGAATTCCTTGGAACAGATAATTGCCGCCGCTGCGCCACAGGTTGGCGGGCAGGCCATGAGCTTGGTCATCACGCCCGGCCAGACGACCTGGGCCGCCATGACATCCTCGGCGGTGACTTCCTGCCGGAACAGGGCCACCGGATTTTTGGCCGCATGCCGGCTGGCCTTGGCGCGGATCTTTGCGAAGGTCTCAAGGGGCGTGCCGAACTCATCCATATGCGCCTTGCCCGCACCGCCGAAGTACCGCAGTGCCAGCGGGATCTCGGCACTGCCAACCAGATCGTCGG
Source organism: Pseudooceanicola profundi (assembly GCF_050897955.1). Classification (NCBI taxonomy): domain Bacteria; kingdom Pseudomonadati; phylum Pseudomonadota; class Alphaproteobacteria; order Rhodobacterales; family Paracoccaceae; genus Pseudooceanicola; species Pseudooceanicola profundi. The sequence continues at coordinate 85,926 of NZ_JBPAXZ010000005.1, read as the reverse complement.
TTTCTGCGTCGAAAGCTGCAAACGGGCTGACCCGATCATGGAACATTGCACCGATTGCGCCGGGCTGCATCTGCTCGAACCCAAGCGCCAGAGCACATTCCACCGCGCCGCTTTCCACGGCCTGACGCGCCAGGAACAGGGCGGACGACCCCGTCGAGCAGTTGTTGTTCACATTCAGAACCGGGATGCCGGTCATTCCAACATGGTACAGGGCGCGCTGGCCGCAAGTGCTGTCGCCATAGACATAGCCCACATAGGCCTGTTGGATTTTGTCGTAGTCCAGACCCGCGTCGGCCAGAGCGGAACGGGTCGCCGCGGTTGCCATCACATCGTAGCTCTCGGATTTCCCCGGCTTCTGGAACGGGACCATCCCGACGCCGACGACATAGGCTTTATCTGACATTTCTCTCTCTCAGGTTTGGACTGGCCTGCATTATACAAGTGCCATTGCATTTTCTACCGTTTGTTAGAATTTACATGACGCCACGCGGACCTGTCAACACGATCACACTGTGGAGTATGGTGCTTGTCGAAGTTTCTAACATATGTTTGGTTGTTCGCGCTGCCTGTCTCGGAAGTCCGGGCAATTTTCGGTCCAGACCTCTGAGTCTGACCATGGCCTGACACAGCGAATGATGCATTTGGGATGTCTGGATTTCGCGACCATTGGTTTACAGACTACGAAAGGGCAAGAAAAATGGCGCATTGCTATGAATTCAAAGGGTTTATACCCGTTGTTCCCGATGATACATATGTCCATCCTCAGGCCGTTCTGATCGGAAATGTCATCTTGGGTCATGGATGCTACATCGGACCCGGCGCAAGCCTGCGGGGCGATTTCGGCAGAATCGTGATCGGTGACGGCGCCAATGTACAGGATAACTGCATCATCCATTCCTTTCCCGGCCGCGACGCCGTCGTGGAAACCGACGGTCACATCGGCCATGGCGCGATCCTGCACGGCTGCACAATTGGCCGGAACGCTCTGGTCGGGATGAATGCCGTCATAATGGATGGTGTAGATCTTGGCGCGGAATCGATTGTCGGCGCGCAGGCGTTTTTGCGCGGCGAAACTGTGATTCCGCCCCGTTCGATGGTGGTCGGTTCGCCGGCAAAGGTGATCCGGGAGGTCAGCGAGAAAGAAGTCGCGTGGAAAACACGCGGCACCGCGGAATACCAGCAACTTGCGCGCGACTGTCTGGCCGGATTGATGCCGGTCGAGCCGCTGAAGACGGTCGAGGCAGACCGGCCCGGGATGGTGGCCTCTGACGTCGTCTCCATTCAGGAGGCGCGGCGGACATCGTCCTGACCTCTCCAGGCACCGGACCGGGGCGGGTTTAAGAAGCGGCCCGAAGCGGCAGGACCTATCTGAAAACGGGCGACACGACCGTTTCCCGGTGTATCGCCCGAGCCCCTCAAGCCGTTACAGACGGAAGATCCCGTAGTGCGGATCGTCGATCGGTGCATTTAGCGAGGCGGATATAGATATTCCAAGCGCGTTGCGAGTGTCTGCCGGGTCAAGAATGCCATCGTCCCACAATTCCGAGGTCGAGGTATAGGCCTCGACATCCCTTTTGTACTTTTCCAGCACAGGCTCTCGGATGGCGGCGATTTCCTCTTCGGTCAGCTCTTTGCCTTCACGCTGAAGCTGCCGGATCTTGACGTCCGCCATGGTGTTGGCGGCCTGATCCGCGCCCATCACGCCGATTTCGGCCTGGGGCCACATGAACAGCGTGCGCGCATCCCAGGCCCGCCCACACATGCCGTAATTACCGGCCCCGTAAGAGGCATTGGCGATCACTGTGAACTTCGGCACGACCGAGCCGCCCTGCGCCATCAGCATCTTGGCGCCGTCCTTGGCGATGCCGCGCTCTTCATATTCGCGGCCGACCATGTAGCCGGTGATGTTCTGGAAGAAGACCAGGGGCGTCCGGTTCTGATTGCAAAGCTGCATGAAATGCGCCGCCTTGAGCGAACTGTCGTTGAACAAAACCCCATTGTTGGCAAGGATGCCGACCTTGTAACCCCAGATATGGGCAAAACCGCAAACCATCGTGGTGCCATAGTCCGGCTGGTATTCGTGAAAGCGTGAGCCGTCCACGATCCGGGCCAGAACCTCGCGCATGTCGAACTGGGTTTTCCGGTCCTTTGGAATGATCCCGTAAAGTTCCTTCGGGTCATAGAAAGGCTCTTCATAGGACGCGGTTTCGATGATTGTTTTTGGCATACGTTTCCACTGGCTGACAATTTCGCGCGCCAGTGAAAAGGCGTGCTGTTCGGTCGCGGCGCGATAGTCGCCCGTGCCCGAAACCGAGGTGTGCATGACCGCCCCGCCCAGTTCCTGAACGCCGACCTCCTCGCCGGTGGCCGCTTTGACCAGCGGAGGGCCGCCAAGGAAAATCGCCCCTGTACCTTCGATGATGATGTTGTAGTCGCTCAGGGTCGGCACATAGGCGCCACCAGCCGTGCAGTGTCCGCCGACCACGGCAATCTGCGGGATATTGGCCTGGCTCAGCTTGACTTGGTTGCGGAACACCCGTCCGCCCAGATACCGGTCGGGAAAGACGCCGTGCTGAAGCGGCAGGAAACCACCCGCGCTGTCGCAAATATGGATGACCGGCAGTCGGTTTTCCAGCGCGACATCCAGAAGCCGCACGATCTTTTTCACGGTATGGGGATACCAGGCGCCGCCCTTGACGCTGGCGTCGTTGGCGTGGATGGCGACCTCGCGACCTTGCACTATACCGATGCCTGTCACCACAGCGGCGCCGGGCACGGTGCCGTCGTATTCGCGACAAGCGGCAAGTGTGGAAAACTCCAAAAAGGGCGTGCCGGGGTCCAGTAGTAGTTTCAGTCGCTCGCGAACGCCCAGCTTGTTCTGGCGGGCAAGGCGGTCGATATCGCGCTGGGGGCGTTCGAAACGCGCCGCGTGCTGGCGGGCGTGGAATTCCTTAAGCCGTTCAGACATGGCGGCATAATTTGCCTTGTAGTCGGCGGCATTGGTGTCGATCTGACTTTCAATCCTGCGCATTGTCACTCCTCCTCCGGGGCCAATTGGGCTAGGATGTCTTTCAGACCAAAACTGTCGCCTACGGCGAATGGCATTTCGGCAACAACCCCGCTGCGCGGCGCCACCAGTGTGGTTTCCAACTTCATGCTTTCGATCACCAAAAGCGGCTGGCCTTCCTTAACCGCATCGCCGGGTTTGACCGCAACCGACACCACGACACCCGGCATGGGCGCCACCAATCGGTCGTCGCTCGCGCCACCGTCGCTGCCGGCCAGGCGTTCGGCGGGATCAACCCGTCCGACTTCGTAGGTCCGGCCGTTCATGTGCACAAAAGTTGCTTCCGGCCCCACTGCCAGTCGCAGTTCGCGCACAACACCCTTGGCCCGCAACGTATACCCGCCCGGCAGACCCGTCGGGTCCAATTGGCAGGCAACAGCGCGAGTGGGGGTATGAAGCACGAACCGGCTGCCATCATGACCCAGCCAGCAATCTGTCTCTTCTCCGTCGATTTGAAAAATCCGTTGCATCAGTTTCTCCACCCGCCCATCTTGCGGTACATTTCCGGTATCTGCATGACCTCAATCACCAGCCGCTCGTCCGATAGGGCTGCCGCCGCCATCAGCAGGTCAGTGACATCTTCGCCCGTTGCAGTCAGCGTTTCGGATTGTTCCGCCAGGAACCCGGTTGAAACTTCCCCCGAGGCGAAATCCGGATGAGCTAGGATCGCATCCAGGTAACCGGTGTTGGTCGTCACCCCGAGGACCACATAGTTTTGCACCGCTTGCCGGGCACGGGCGATCGCCTGCGCGCGATCCTGGCCATGCACGATCAGCTTGGACAACATCGGATCAAAGTCGGTCGTTACCTTGCCACCGTCCAGAATGCCGCTGTCCACCCGCACGCCGGGCCCAGTGGGTTCGTCCAGCAGCAGGATATCGCCGACCGCGGGGCGAAAATCGACCGTCGCATCCTCAGCACAGATGCGCAGCTCGATCGAATGCCCGGTTTGAGGAATATCCGCCTGCACGGCGCTCAGCCCGTCGCCCGCCGCGACACGCAGTTGCTCAGCAACCAGATCGAAGCCGGTCACCATCTCGGTCACCGGATGTTCGACCTGAAGGCGGGTGTTCATTTCCAGGAAGTAAAAGGTCCCGTCCTGCGCATAGATGAATTCGACGGTCCCAGCCCCGCGATAGTTGACGGCGCTGGCAATACCTGCGGCGGTTTCGCAGATCTCGTCCCGTTGTTCGGGAGTCAGCGCCGGTGACGGCGTTTCCTCGATAATCTTCTGGAACCGGCGCTGGATCGAACATTCGCGTTCCCAGAAATGGACCACTTTACCCTGCCCGTCGCCCATCACCTGCACCTCGATATGGCGCGGACTTTCAATATAGCGCTCGACGAACAGCCGCCCGTCACCGAAATACCGCTCGCCTTCGCGGCGTGCGGTTTCGATTTCGGTCTCCAGCGTGCTGTCCTCGCGTACGACGCGCATGCCCTTGCCGCCACCGCCGGCCGAGGGCTTGATGAGCAGCGGATAGCCAACGGCGCGGGCGCGTTCGACAAAGTTCGCCGGATCATCATCCTCGATGGCCGAGGGGGCGACGGGAAACCCGCGTTCCTCGACAAAGGCGCGGGCGCGGACCTTGTCCCCCATCAGGTCGATGACCTCGGACGTCGGGCCGACAAAGGTCACTCCGGCTTTTTCCAGCGCCGCGACAAAACCGGCATTCTCTGACAGAAAGCCATAGCCGGGATGAACCGCGTCCGCGCCGATCCCTTTGGCGGCTTCGACGATCTGAGGAATATCGAGATAGGCGGCCACGGGCGTCGGGCCCTCGATCATCACGACCTCATCTGCGATCAGATGCGCCGGCCCCTCTTGCTCGGCGACATGACGCAACACGGCAGTCGCAAGCCCGCGGGCCTTAGCGGTGCGCAACACGCGCGCCGCGATCTCGCCCCGATTGGCGACCAGGAGTTTCGAAATGGTCATGGTGTCGTCCTCTTAGTTCCGGGCCGCGGCATTCAGTCCGTCACGTGCGGCCAGATCGGCTGGCACGGGAATTTCGATATCAAGCAGCATCTGCGCGAACCCTTTGCCCTGCGGGTCTATGCGGACCGAGGCGATGCCGCCACCGCCAAGCGATTCATGCAACAGGAAATTCAGCGAATGGCTTCCAGGCAAGTCGAACCGTTCTACCCTGCCGTCGCAGACATGGGAGAAATAGTCCTTCACCACCTCTTCGCTGAGAGCCGAGCGGATATATGGCAGGTAGTCCGGCTTGCGCGCGAGGATGCCGATATTGGCGATGTCCCCCTTGTCGCCCGAGCGGCCCCAGGCCAAATCGACGAGGCGGACCTTGACAACGTCCGGACCGGGCTCGCGGCTATCTGCGGGCGGTGCGGCAGGCGGATCAAGGTGGACTGGCGTAGTGGCCACGCTCACGGGCACATCCTTGCCGTCGACCTCGACCGCGACGGGGGTTTCGGCCTTGCTCTGAAGGAAGGAAAATAGACGGACCACCGGCTGCACCTTTGGCCGTCCGGCGAAGAACCCGGTCAGACCCTGCGCGGTCGAAATCGCCATCGGTGCGATTTCGCCGGCAAAAATGTTCAGCGCGGCGCGATCGTCATGGACCGCGCCGATCTTGAGCACCACCTCGCGGGTCCGGGCGCGCGCATTTGCGCCATAGGCCGCCTCGGCCCCCAGCACCTCGACGCTGACCTGCCGGAAATCTCCCATGTTGCGGTCGCGGAAAATCCGGCGACAGCGGGTCAGGATCGCCTCGGCCACACGTTCGGCCTTGGCGGGTGCGTCAATCGCAGCCAGTGTCAGGGTAGAGACCGCGCGCCAGCCATCGGCATGGGTCGCCGACACCTTGTAGCTGTCGGTGCGCCCAAGCCCCCTGCCGCCCTTGACCAGCACCCGGTCGGGTCCGACCTGTTCCAGGGTGACCCCGGACCAGTCGCAGATCACGTCGGGCAACAGGTAGGCGCGCGGGTCCCCGATTTCATAGAGCATCTGCTCTCCGACTGACCCGGGCACGACCAGCCCGCCGGTGTCAGGCGTCTTGGTCATGATGAAACTGCCGTCTTCGGACACCTCGACGATGGGCATGCCCATATTGTCCCAACCCGGCACGTCCTGCCAGTCGGTGAAGTTGCCGCCGGTTCCCTGGGGGCCGCATTCGATCAGGTGGCCGGCCAGCGATCCCTGGCTGAGCTTGTCCCAGTCATCGTCGCCCCAGCCGTATTCATGCATCAGGGGACCAAGCGCGACCGCGCTGTCGGCGCAGCGTCCGGTGATCACGATGTCGGCCCCGGCATCCAGCGCGGCAGCGATGGGGCGGGCACCCAGATAGGCATTCATGCTCCAGATATCATCTGGAAATGCGACACCCGAGAACATTTCCGTCTGACCGTTTTTGCGAATTTCATCGGCCCTGGGCAACAGGTCATCGCCTAGCACGACTCCGATGGACAGATCGATTCCGGCCTGGGCGGCGGCTTTGGCAAGCGCATCGCGGCAGCCACGCGGGTTCACGCCCCCTGCATTGGCAACGACCTTGATCCCTTTTGCCTTGATATCCGGCAACCAGGGTGCCAGCGCCTTGACGAAGTCCGGCGCATAGCCCGACTCGGGCGCTTTGGCGCGGGCCCGCGCCATCAGCGACATTGTCACCTCCGCCAGATAGTCAAACACCAGATAGTCGATCTCGGCCTTTGAGACCAGTTGACCGATCGCTTCCGGCGTATCGCCCCAGAAGCCCGACGCGCATCCGATGCGCAGCTTTCGTTCCGACATATTCCTCTCCTCCCCGTTTGATCAGCGGCCCGTCCATTCAGGTTTGCGCTTCTCAATAAAGGCATCAAAGCCTTCGCGCGCGTCTTCGGTCTGTGCTACTCGCGGTAACAGTGTTTCTGCAAACCGCATCTGCTGCGGATAGGTCATGTCCTCCATCGCGTGACAGGCGTATTTTCCCAGCCGGATCGCGCTCGGCGATTGCGCAGCAATCTGGGCAACCAGTTCTGCAACCTTGTCGTCCAACCCCGCGGCATCGGTCACATAGTTGACCAGATTGAACTGCAGGGCTTCCTCGGCCGTCAGAGGAACGCCGGTGATGAACATCTCCATCAGCCTCCGCCGGGGCAGCACGCGCATCATGGGTGGCACGATCGTCATGGGAAACAGACCTACCTTCACTTCCGGCGTTCCGATGCGGGCATGATCCACCATCACAGCCAGATCGCAGGCACAGATGATGCCCGCCCCCGCCCCCATCGCGATGCCATTGATGCGCGCGATCGTTGGCTTTCGGCACGCCTGTATCGTCTCGAACAACCTTCCGGCAAAATGATCCGGGTCCGCCGGATCCTGAACAAACGGGCCGCCATCCGCCCCCGCCTTGATGTCGCCCCCGGCACAGAAGGCGCGCTCGCCCTCGCCGGTCAGAACGATCACGCGACAATCGCTGTCCCTCTCGGCAGCACATACGGCGGCAATGATCCCGTCTGCGACCTCACGGTTGAGGGCATTTCGATTATCAGGACGTCGAATCGTGATACGCACTTCTTTGCCGAGCGCCTGCGATTGAACAACGCTCTCAGTCATTTCCGAAGCTCCCCCCTGTATTTAGGACACCGCGCTTTCTTACGTCAGGTCGTCAAAAGCTTGGCTTGATCTATTTTCTAACATGTGTTTGATTTTGGTCAACACGGCGGACGACATTTTTCGGGAGGATGATATGACGACTCAAAGTGAGGCTCTCGCGGCTGATCTGAAGGCCATCAGGGCAAACTATTCGTTGACCGATGAGCAGCGCCAGATTGTCGATCACGTGGATCGAGTATCGCGCGAGGTGCTGCATCCGCTACAGGCGCGCATGGACGAAGAGGAGTGGTGGCCCGACGATCTGTTCAAGCAGATGGGCGAACTGGGCCTTCTGGGCATCACCGCGCCCGAGGAGCTGGGTGGCTCCGGACAGAATGAATTTACCCAGGCGCTGGTCTCTGAGGTGATATCAAAATGGAACCCTGCCGTGGGACTGTCACATGGCGCACATGACAACCTGTGCCTGAACAACCTTCTACGCAACGGCTCGGAGGAGCAGGTCAAGAAATATGTGCCCGGCCTATGCTCGGGCGACTTGGTTGGTGCTCTGGGTTTGACAGAGCCGGGCGCGGGGTCAGATGCGCTTGGGTCCATGGCGACCACCGCGCGCCGCGACGGCGACGACTATATCATCAACGGCTCGAAGATCTACATCACCAACGGGCCGATTGCCGATGTGATCCTGCTTTATGCCAAGACCGACAAATCGAAGGGCGCCAAGGGCATTTCTGCTTTCATCATCGAGACGGACAATCCTGGTTTCAAGGTGGCGCAAAAGCTTGACAAGATGGGCTTCCGCGGCTCGCCAACCGGAGAACTGGTGTTTGAGGATTGCCGCGTACCCGCATCCGCCATGGTTGGACAGGAAAACACCGGCGTTTCGGTGGTAATGAGCGGACTGGATCTGGAACGCGCCATGGTCGCATCGGTCTGTGTCGGCATGGCCGAACGCGCGCTGGAACTGGGGCTGGAATACGCCAAGATTCGCGAACAGTTCGGCAAGCCAATTGCAAGTTTCCAGATGATGCAGTCGAAACTGGCCGAGATCTACACCGAGGTCGAAACGGCACGCGCCTTCGGGTATCGGGCGCTGGCCGCCTGTACGGGCCTGCCGAAAGGCGCCGGGGGCCGTGGCGAAATCCACAAGCTGACCGCGGCGGCCTGTCTTTACGCAGGCGAGGCATTCAACAAGGCGGTCACCGAAGCCTGCCATATACATGGTGGCTCCGGCTACATGCAGGACACCGAAATCAACCGGCTCTACCGCGCCAACAAGCTGTTGGAGATCGGCGCTGGAACAAGCGAAGTCCGCAAGATCATCATTGCCGAAGAACTTTTGCGCGCCTGAGGGAGACGAGACCATGAACAAGCAACTGCGCAACGATACCGCTCTGCCGAGCCATTTCATGACGGACGAACAGCAGGCGCTGGCCGATCAGGCTGGTAAGTTCTTCATGTCCGAGTTCCACCATCTGAACGCGGAAATGGACGACACCGACGATTTACCCCCTTCGGTTTTTCCAAAGCTGGGCGAAATGGGCTATCTGGGCCTGAACGTGCCGCCGGAATTCGGCGGCGCGGGGCTGGATTTCACCTCGGCCTGCATCATCACCGAAGAGCTGTCGCGCGCCTCCGCGGCCATCGGGCTGACCCATGTGGCCCATGACAACTTGTGCGTCAACAATATCTACCGCAACGCCAATGACGATCTGCGCCGCAAGTATCTGCCGGGGCTTTGCAATGGCACGCTGATCGGCGCCCTGGGTCTGACCGAACCCGGCGCGGGGTCTGATGCGCTTGGCTCGATGCGGACCACGGCCAAACAAGATGGTGACGACTACATCCTGAACGGCGCCAAGATCTACATCACCAATGGGCCGATTGCCGATCTGGTCCTTGTCTATGCGAAGACTTCGCCGGAAAAGGGCGCCAAGGGCATTTCCGCCTTTATCGTGGAAACCGACACGCCCGGTTTCAAGGTGGCACAGAAGCTCAACAAGATGGGATTCCGCGGCTCGCCGACGGGCGAACTGGTATTCGAAGATTGCCGTGTTCCGGCCAGAAACATGGTCGGCAAGCTGGATGGCGGGGTTGCCGTTACCATGTCCGGACTTGATCTGGAACGTGCCATCGTCTGTTTCAACGCCTTGGGCATTGCGCAGCGGGCGCTGGATATTTCCATCGATTATGCCAAGACACGCCAGCAATTCGGCAAACCGATCGCCAGTTTTCAGATGGTTCAGGCGATGCTGGCCGACATGTATACGCAGATCGAGGCCGCGCGCAGCCTGTCCTTGCGCACCGCAGCCATGTGTGAGGGCCTCGAAGAGGGCGAAGGCGGGCGCGGCGAAATCCACAAGCTTACCGCTGCGGCGATCTACAAGGCCGCTGAGGCGACATCCTTCGTGCTCGACAGGGCCGTCCAGATTCACGGCGGCTCGGGTTACATGCGTGATACAGAAGTGAACCGGCTGTACCGGACCGGTCGCGTACTTGAGGTCGGCGCAGGCACCCAAGAGGTTCGCAAACTCATCATCTCTGGCGAATTGCTGAAGAACTAGGGGCGGAACATGAGCGAAGCGAAATCAAGGCGTTACGCGTCGGATCTCATGGCGGGCCAGGTTGCCCTGGTTACGGGATCCGGATCTGGAATGGGCCGGGCGACGGCGATCGAAATGGCCGCTTGCGGGGCCAGGCTTGCGCTGTTCGCGCGCCGCGAAGAGCCGCTGGAAGAGACCGCCGAAATGATCCGGGCGGCGGGGGGCGAGGCCTTTGTCGTGCCCGGAGACACCCGCGACGAAGACAGTATCGAAACTGCGATGGGGCGGATCAAGGACCACTATGGGCAGTTGGATGTTTTGGTGAACAATGCCGGCGGTCAGTATATCGCGGCCGCCCGCGATATCACCAACAAGGGCTTTGAAGCTGTGATCCGCAACAACCTGATCGGGTCTTGGCAAATGACCCGCGCCGCTGCCGATCATTTCATGTACGAAAATGGTGGATCGGTTGTGTTTGTCACCGCCATCTCGGCGCGCACCGCGCTCACCGGCTTTACACACACCGTCGCGGCCCGCGCCGGTGTGACGGGCATGATGAAAACGCTGGCCGCCGAATGGGGCGAGTACGGCATCCGGCTGAACTGCGTTGCACCGGGCACGATCAAGACCGATGCGCTTGGCCGCTATCCCATTCCGCCGGAACAGTGGAAAAAGCTGAACCGTTCGGTCCTGAACCGGATGGGCGCGGCCGAGGACATCGCAGGCACGATCATATTCCTGGCTTCGAAACTTGGCGGTTTCATTACCGGCGAGGACATCTATGTAGACGGCGGTGAGACCCTGCACATGGGTCATGACGCGCGGGACATGATCAACCCCGCGATGTTCGAGAAACGCGAACGGGGAGATGGCAAGAATGAGTAAACACCCAGTCCTTCTGGAGATTTCCGACAGGATCGCCACGGTAACGCTGAACGACCCCGAGCGTCGCAATCCGGTTACCGGGAACGACATGATCGCTGCCCTTCTGGAGACCTTCGCCAAGGTGCAGGCCGATCCGCAGGTCAGCGTGATGATTCTGACCGGGGCCGACCCGGCCTTTTGTGCCGGCGGGGACATCAAGGAGATGAACGATCCCGACAGTGTGTTCCGCAAGGAGCCGCTGGCGGCGGCGCAGAGCTATGTTGATGGGGTGCAGCGGCTGCCGCTTGCGCTCTACAACATGGATATTCCGACCATCGCCGCAGTCAACGGCCCGGCGGTGGGCGCGGGGTGCGACCTGACCATGATGTGCGACATGCGCATCGCTTCGGAAAAAGCAAGGTTCGGCGAGGTGTTTCTGAATCTCGGAATCATTCCGGGCGATGCGGGCAGCTGGTTCCTGTTGCGTCGTCTGGGCCACCAGAAGGCCGCCGATCTGACCTTCTCAGGGCGCATGGTCGAGGCCAAGGAAGCGCTGGAGCTTGGTATGGTGCTTGAACTTGTGCCTCATGAAAAATTGATGGAACGGGCCCGCGAACGGGCCGCTGTCATCGCCGCGAAACCACCGCGCGCGGTGCGGGTCGCCAAGCGTCTGATGCGCAATGCCGAACGGATGGACCTGCCGGATTTCCTGAATTCCGCGGCGGCCTATCAGGCGCTCATGCATCAGACCGAAGACCACCACGAGGCGGTTGCTGCGTTCGTCGAAAAACGAAAACCCAATTTCACGGGGCGTTAAAGGAAAGATCGCATGTCAGACATCACCCAAAAGAAGATGGAGCAAATCGCGCAGATGTGGAATGCGCGCGGCAAGGGTCTGATAACGCATATGGCGCTTGAGATCGAAGAGGTCTCGACCGAAGGTGTTCGGGTTCGGATGCCGTTCAATCCGGACTTTTGCGTCGATGCGGAACAATCACTGCTCCACGGTGGTATCCTGACGGCACTTCTGGACAGTGTCTTTGGACTGGCGAACTTTGTTGCCATCGAAGGCGTCAGTACCATGGCCACTCTTGACCTCAGAGTTGATTACCTGCGCCCGGCCCGTTCGCGCGCGGATGTCATCGTTCAAGCGCATTGTTTTCGCAAGACCCGTCACATCGCCTTCAATTCCGGCAGCGTCTGGTTCGCGGGCCATGAGGATGCTGAAATAGCCAGGGGAACCGCCTCGTTTGCATTGACGCGCGGCGAAACCAGCCTGTTTGACGCAATGACAAAAGGAAAAACCTCGTGATGGACGTGCAAACTGTCAATGCCAATGTATCCCGGGTGCCGTTCTTCCGATTTCTCAACTTTGAGGTCAGAAGTCTAGACAGTCTCCATGCTGAGGCGGAAATGACCTTTGATGACCGCCATATCGGTAACCCGATCATGGAGTACTACCATGGCGGCATAATCGCGAGTTTTATGGAGGCCACTGCCGCCATCGCGGTACAGCCCGATTTCGCCGACGTTCCGGCCAAGCCGATCAACCTGACCGTCGATTACCTCAGACCCGGTGTGAAGGGACCGCTTTTTGCCCGCGCTAACGTCACGCGCAAAGGCAAGCGGATGGCAAGCGTCAGCGTGCTCAGCTGGCAGACGGATCGGGAAAAGGCGGTTGCCGAAGGGCTGTATCACTTCCTTCTGGTCTGACCGGGGCAACCGCTTTCAGGGCTACCTTGTCCTGTGGACGGGGCCGCTTCCCGGTTACAAATGCCTTCCAGTAACAGATTGATGAGCATGCTGGAGAATTCAGGCAGTGATAGATATCCTTCCACTCCTGCCTTGTTCGGGTCGAACCATTCCACCGTCCAGTTTAAGGCACCCAACATCACCTGGCGCAAGGGGACGATCTTGATATCCGACCGTATGGCACCGTCGTCCTGAGCTTCACGGAGTATCCAATCCCAGAGTTTTCCATACTCATGGCGAATACCCCTGTGCCTCTCCCTGAAATGATTGGGGAGCATTCCATAACTTCGGATGTTCGCCGAGGTAAATTCGCTTGCCTTGAAGAGGAAATCCAGGTGCGTCCAGATTGCGGTCGCTATCCTGGCGTGATGATCGTAGGGGGCATCGAATTGCCGAACGGCGGCTTCGACACCTGATAGCAGGTCCTTTAGTCCGGCGTTCAGCACTTCGTCAACGATCGCGTCCTTGGAATTGAAGTGGTAATAGACGCTGCCCGCTTTCAAGCCAGCATTGTCCGCGACCTTTCTCAGAGTCGTCGCCTTGTAGCCATTGTCCCTCAGAACGCGCGCTGCGGCCGTTAGTATTTCTGCACGGGTCTTAGCCGCCTTGCTGCCAGGGTCCGGAGTTTTGACGGGAGTGGCGGGACACAGCTTCAAGCCTTCTGTATCAGCACTGTCATGCAAACACATTCCGTCAAGTATCAGCTTACTCATTCGTTCCGCGAGGATGCGCACCGGATACTTGTCGACATCGTACCATTCCACGGTCCAGTTCATGGCACTCAGGATGAACTGGCGGATCACAGCAGTGGATATGTCACTTCGAAGGTGGCCGGCGCGTTTGGCGTCATTCAGGAATTTGCCCCAGGCACCTGCATATGATGCACGCAATTCGCGATGCGGGGCGCGTGTTTCGTCCGACAACATCGGATAGTTCCGAATATTAGCTGACGTAAAGTCACTGTCGGTCAACAGATAGGTAAGGTGTGTTTCAATCAGGGTTCCGAAAGTCTTGCGAAAATCCTCCGAACTTGTCGGTGCCGGCCGAACGATTTCACTGACCGTCTGATATAGTTGACGGACGCCAATTTCGAGAACTTCGCTCAGAATTTGGTCCTTGGATTGAAAATGGTAATAAATGCTGCCGGCCTCAATGCGGGCTTCCTGCGCGATGTCGCGCATCGTCGTTGCATGATAACCTTGATACCGAAAAAGTCGCGCGGCCGCAGCGAGTATGGCTTCGCGGGTCCTCTCCGACTTGCTTAGATCGTCATACACTATCTTGGTATCTTCACTCTGTCGTGCCATCCATTGTCGATACTTGTTGGCCCTGTGGCTGTCCATTGCAATAAATCTAACAGACGTTAGAATACATCCGAGAGAGTGTCGAATCAACTCTTTTCAAGGTGCAACGGAAGAGGAGGACCTCCACATGCGAGGATTGAGTGGAAAACGGGTCGTCGTGACCGGCGGTGGGAGCGGCATCGGCCGAGCGGTTTGCGAACGGTTCGGCGCAGAGGGCGCCGAAGTTGCCGTTTTCGATCTGAACAAGGATGGGGCGGATGAAACTGTCCGACTGATCATCGACGCGGGTGGAAAGGCCCAGGCCTTCAAAGCGGACATCACCGATCGTTCTCAGGTCGACATGGCAGTGTCCGCGTTCGAGGCCGGAGGCCCGATTGACGTGCTGGTGAACAACGCCGGCTGGGACGTGATCAAACCGTTCCTCGATACCGATGCCGATCTTTGGAAAAAGGTCATCGACATCAATCTTTATGGCCCGCTCAACATGCATCACGCGGTGCTTCCGGGCATGGTCAAGAACGGCAGCGGCCGCGTGGTCAATATCGCGTCCGACGCCGGACGCGTCGGATCATCCGGCGAGGCTGTGTATTCGGCCTGCAAAGGTGGCATCATCTCGTTTACCAAGACCGTGGCGCGCGAACTTGCACGCAATGGCATTCAATTGAACGCGGTCGCCCCCGGACCGACCGACACGCCTCTGTTCGCGCAGGTTGCCGAAGGCGAGGCCGGTCAAAAGATCGCTGAGGGTCTCAAGCGGGCGATTCCGATGAAGCGCCTGGCGCAGCCGTCAGATTACCCGGGCATCATCTGTTTTCTGTCGTCCGACGACGCGGGATTCATCACCGGTCAGGTGATTTCGGTTTCGGGCGGCTTGTCCATGCACGGTTGAAACGCTGACAGCTGCGACGGAGACAAGGCGCTGCTGCCAAACCGTGCCAAGAGTTACTCCTCGACTGGCCGCGCCTTATGTGCGGCCCCTTTTTATTGTAGAAAGGTTGCGAATGTTTCAGCCAAGCTCTGAAATCCAGCGAACAAGCACGCTGACCGCTTTTCTGAATGACTGTGAGATTGACAGCTACGAGGAGCTCGTCGGCCTATCGAACGAAGAGCCCGAATGGTTCTGGGGCCGGATCATCGACCATGCCGGCATGCGGTTCGCGCAGCCTTACACCCGGTTGCGAGATATCTCCACAGGGCCCGAATCGATCAGATGGGCCGTGGGAGGCACGTTGAATCTGACAGAAACCTGTCTTGACGCCCGAATTGCCGATGGCCTGGGCGACAAGACCGCAATCGACTGGGTCGGTGAAGACGGAAGCCGCCGTCGCTGGACCTACTTCGACCTTGCCGCCGAAGCCTCCCGCGTCGCCTCGGCCCTTGCCGCGCGCGGTGTAATGCCGGGTCAGGCGGTGGGCATTTATATGCCGATGATCCCCGAAATCGAGGCCGCGCTTCTGGGTATCGCGCGGCTGGGCGCGGTTGCGGTACCGCTGTTCTCCGGCTTTGCGCCCCATGCCATCGTATCGCGCCTGAGCGATGCGGATGCCGTAGCGGTGTTGACAGCGGATGCCACACCCCGACGAGGCAAGCCGGTCTGGATGGAGGCGACCCTTGCCCAGGCTTTGACCGACGTACCATCGGTTCATACCGTTATCAGCCTGCGACGGTTCGGCGGTGCAGTGGCCGATCCGGTCCGCGATCTGGACTGGAGCGAAACCATAGGCCGCGCCAGTCCGGAGTTTGCCGCCGTTCCGGTCAAGGCCGAAGACACCTTTCTGATCGCCTATACTTCGGGCACCACCGGGCGGCCCAAGGGCGTCGTGCATACCCATTTGGGCGTGCAGGCGAAGGCCACGGCCGATATCCTGCTTTGTCTCGACATGAAACGGGACGACCGGCACCTCTGGATGACCGACATGGGGTGGGTCATGGGACCGCTCACCCTATTGTCGGTGCTCTTGGCCGGTTCGACTCTGGTACTGGCCGAGGGCGCACCATCAATGTCCGGCGATCCCTTCAGGCTGCTGCGTCTTGCGTCCGAAATGGAGGTCACACATCTCGGCGTGGCCCCGACTCTGATACGGCAGTTCATGACGCAGGATACGGAAACTTTGTCGGGCTACGACCTGTCGCCCCTGCGGATTGTCGCCTCGACCGGTGAACCTTGGACCGACGACGCCTGGCTCTGGCAGCTCGATCATATCTGCCGCCGCCGCGCCGTGCCGCTGAACATCTCGGGCGGGACCGAGCTTTTTGGCGCGATCCTGACCTCGACCGTGCTACACGAGATCAAGCCCGGCGGATTTTCGGCCCAGGCACTTGGCGTCGGCGCCAAGGTGCTGCGGGAAAACGGCAGTGAAGCCGCGCCGGGCGAGGTGGGGGAACTGGTGGTGACTCAACCGCCTTTGGGTTTGACCCCGGCCATCCGGGGCGACCGCGAGCGCTACCTTGAAACCTATTGGTCCACCTTCCCGGGCATGTGGCGACACGGAGATTGGGTGCGCTGCGATCCGGACGGGACATGGTATATCCTGGGCCGGTCCGACGACACGCTGAACATCGCCGGCAAACGCATCGGCCCGCCCGAGATTGAGGCGGCCCTGACCGAAACCGGAGAGGTGGTGGACGCCGCTGCCATTGCTGCACCCGACGATATCAAAGGCGTGGCCGTCGTCTGCGTCTGTGTGGCAGCCCAGGGCGTCACGCCTGACGCAGAGCTTGTGGAGCGGCTCAAGGATCGGGTCGGAGAGATCGTCTCGAAACCCTTCCGCCCGCGCGAGATCCACTTTGTCGAGGCCCTGCCCAAGACCCGCAGCATGAAAACCATGCGCCGGATCGTGCGCGCGGCCTTTCTGGGCGAAGATCCGGGCGATCTGTCGTCGATCAGCAACCCGGAAACCATTCAACCCATCGCAGACCTGCAAAAGGAAAAGCCATGATCACTGTTTTCGGAGCCACGGGCACCACCGGCGCCCCTCTTGTCGATACGCTTATGGCAAAAGGCGCGACCGTGCGTGCTGTCACCAGCGACCCTTCCAGGCTCGATGCGCTAAAAGCCAAAGGATGCGAGGCGGTCGTTGCGAATTTCACGGACCCTGCCGCGCTGGCGCGGGCCTGTGACGGGGCAGAAAAGATATACCTGGTCACGCCTGCCCATCTGGACATGCGTCAGTGGAAGGCGAATGTGATCGCGGCGGCCAAGACCGCGGGGGTGCGCCATGTTGTCGTGGCCACCGGGCTTGGCGCCTCGCCCAAGGCGGGGCTGACATTTGGGAAATGGCATTCCGAAACCCAGGAACTGCTGAAGCAAAGCGGCCTTGACTGGACCTTCGTCCAGCCGACCTATTTCATGCAGAACCTGCTCTGGCAGGCCGGCAATATTGCAAAAGATGGGGTCTATTACGACGATCTGGGCGGCCCTGTGGCCTGGGTCGACGCCCGCGACATCGCGGATGTCGCCGCCGAGGCGCTGACCGCTCCGGGGTACGAAGGCAAGGCTCTTGGTCTGACCGGGCCCGAAGCTCTTACCGGAGAAGATATCGCCGCCCTCCTGTCCAGGGTGACCGGGCGCACTGTCACCTGCGCACCCCTGTCGGCCGAAAATGCCAAGGCGGGCATGGTGGCTGGCGGAATGCAGGACGAGGTCGCCAGAGCCATGGTCGAATTGGCTTCCATCGCGCCCAAGGGCTACCTTGCCGGCATCGAGACCACGGTCAGCGATGTGATGGGACGCCCGGCGCGCCGATTTGCCGATTTCGTCGCCGAGAACCGGGATGCTTTCGTCAAGTAACCTGATGGCGCCGCCGCTTTATCTCGAACTGGCGCCGACTGAGGAAGCGGCCAAACAGATCGACCATTTGTTCGTGTTCCGCGATACCGGTGTGCTGAGCGGTGGTGGACGCGGGCGGTTCGCAACCGACCTCTTTACCCTTTCGGTAACGCGCGACGACAGCGGCGGCGGGCGCGTATCGCTGGCAGAACCGCGCCCCTATTTTTCGCCCCGCCCAAGGCCATTCCAGGGTGTCGTGGCCGGGCTGCGACTGTCGTCACGACCGCAGCGATTTCCCGACTCCACAGGGCTGGACATGCTGGCCTCAGAACTGGCCCGGATTCAGACCGGGGACGATGACCTGCCTGCGCTCATCGCGGTGCTTGACGGCCTTGCGAGAGACCTGCGCTTTGCCGCACCAACCGGAGCTTACAGCGACCGGACCAAACGTCGAAAGGTGCGGGCGGAAACCGGCGTGTCGCGGCGGCGGCTTGCGACCTTGCGACGCTTTCGCCGGGCTCTCGGGCAGCTTGCGTCAAAGACCCTGCCGCTGAGCGATCTGGCGCTGGACGCCGGATATTACGATCAATCTCACTTGTCCGCCGCTTGCCGGATCTTCGCCGGCAAACCGCCCGGCGCGTTGCGCGCTCTGTCTATTCCGCGTCGTTTTGACCTTTTGCTACAAGATACGCGCCTCAAAGACCGCCTAAGATTGGTCATTGACGAATGAAATCGAAGAGGAAGACCCGCCATGACACAATTCAAACCGAAAAACCCCGACTATGACGCACGCGTGCGCAACAGTTTCGATCGCCAGAAGGCAATGAACACGTTGGGGATCAGCATTGCCGAGTTGTTACCCGGCCGCATCGTTCTGGAAATGGCACATCAGGTTGCACTGACCCAGCAGCATGGGTTTTTGCATGCCGGAATCGTGTCGACAGCGCTGGACAGCGCCTGCGGATACGCGGCCTTTTCGCTGATGCCAGCGGACGCGGCAGTGTTGACGGCCGAATTCAAGATCAACCTACTCAACCCGGCGGACGGCGCACGGTTTCGCTTCGTCGCTGACGTGGTGAAACCAGGCAGGACGCTGACCATATGCGAGGCGCGTGCCTATGCCGTGAAGGGCCAGGATGAAAAGCTCGTCGCAACGATGACCGGAACGCTCATGGCGCTGATCGGGCGGGCGGGGGTCGCGGACTGAGCGCAACCCGGCCGCAGCACATCCGATCCGGGCGGCCGGGCCGATTATTCAGACAGCTGGATCAGCTGTTCCAGCGGCTCGCGACCTCGGCCAACCGTTTCCCGTAGGCTCGCGCGGTATCCAGATCGCCGCCAGCAGGTTCAGACCTGCCAAGCGGTAATGTTAGCCTTTAGCAGTGCGGTCGCCGATTGTCCGTCGTCAGGGTTTTTCGGAGAGCTGAGACTGTATCGTAACGGAGGATCTGGTTCGGTTTCTGTTCAAGTTTATGCTGCAGCGGCCTGATGCTGCAACCGTAATTGGAACGGATGGACGCCCACGGTGCCGATGGGCTGCCGTCACGCCGGAGTTTCCAGTCAGGGCTGAGCTGGCGCACCATTCTGGCCAAGCGCGAGAATTTTCGTGCTGCCTTCGCCGGGTTCGACTTTCGGGAGTTGCGAACTTTGACGACAACGACATTGAGCGCCTACTTGCCGATGAAGGAATTGTTCGCTATCGAGGCAAGATCGAAGCCGTGATCAACAACGCTCGCCGTACTTTCGAGGTCGTCCAAGAGGAAGGCTCCTTCGCTGCATTCATCTGGCTATATGAACCTGCCAAGGACGACGCACTGCCACAAATGCGGTCCAAATCACCAGCGTCCGAGACCCTGTCCAAAGATCTACGAAAGCTTGGCTTCAAATTCGTGGGACCGACCACCGTATATGCATTCATGCAGGCCATGGGATTTATCAACGATCACGCAGAAGTCTGTTGGATGCGAAAGGACGTCGGAACAGCCCGAAACACCCTTCGCACACCGACATAGGCAACTGTCGGCCAATTAACGTGAAAAAAATCAGGGCCACTTAGCGTGGAAAGTCACAGACAGGTTTCGCGTCAGTCGACCGAGACTTCAGAGCCTTGAGAGTAGCGTGGCCAATTGAGCGGCGTCTTTGGGTTTCAGCTTTGCGCCGATCCTTTCCGACAGAACCCGTTCATAGATCGGCCACATCGCCCTCCTGACAGATTTACCCTTTTCAGAGATAGAAATGTTTTGACCTCGCCCATCTTCCGAGCAGTTCCGTCGGTCCACCAGCCCTGCTTTCACCATGCGGTCCAGCAACCGCGATGTACCGTATTGGGGTAACAAAATCCGGTCTTTGAGTTCGAATGGACGGAGTCCGTCCGGGCCTGCCTTCTCGAGTTCGAGAAGCGCGTCATACCATGCAAGTGGCGGGTATCCTGCCGATTTCAGAGACGATTCGACAGCCTCAAGCAAAACGCGGCTTTTAGTCATGAGGGCTGTCCAGGCGGCCTCAGTAGCATGGTCAATCTCGTTCATATCCAGCACATATCATATACATGTAAGTGCATCAACCTTGACGTCGCATGTGACGCGCTATATATAGATGCAAATGCATCGACATATGGGATCATATCATGTCACAATCGCACCTCACAGAATTTGGGATATTCCTGCTCCGTATAGCACTCGGTATCATGTTCCTGGCGCACAGCCTGTTTCTCAAGCTCTTCATTTTCACACTTCCCGGAACGGCGCAGTTCTTCGTTTCGATCGGGCTGCCCGGCTGGTTTGCCTATATGATCTTTGCAGTCGAGGCGATTGCCGGTGCCCTTTTGGTCCTCGGCGTACAGGCTCGGTGGGTCGCGTCGGCGACCGTGCCCATCTTGGCCGGAGCAACCTGGGCTCACTCAGGAAACGGCTGGATGTTCGGATACGAGAACGGCGGGTGGGAATACCCGGCCTATCTGACGCTGCTTGCCGTCGTGCAAGGACTTCTGGGCGACGGCCGTTTCGCCCTCAGCCCCTCCTTCGCGCCCGGCAACGTGCAGATGGAGGGAGAGACAACATGAGCCTCCACCTCATTAGCCATGCGCTCTGCCCATATGTGCAGCGCGCAGCGATCTCGCTCACTGAGAAAGGTGTCACGTTCGAGAGAACTCACATCGATCTTTCGAACAAGCCCGACTGGTTTCTTGCCATATCTCCGCTGGGCAAGACGCCTGTCCTGGTTGTGAACGGGACGCCGATTTTCGAATCTGCGGTTATCCTCGAATATCTTGAGGATACACAACCCCACGCACTTCATCCGCACGACGCTCTCGATCGCGCCCGCCACCGTGCCTGGATTGAATTTGGATCTGCTGTCTTGAACGACATTGCGGGGTTCTACTCGGCGCCGAACGATAAAGCGTTGGAAGCAAAAGTCGCGGCGCTCCGCGCAAAATTCCTTCGGCTGGACGCGGAGCTTGGGGAGGGACCATGGTTCGACGGCCACCAGTTCAGCCTCGTCGATGTCGTATTCGGCCCGGTCTTCCGCTATTTCGACGTTTTTGACGCCATCGGAGAGTTTGGCGTCTTCACAGGGCTTGCCCGTGTAAGGGCCTGGCGATATGAACTGGAGCGTCGGGTTTCTGTGAAGAGTGCCGTCAGTGAAGACTACCCGACTCTTCTGCGTGACTTCATCAGACGGCGCAATTCTTACCTGTCCCAGATCATGCAGACAGGAGGGCCGAAGAAGACTGTTACACAGGTGCAATCGGCTGATCGCCGATCACTTGATATCGTTCTGTCGGGCCGCAGTGCAGAACCGGACGTTTGAGTTCGCTTGGTGAATACCCGCTCTGTCCCGCACATCGGATAGTCGCCGACTTTCCCTTGAAGGCCCGCAGCAGCCCCAACCGGCACTTGCCGGCATTCCATGCCCGTCCGTGCGAAGCGCCGGGTGACCTGCTGCCCCCACAGCGCAACCGGGAACAAACCACCGATCGCGCTGATGAATGGCTCAGGGATCGAAGAATCCGCCTGAGCTCAAACCCCCGGGAAAACTCCAGCCGTGTGGTCCGACAGAGGGCAGCACGTCAATCGCGGGTCAATCTATCCCGGTTGGTGGACCACTTTCAGGGGGCTACTCCAAAGGGCGGGGATGAGAAGCTCGTCGCAACGATGACAGGAACGCTTATTTCGCTAGTGGGGCGAACGGGCGTGGCGGGGTGACGATCGGGTCGGAGCAAAAATTAATCTGCGAGCCGCGCTTCTAGGACATGCCGCTGGACCTTTCCGCTGGTCGATCTGGGAAAATCCTCGAACGCGATGAAGCGAATTTCGCGCGGCCGTTTGTAGCCTGCGAGGTTGTCGCGGCACAAATTCATCAGCGCTTCGGCATCCGGCCCGTCCTTGCCGCGGGCGACAAAGGCCACCGGACTTTCGCCCCATTTCACGTCAAATGCCCGTACGACTGCGGCATCGACCACCCCGGGATGAGATAGAAGAACACGCTCGATCTCCGCAGGATAGACGTTCTCGCCGCCGGTCTTGATCAAGTATTTGGCCCGGTCCACAAAGTCGATGGTTCCGTCCGCATTGCGCCGGAACAAGTCGCCCATGTGGAAAAAGCCGTTGCGAAAGTCATGGGCATTGGCGTCGTCCGCGTTCCAGTACCCTGAAAACAATGTCGGACCCCGCACAGCCATTTCGCCTGGCGTTCCATCCGTCACTTCTTGGTCGTCGGGATCGACGAGCCGAACCTCGCAAAGTGCGCTGATGCGCTTGGAAAGGCGGTCCGGAGTCACACCTGGCGCAATTAGATCGGCGGACCCCGGCGGCAGGCCGGTTTCGGTTGCGCCGAAGGAATTCAGATAGGGCGTGTGGAGAAGGGCTGTCAGTTCCGCGATCTGATGCGGCGGCACCAGATCGGCCATGGCGCCGCAAACTTTGATACCCTTCAGCGGCAAAGGGTTGGCGCGTCGTTCTGCGATAAAGGCGTCCAGCGCACCGGGCATCATCACGAACCAGCCGATCCGGTGGCGCGACAGAGCCTCGTTGATGACCGCAGGCTGCAAACCGTCAACCATCACCACGGTTCCGCCCCGCAGGACCGTCGCCAACCCATGATCGGTGGACGCCATGTGGAACATTGGCGCCCAGGCGATAAACCCGTCGCCGGGGTCCAGCGCCAGCTGCGCCGCAAAAGCCATGGATCTGGCGATATGCGCGCGGTGGCTGATGAGCGCGCCCTTGGGCAGGCCCGTGGTCCCTGAGGTATAAAGGATCGTCAGACCAGCCTCTGGATCGTCGACCATGGTTCCGATGCGCGGGTCCGGTCCGGCCGCGGCAATGGCCGTTTCCAAATCCGGCCCGATAATCAGACAGGGCGTTGCCGCGACGGCCCGGTAAGCTTCTGAAAGGTCCGGTTCGACGACCGCGAGAACCGGCGCGACCAGATCTATGCAGTGCCGCAGTTCATCGGAAGCAAGCCGCCAGTTCAGACAGGCGACGATCGCGCCGATTCCCGCTGCGGCGAGTTCGACCTCCAGGTATTCAGAGCGGTTGTGCGACAGGATCGCAATCCTGTCGCCCGGCGCAACGCCCCTGGCCAGAAACACGGCAGCCAGACGATCGACCCGCTCCAGCAGCTCGGCATAGGTCAATTTCCTGCTGCCGTCCTCGATGGCCAGGGCGCGGGCGCAGTCTTGCGCGCGGGTTCGAAAGATCGAATACAGATCAGCGCGCCCCGCGCGGATGACGTCGGTCAGCATGGTTTACCCCTTGCCCGGCCTTCGGTTCAGAGACCCTGCGCCAGGCGCACGCCCTCATCAATGGCGCGCAGCGCATCCAGTTCAGCGGCCTCTTTTGCCCCGCCGATCATCGTAACCGGGACGCCGCGCGCGGCAAGCTCTTGGGCCAGGGTCCGTTCCGGTTCCTGACCGGTGCATAGCACAATTGTATCGGCCGCAATGACCTTTGGCATTCCGTCCGCGACGATATGCAGTCCCGCATCGTCGATACGTTCATAGGTCACGCCGCCCATTGCCTCGACCCCATGTTTGCGCAGCGCGTTGCGCAGGATCCACCCTGTCGAAACACCAAGCCCCGCGCCCGGTTTGGCCGTCTTGCGTTGCAGCATAACGACCTTGCGGCGCGACGGTTTCGGTGCCAGAGGGTCGCCCGCCAGGGCACCCGACGATACAAATTCGGGGTCCACACCCCAGGTTTCGCAAAAGACGTCGGAGTTGGCAGTCTTGGCGGGTTCGGTCACCAAGAACTCGGCCACATCATGACCGATGCCCCCTGCCCCCATCACGACGACACGGTCGCCCGCCAGACGGTCGCCGGACAGAATTTCGGCGTAAGTCGCGACGCTGTGATGGTCGATACCCGGCAGGTCGGGAATGCGCGGCATGACCCCGGTGGCGATAACCACATGGTCGAAGCCTTCAAGATCGCTCACGTCAGCACGCTGCCGCAGACGCTGCGTGACCCCGTGTTTTTGCATCTGACCGGCATAATACCGAAGGGTTTCGTCGAATTCGTCCTTGCCCGGTGCGGCGCGGGCCAGATTCAGCTGACCGCCCAGCTTGTCCTGCGCCTCGAACAGCGTGACAGCATGGCCCAGCCGCGCCGCCTCGGCGGCTGTGGCCATGCCCGCGGCACCACCGCCAACGACGGCCACTTTCTTTGGCGTGTCGGCTGGCGTATCCCGGAATTCCGTTTCACGCCCGGCCTTTGGATTGACCAGACATCCGACCGGACGGTCAGAAAAGATGAAATCCAGACAGGCCTGGTTGCAGGCGATGCAGGTGTTGATCTCGTCCGCGCGGCCCTCTCGCGCCTTTTTCACGAAATGCGGATCGGCCAGAAACGGGCGCGCCATCGAGATCATGTCCGCATCGCCAGAGGCAAGTATGTCTTCGGCAAGCTGGGGTGTGTTGATCCGGTTCGAGGCGACCACCGGGATCGACACGGCCGCTTTCACGTTGGCTGCCGCCTTGCGCCAGGCACCGCGCGGCACCGGATAGGCGATCGTCGGCACGCGGGCCTCGTGCCAGCCGATGCCGGTGTTCAGAATATCCGCACCTGCGGCCTCGATCTTGCGGGCCAGTGCGGCAATTTCATCGGCGGGCGCGCCGCCCTCGATCAGATCGGCCGCCGAAATCCGGTAGATGACCAGAAAGTCGGGGCCGCAACGTTCGCGCACCGCGCGCACGATCTCGACCGGGAATCGGTGGCGGTTCGCGGCGCTGCCGCCCCAGTCGTCTTGGCGCTTGTTGGTATGGGTGACGGTGAATTCGTTGATCAGGTATCCCTCGGACCCCATGATCTCGACGCCATCAAAGCCTGCGGCCTGCGCATTGGCGGCCGCCACGGCAAAATCCTCGATGGTACGGAGAATGTCGGCTTCGGTCATTTCACGCGGGATGAAACGGTTGATCGGAGCGCGGATCGGCGACGGGGCGACACAGCCTTCGATCTTGGCATAGCGCCCGGCGTGGAGGAGTTGCGCGCAGATCAGGCTGCCTTCGGCCTGCACCGCCTCGCAGATCGGGCGCAGGTCAAGCGCTTCTTCCGGGCCATCGATTCGCGGACCTTCTGGATCGAATATGCCCTCGGCATTGGGCGAAAACCCGCCGGTGACCAGAATCGCCGCCTCCCCCCGCGCACGCTCGGCGTAAAACGCGATCTGTTTGGCTATGCCGTCAGGCTCGGTTTCCAACCGCGTGTGCATCGACCCCATGATGACACGATTTCGCAATGTATGTTGGCCTGCGCGGATGGGCGAGAGCATGGTTTCAAAGCTTCCATCTGGTCTATTTTTCACTTCGGTTCTCCTCCTCAAAACTGCACTTGATCTACAATCTAACATTTGTTAGATTTTTTTGGAAAGAAGATTTTCGCTCATGGGGAGGAGCACCGATGCAATTCCAGCCTACAGACGATCAGAAGGCGTTTCGCGAGACCGCAAAGCGCTTCGCAACTGAAAGACTTGCGCCCACATATCAAGAACGCGCCAGCGGCCATACATTCGACCGTGCGCTGATCAAGGAGATGGGCGCACTGGGGCTGATCGGGGCCGATCTGCCCGAGGAATTCGGGGGACTCGGCGAAAGCTCTGTCACGTCAGGGCTGATCGTCGAAGAGATCGCCTATGCTGATTTCAACGCAAGTTACGTGCAGCTTCTGGGCTCTCTCATGGGCGGAATGGTTGCCAAACATGCCTCCAAGGACATCGCGTCGGAATGGGTGCCCAAGGTTGTTTCGGGTGATGCTGTCATTGGCCTGGGCCTGACAGAGCCGCGCGGCGGTTCGGATGCGGCGAACCTGATTCTGAGGGCCGAGAAATCCGGCAACGGCTGGCGGCTGAACGGTGAAAAGACATCCATGAGTTTTGCCAGTCAGGCGGATGCGGCGGTCGTCTTTGCCCGTACCGGCGATCCTGACGGCGGCTCACGCGGGGTCAGCGCCTTTTTCGTCGATCTGAACCAGGAAGGCATCAAGCGCACCCATTTTGACGACATCGGCACCAAGCCTGTCGGGCGCGGCTCGGTTTTCTTTGACGATGTTTTCGTGCCGGCTGAAAACATGATGGCGGAACAGGACCGTGCCTTTGGCACGATCATGGCGGGCTTCGACTATTCCCGCGCACTGATCGGGCTGGAGTGCCTGGGGGCCGCGCAAGCGTCGGTGGATGAAACCTGGGCCTACGTTCAGGAGCGCGAGGCATTCGGGGCCCCAATCGTGCAGTATCAGGGTGTCAGCTTTCCCTTGGCCGAGGCCGAGACCCAACTTACCATGATGCGCCAGCTTTGCTATTACACGCTGGACCTGCGCGACCGTGGCCTGCCCCACACCTCTCAGGCCGCCATGTGCAAATGGTACCTGCCCAAAACCGCCTGCGAGATCCTGCACCAGTGCCTGATCCTGCACGGACATTACGGCTACACCACCGACCTGCCCCACCACCAGCGCTACAACGATGTGCTCGGCTTGCAGATCGGTGACGGGACCGCGCAGATCCAGAAGCTGGTGATCGCCCGCGAGAAGGTCGGTCGCATGGCGCTGCAGTATGACAAGAAGGCGAAGGGAGCCGCCAAATGAGCGGCCCCATCCTCGTCACTTCCGAGGGCAACACCGGCATCATCGAACTTGCCCGCCCCGAGAAATTCAATTGCCTGTCACTTGACGTGCATGAGCGCATTTCTGCTGCGCGGTCGGAATTCGAGGCGAACCCGGATATTCGGGCGATCCTGATCCGGGCGCAAGGCAAGAACTTTTGCACCGGCGCCGATCTGGTGGAAGTGAAAGGTAAATTGAACGATCCCGCCGCGCTGGACCATTTCATCGCCTTTGGCATGAAAAACCTGCGTGCGCTCGAAACCTCCTCCCTCCCTGTCGTAGTCGCAGTGCAGGGGTTGTGTCTGGCCGGCGGGATCGAACTGATGCTGGCCTGCGACGTGTGCTTTGCGGCCGAAAGCGCCCAGTTTGGCGATCAGCATGCGCAATTCGGGCTGATTCCCGGTTGGGGTGGCTCGCAGCGGCTGACGCGGCTAATGGGGGAACGCCGGGCGCTTGACCTGATGTTCTCAGCGCGCTGGCTCAAAGCCGACGAGGCCAAGGAGGTCGGGCTGGTCAACTACATCGTACCGGATGCGGATCTGCACCAGGCCGCGCTGGAATATTGCGAAAAGATCGCGACCCGCTCGCGCCCAGGTATCGCGGAAATGAAGCGGCTGGCGCGCGAAGGTGCAGATCTCGGCATCGACCAGCAGATGCGGCTTGAGCGTGACGCCGCCGTGCGCGCACTGCCCAGCGATGACGTCGCCGAGGGGCTCGATGCATTCGAGAACCGGCGCGCCCCCGAATTCAAGGCTTGAGGACGAAACATGGAATTCACTCTGAACGATGAACAGCGCCAGATTTACGAATATGGCGGTCAGCTGGCGCAGACATATGACAATGCTTATTGGCTGGAACACGCGCGCAAGCACGAGTTTCCCCACGATATGTTCAAGCAGGTTGCCGACGACGGTTTTCTCGGCATCATGGTGCCTGAGGAATACGGCGGCGCGGGCCTCGGTATGACCGAAATGGCGCTGTTCATGGAAGGCACCGCCAATCACGGCATTCCGCTTTTGATGATGGTGGTCGGGCCGACCATGTCGCTGGCTCATATCGCCAGCCACGGGAGTGAATTCCACAAGAAAGAGCTGCTGCCGGCGGCCTGCCGCGGTGATATCCAGTTCTGTTTTGCGATCACGGAACCGGGCGCCGGGTCGAACACGATGAAGGCCACTACGCTGGCCAAACGTCGGGGCAACCGGTTCAGCCTGTCGGGCGAAAAGACCTTTATCACTGGCGCCGAGGTCTCGGACTATTGCCTAGTCGTGGCGCGAACCAAGCCGCATACCGAGGTCAGCCGCAAGACCGACGGCTTTACCCTGTTCGCAGTGGATCTGAAGAAAAAGGGCGTCGACAAGCAGCGGGTGAAGATCTCGATCCCCCTGCCCGAGGAACAGTGGACCCTGTTCTTCGACGAGGTGGATCTGGGCCCGGAGGATGTGGTCGGCGAGGTGGACGAAGGGTTCTCGATCCTGTTCGACAGTCTCAACCCCGAACGCATCATCCTGGCCGCCCTGTGCTGCGGCATCGGCCGGTTCGCCCTGAACAAGGGCGTGGCCTATGCCTCCGAACGCAATGTGTTCGGCCAACCCATCGGTGCGCATCAGGGCGTGCAGCACCCGATGGCCAAGGCGCACACAGCGGTCGAGATGGCCAGCCTGATGACCCGTCGCGCGGCCTGGGAGTTTGACAACAAACTGCCGGCAGGGGCGTCGTCAAACATGGCAAAATACGCCGCCGCCGAAGCCGGGATCGAAGCGGTGGACGCCGCGCTGCAGGCGCATGGCGGATCGGGCTTCACCGAGGATACGGGACTATACGAGATGTACCCGCTGGTGCGCTTGTTGCGCACGGCGCCCGTGAACCGCGAGCTGTGCCTCAGCTTCATCGGCGAAAAGGTCATGGGTCTGCCGCGGTCTTATTGATCGCTCTGCCCGACATGGAGAACGACATGCAATTTGGAATGCGCTTCAGGCGGCAGGATGCCGCCGACAAGGTAAATGATCGCTTCTGGCACACGATCGAGGGCACACCGCTCGACGAGGTGCGCCGTATTCAGGAAGAGCGGCTGCGCGATCAGATGGCGTATCTCAAGGCGAACTCGACCTTCTATCAGGAAAAGTTCGCCGAGGCCGGTGTGGACTTCGACGATATCCGCACCATCGCAGACCTGCAAAAACTGCCCTATACCTACAAGACCGAGATCCGCGAAAGCCTCGCTGCCGAGCCGCCCTTTGGCAAGCACCGTGCCGCGCCCATGTCGGACATCATCCAGATGCAGGCCTCGTCGGGCACGACCGGCAGCCCCTCATATGTGGCCCTGACAGAATCCGACGCCGAGATGTGGCACGAGATGACAGCGCGCTGCTTCTTTGCCAATGGCATGCGCCCCGGCGACATGGTGTTGCACGCGTTTTCGCTGGCCAAGGGCTTTGTCGGCGGCATCCCCGTGATGCAGGGGTTGCAGTATATGGGCGCGATCGATGTGCCGGTGGGGGCGGATGGCGGTGCCGAACGGCTGCTGCGTGCCTGCGCGGATACGCGCCCGCGCTGCATCGTTGGTGCTCCGAATTTCGTTCTGCACCTGGCCGAAAAAGCGCCCGAAGTGCTGGGCTGCAAGGCTAGTGAGTTGGGCGTGGAACAGGTCATCGTCGGTGGCGAACCCGGCGGCGGCATCCCTGCTATCCGCGCCAAGATCGAAGCGGCTTGGGGGGCGAAATGCACCGAAATGCTGGGCGGAACCGATCTGGGCGTGACTTACTGGGCCGAGTGCGACGAACAGTCGGGAATGCATATGGTCAACATGGACTATATCATCACCGAATTGCTCGATCCCGATAGCGGCAGGATCATTCCCTGGGAAAAGGGCGCCGAGGGCGAGATGATCTATACCGCGATCGGCCGCCAGGCGAGCCCGCTCGTGCGGTTCCGGTCAGGCGACTATATCGAGGTCATCGACACCGAATGCGCCTGCGGGCGCACCGGCCCCAAGATCCGCTGCACCGGTCGCACCGACGACATGCTGATCGTGCGCGGGGCCAATGTATTCCCGTCCGCCATCAACAGCGTAATCACCGAGATGGTGCCAGACACCAATGGCGTCATGCGGATCGTCGCTGATTTCGAGGGCCACACCACGCAGGGCGCGCTGACGGTGATTGTCGAACGCGGCCCCGGTCGTGATCCGGCCGATGACGCCGCCCTCAAGAAGAAGATCGAGCAACGCCTGCGCGACGCGCTTGTCTTCAAGGCCGACGTTCACCTGGTGGCGGCTGACACTTTCGAAAAACCCGGCGCCGCCAAGGTCGCCTTTGTTCTCAGGGAATATCCGAACCTGCCATGACCAAAATGAAATCCCTGCTTGATACCGGGTCCGACGACTTTCGGGCAAATGACGCACACTACCGTGAAAAACTCTCCGATCTGCACGCGCTGCGGCTGCTGCAACGTGTCGGCGGCCCCAAAAAGGCGCGCGACCGGCATGTGGAGAAGGGCAAGATCCTGCCGCGGGAACGGATTGAACGCCTGATCGACCCGGGCACACCATTTCTGGAACTCGGAGAACTTGCCGGGTTGAACAAATACAATGGCGTGCCGCCGGGCGCGGGCATCATCACCGGGATCGGTGTGATCGAGGGCCGTCAATGCATGATCATCGCCAATGATGCCACGGTAAAGGGCGGCACCTATTTCGGCATGACATCGCGCAAACATGTGCGGGCGCAGAAGATCGCATGGAAGAACCGTCTGCCCGTTATCACCCTCGTGGACTCCGGCGGCGCCTTCCTGCCGGATCAGGAAAACATCTTTCCCGACGAAGGCCAGTTCGGGTCCATCTTTCACCAACAGGTTGGCATGTCCGGCGATGGTGTGCCGCAAATCGCCGTGGTCATGGGGCCCTGCACTGCGGGTGGTGCCTATATCCCCGCGCTCTGTGACGAAGTGGTGATCGTGCGCGGTCAGGGCTTTATGTATCTGGGCGGACCGGAATTGACCTTTGCCGCAACCGGCGAAAAGGTCGAAGCCGAAGAACTGGGTGGCGGCAAGATGCATTCGTCCGTCTCCGGCGTGACCGACCATTTGGCTGAAGATGACGCCCATGCTCTGGCCATCACGCGCGAAATTGTCAGCCATCTTGGCGAAAAACCCCAACCCCGCAAGACGCCCGAAGCGCCCCGTGCGCCCGCCTACCCGGTCGAAGAGATTTATGGACTCATCAGCCGCGACCCCAAGGTACCGACCGACAACCGCGAAATCGTGGCTCGGTTGGTCGATGAGAGCGATTTTCACGAATTCAAACCGCTTTATGGCGACACGATCATGACCGGCTGGGGTCGCATCCACGGCCACGAGGTCGGTATTCTCGCCAATACAGGTGTGCTTTTCGTCGAAGCCGCGCTGAAGGCCACGCATTTCATCAATCTCTGCGTGCAGCGTGATATTCCGCTGCTGTTCCTGGCCGATGTGAACGGCTTCATGGTCGGGCGCGAGGTCGAGCAGATGGGCATCGCAAAAGCCGGTGCGAAGATGATCACGGCCATGTCTTCGGCCCGGGTGCCGAAATTCACAATCATCACCGGTGGCTCTTACGGGGCCGGATACCTGGCGATGCTGGGCCGCCCGTTCCAGCCGGACGCAATGTTCGCCTGGCCGACGGGACGGTCGGCGATCATGGGGCCGGAACAGGCCGCCAGCGTGCTAGCTCAGGTCCGCGCGCAGATCAACGAACGCGAAGGCAGAAACTGGACCGCCGAGGAGGAGGAGGCCTTCAAGGCACCGATCCGCGAGGAATACGAAGATTTTCAGGGAGCCTATAATTTTGCTTCCAACCTTTGGATCGACAGCGTGATCGAGCCCTGTGAGACCCGTGACGTCATGGCGCTGATGCTAGATGTGACATCGCGCAGACCCAAGGTCGAGACCAACTTCGGCGTGTTCAGGATGTGAGGAGCGAACCGTGAAAATCAAAACGCTTCTGATCGCCAACCGCGGCGAAATTGCCTGCCGGATCGCGCGCACTGCGCGGGCCAGCGGTATCACACCTGTCGGCATACATTCGCAGGCCGACGCCAATGCCCTGCATGTCCGCGAGATCGGCAAATCTGTCTGTATCGGCGGCGGACCGGCCTCCGAAAGTTACCTGAAGATCGACGCGGTGATTGCCGCCGCGCAATCGGTGGGCGCGGATGCGATCCATCCCGGTTACGGCTTTCTGGCCGAAAACCCCGATTTTGCCCGCGCGGTCGAAGCCGCCGGCATGATATTCATGGGGCCGACGCCGGAAACGCTGGAACGTTTCGGCGACAAGGCCAGCGCCAAAGAGGCCGCCGTGGCGGCCAGCGTCCCGGTGATTTCGGGCGCCGAAGGTGCGCGGTCCGATCCCGAGCAGATTGCCGAGGAGGTGCGCCAAATGGGCCTGCCGGTGCTGCTCAAGGCTGTCGGCGGCGGTGGTGGGCGAGGGCAACGGCTCGTCACCGACGAAACCACGCTGGTCGAGGACATCGAAGGCGCGCTGCGCGAAGCAAAATCCACCTTCGGTTCCGAAGGGCTGCTGTTGGAGCGTTTCCTGCCCGAGGCGCGCCATGTCGAAGTGCAGATCGCAGGTGACGGCAAGGGCCATGTGGTGCACCTGTTCGAACGCGATTGCACGCTTCAGCGCCGTCACCAGAAGGTCATCGAGGAAGCCCCGGCCTGGGGATTGCCGCGCACGCTTCTGGACGACATCGCGCGCGACGCGGTGCGCCTCGGTGAAACGCTGGACTATCGCGGGCTGGGCACGGTCGAATTTCTGGTCGCGGGGGACGAATATTTCTTTCTTGAGGTGAACCCGCGCATTCAGGTGGAACATCCCGTCACCGAAGCGATCACCGGGCTGGACCTTGTCGCGCTTCACCTGCGCATTGCCGAAGGCGCGGGCCTCGGGCTGGTGCAGGAGGATCTGGCGATCAACGGCCATGCGGTCGAGGCACGGCTATACGCCGAAGATCCGGCGATGCAATTCGCCCCGTCGACGGGTACGCTCACCACGCTCAGCCTGCCATCGGGCCTGCGTATCGACAGCGGCGTCGAGGAAGGCGATGCCGTCACGCCCTACTACGACCCGATGATCGCCAAGCTGATCGTGCACGCGCCCGACCGGGAAACCGCATTGGCACGTCTGGCCACGGCGCTTGATCATGTCGCGGTCGAAGGTGTCGAAACCAATCGCGCCTTTTTGACGGCGCTGGCGCGAAACCATGAATTCGAACGGATGCAGGTGCATACCCGCTGGATCGACGGCAGGCTGGATGAGCTGACACAGGCACCCGGCCTGACCCGCCCCGATCTGTGGAAAGCAACCGCTGCCATTCTCTTCGTGACCCAGTCGCGCAGCGACACAAACGCCAATCCCTGGACCAACCGTGATGCCTTTACCGGCTGGCGGCTTGGACTGGGCGGCGATGCGATGGAAGCGGGGCAGCGCGTGACGCTTACCGATTCTGACGAGGTATCCGAGGAATTGCGCGTCAGTCCTGTCAAACCGGGTGCCAGATACACCGTCTATTCGGAAAACGGCGAGGCGCTGACACTGTCGGCACGCGAAATCACGCCGGGCCGTTGGCGCCTGAACGAGGGCGACACTGTCCACCTGATCGAGGCACGTCTGCATGCCGGCGTGATCGAACTGGGCACGCCCGAAGGCCGCCTGGTCTTCCGCCCCGCCGCGCCCCTTGCCTTTGCCGGCGGCGATGCCGCGGCGGATCGCGCCGTGACCTCTCCGCTGACCGGCATGATTGTCGAAATCAAGGTCTCCGATGGTCAGAGCGTGGCCGAAGGCGACGTGGTTGCGGTCATGGAATCCATGAAACTCGAAATCTCGATCCGGGCGGCCGCGGCCGGGATCGCCAGCCACATATCCGTCTCGAATGGAGACATGGTCGACCGGGGCCAGGTCATCGCCGAGATTCTGCCATCCGAGGAGTGATGAAATGAACGACTTTCCCAAATTCGTCGAATTTCGTGAAGAAGGCCCGCGCGAGGGTTTTCAGATCGAAAAGAAGATTTATCCGATCGAAGAGCGGATCGAACTGATCGACATGCTCAGCGAAACCGGTCTGAAGCGCATTCAGGTCGGAAGTTTCGTCAGCCCGAAATACGTACCGCAAATGGCCGACACCGGCGAGTTGTTCCAGCGTATCAAGCGCAAGCCGGGCGTGAATTACACATCGCTGTGGCTGAACGACAAAGGGTTTCGCAAGGCCCTGACCGCGCATGAGGTCGATATCGACCCGCGCCTGCTGTTCTATCCCTCCGAGGCATTCGCCCAATCGAACAACAATTGTTCCTCGGCGGAGATGCGGGAAAAACAACGCGACTGGGTCCGTCTTTACAAGGAAGAAGGATATACCGTCGACGCGGCCTATGTGATGACGGCCTTTGGCTGCAACTTCGAAGGCCCCATCCCGCAAGAGCGAATCTTGGACGATTTCCGCTTTATCCTTCAGCTGTGCGAAGAAGAGAACATCCCCGTGCCGATCCTCGTGGTCGCCGACACCATGGGTTGGGGAAACCCCGAGGCGGTCAAACGGATGATCGGCGCGCTGCGCGAAATGGCGCCCGAGGCGCGCATCGGTATGCACATCCATGATACGCGTGGGCTGGGGATCGCCAATCTCCATGCCGCCCTGTCGATGGGCGTGGACATGTTCGAAAGCTCGGTCGCCGGTCTTGGCGGCTGTCCTTTCGCGGGCCACGGTCACGCCCGCGCCGCAGGCAATGTCTGCACCGAGGATGCGGTGTTCCTGTGTCACGAGCTCGGCATCGAAACCGGCATTGATCTGGACAAGCTGATCGCAGCGGCGAACAAGGCAGAAGAGATCATCGGCGTGCCGCTCATGGGCCGGGTCATGCATACCGGCGGCCTGGACAAATATCGCAAGGCAAGCTGAGGGAGAATGAAGATGACAAAGGCACTTGATGGGAAGGTGGTTCTGGTCACCGGGGCCGGCGGTGGGATCGGGCGTGATATCGCCTTGATGGCAGCCTCGGAAGGCGCCGCCGTGGTGGTCAATGATCTGGGCGCGTCACTGAAGGGCACCGGACAGACGGAAACCGCGGCGCAGAAAGTCGTTGAAGAAATCAAGGCGGCGGGCGGCGATGCGATCGCCGATGGCGGCAACGTCACCGATCCGGACGCCGCGCGCGCGATGATCGAAGCCGGAGTCAGCGAATTCGGCCGCATCGACGCGGTGGTGAACAACGCGGGCATCCTGCGCGACGGGTTCTTCCACAAGATGACCTACGAGGATTTCGACGCGGTTGTGAAGGTCCATCTCTACGGTGCGTTCAACACCAGCCGCGCGGCGGCCGATTATTTCCGCGAACAAGAGGGCGGTGCTCTGGTGCACATGACCTCGACCTCGGGGCTGATTGGCAATCTGGCGCAGGCGAATTATTCGGCGGCAAAGCTGGGCATCGCGGCCTTCTCGAAATCGGTCGCGCTCGACCTGAAACGCTGGAACGTGCGGTCAAACTGCATCGCGCCCTTCGCCTGGAGCCGGATGATCTCGTCTATCAAGACAGACACCCCGGAACAGGCGGCACGGGTCGAAAAGATCAAGGAAATGACACCGGCCAAAGTCGCTCCAATGGCCTGTTTCCTGATGAGCGACCGCGCGGCCGACGTGTCCGGACAGATCTTTGCGGTTCGCAAGAACGAAATCTTCCTGTTCAACCAGCCCCGCCCGGTGCGGTCGGTTCATTCCGGTGATGGCTGGACCGCCGACGAAATCGCCGAGCGTGCCATTCCCGCGCTCAAATCGCAATTCACACCGCTCGAAGTTTCGGCGGATGTCTTTTCGTGGGATCCTGTCTGATGGGAAGACGCAAAGAAAAAATCAGCTCCGACATTGCCTGGAGCACCTCTGACAAGAT
The DNA here is from genome assembly GCF_050897955.1 of Pseudooceanicola profundi. Lineage (NCBI taxonomy): Bacteria > Pseudomonadati > Pseudomonadota > Alphaproteobacteria > Rhodobacterales > Paracoccaceae > Pseudooceanicola > Pseudooceanicola profundi. The sequence goes on along the minus strand of NZ_JBPAXZ010000005.1, from coordinate 50,055 downwards.
CAGCGTGCGCGGGCTCGATCTGCCCAACGAAATCCTGGGCCACATGAATCTGGGCGATCTGGCGTTCCTGCAACTGACCGGTCGCAAGGCGACGCCCGAGGAAAGCCGGGTGTTCAACGCGATCGTCATCACCCTGGTCGAACATGGCATCACGCCCTCGGCCATTGCCGCGCGTATGACCTATATGGGGGCGCCGGAATCGCTTCAGGCGGCGGTTGCCGCCGGGCTTTGCGGGCTGGGTACGGTCTTTGTCGGCTCGATGGAAGGCGCATCCAGGATGCTTTACGAGGCGCTGCCGCAGGACAAGCTGGGCACCGGCGCCGATCTGGATGCGATCGCGGTGGAAACGGTTGAAAAATTCCGCGCCCGCAAGATGATCGTGCCGGGGCTCGGACATCCGGTGCACAAGCCGGTCGATCCGCGCACACCTCGCCTGTTCCAGATCGCTGCCGAGAACGGCAAGTCCGGTGAATACATCGAGTTGATCCAGAAAATTCAGGCCGTTGCCGAAGAAAAATCGGGTAAGATGCTGCCGATTAACGCCACCGGGGCGATCGGAGCAATCTGCTGTGAATTTGGCTTCCCCTGGAAGATCGTGCGGGGCTTTGGCGTCATGGCACGCGCCATCGGTCTTGTCGGTCATATCCTCGAAGAGAGCGAAAACCCGATTTCCTATGAGCTTTGGCAGCGTGCCGAGCAGGAAATTCTTGAAACGTCGGGTCCGGGAGCGAAGTAACCGATGCAGACGTCAGTCCCAGACACTCATACCGATCTGCGCGATGCCTTGCGCGCACTTTGCGCGCAGTTTCCGCCAGAATATCATCGCAGGTTCGGCGAAAACGAAACCTACCCCGAGGAATTCGTCGATGCGCTGACCCGCGAGGGCTGGCTTGCCGCAATGATCCCCGAGGAATACGGCGGCTCGGGTCTGGGCCTGACGGAAGCCTCGATCATCATGGAGGAGGTGAACCGCTGCGGCGGAAACGCGGGCCATTGCCACGGGCAGATGTATAACATGGGCACGCTTCTGCGACATGGTTCGGATGAGCAAAAGCAGACATACCTGCCCGGCATCGCCAGCGGCGCGTTGCGCCTGCAATCCATGGCCGTGACCGAACCGACAACCGGGACCGACACCACCAAACTGAAGACCACCGCGGTCAAGAAGGGTGACCGGTATGAGATCAATGGCCAGAAGGTCTGGATCAGCCGTATTCAGCATTCTGACCTGATGATCCTGCTGGCACGCACCACGCCGTTGAACGAGGTCACGAAAAAGTCGCAGGGCCTGTCGATCTTTATGGTCGAACTGAAAGAGGCCATCGGCAACGGGATGGAGGTCCGCCCCATCGCCAATATGCCCGGCCACGAAACCAATGAAGTGTTTTTCGACAACTTGGAAATCCCCGCCGAGAACCTGATTGGGACCGAGGGGCGCGGATTTTACCATATTCTTGACGGGCTGAATGCCGAACGGACCCTGATTGCGGCGGAATGTATCGGTGATGGATACTGGTTCGTTGACAAGGCCCGCATCTATGCCGGCGACCGCATGGTCTTTGACCGTCCCATCGGCCAGAACCAGGGCGTGCAATTCCCTATCGCCAGGTCCTATGTGAACATCGAGGCCGCCAATCTGATGCGCTTTGAAGCCTGCAGGCGGTTCGATGCTGGGCTGGATTGCGGAGCACAGGCGAATATGGCCAAGCTGCTGGCTTCGGAGGCCAGCTGGGAAGCGGCCAATGCCTGCATCCAGACCCATGGCGGCTTCGGTTTCGCACGGGAATACGATGTCGAGCGCAAGTTCCGCGAGGCGCGCCTCTATCAGGTCGCCCCGATCTCGACCAACCTGATCCTGTCATATGTCGGAGAACATATCCTCGGCATGCCAAGATCGTTCTGAAGGCCAGGGTTATGGGTGAGATCGACCTTGACGCGCTGGCGCCCTGGCTGGGACGCACCGAGACCAAGGAAGATGTTCTGACGCAGGGGCTGATCGACAAATTCCGCGCCACGCTCGGTCCGCATCTTTGGGACGGATCAGGCGATGTCCCGCTGGGAATTCATTGGTGCATTGCCCTTGATACCGTGCCAGCTGCCGCCCTTTCAGCAGACGGCCATGCCGCGAGGGGTGGATTTCTGCCCCCAGTTCCGCTGCCCGCCCGCATGTGGGCGGGCGGCGATGTTACGCATATCGCGCCGCTGAAGACCGGCGAAACCATCACCCGCCGCTCGGTGATCGGGGACATAACGGCCAAGCAGGGCCGCAGTGGCCCATTGGTTTTTGTGACCGTCGAGCACGAGTATCTGAGTGGCGAACGGCTTTGTATCCGGGAGCAGCAATCGATCGTTTATCGTGAGATTTCCACCCCCCGCACGGGCGAGAGCGCAGCTGACGCGGGTGACCCCACCACGCTTAGATCGACGCTGACACCGGATCCTGTTTTTCTGTTTCGCTATTCAGCGCTGACGTTCAATGCCCATCGCATTCACTATGATTACGTCTACGCCACCGAAACCGAAGCCTATTCCGGACTTGTTGTGCATGGTCCATTGCAGGCCACGCTGCTTCTGAATCTGGCGGCGGATGCGTTGAAGACATCGCCCCACCGGTTTTCGTTCCGCGGCCTCGCGCCACTCACCCTGCCCTGCGAATTGCAACTGCACAATGAAGAGACCGGCACCTCCGGGACAGTCTGGTGTCAGGATCAAAACGGTCTTCGAAGCTTTTCCGCAGAGTACGCGGCTGTCTGATCGGTTTCCTTTGGTAGCGGATTCAGTTGTTGACCAATTTTTCTAACATCTGTTAGGGTCTGGACCCATTAATCGGCTTGCGACCACCTTGTCGGCGTGATTCACGCTCCCAAACTGATGGGGGCATGATGAGCAATCTTTTCTGGCTGAGCGACGAGCAGATGGCGCGGCTGCGACCGTTCTTTCCAAAGAGCCATGGCAAACCGAGGGTCGACGATCGGCGGGTCTTGAGCGGTATAATCTTCATCAATCGTAATGGCTTGCGTTGGTCCGATGCGCCCACGGAGTATGGTCCACCGAAGACGCTCTACAACCGATGGAAGCGCTGGAGCGACATGGGAGTTTTCGCCCGGATGATGGAGGGGCTTGCTGCCGAGGGCGCCGACCGGAAGACAGTGATGATCGACGCCACCTATCTCAAGGCGCACCGCACGGCTTCGAGCCTGCGGTTGAAAAAGGGGGGCGTGGCAGGCTGATTGGGCGAACGAAGGGTGGCATGAACACCAAGTTACATGCCGTCACGGACACGAACGGCCGCCCAATCAGGTTTTTCATGACAGCCGGCCAGGTCAGCGACTACACCGGCGCGGCAGCCCTGCTGAGCAGCCTGCCTGGGGCAGAATGGTTGTTGGCCGATCGGGGTTATGACGCCGACTGGTATCGTGAAGCCTTGCAGGACAAGGGCATCAAGGCCTGCATCCCGGGCCGAAAGTCCCGAGGCAAGCCCGTCAAATACGACAAGCGCCGCTACAAGCGGCGCAACCGTATCGAGATCATGTTCGGAAGGCTAAAGGACTGGCGCCGCGTTGCGACCCGCTACGACAGGTGCCCGAAGGTCTTTCTGTCCGCCGTGGCTCTCGCTGCAACTGTCATCTTCTGGCTTTGAGAATTAACGAGTCTGGAGCCTAGCCTTGCCGAAACGACAAAAGACCAGCGCGTAATCGGCCACATGCGCGCCGGTGGACCAGCACTTGTTGCCGTTCAGCACCCAGCCGTCGCCATCCTTGGTGGCCGTGGTGCGCAGATCGGTGACCGCGGACCCCGCCTCGGGTTCACTGATGGCGATGGCGATGAATTTCCTGCCCGCCGCCATGTCCGGCAGAAACCGCTCTTTCTGTTCATCGTTGCCCAGAATGCTGATCGCCCGCGACGGACCGTTCAGGTAAAGCTGCGAGACCAGCGCGGTGTTGAAACAGACCCGCGCCATTTCCTCCAGAAAGACGGTGCCCTGCACCACCGGCGCGCCGGAGCCGCCGTATTCCTCGGGGATGAACATGCCCAGATAGCCAAGCTCGGCCAGCTTGTCGCGGTTGGCGGCGGGAAATTCCTCTTTGTCGTCCCAATAGGCGGCCTTTGGGGCGAATTCCCGTTCGGCCAGCTTGCGGGCCTCCGAGCGAAAATCTTCCAGTTCCGGATCGAGCTTGAACATGTCAGTTTTTGTCCTCTGAGCGCGTGGAAAGCCCGGATTGGCGCAATGCGCCCAATACGCGTGCCGTATCGGCACCCGCTGCCGGGGCGGGTATGGGGGGCACGCGGTTATGACGTGCAAATTGCATTGGCAGCCCTGGAACAGGGACCGTGCCCAGATCTGGATGCGGAAGGTCATGGATCATGCCGCGTGCGCGCATGTCTTCGTCCGACACTACTTCAGCGAGCGTGCGCACCGCAGCGCCCGGCACATGTGCGCTGTTCAGGGCCGCGAAAATCTCGGCGCGGGTATGACGTGAGGTCCACGCTGTCACCCAGCCATCGACTCGGGCACGTTGCGCGCAGCGCGCGGGCCCTTCGGCAAGCTCGGCATCTTCGGCCAGATCAGGGCGGCCCATGGCACGGGTCAGGTGCTGCCAGTGGCGATCGTTCAGGCACATAATAGCCACCTGTCCGTCTTGCGCCGGAAACAGGTCGTAGGGTGCGACCTTGAGCACGGCCTGACTGTTGCCGGCCCGGTCAGCGAACCCGTCGGGCGCCAGCAAAAAGCTTGCGATATTCGATGCCAGCGCGTGGTGTGTGACGTCCTGCATTGCGATTTGGACAAAGTCCCCGCGCCCTGTCGTGCCGCGCGCATGCAAGGCTGCCATAATGCCACCAAAAAGGTGGATACCGCCAAGAAAATCGGCGATCGCTGCACCGCATTTCACCGGTGGACCATCTGGAAACCCGGTCACCGACATCAGCCCTGTCAGCGCCTGAATGGGGAAATCCATTGCCGGTGCATCGCGGTAAACGGAATCGGCGGCGTAGCCCTTGCCCGACCCCATGACCAAGCGCGGATTGCGAGCCGAGAGCGTCTCCCCCCCGATACCCAGTTTTTCCATCGTACCAGGCCGGGAATTCTCGATCAACACGTCGGCGTTATCCGCCAGCGCCAGCAGCGCGGAGCGCCCTTCCTCCGACTGGAGATCAAGCACCACGCTTTGTTTGCTGGAATTCAGCATCATCGCCGCCGGGTTTTCGCGCCCGCCCGCGATGCCGCGAATGGTGTCACCGCCGGGCGGCTCAACCTTGATGACCTCGGCGCCCATGAGAGCGAACATCAGCCCGCAATAGGGCCCGAGATAAACCTGACCCAGATCCACCACTTTGAGCCCAGTCAGGGGGCCACCCGCTGCCGCCGCGGTCATGTGCCGCTAAAGCACGGTTTGCGCTTTTCCCTGAAGGCAGCCACGGCTTCGCGATGATCCTCGGTCTGCATGATAAAGGCCTCGGCGGTGGCCTCGATCTCAAGATAGGTGGCAAAGTCGCAATCCATGCCGCGGTTCAGCATCGCCTTGCCCAGCCCGAAAGCACGGGTCGGCCCGTCGGCCAGACGCGTGGCAAGTGCAATGGCTTCCGCCTCCAGCGCGTCTTCGTCGTGAATTGCATGGACTATCCCCAGATCGCGCGCCTCCTGCGCGCCGATCACCTGGGCGGTCATGAACATGGCCTTGGCGCGCTGCGTGCCAACCACCCGCGACAGCAGGTAAAGCCCGCCTCCATCGGGCACGATCGCCACCCGCGCATAGGCCTGGCAGAACTGGGCCGAGGGTGCGGCGAGGATCACATCGGCCAGAAGCGCGATATTGAACCCCACACCAAATGCAGGCCCCGCAACCGCCGCAATCACCGGCTTTTCAAGATCATAGAGCATCCGGGTGACGCGGTGTTGTTGCTTCATGCGGTCGCGCATTGCGGTTGGCGACGCGCCTGCAAAGGTGTTGATGTCACCGCCCGCGCAAAATGCGCCACCGGTTCCGGCGATTAGCAGCGCGCGGACACGGTCGTCATCGCGCACTTCCGTGACGATGCGCTCCATCTCCTTGCGCGCGGCCTGGTCGAGCGCATTCTTCTTCGCGGGGAAGTCGAACGTCATCCGACCGACACCCTCTGAGCATTTGTACAGCAGGGTCACCGCTTCCTCCTCCCGGAAATGGATCTCTTGGGAACACGCTAGAGGCGGGTTGTGCCAACAAGCTATAGGTCAGCGCCGGAAAACAGATTTGTGTTAAATAGATGCCGCCCGTTTTTTCCGTTGCGGTCTCAAGGCCGCGGTGTTTCGGTCTGGCCAGAGATGCGCTGACGGCGGCTCCGCGCAACGTCCTGATGAAACAGCAAAGAGACCGAAACCATGTATTCCGAAACTCTTCTCGGCCATCTGCGCCTGCCCGTGATCTGCTCGCCAATGTTCCTGGTATCCGGTCCCGACCTTGTCATCGCCCAGTGCAAAGCCGGCGTGATCGGCAGTTTTCCCGCCTTGAACGCACGCGAAAAAGACGGCGAGCCCCCCCTGCTTGAAGCCTGGCTCAAACGCATCACCGAAGAGCTCGATGCACATAATCAGGCCAATCCCGACCGGCCCGCCGCGCCCTTTGCGGTCAACCAGATCGTGCACCGCTCGAATGATCGGGTCGAACGCGACGTCGAGATATGTGCCCGTTGGAAGGTGCCAGTCTGGATCACTTCGATGGGTGCACGCGAAGACGTGAACCAGGCGGCACATGATTGCGGCGGCATCGTGCTGCATGACGTGATCAACAACAAATACGCCCGGAAAGCGATCGATAAGGGCGCCGACGGCCTGATCGCGGTCTGCGCGGGCGCCGGCGGCCACGCCGGGGCCTTGTCACCCTTTGCGCTGGTTCAGGAAATCCGGGCATGGTTCGACGGTCCGCTGGCGCTGTCGGGTTCTATCGCCACCGGACAGGCTATATTAGCGGCGCAGGTCATGGGCGCCGATTTCGGATATATCGGATCGCCCTTCATCGCTACGACCGAGGCTGTCGCTTCGGAGGAGTACAAGCAGATGATCGTCGACAGCTGTGCGGACGATATCGTCTACACCAATCATTTCAGCGGCGTGAACGCGAATTACCTGAAGCCGTCAGTCCGGGCGGTCGGCCTCGACCCGGACAACCTGACCGGCGTCGGCAACAAGCTCAATCTGTCGACGGGCGACATTCGGCCCAAGGCCTGGCGTGACATCTGGGGCAGTGGTCAGGGGATCGGTGCGGTCGGCGCGGTGACGACGACAGCGGACTATGTTGACCGTCTCGTCCGAGAATACCATGCCGCCAAAGATGCGCTCTGCGCCTGACGAAAAAGGGCGGCAAGTTGCCCAGCCGCCCATCTGATCCTGCCACTATCGCAGATGCCTGAGGAGCGATCTCAGCGGTCTTTTTGGTTGATGATCAGTTCTGCATTCTCGGGCAGTTCCGCAACAATGCTCACCGCGTCGGCACGGATCCTGGCATGCAATTTAAAGGCCTCAGCTGCGGCCGCTTCCGCAGCTGAGGCGTCGGCGCCGTCTTCCAGCACAAGCGAAAGCCGGATCATGTCACGGTCACTTTCGCGTGTCACCACGGCCTGCGCGGCTTTTGCGCCAGGCGTACCGATGACAACTTCTTCAACCACGCGCGGATAAACGAAAATCTCGCGCACTTTGACCGCTGCGCCGACCCTGCCCTGCAGCGCTGAAATCCGGCTGACGGTGCCATCCGCGTTGCTCTCAAGCGCCAAGGCACTGTCGCCGGTGCCGAACCGGATCATCGGCCACGTAGCATCGCGCGCGGTCACGACAACCTCGCCTGGTTCACCATGGGCGACCTGTTCCCCGCTGACCGGATCGCAGATCTGCACCACGCGGTCGGGATGAACCAGATAGCCGTCGCCGCCATCCTCATAGGCGACAAGGCCCAGATCGGCTGTGGCATAGGCGGCCCAGGTCGACACGCCGTAATCGGCCTCGATCCGGCGGCGTTTGGCCATCCAGTCGCCCATTTCCCCGCCCAGAAAGGCGGTTTTCACCTTCCATGCGTCGCGGCCATAGGTTTCGATCACCTTGTCCGCCAGCGTCAGGAAAAACGCAGTCGAAGCACAGATCGAAGTCACGCCGGTTTCGACGATGATTTGTGCCTGAAGCTCGGTGTTGCCGACGCCGCCCGGGATCACAGTGGCGCCTGCGGCCTGTGCCGCTTCGTCGAACAGCAGGCCAGCCGGTACCAGATGATACATCCAGGTGTTCAGGATGATATCTCCCGGCCCCACGCCTGCGGCCTTGAACAGAAGGTCAAGGCCGTGGCCGCCACCGCCCGAAAGGGCTGGTTCGAAAATCGGGCCGGGGGACACGTAGATTCGCCCGATATCCTTTAAATCCGAGGCGAGGAACCCGCCAAAAGGCGGGTTCTCGCGCTGAATTTTCAGAAGCTCTTCCTTCTTCATCACTGGAAGGCGCGAAAGGTCCGCCACCGATGTGACGGCTGCCGGATCGAATCCGGCAGCCGTGAATCGCGATTTCAGACCAGGAGCCTTTTCGGCCGCAGCGGCATAGGCTTGCGCTATATCTCGGTAGATATCATCAGACATTTCCATGCCTCCTCGTCCAATCGGGCGTTAAAGCGGGCAGTCCTTACGGAAGTTCGGCGTGCGCTTCTCGCGGTGCGACAACACACCCTCCTTGACGTCCTCGCTCATGAAGCCAAGCATCTCCAGCGCGGTCGACGCATCAAAGATCGGCCCGGCCTGGCGCAGCCAGTTGTTCAGCGAATACTTGGTCCAGCGAATCGCGCTTTGCGAGCCGTTGGCTAGTTCGACGGCTGTATCCAGCGCGATCTGCTGCAGCTCGTCATCCTCGACGCACATTGATACCAGACCGATACGCTCGGCCTCTTCGCCCGACACCGGCTTGCAGGTCATCAGATAGTATTTCGCCTTGGCCATCGAGGTCAGCAGCGGCCAGATAATCGCCGCGACGTCACCGGCGGCAACACCAAGGCGGGGATGACCATCGACAATCTTGGCCCGTTTTCCGGCGATCGAGATGTCGGCCAGGATGGCAACCACAAGGCCCGCGCCGGCCGCAGGGCCATTGATCGCGGAAATGATCGGCTTGTTGCAGTTGATGATGTTGTAGACGAGATCCTTGGCTTCTTTCCACGTCTTCATGATCTCGTGCGAGTCCCCGATCATCTTTTCAATCAGGCTGAAATCGCCACCGGCGGAAAACGCCTTGCCCGCACCGGTCACGATAACCGAATTGATGTCTGGGTCACGGTCGATATCGATCCACATGTCCGTCATCTGGGTGTGAGTTTCGGCATCGACCGAGTTAAACGTCTCGGGCCGGTCGAACGTGATGCGCAGCACGCGATCCGCCGGGTAGTCAAATTTCAGTTTATCGTATTTTGCATAACGATCCGACATAGTTCTATTTCCTCCGTGGGGTATTGAGTCAGCCAGGCAGTCCCAGGACGGCCTTGGACAGGATGTTTCTTTGGATTTCGTTCGATCCACCGTAGATCGTGGTAGGTCTGGCCTTGTAGAAACTCGCCAGAACATCGACACTTACGTTGCCGACTTGGAGCGGCCCGATGGAGCCGCCATCGGGTCCGGCTGCTTCGATCATCAGCTCGGTGATGCGCTGGAAGCATTCAGTCACCCAAATCTTCAGCATGGAGACATCCGCACCCAGCGTCTCGCCACGTTTGAGCTGATCTGCAAAACGGGCATAAAGCGCGGCATGATCTTCCACATCCAGTGCCGCCTGGGCAAATCGATCGCGAAACACCGGATCATCAAACGCGCCACGGCCCCGTGCAAAGCTTTCCAATTGCCCCAGTGCGTTCTGGGCCAGGCTTGGCGAACCGATGAAGATGCGCTCGAAGCTCAGGAGAGCCTTGGCCATCGTCCAACCCTTGTTCAGCTCGCCCACAAGGTTCTCGCGGGGCGTCCGGGCATCGTCAAAGAAGACCTCACAAAACTCAGTTTCACCCGAGAGGGTCTTGATCGTGCGAACATCGACTCCGGGCTGATCCATCGGAGCAAGCAGGAAACTGATGCCCTGTTGTTTCTTGGGTGCATCCGGATCGGTGCGCACCAGCATGAAAATGTGCGTAGCGTCATGCGCCATCGTGGTCCAGATCTTCTGTCCGTTGATGACAAAGTCGTCCCCGTCAATTTCTGCACGCGTGCGCAGGTTCGCCAGATCGGACCCAGCGCCCGGCTCTGAGTAGCCTTGGCACCAGATGTCATCGCAACTCAGGATACGCGGCAGCCAGTAATCTTTTTGGTCCTGGGTGCCGAACTTGATGATCAGAGGGCCGACCATCTGCACGCCCATATCGCGGCCACGATTGACGCCCCAGCGTTGCTGCTCTTCGTAGAAAATCAGCAGCTTGGCGGCGTTCAGGCCCATGCCACCATATTCTGTGGGCCATGCTGGCGCGACCCAGCCCTTCGCGTGCAGCTTGCGGTGCCAGTGTTCGATCTCGGCGAACTTTGGACGGTGCGGCAGATGGCGCAGCTCTTCGGGGTATTCGGCCTCGAAGAACTGGCGCACCTCCTTGCGGAACTCTGCATCGGTCATTGCGTTCCAGTCGGTCATTGTGCGGCCCCCTCTGCTTCGCGTGCCTCGAACCATATCCGCCTGTGATAGGCATCGTCGCCCAACCAGGCCGACAGCACCAACGCCCGGTTCAGATAGAGCCCGATATCGAATTCGTCGGTATAGCCGACCGCGCCATGAAGCTGGATCGCATCACGAGTGATTTTTTTGGCCGCGGTCACCGCACGTGACTTGGCCCGGCTGGCCAACCGGGCGCGGATCTTCGGATCCGTTTCGCCGTCCATCTGCGCCAGAGCTTCGCCGACGCCTGCCTGCGCGACCTCGCACATCACGTGAAGGTCGACAGCACGGTGCTGGATGACCTGGAATGACCCGATCGGCTTGTCGAACTGCTCCCGCGTCTTGATGTAATCGAGCGTGATCTCGAAGGCGCGCTCGCTCAGGCCGACAAGCTCGGCGGCGGCAAGCGCCGTTGCATCGACGACAGCCTCGGCCAGCGCGTCCTGAACCGCTCTTCCGCTGGCCAGTTCGGCGGCCGGGGTTCCCGAAAACGAAAGCTCGCCCAAGGAACTGCCATCGGCTTGCGCACGCTTGTTGATGACGAACCCGTCCGCGTTTGCCTCGACCAATACCAGAACCTGACCATCGTCTCCCTGGGTCACAACAAGGAACCCTTGCGATCCGGCCGCGCCGGCCACCCAAGCCTTGGCGCCGGTCAGCTTTCCGTCTGCGTATCGGCAGGTCGCATCGGCGGGCGCTCCGCCCGGGCCGCGTTCCTGCCAGGCAACCGCCAGCACAGTTTCGCCGCTGATGAGTTGTGGCACCTTCGGATGATCCGGGCAAAGGCGGCGCAGAAGACCGAGGCTCAGACCGATCGTCAACACGACCGGTTCCGGGGCAATCACGCGACCGACCTCTTCGGCGATGATGCCGGCAGCGGCCAGGCCCATGCCAAGCCCGCCCTGATCTTCGGGCACCGCCACCCCGAAAACGCCGGCCTCGGCGAGTTCCCGGACCATCTCCGCATCGAAACCGCCCCCGGCATCACGAAGTTTTCGGGCTCTGTCACTTCCGCCCGCCCGTTCAAACAACGTGCGCGCGCTCTCGCGCAACAGGCGAAGGTCTTCTTGTTCGCTGGAAAGGATATCAGTCTGTGTCATTTTGTTTTCGCTGGATCATCACGGGGGTGTCGGTCGAAAAAACGACCTCGCCCGCAGGGTTTTTGGCGCTGAGCGTATAGTGCAAAACACCTCTGTCGGGCTTGCTTTTTGACGGCGTGACCGCGTTGACCGTCAGTTCGACATCAAGGGGTTCGTTCGGGCGCACCGGCCGCAGCCAGCGCAGATTGTCAAAGCCCATGCCACCGATATTGGCGACATCGACCATCATTTCAGACATGACCGGCCTAAACACTTCCAGCATCGTCTGAAAGCCCGAGGCGATCAGGCTGCCATGTATGGCGGTTGCATAGTTTTCGTCGGTGTGCAGCCGCTGCGGATCCCATTCCTCGGCAAACGCCTTTATCGAACCCGCGCTCATCGGAGCGCTGCGAAAGCGATAGACCTGGCCCGGCGAGAAGTCTTCCAGATACCTCAAGAGGCACCCTCCTTTGCGAAACCGTCATCGTATCCGCTCGCATCCTTGGATATCCGGATGCGGTTGAATTCTTCCAGCTTCGGATAGGTTTCCTTGAACGCCACCAGGAACTCACCCATCGGCGCGTCGAAATAGAGACCACGGTCGTTCACATATTCCATGTGTCGGTGATTCTGTTCGTCGAACTCATGAAAGAGCGCGTCGTGATAGCCGTCGAAGACCAGGGGTTTGACCCCGAATCTTTCACACAGTTCCATGTTGAATGCAGGTGTCACCTTGTAGGCCTCATTCCCCAACCACAGTTGAACGTAGCCGTGGTAGATAAAGAGATCGGTCCCCATCAACTCCTGCAACTTGGGTGTATTCAGGTGGTTGCGCACATCCGCGAACCCCAGTGCGGCTGGGATACCCACAGCACGCAGACAAGCCGCCAGCAGAATTGCCTTGGGAACGCAAAACGCCGCTTCCGCCCCAGCGATACGGCTGGCACGGTAAGAGTCCTCATCCAGCGCGAAACAATAGGGATCATAGCGAATATCGTCGCGCACCGCTTCGAACAGGCGGACCGCCTTGTCTCGATTGGTTGCGTCCAAAGGAAGATCACGCAAAGCCGATGTCACGAAACCCTGCACTTCCAAGCTATCGCTTTCCACAAAGCGCGATGGCATGACATAACGCTCAGCATCAGTCGGCAGGTCATCGTCAGACTTGTCCATTGGCCCCTCCCTTTTTCTAACAAGTGTTAGATTACCGATTCAAAACCTGCCCGTCAACGGGATTTACTCTGTCATCGGTTGGTCCACGCCATAACGCGCATTGTCTTTGCCCAAGGTGGCTGCAACTCCGACCGAATTTCCCGAAGAACGGAACTCCGGCGCAATTGGCAGCGGCAAAGCGGGCGTGTTCCGGTCAGAGATTTTTACGGTCCGCCCGAACACGTCACGCGCTTTGAAATGCGGGTCGCGCGCCGCCTCGGCGGGCGTTTTCACGACCGAACAGCAGCAATCGGCCGCAGCCAGCAGAGGCTCCCAATGGGTCGAGGGGTGTTTCCTCAGACGACGCGCAACCTCCGCGGCACTGGCATCGGGATCGGACCAGTCATCGCGAAGTGCCACCGGCAAACCAATGACATCGCAGAACGACTGCCAGAACTTTTCTTCCAACGCGCCGACGGCGATCTGACGCCCGTCCGCAGCCGTATAAAGCCTATACCGGGCCAGGCCACCCGTCAGGCGGCTGCTACCGTTTTTAATGTTCTGCCCGGCAATCACACCTTCGGCATGGGCCCAATAGGCAAAGGCGAACGCCCCCTCGGACATTGCGATATCCAGATGCGTCCCCTGCCCGCTTGCCTGCCGCGCAATCAGGGCCAGCAGGATATTCATCACTGCAGGATAGGTTCCGCCTCCGATATCGGCGACCAGTCCGAACGGTGCCGTTGGCTGGTCATCCGGTCCGCAACTGAGCGACAGGATACCCGTATCACCGACGTAGTTGAGGTCGTGGCCGGCTGCGCTGGCCTTTGGTCCGGTCTGGCCATAGCCGGTGATCGAACAATAGATGAGACCGGGATTGATCTCGCGCAGAGCATCATAACCAAGCCCGAGCCGGTCCATCACGCCGGGACGGAACTGCTCTACCAGAACATCGGCCTTCTCGATCAAGGGGCGCAGCCATTCCACTGCACCCCTCGACTTGAGGTCGATGGCAACCGATCGCTTGCCGTGGTTCAACACGGCAAATCCGATGCTCTCTCCGTCGATCTTGGGCTCCGTGTGGCGCGCGTCCTCGCCGACTCCGGGCCGTTCGAACTTGATTACTTCGGCCCCGACCTCGGACAGCATGAGCGTCGCCATCGGACCGGGAAGAAGTGTGCTGAAATCCAGCACCAGGATATCCTTGAGCGGTTGAGCCATCTTCACTACCTCAGGCGAAGCGTGCCGCGCCGTTGTTCAGAACAACCACATCGCGTGCCGGGATCGACGCCCGGAACCGGGCCTCGCCGTCCTCTTCCCAGATTTCGAACCGCACGGTTTCGCCGGGATAGACCGGCGCCGAGAACCGAACATCCAGACCGACAAGCCGGGCCGCATCATAGTCAAGCAACGTCTTGAGAATCGCTCGGGCCGCCAGCCCATAGGTCGCCAGACCATGCAGGATCGGGCGGTCAAACCCGACAGAACGGGCAACATCCGGGTCAGCATGAAGCGGATTGAAATCACCGCTGAGACGATAAATAAGGGCTTGGCGCGGCAGGGTATCGATATCACATACATGATCAGGCGCCCGATCAGGCAGCACTGCGGGTGCCGGACCCGCCTGGTTTTCACCGCCAAACCCCCCATCACCGCGACAGAAAGCCGACATCGCCACGCGTGCCAGTTTTTCACTGCTGTCCGCGTCGATAATATCACGGCTTTGGTAAATGACGGCTCCCTTGCCCTCGCCCTTGTCGGCGATGAAGTCGATCTTGCTGCGGCCGACAATCCGGCCATGTGTCGGCAGCGGCTTGTAGATGTCGAGCCACTGTTCTCCGTGCAGCACTTTTTGCCAGTTTACGCCGGTCTTGGGATCGCGCAGCCAGAAGCCGGGATACCCCAAAATGACCGCCATCGAGGGAACTGCCTTGAGCCCGTCCTCATAGACATAGGCCAGCTCCTTTTTGTCGGTCGGATCCTCGCCGAACCCAAGGCCGAGTGCATACAGGATGGTATCCCGCTCGGTCAGCGTCTGTTCGATTTCCTCAAAGTCCCAGTTCAACAGTGCATCGAAATCCAATGGCATTTACTTTCCTCCCTTAGTTGCCGTCAGAGCGTGTTTTGCGATCCAAGTATGGCCGTGACCTGACTGGACAGCACACCACCATTGCCATGCGCCAGCGCCAGGTCGACATCTTTCAATTGAATGCCCGGCGCGTCGCCACGGATCTGACGCGCAGCCTCAATCACTGTGAAGATTCCGTACATCCCGGGGTGCACGCAGGACAGGCCGCCGCCATTCGTGTTCACCGGCAAGACGCCGCCAGGCGCGATGCGTCCGCCCTCGACAAAGGCCCCTCCCTCGCCCTTCGCGCAGAACCCAAGATCTTCGAGAAACAAAATCGTGTTGATGGTGAAGGCATCATAGAGCTCGACCGCCTGTATGTCCGCAGGGGTCACTCCGGCCGCCGCAAAGGCGCGCGCGCCCGAGTCGCGGGCCGCGGTCACGGTGAAATCCTTCATCTGGGAAATCTGCCGGTGCGAGCTCTCCGCCGCACTGCCCAGCACATAGACAGGCGCCTTCGGGAAATCCCGGGCGCGGTCCGCGCGGACCATTACGATCGCGCCGCCACCGTCGGTGACAAGACAACAGTCGCGCACGGTCAATGGATCGCCCACCATGCGCGCACCCAGCACGTCCTCGCGGGTCAGCGGGCCGCGCTCGAACGCTTCGGGGTTGCGCTGCGCCCAGGCCCGCGCGGCGACGGCCACGTCGGCCAGCTGTTCGCGGGTGGTGCCATATTCATGCATGTGCCGCGCCGCCGCCATCGCATAGGCCGAGATCGGATAGCGCGGATTATACGGCGCCTCGTAGGCCGGCGGACGTGAAGCGGTCACCAGTCTGCCCGACGCGGTGCGCTGGTTGGAGCCATAAACAATCAGCGCGACATCACACAGACCGGCGTCCAGCGCCATGGTCGCGGACGTCAGGTAGTTTACGAAGGACGAACCGCCCGACATCGTGCCATCAATGAAACGGGGCTGGATGCCCAGATACTCCGCCGCCATAAGCGCCGGCATGCTGTCTTCCATCATGGTGCAAAACAGCCCGTCGACGTCGGACAGTTTCAGCCCGGCATCGCCAAGCGCCGCAAGCGCAGATTGCGCCATGACATCATAGGCCGTCAGGCCATGGGCTTCTCCGAAACCGGCATGACCAGTTCCCACGATGGCGGATTTCCCCCGAAGTTCAATGGTCATGGCTTATCTCTCCGACGGCTTGAAAAGCACGGCCGGAGCGCCCTCGGCCTCGCCCACGAAAGCGGTTACAGGCATGTCGATAGCGACCTCACCCGGGGCGATGCCCTCGACCCGGCTCATCATCCGGACACCCTCGTCCAGCTCGACGACACATACGTTGTAGTCACCGCCCCGTTCGGGTTTTCGGCGCACGACCGTTGTGGTGTGGACCCGTCCCTTGCCCCTCGCCTTCATCCAAGAAATCGCGCTGCCATGACAATGGGGACACAAGACTCTCGGGAAAAAGTGATAGGCCCCGCAGTCGTCGCACTTTGGCAGCAGGATCTCTCCCTCTGCCAGCGCGCGTTGAAAAAATTGGTCTGGTCCTATGGCGTCCTGCACCAGCGTTCTCCTTCAAGCGATCCAGTCTTCGTCCAACCGTATTGATTATGTTTCTAACAATTGTTAGATTTAGTCAACCATTCAAGATCATTTGCGAGAAACTCATGCCAGGTTCAGACTTAGCCCCCCTTTCCGGCAAACTCGTCGTTGCGTTGGAACAGGCAGTCGCCGCGCCTTTTTGCTCCTCGCGGCTGGCCGATGCCGGCGCGCGCGTGATCAAGATCGAACGCAAGGGAGCCGGCGATTTCGCCCGCGCCTACGATACCGCCGCCAACGGCGAAAGCGCCTATTTCACATGGCTTAACCGAGGAAAGGAATCGGTGGCGCTGGACATTAAAGCCGACGAGGACCGGGAAATCCTGCTCAGGATTCTGGAAAACGCGGATGTGTTTATTCAGAACCTCCTGCCGGGCGCGCTGGCCAAGCTCGGGCTCGATTCCACAAGTCTGCGAAAGAGGTTCCCGCGCCTGGTGACCTGCGACATCACCGGATATGGCGAAGACGGCCCGATGCGCAACGCCAAGGCCTACGACCTTCTTGTGCAATGCGAAAGCGGTCTGGCATCAGTGACCGGTACACCCGACGGACCAGGACGGGTGGGCGTGTCGGTCTGCGATATCGCCACCGGTATGACAGCCCATGCTGGAATCTGCGAAGCACTTGTCGGGCGTGATCGCACCGGCAAGGGCAGCGGCGTTTCCGTAGCAATGTTCGATGTGATGGCCGACTGGATGTCGGTACCGCTGCTGTATCACGATTACCTTGGCAAGCCTACACCGCGTGTCGGGCTGAACCACACGGTCATCTGTCCCTACGGGGCCTATCAGTGCAAAGACGGCCAGCTTGTCGTCATTACCGTGCAACACAACGGCGAATGGCAACGGTTCTGTGAACACATACTGGGCGACGCGGCGCTGGCAACCGACCCCCGTTTTCACGACAACACGTCACGAATTGAAAACAAACCCGCGCTCGAAGAGCTCATCAAGGCCGTGTTCGCCTCGCATGATCGCACCGAGATGCTGAAGCGCCTTGACGCTGCGGGCATTGCCTCCGGCGCGGTGAACGACGTGGCGTCCCTGTCCGATCACCCGCAGCTTGACCGATCCGTGATAGGCACACCCTCGGGCGAGATCAACGTCCCGACACCCCCGATCCGGCGCAGCCTCGGCGAAACGGCACTGGGCCCCTGCCCGGCCTTCGATGCGGAAGGTGAAGCCATACGCGCCGAATTCGGGCCCCTTTCATGAAAACGGTGGACAACTAAAACGGTGGACAACCAAATGACCGCTGAGAACAAACCGGCGATCCTTCAAGGCGTGAAGATCGTCGATCTGACTTCTGTAGTTTTCGGACCTTTGGCGACGCAGATGCTGGGCGATCTGGGGGCCGATGTGATCAAGGTGGAAGGCCCCGAGGGCGATCTTCTTCGCCAGGTCCAGCCATCGCGCAACAAGCTGATGGGGGCCGCTTTTCTGGGGACCAACCGTAACAAGCGCAGTGTCGTACTCGACCTCAAAACACAAACCGGTCGCGATCAGTTGCGCAAACTGCTCATCGATGCCGATGTGATGATTTCGAGCATCCGGCCTGCGGCGCTTGCCAGATTGGGTTTGGATCCCGAATCCCTACGCCAGAAAAACCCGAACCTGATCACGGTATCCGCCACCGGTTTCGGGCAGGACGGGCCCTATGCCGCCAAGCCTGCATTCGACGATTCCGTCCAGTCGGTGTCGGGATTGGCCAGCTTGGCTACCTTGCGCGACCCCGAGGCACCGCCCGCTTATGCCCCGACAATTCTCGCCGATAAGCTTGGCGGGGTCACTGCTGCCTATGCCGTGATGGGTGCTCTGTTCCACCGCGAGCGCACTGGAGAAGCCCAGCATGTCGAGGTTCCGATGTTTGAAACGCTGGCCGCCTTCCTGTTGATCGAACATATGGATGGTGCCACCTTTGAAGAGGCTCCGCAGGATTTCGGCTATGCCCGCATGCTGGTTCCGCACAGGCGTCCGGTTCAGACGGTAGATGGCTATATCACCATTCTGCCCTACACCAACGTGCAATGGGCGCGGTTCTTTCAGGCGGTCGGGCGCGACGACATGATCGACCATGTCTGGGTCACTGACATGGATGCCCGAAGCCGCAACATCGGCGCGGTATACGATATGGTGGCGCAGATTGCGCTGACCCGGACCACGGATGACTGGCTTGCCCTGATGGAGCAGGCAGACATACCCGCCATGCCGGTGCGCAACCTGTCAGATTTGCCGAACGATCCCCATCTTGCCGCGACCGGCTTCTTCCAACGGATTGATCACCCATCCGAAGGACCGATCTGGACGACACGCCCGCCGATACGATTCTCGGCAACACCGGCGCGGCATGATCATCGCCCGGCCCCGCGACTTGGGGAACACAGCGACGAGATTCTGGTGCCGGGTAGGGAATAGCCCCACCCGGCACCGGACGGATCAAACATCCAGCGAACGCGCGATCAGTTCCTTCATGATCTCGTTGGTGCCGCCATAGATCATCTGGACCCGGCTGTCGGCATAAAGACGCGCGATGGGGTATTCCATCATGAAACCGTAACCGCCGTGCAGTTGCAGGCATTCATGCATGACCTCGTTCTGCGTCTGGCTGCCCCACCACTTCGCCATCGAAGCCGTGGCCGCATCAAGTTCGCCCGCTTCAAGACGCGCGAGCCCGTCATTTACGAAGGAACGTAGCAATTCGGCCTTGGTTTTGCATTCCGCCAGTTTGAAGCGTGTATTCTGGAAGTCCATGATCCGGCTTCCAAATGCCTTGCGGTCCTGAACATATTTCACCGTTTCATCGATCGCAAAATCAATAAAACCGAGGGCGGTAATGCCGATCATCAGCCGCTCCCAAGGCAGCTGCTTCATCAGCTGGTAGAACCCCTGCCCCTCTTCCGGACCAAGCAGGTTCGCCGTAGGCACGCGCACATCCTCGAAGAACAGCTCAGCAGTATCCGAACCTTTCATACCCAGTTTCTTCAGGTTCCGTCCCCGGCGAAAGCCCTCGGCGCCCTCGGTTTCCAGAACGATCAACGAAACGCCCTTAGCGCCGGCGTTGCGGTCGGTCTTTGCCACGATAACAACGAGATCCGCCGTGTGCCCGTTTGTGATAAAGATCTTCGAACCGTTGATCTTGTAGTGGTTGCCATCCTTTTCCGCATAGGTTTGTACGTTCTGGAGGTCAGAGCCCGTTCCAGGCTCGGTCATGGCAATCGCCGCAACGCTGTCGCCGATGACCAGTTTCGGCAACCACTTTTTCTTCTGTTCCTCACTGCCATATGCGTTGAGATAATGGATTACGATGGACTGGATCCCATAGCCCCAACCCGTATCACCGGTGCGCCCCTGCTCGTAGACGGTAATCGCGTCGAACCCGATGCCGCCACCGAACCCACCATATTCTTCGGCAATCGAGCCACCCATGACACCCTGCTGACCGACTGTTTTCCAGAAGTCGCGGTCAACAATTCCCTGCTCCGCCCATTTTTCAATCTTCGGAGCCATCTCTGCATCGAAAAGCCTGCGTGTACTATCGGCGAACATCTTGTGTTCATCCACTGCCCAACTCGGGGAGTTCTTGATCAGAGACATGTTTTATTCCTATCGAGTCATGCTTGCATTGAAAAAATCTAACAAGTGTTTTTTTCTCACAATGAACCCGAGCCGTTCTGACGGGGCGTCACACGGCTTCGGACCGTGCGCATCCGGATTTATCCAATCAACGCGCCGCCCATTCGGCTCGTATAAAAAGGCCCGACAAAACAGGCGGGCCTTTTTATACTTTTTTGCAATGGCTTACAGCTTGTCGGTCAGTTCGGGCACGGCCTCGAACAGGTCGGCGACCAGACCGTAATCGGCAACCTGGAAGATCGGGGCCTCTTCGTCCTTGTTGATCGCGACGATGATCTTGCTGTCCTTCATGCCCGCAAGGTGCTGAATCGCACCCGAGATGCCGACGGCGATATACAGGTCAGGCGCGACCACCTTGCCGGTCTGGCCGACCTGCCAGTCGTTCGGTGCAAAGCCCGAGTCGACGGCGGCGCGGGATGCGCCAACGGCGGCGCCCAGCTTGTCGGCCAGTTTCTCGATCAGCGCAAAATCGTCTTCCGAGCCGACGCCACGGCCGCCCGAAACCACGATACCGGCCGAGGTCAGTTCGGGACGGTCGCTTTCGGCGACCTTGTCTTCGACCCATTCCGACAGGCCCGAAACGGATGCGCCGCCCACGGTTTCCACGGCGGCCGAGCCACCGGTGCCGGCCGCGTCGAAGCTGGCGGTGCGGAAGGACACGACCTTTTTTGCGTCGCCCGATTTCACCGTCTGGATCGCGTTACCTGCATAGATCGGGCGCTCGAACGTGTCGGCATCGACCACGCCGGAGACATCGGTCAGCATCATCACGTCCAGCAGCGCGGCCACGCGGGGCAGCACGTTCTTGGCGTCGGTGGTGGCGGGTGCCACGATGTGATCGTAGTCGCCTGCCAGCGACACGATCAGGTCGGCGGTCGATTCCGCCAGGCGATGACCCAGCGCGGGGTCTTCGGCGACCAGCACCTTGGCCGCGCCGTCGATTGTCGCGGCTTCTTTCGCGGCGTCGGCGGCAGACGCGCCGGCGCACAGAACCGTCACGTCGCCCAGGGCCTTGGACGCGGTGACCGCCTTTGCGGTCGCGTCCATCGATAGTTCACCATTGTTGACTTCGGCAAGAAGAAGAACAGCCATCACACCGCCCCCTTTTCCTTGAGTTTCGCAACCAGCTCGTCGACCGAGCCAACCATTTCACCGGCGGCGCGTTCGGCCGGCTCGGACGTCTTGACCACGGTCAGGCGCGGGGTGACGTCGACGCCATAGTCGGCGGCCGTCTTTTCATCCAGCGGCTTTTTCTTGGCCTTCATGATGTTGGGCAGCGACGCATAGCGCGGTTCGTTCAGGCGCAGGTCGACGGAAACGACGGTCGGCATCTTGACCTTGATGGTCTGCAGGCCGCCATCGACCTCGCGGGTGACGACGGCGCTGTCGCCATCGATGCCCACTTCCGAGGCAAAGGTCGCCTGGCTCCAACCGAGGATCGCCGACAGCATCTGGCCGGTGGCATTCATGTCGTTGTCGATCGCCTGCTTGCCGCAGAGAACCAGACCGGGCTGTTCCTCTTCCACGACCTTGGCAAGGATCTTGGCCACTGCCAGCGGCTCGATATCCTGGTGCACGTCATCCGCTGCGACGACCAGGATGGCGCGGTCGGCGCCCATGGCCAGTGCGGTGCGCAGGGTTTCCTGCGCCTGTTTGACGCCGATGGATACCGCGACGACCTCTTCGGCCTTGCCGGCCTCTTTTAGGCGGATCGCCTCTTCGACGGCGATTTCGTCGAACGGGTTCATCGACATCTTAACGTTGGCGAGATCGACACCGCTGCCATCCGCCTTGACGCTGACCTTCACGTTGTAGTCGATCACCCGTTTCACAGGCACGAGTACCTTCATTGGCGTGGTCTCCTTGAGTTTTGCGATAAGGTTTCAACCGAGCTAACGGTCTTTGAATTCTGGAGTTCTTTTTTCCGAAAACGCTTTCATCGCTTCGGGAAAGTCATGCGCGCACAGCAAAACGCTTTGGGCATCGCGCTCGATATCCAGCGCCTCGAGATAGCTGCACTCGGCTGCGGCGCGCATCACACGCTTGGCGGTCTGAACGCCAAACATCGGGTGCGTTGCAATCTCGCGGGCAATTTCCAACGCCCGTACTTCGACCTGGTTGGCCGGCACACATTCTTCGACAACGCGCAGGTCCCTAGCGGTGCGCCCGTCGATTTCACGGCCCGTGAGCACAAGCATCCGGGCCACGCCCGCACCGGCGCGCTGCTGAAGCAGCCAGCTTGATCCCGTGTCGGGACAACCGCCGACGCGTGCAAATACTTCGCACAGCCGGGCATCTTCGGCGGCAACGACAATGTCCGCCGACAAGGCCAGGCTGAGGCCCGCGCCAAAAGCCACGCCGCATACCGCAGAAATCAGAGGTTTGCGAAACAGATAGGCCGCGCGTCCGCCATCGTGAACCAGGTCCACCATTTCCGACGTCGCCCGCGCGCCTTTGGCGATCTCGGACTGAAACCCGACAAGATCGCCGCCGCTGCTGAAATGATCGCCGCCGGTCATGACAACGGCACGGATCGTAGCGTCCCGTTCGGCTTCGCGCAGGAGCGCCACCAGTTCTTCGACGAACCCGATGCTGTAAGGGTTGCGTTTTGTCGGCTGAAGAAAACGCAGGATTCCGACAGGGCCTTCCCTGTCCAGGCGAATAAGCTCAGTCATTCAAGTCTCCATCAGGTCCCGGTCCAGACGGGTGCTCGCTTTTCAGCAAAGGCCTTTGGGCCTTCAATCGCGTCGTTGCTGGCGTAAACCACCTCGTGCAGGCGCTTGCCCTCTTTCAGGCCACCCGCACAGCCCAGGTCCATGGTCGCGCGAACGCCGCCTTTGGCCGCAATCACCGAAAGCGGGGCCGCGCTGGCAATGCGTTTGGCAAGGTCGAAGGCCCGTGCGCGGACAGCATCGGGAGTGTCTTCGATATAGTTGGTGAACCCGTATTCGTGCAGGCGCTCGATCGGCATCAAATCGCCGGTCAGAACAATTTCCATAAGGATGGGCTGCGGCAGCATGGACAATGCTGGCGATGCCCAAGGCGATCCACGACCGATCTTTACTTCGGTAATGCCGACCTTGGTTCCCTTGAGACCGACCCTCAGATCGCAATTCAGCGTCAGCATCATTCCGCCCGCCATCAGCGACCCCGTCATCGCCGCGATGATCGGTTTTTTGCAGGCGCGCATGGTCTCGTGAAACGGGTCGCGCATCTTGGTCAGAATATCGACGCCCTCGTCGCGTGCGATTTGTGTAGCTTCCTTCAGATCCAATCCGGCGCTGAAAACGCCGCAATCGGCCGACGTCAGAATGGCCACGCGAACGCTGTCGTCCGCCTCGATCTTCTCCCAGGCGTCGGTCAGCCCGTTCGTCGCCGCCACAGAAAGCGCGTTCTTGCGTTCTGGCCGGTTGATACAGACGGTCGCAATGCCATCTTCAATCTTCACGTTAATGGGACTCATGATACCTGCTTCGTTTCTCTGAACAACTTGGGTGCGTAAAGCTTCCCCGCGATATGTTTACCGCGGGGAAGCTGTGTCCTACTCGACTTTGAAAGTCGCGGAGCTGTGCTTGATGACATCCCACACAACGTCGAGATAGTCGGCGCTCCAGTCGGTCTGCGGAACCCAGGTTTCGCCATTCCACTGCTCGACCCGAGTCTTGCCACCACCACCATGATCTTTGTCGGTCACTGTAACCGGGGCCATGGTGCCGTTTCCATCGAAGTTCTCGATCGATTCATAGGCATTCTTCATGCTTTCCGGTGTGATCGGCCAACCGTTTTCGGCAATCGCGATACGCGCGGCTTCAAAACCGACCGAATAAATCGCCATACCCATGTTATAGTACACGTCTCGCACCAGATTCTCGGGTCCGCTGCCCTTGCCATTGGCATAGTAGGTTTCCAGCATCGTCTTGACGATCGGAACTTCCTGGCCACCGGCCACGTTGGTTCCGCGCAAAATGCCTTTTGCCTCTTGTGCGCCAATGTTGGCGATATCGACCTCGTTGAGCCAGTTGACCGACAGGTAACGGTCGATCGGGAACCGGTTGCGGCGCATTTCCTTCGAGGCAACCACATGCCCGCCAGCCAGAAGCCAGCTGATCACGTAATCTGGCTTATCACGGCGGATATTGCTCCAGGCACCGGCCTGATCCGAACCGGGAAGCGGCACGGGATAAAGCTCCAGTTCGAACCCTTCCTTCTCGGAAAGCGTTTTCAGGATCTCGATTGGTTCCTGACCGAAGGGATAATCCAGATAGATGAACCCGATCTTCGCCTTGCTCAGGTCACCGCCCATCTGGCCCTTGATGAAGGCAACGTTATTTGCCGCCTGCTGCCAGTACGTCGGACCGACCGGGAAAACCCATTCGAACACTTCCCCGTCAACTGCATCGCCACGGCCAACGAAGGACTGCATCAGAACGTTGCCGTCCTTCATGGCACGCGGCAGAACCGCGTTCGTGACCGGCGTGGACAGAAAATTGAATAGGAACACACCTTCGCGCTTGAGCTGCTCATAGCATTCCACACCGCGCTGCGGTTCGTTGCCGTGATCGCGAACGATGATTTCTACCGGATGCCCTTCGATACCGCCATTTTCGTTGGTGTACATCGCCAGATCCTGGGCGGCCTGAGCCACCTGCGGCGAAATGAAAGTGTAGGATTTGCTAAGGTCGAAGCAGAGTCCGAAGCGGATCGGCTCCTTGTCCTGCGCTGCGGCCACAGTCGCGCTTGCTGCCAGCGCAGTAGCAAGGACTACTGCCTTAATGTGCTGTTTGACTTTCATGTTTTCTCTCTCCCGTTGGTTTGGTTTGGGGCGGTGATACCGTTTCGTAAACGCCGCTGCCGCCCCGCGTAGCGTCGCCCTTCCTGCTACCAGTCTTTCACTGCTCGTATTGTGACGAGCTTTCTTTCACCACGTCCCACACGACGTCCGTGTACTCAGAGATCCAGTCGGTTTGCGGCACCCAAGTCTCCCCGTCCCACATCTCGATCCGGGTCTTGCCACCGCCGCCATGATCTTCGGCCGTCACCGTAATGGGGGCCATCAGCCCGTTCGCGTCGAATCCCTCAAGCGACTCCAGTCCCGCTTTGTAGGACTTTGCGGTAATCGGAAGGCCTTCGAGTTCTGCCGCCTTGCGCGCGGCTTCGAACATGATTGAATACATGGCCAGACCGGTGTTGTAGAAAACGTCCTGGGTCTTCTCAATCGGGCCCGAACCCTCGCCCTTGTCGTAGAGCTCGGTCATGATCTCCTGATACAGCGCGACGTCCTGACCGCCCACAACATTGGTACCGCGCTTGATACCCTTGGCGGCCTCGTCGCCAATATTGGCGATATCGACTTCGTTCAGCCAGTTGACGGAAATGTATTTGTCCATCGGGATGCGATTGCGCTGCATTTCCTTCGACGCAACCACATGCGCACCGCCAAGCATCCAGACAATCACATGATCTGGGTTGTCCCGGCGCACCTTGGACCACACACCGGCCTGGTCACTGCCAGGCAGTGGCACAGGGTAAAGCTCAAGCTTGAAACCCTCTTTTTCGGACAAGGTTTTGAGAATCTCGATCGGCTCCTGTCCGAAAGGATAATCGAAATACACAAACCCCACCTTCACGTCCGACAAGTCGCCATCATGCAATTGCTTTATGTAGGCAACATCATTGGCCGCCTGTCCCCAATAGGTCGGTCCGATCGGATAGACCCATTCGAAAACGGTGCCGTCGACGGCATCGCCTCGGCCGACAAGCGACTGCATCAGGATACGCCCGTCTTCCATGGCCCGCGGCAGGATAGCCAGAGAGACCGGAGTGGACAGGGTATCGAAAACAAAGACGCCCTCGCGGCTGAGTTTCGAGTAGCACTCGATTCCGCGCTGCGGTTCGTTCCCGTGGTCACGCACGATGACTTCGACCGGTTCCCCACCGATGCCGCCCTTCATGTTGATGAGCTTGGCAAGGTCCATCGCGGCCTGCGAAACCTGCGGCGTGGCAAAGGTATAGGCCTTGCTGAGATCGTAGCAGATGCCGATCTTGAATGGCTCGGCCAGCGCCTGGGTGCCGAACAGCGCCCCGCCAACCATTGAAAATACTGCCAGCGCTTTGGTAAGTCTCTTCATTTTTTCCTCCCTGAACAGTTTTCGAATAGTACGTTAGCTCAGCCAACGTTTGCGTCGGCTGTAGTGCTTGACGTTGTGAAAATCGGTCTCTCCGCCGCCTAGATAGAACTCCTGAATGTCGGAGTTGGATTTGAGCGCCTCGGCCGTGCCGTGCATAACGACGCGGCCGTTTTCGATAAGATACCCTTGCGAAACGATCTCCAGAGCTGCCAGGGCGTTCTGTTCCACCAGCAGGACGGACAGGCCCTCATCCTTATTGATCTTTTGCAGGATGCCGAAGATTTCCTCGACCAGGAACGGAGCAAGCCCGAGGCTTGGTTCATCAAGCATCAAAAGCTTCGGCTGGGTCACGAGGGCCCGCCCAATGGCAAGCATCTGTTGCTCACCACCCGACAAATAGCCTGCTTGGGAATTTTTGCGTTCGGCAAGCCGTGGAAAATAGGCGTAAATCTTGTCCTTTTCCGCATTCAGCGTCGATCGGGACATTCCGCGCGGCGCGGCGGCGGTCAGGTTCTCGTCGGGGGTCAGATGTTCAAAGACCCGCCGCCCTTCGATGACATGACAGATGCCCATCTCGACGCGTTTTTGCGCGGGCGCTTCGGTAATGTCCGTTCCCTGGAACGTTATCTCACCTCGGCTGATGCGTCCGCGCTCGGCCTTCAAAAGACCGCTGATCGCTTTCAACGTGGTACTTTTTCCAGCTCCGTTCGATCCCAAGAGTGCGATCATCTCGCCCTTTGGGACTTGGACCGAAACACCTTTGATCGCCAGTATTACATTGTCGTACAGTACTTCGACGCTGTTCATGGATAGAATGTTCTGGGCTTCAACTTTTTCTTGCATCGGCATTCCCCTATTTCTTGAACTGATCGAAGGGCCAAACCATCAGATAGTCTCTGATGTTGCCGTAGAGTTTTCCCAAACCGAGTGGTTCGATCAGAAGGATAATGACGATCAGTGCGCCATAGACTGCGTTCGGGATGTGAGCGAGTGTTTCAACATCGATCTGCATGCCAAGCCCGTCACTCAGCGTGACGACGAGACCATTCACGATACCCGGAACAAGAAGGATCAGGGCAACACCGAAATAGGAACCGATAATGCTGCCAAGGCCGCCAACAATCACCATCGCAAGAACCTGGATCGAAACGGCAACCGAGAATTGCTCGGGTGCGGCGAGAAAGAAAAAGGTGGCAACAAGCAACGCACCGCTGACGCCTGCGATGAACGAAGAAGTCGCGAATGCGAGGATTTTGTAGTAGAAACTGTTCACACCCAGGATCGCGGCCGCAAAGTCTTTTTCCCGGACAGCGACCAAGGCGCGACCGAGTCCAGTACGCTTGAGATTAAGCATGAAGATCGTCACCAACACACACCAGCCGAAGGCGACATAGTAGAAGCCAGTATCAGTGGTAATCTCTTGCCCGAGCAGCGCCAATGTCGGTGACTGGAGCGACGCGTGTGAGCCCCCCGAGATCGCCGGAGAGTGGGTCAGAACCCAGTCCATCACGAATTGCATCGCAAGAGTGGTAAGGGCGAGATACAGTCCCTTGACCCGCAAAGCGGCAAAAGCAAACAGGCTGCCGATCACGGATGACGTCAACCCGCCGATGATCAGGGCGAATTCCCACGGCACCCCGAAACGCGCGGCATGGATCGCCGAATAGGCGCCGACAGCCATGACCGCGGCATAGCCCAGGTGAAGCTGCCCCGCCCAACCTGTCACCAGGTTCAGCCCCAAAGCGGCGGCCGTCCAGATCAGCCAGGGAAGCAAGTAGCTGTTCAGGTAAAGCGACGGAATGATGAACGGCGCGGCAAGACCGATCAGAAAGATGAATGCTGTCAGATTTCTGTCGGCAGGCACCTTGAAGATACGGCTGTCCGAAACGTAGTCGGCGTGATGGACGCCGGAAAGTCTGTAAAACATCCCTTACACCCTTTCGATGTCGTGACGACCGAATAGTCCGTGCGGACGGATCATGACCGTGAGAATGAGCACGGCAGCGACGATAAGCTCACGGCTTCCGCCTCCGACAAGCGGATCGAGGAAATCAGCGCCAATGTTTTCGACGACACCTAGGATGATGCCTGCGATTACGGCGCCAAGGATACTGTCGAGACCACCGAGAACGGCAACCGTCAGTCCTTTGAGAAGCAACAGCGACAGCGCCTGATCGACACCCTGAATCTCACCCCAGATGACGCCAGCGGCGACGGCAACAACGGATGCCAATGCCCAGGACAACCCAACGCCGCGCTCAACCGAGATACCTACCGACCACGAAGCCATGTAATCATCCGCGATCGCCCGCAACTTGATCCCGGTCCGGGTTCGGAAAAACAGCATGAATGCGACAAACAAGGCGAGCGCAACACCGGCACCAACCAGATGGATGCGGCTGATGAAGATGTCGCCCAAAAACAGTGGATCATAGCTGACGCCCAACTCCATCGAACGTGACGTCCCGCCCCAAATCGCAAGCGTTGTACCCCGCAGGAAAATGTCGAGGCCGAGTGTCAGCATCAAGATCATGACGACCGGCCGACCTGCGAGACGGCGCAGAGCAACACGCTCAATGCCGAACCCAAGGCCGAACATGACAACCGCAGCCAGAGGGATGGCCAGCCACAAGGGTAAACCCACATCGCGCGCCAGCGCCAAGACCACATAGGCCCCGACCATGGTCAACCCGCCCTGCGCCAGATTGGGCACCGAAGATGCCTTGTAAATCAGCACAAGGCCGATGGCGAATAGCGAATACAGCAGACCCGTCAAGGCTCCGTTGATCGCAAGCTCTGATAGAAAGACCCAGTCCATTTATACCTCCCTGATGGGAAGGCTTCTTTCGACCTTCCCTACTTCCCCGGTCTCGTAAGTCACCTGCGCGCTTACATGGACCTCTTTTGAACCGTCGTAGAGCGCCGCGATCACGTCGGCATAGCGTTCCTGAACGACCTTCCTCCGCAGTTTTCGTGTCCGTGTGATTTCACCATCGTCCGGGTCGAATTCTTTCGGCAGACTGACAAAGCGTTGCAGGCGCAATGGCTCGGTGACGGCCTTGTTGACCCGTTGGAACGCCTCGCGAAGCAACGTCGCGACCTCTTCACGCTGAGAAAGATCGGCATATGACACGTAAGGTACGCCGTTCACTTCGGCCCAGTGCCCCACGGCCTCGAAATCCACGCAGACCATCGCCGTCAGTTCCTTCAGCCCGGCGCCAATCACGGCCGCATCCTTGATATACGGGCTGAATTTCAACCGGTTCTCGATGTAGTTTGGAACGTAACGTTCACCGTCGGCGGTGTGCATGACCTCGGAGACACGGCCCAGAACAACCAGGTGTCCGTCGTCTTCCAGATAGCCGGCATCGCCGGTATGCAGCCACCCGCCCTCAAGCGCTTCGGCGGTCGCTTCGGGTTTGTTGAAATACCCTTCGAACACGCTGTCCGAGCGCACCAGGATCTCACCGTCTTCGGCAATGCTGACCTCGACGCCAGGCGCCGGTTTGCCAACCGTATGAAGACGGACCTCGCCCGGAGCCTGAATCGCGTTGATCGCGCTGTTCTCGGTCTGGCCGTAGAGCTGACGCAACTTGATCCCCAGGGCGCGGTAGAACACAAAGGTGTCTTCCCCGATCGCTTCACCGCCGGTGAACGCATTCTTTAGGCGGCTCATCCCGAACTGGTCCTTGATCGGTCCGAAAACCATCACCTCGCCCAGAAGCCGGCCCAATGGCTCAAGTACACCGCCGCTTTTGCCATTCAGCTTGTTCATTTCAGCTGCGATGGCCCGATCCATGAAGAAATGGTACAACCATTTCTTGACCGGGGTCGAATTCTCGATACCGACCTGGATCGTCGTCAGCATCTGGTCCCAGCTTCTTGGCGCCGCCAGATAGAATGTCGGAGCGATTTCGCGCATGTCGCGCACAACCGTTTCCTGACGTTCCGGCACGTTCACGGTGAACCGCCAAAGCAGGGCCGCCGCGACGGTAATGGCAAAATCGCCCACCCAGGCCATCGGCAGATAGGCCAGGATTTCCTCGTTTTCGTCGAATGCGCCCGCTGCATGCCCGTTCTTAGCGGCAGCAAGAACATTTTTCTGACTTAGAACGATACCTTTCGGCTCGCCCGTGGTCCCTGACGAATGCATGAAGATGGCCGGATCTTCGGGTTTTGCACGACCGTAAAGCTCTTCGCGCAGGCCGGGGGCTTCATTCAGATCGTGCTGACCGACTTCGATCAGGTGATCCCAGGACATCAGCCCTTCGACCTCATAGAAACCAAGGCCCCGCGCTTCGTCATAAATGATGTGGTCGATCCCCTCGGCGCCCGCGTCCTTCAGCTCCAGGATCTTGTCAACCTGTTCCTGATCTTCGGCGATGGCCGCGACGATTTCGACTTCGCCAAGAAAGTGCCGGAGTTCTTCGAGCGTCGCGCCGGGATAGGCAGGCATTGCATAGGCACCCAGCAACGAAATAGCCAGCATTCCGCCATACAGCCGCGCCCGGTTGTCGCCCAGGATAAGCACCGCCTTGCCCGGTGTTACGCCGATTTTCTCAAGCCCGGCCGCGCAGGCCAGCACCTCTTCGGCGTATTCCGCCCATGTGGTTTCCTTCCAGATCCCACGCTCTTTTTCGCGAAGCGCGATTTCCGAACCGTGTTTCGAGGCGTTCCGCGCCAGAATTGCGCCGATCGTGTCGCTGCCCGAAGACTGTTTCTTCGTCAAATCAGTCATGCGACCCTCCGATATATGCCTCGATGACCCGCGGGTCCTTCACAACCTCCTTGGGGATGCCACTGGCGATCATTTCACCATAATTCAGGGCCAGCATCCGATCACAAATGCCGGTGATGACATCCATATGATGTTCGATCAGCAGAACGCTGACGCCGCGTTCGGCACGGGCATCCAGAATGAAACGGGACATATACCCTTTCTCTTCCTGGTTCATGCCGGCCATCGGTTCATCGAGAATCAGCATCTGTGGCTCGGCCACCAATGCCCGCGCCAGCTCGACCCGCTTTTTCAACCCGATCGGAAGACCATCGACCAACTCATGCCGAATGCTCTCGAGCTGTAGAAACTCGATCACCTCCTCGACGATTTTACGGTTCTCGATTTCTTCACGCTGTGCTGCCAACCAATATAGCGCCGTACGCAAAACGCCTGGGCTCATGTGGATGTGCCGCCCGAGCAGGATGTTGTCCAGAACGCTCATCCCGTTGAACAGAGCAAGATTTTGGAACGTTCTTGCAACGCCGAGCTTGGCAACCTTGTGAGGCGCCGTACCCGTAATGTCGTTTCCTGCCAGCCGGACCCTGCCCTCGTTTGGCGGGTAAAATCCGGTAATTGCGTTTGTTAGCGTTGTCTTGCCGCTGCCATTCGGACCGACAAGTCCAAAGATTTCCCCTTGTCGAATAACGAGGTCAACACCGGTGACAGCGACGATGCCGCCGAACCGTCGCTCGATCCCGCTGCACTCCAGTATCGCCCCATCATCGGCTCCGATTGCTGTTTTAATCTTTGTCGTCATCTAGATCTCATTGTCCCCCTAAGGTTCACGGCCAACATCAGGTAATCCGGAAGTAGTCCGGCCGCCCCGTTGGCCATGGATCCCCCCACAATTGCTGCCCACCGTCGATGTTCAGAACTTCACCGGTTACGAATTTCCCTGAATTGGCCGCCATATAGACAACCCCTTCAGCGACATCCCATTCGTCCCCGGCGTGCCGCATCGGGTTGGAGTCCTGAAATGTCGCAGAACCCTCCGGAGGGTAGTTCCCGAAACCGTTGCTTTCGCAGCAACCCGGCGCGACGCAGTTCACTCGGATATCGTGCGGGGCCCACTCCACCGCAACCGACTTGGACAGGTAAACTACCCCTGCCCGGGCCGCACAGGTATGCGCGATGCCGGGCATGCCGCGCCAGATATCGGCCACGATGTTGACGATGGAGCCTGGTTGCTTGTTGGCAACCCAGTGGCGCGCCGCGGATTGCATCATCCACCAGGTGCCGTTGAGGTTGGTGTCTATGACCGCATTCCAGCCCTTTGGACTGAACTCCAACGCAGCTTGCGGAAACTGACCCCCAGCATTGTTCACCAAAACGTCAATCGCCCCGAACTCCTGGTTCGTCTTGGCGACAAAATCCTCGACCTGCTCAGGCTCCCGGATGGTCATAGGCACAGCGAAAACTTCGCCCCCGAAACTTTCAAGGAACTCCTTGGCCAAAGCCAGTTTCTCTTCGTTGCGTCCATTGATCGCCAGATTGGCCCCGAGCCTTGCGAACAGGGTCGCAATTGCCAGCCCCAATCCGCCTCCAGCGCCGGTCACCACAACGATTTTGCCGGTGAATAAACCGCTTGCGTAAACGGTTGCACGTTTTGATAGGTCCTCCCTCGAAGACCCAAACTGCGTCTTATTCATGACGCCTCCTCCCATTCCCCATTAGGGGCAGTTGCCAGTAATCTAACGAGTGTTAGAAAAATGGTCAAGACACCTTTTCCCACCAGCCCCGCCCGTCATCTCCGATCAGTAAGACTTTGGAAGCCCAAGGGCTTTTTCTGCTATGAACGACAAAAGCATCTGCGGTGTCACCGGTACGATGCGGAACAGCAGAGCCTCCCGTACCAGTCGCTCCACGTGATATTCCTTGGCGTATCCGAATCCGCCAAATGTAATTTGCGCGGCTTCGGTCGCCTCGACCGCGGCGTCGGCGGCCAAAAGCTTGGCAGCGTTCGCCTCGACGCCGCAGGATTCTCCCGCATCGTAGAGGGCTGCAGCGTGCATCACCATGAGATTGGCAGATTCCACCCGCGCCCAGGCTTTGGCGAGCGGATGCTGAACACCCTGATTTTGGCCGATTGGGCGGTCAAAAATCACACGTTCGTTTGCATAATGCGCCGCGCGCGCCAGTGCGTTGCGCGCAATACCGATACATTCGCCGGCCACCAGGACGCGTTCGGGATTCAACCCGTGCAAAATTTGTCTAAAGCCTTTGCCTTCCTCCCCGATCAGGTCCTCAGCCGGAATCGGCAACCCATCGATGAAAACTTCATTCGAATCGACAGCTTTTCGACCCATCTTTTCGATCTCTCGCACGTCAACGAAATTTCGGTCGAGATCTGTATAGAACAGGCTCAGCCCTTCGGTCGGGCTGCTCACATCTTCAAGCCGCGTTGTCCTGGCCAGAAGCAGCATCTTGTGGGCCACCTGCGCGGTAGAAATCCAGACTTTTTGTCCGTGCACGACATATCTGTCCCCCTGCCGCACCGCCATGGTCTTCAGCTTTGTGGTATCCAGCCCCGTCGTCGGTTCGGTCACGGCGAAACACGCCTTTTCGTCACCCGCGATCAGAGGGCCAAGCATACGCGCGCGCTGCTCATCGGTCCCGAACTTCACCACCGGGTTGAGCCCGAAAATGTTCATGTGGATGGCCGAGGCTCCGCTCGCGCCGGCCCCCGACTCGGCGATTGCCTGCATCATTATGGTCGCCTCGGTGATCCCCAGACCCGCGCCGCCGACAGCTTCTGGCATGGCGATACCTAGCCAGCCGCCATCGGCCATTGCCCTGTGCAGTTCATGGGGAAAACCACCGTTGCGATCCCGATCCAGCCAATAGTCGTCGTCGAACCTTCCGCAAATCCGCAGAATCTGGTCGCGAATCTCTTGTTGGTCGGCGGTCAATCGAAATGTCATAGCGCGCGCCCTCCTTCCAATCTTACGAGCCCAGCCTCACATAGGGCCGTGATCCGCTCATCGTTAAAACCAAGATCACGCAGAATGCTTTGGCTGTCTGCGCCAGGCGGTCGTCCCAGCCAACGAAGCTGACCGGGCGTCGCGCTGAGATGAGGGACCGGGCCAATGACCTGAGTCTGTTCGCCAGCGACCGACACGATATCCCCGCGATGGCTTATCTGCTCGTTCGTCGTGATTTCCTCGACACTCAACACACGCGAGGCAACGGCATCATGGCGGGCGAATACCGCCTCCACTTCCTTAGCTGTGTGCTGCATGACAAAATCATTGATCGCATCGAAGACCACCGCCATGTGCTGCGACATCTCGCCAAGTGTCGCAAACCGCGGATCATCGGCAAGGGCGTCCCCGCCGACTGCCCGCAACAGTCGTTGCGCGGTTTCCGCGCTTCCTGCGGAAACGGTCAGCCACACCCCATCGGACGTTCGGAACATCCCCCCCGGAGCAAAGTCCATCGGCTGGCGCAGCCCATTGCGCCGCGGCGAGAGCTTCGCGCCCGTCAATGCGGGAACAGGATAGTCCATCAACCGAAGCAACGCCTCGAACACCGCAAGATCGACGACCTGACCGCGTGCAATGCCCTTTTCGCGAGCAAATAGCGCGATCATGACTCCCAAAGCGCCCATCAGCCCTGTCGTGCTGTCGGCTGCCGGAAACCCGGGGTGCATCGGCGGCCCGTCGGGAAAACCGGTCAGATGTGCTAAACCACTCATGGCCTCCGCAGCACGTCCAAACGCTGGCACGTCGCGCATCGGACCGTCCTGTCCGTAACCTGAAACCCGCAAGACAACCAAGTCCGGGTTCCAATCGTGCAGGACGTCTGGCCCAACACCAGCACGTTCTAGCACACCCGGACGGAAATTTTCGATCAGCACGTCGGCATCTTCAACCAACCTGCGCAGGATGTCCCGGCCCTCGTCGGACTTCCAGTCCAGGCCTAGTGTTTTCTTGTTGCGGCCCAAAGTCTTCCACCAGACGCCCACCCCATCCTCTGCCTTGGGTCCAAGGTCGCGCATCATATCCGTCCGGTTGGGGGCTTCGATCTTGATGACATCTGCACCAAAATCCGAGAGTAAAGCTGCCGCAAGTGGTCCGGCAATTACGTGACCAAGTTCTATAATCTTCAGTTGATCAAGGGGTCTAGACATCTGCACTTTCGACTCTGCTAATTTTCTAATGGTTGTTCGATTGCTAGCAAAGGCGAAGTCTGACCTCAAGATTCAAAGGTAATCACCTCCCCGAAAACGTAGCCGCCCGGTTGTTACCATGGATCAGTTCATTGGCGTCCAGTTCCATGGAAGCGGTTCGTTGAGCGGGTTGGTCATGTGATTGTGGATGCGGTCGAGGATTTCGGCCAGCCAGGCTTGCGGATCGTGGCCGTTCATCTTGGCTGTCTCGACAAGGGACATCGCCCGGGACAGCGTTTCGCCACCGCTGTCGGAGTGTGCGAAAAGCCAGTTCTTTCGCCCGATGCTGATCAGGTGATGTGATCCCCGAAAACTGGACCGGTTTGGCTTAGAGTTTTCCGCACGAATGAAGCGACACCCATCTTTGGACCAGCGGCGGGCAGAGTTTTCCGGCTATTGACCTGCTACCCGATGCTGGACCACCCGGGCGGGCGCTTCCGGTCATTCCGCGGTCAGTGAGGGCCATCTGCCACCGACCGATCCATGAGCTCTATCGGTGGCTTGTTGCCGATCGAGCTGTGTGGGCGAACTTCGTTGTAGTCTCTGCGCCAAGCCTCGCATTTTCGGGCCGCGTCGTCGAGGGTCATGAACCAGTGGGCACTCAAGCACTCCGCCCGGAACTTGCCGTTCAGGCTCTCGATGAAGGCATTGTCCGTCGGCTTCCCGGGACGCGAGAAGTCCAGGGTGACGTCCCGCTGGTAGGCCCAGAGATCAAGGTCGCGGGAGACGAACTCGCTGCCTTGGTCGACCCGGATCGTCCTCGGCAGGCCGATTTCGGCGCCGACCCGTTCGAGCACCTCAATCACGTCCGGGGCGCGGAAGCTGAACCGGGGCACGATTGCCGGGGCGTAGCGGCTGAAGGTGTCGACGATCGTCAGAACCCGGATCTTCGTGCCCGTCGCGAGTTGGTCGTGAACAAAGTCCATGGCCCAGGTCTCGTTGCTGCGAACTGCCGGGCAGCGGTCCTCGCGCAGGTTCGCCTTGACCCGTCGCTTCGGCGTCTTGTTCCTGAGCTGCAAGCCTAACGCCTTGTAAAGGCGATAAACCCTCTTCTGGTTTATGGCCCAGCCTTCGCGCCGCAGCAGGACATGGATGCGCCGGTAGCCGTAGCGTATCCGTGTCGCTGCGATCTCCTTGATCCGTTCCATCAGTGCGGCCTGCGAGCGGCGCCTGCCTTTGTAGTGGTAGCTCGATCGCTCGGCGCGCAGCACCTGGCAAGTCCGCCGGATGCTGACCTTCCAGGTCGCCCGAACCTCATCGACGAGCTGGCGCCGCCGCGCAGGCCCTACAGTTTTTTTGCCAGCACGTCCTGCAGCATCGCCTTGTCCAGGCTCAGGTCCGCCACCAGCTTCTTCAGCTTGCCATTCTCGTCCTCAAGCTGCCGCAGCCGGCGCATCTCCGACGGCATCAGCCCGGCATACTTCTTCCGCCAAGCATAGAACGTCGCCTCACTGATCCCGGCCTTCCGGCACACCTCGCCGATCACCGTGCCCTCTTCCGCCTGCTTCAGGACGAACGCGATCTGCGCCTCGCTGAACTTCGATCTCTTCATGTCAGCTCTCCGATTCCCGGCCCGATCCTAAACTGGAAAATCCCAGCTCGATCCGGTCCAGGAAGCGGGAAGCAGGTCACTATGATCGGGGTGACGGGCTGGTTGCGCCTCCCGATTTCGTCAGCAGGATCGGCGGTTTGTTCCCGATCGCGCTGTGTGGCCGTTCGTCATTGTAGTATCTCCGCCAAGCCTCCACTTTTTCGCAGGCATCCGCAAGGTTCATGAACCAATGTGTGTTCAGGCACTCCTGCCGGAACCGTCCGTTAAAGGCCTCGATGAAAGCGTTATCGGTCGGCTTACCGGGCCGTGAGAAGTCGAGGATCACGCCGCGCTGATAGGCCCAGAGGTCCATGTCGCGGGAGATGAACTCGCTACCCTGGTCGACCCGGATCGTCTTCGGATAGCCGATCCGGCGGCACACCCGATCCAGGGTGGCGACCACGTCTTCCCCGCGATAACTGAACCGAACATCCAGCACCGGCGAATAACGCGAGAACGTGTCCACGACCGTCAGGACGCGCAGCTTCTTGCCCATGGCAAGCTGGTCATGCGCATCTACCGCCTGCAGACTGAAGACGGGGAACGCGCTATCGGCCGTCTGGTCAGTCAGGAGCAGCTTCTCAATGTCTATGCGCGCTTGGGTCTCGATTGTCAGATCGAGATGACGCCGCAGGAGGTGTTCGGCGCGGTCATGGACGCGAAGACGACCCTGAGCCTCCTTGGCGGCTACCAGCTGCGCCGCTCGCTGGTCATGGGTCAGCCGAGGCTGGAATTGAACAGCGCGTCGGGCACGGCCCTGCCTGCACTGAAGGCGATGGGCTGTTTCACCGAGGTGATCCAGTGGAAGACGCGGGTGTTCATCCCGGTGGATGGCACCGAGGTGCTGGTGCGGGTTCTCGCGGAGTATCCTGTTGGCGGCAGTGCAGCGGATGCCGCAGCATGAGCGCGGGGCGCAGTATCGCGGACCTCTCGGCCGATCTGGCAGACCGGGCCGAGAGCTTCTGCCGCCAGTATTTCCCCGAGGGGCGCAAGCAGGGCAATTATTGGCAGGTTGGTGACACTTCGGGCGCAAAGGGGCAGAGCCTTGCCATCCGGCTCCAGGCCCAGGGTGGGCGCAAGGCCGGGTCCTGGACCGATTACGCGACGGGTGAATATGGCGACTTGATCGACCTGCTGCATGAACGGCTTGGGTCGATCACGCTCAAAGAGACGCTGTGGGAGGCCCGGTCTTTCCTTGGCGAGGCCCCCTGCCCGGCCGTGCCGCGAGACACCCAAACCCGTGAGCAACCAGATGCCGCCTCGAGCAAACGCATCGCGCGGACGCGCAAACTCTTTGCCGCTGGCAAGCCGGTCCTGGGCACCCTGGCCGCCACCTATCTGCAGGGGCGTGGCATCACACGGCTGGGTTCGGCCCTGCGCTATCACCCACGGGTCTTCCTGCGGCACGGCACGGACGACGCCGATCCGCCGCAAAGGGCTCCTGCCCTGCTCGCGAAGATCACCGATATTCGCGGCCAGATCACTGGATGCGCGCGGTTCTATCTAGACCCGTCCACCGGCGGTCTGGCCGGGATCGAGAGCCCGAAGCGGATCCTCGGGCAGCTTCACGGCCATGCCATCCGCTTCTGGTCCGGCACGGGCCGCTCTGATCTCATCGTCGGCGAAGGTCTCGAGAACACCCTTTCGGTGGGCACCGCTCTCCCCGAGTTCGATCTCGCCTCCTGTCTCACCGCCACCCATCTCGGGCTGTTCATCCCGCCGCCGGGGATCAAGCGTATCTGGATCGCGCGGGACAATGACGAAGCCGGACGTAACGCATGAAAGAGATTTCGTAACCAACTGGAATCTCGGGGAATTACCTGTGGTGATCTCGTGCCAAACATGGGCGATTTCAACGACGATTTGCAGGCACTTGGCAAGGATACGCTGCGCCGGTCGCTGATAGAGGCCATGAAAGCACAAGGTCTGGAGATCGAGGACGGGTGACCGCCACCATCCTCTTGGATGTCCAACAGGGCAAAGGTTCCGCGGGTTCGATCTGATCCCGTTTGGATATTGGGAGCGATGGACCGGCGGGTCGGGGCTGAGTGCCCCTCGCCCGGGCAGCAATGCGCCGCTACCCGGAAAATTCCCCTGAGCCTTCGGCTCATTCCTCGCGGGACCAATTTTCCGGCCCGCGGCGCATTCTCCGCTTCGCTCCGATCCTGACGGATGCGGCCCGGTCGCCGCCGGTCCTGGTATCGCCCCATCCAAATCGGGTCAGATCAAACAGAGGAACCAGACAATGCCCCATCAGACAGACGTCCAAGAGGAAACCGGCGTGACCTCCGCCATCCTCGACCACCTCGCACTTCACGGCGCAACGCCAGGGCCCGGCGAGACCGATCACCGCCCCCTGCCCCAGCCTGACGAGGTCGAGCTCGCCATGGCGGCGCTCTTTGACACCACCACCGGCCTCATCACCGGCAGCCAGTTGGAAGACAATCTCGAAGAGATGCTCTGGTCCCTGACCTCAATCTTCCATCGCCGGCTCACCCATATCCAGAAGCTGCTCGACGACAACGAATTCGAGGTCCGGGAAAGTCTGGCCATCCAGGACGGCTCAGAGGTCGCCTCGGTCGAACTAGAGCGCCTCCAAATGATCGGGCTCAAACTCTGGGACCATCGCGACGCTTTCGAGCAGATGCGCGATCTGGCCGTGGACCACTTTTCGGCCGCCACGGGTTCACCCTGGCTGCCCCGCACCGGATCCAAGGTCTCGCATCGCGGCCTGACTTCCGCCGTGGTGGACAGCCGGGCCTACCTCTCGGCCAAGCGACGCAAGGAGACAGAGGTACACTGCCCCGAAGGCACGCGGATCGCCTTCTCGGGCGGGGGCTATCACGCCTACGATCTGATCTGGTCCGTGCTCGACGCCACGCACGCCAAATTCCCCGACATGGTGCTGCTGCACGGCGGCACGCCGAAAGGTGCCGAGATGATCGCGGCCCGCTGGGCAGATACTCGGGGCGTCACCCAGGTAGTCTTCAAGCCCGACTGGAAGAGCCACGGCAAGGCGGCTCCCTTCAAGCGCAATGACAAGATGCTCGAGACCATGCCGCAGGGTCTGATCGCAACGCCCGGTTCGGGCATCACCGAGAACATCGTCGACAAGGCCCGCAAGCTCGGGATCCGCATCAAGAGGATCGGGGCTTAGGCCCCGGTTCTACCATGACATCAGTCAGAGCACACTGTGCGGTTCGCTCTATGAGTGCGCAGAGCTGCGCACTTCTGCGGGATTTGGTCTGTCAGACCGCCGTGAGTGTTAACACCATTTCTAACTGGCGGCTGTGGCGAGACCCTCTGAAGCCTCCTGACGCTCACGTCGTCCGGTCGTCAGCGGGATATTCGCCGAAAGGCAGCCCATGTCGGCCAGGAAACTGACCAATCCGACGATCGTCTTGAACTCGCGCAATTTGAAGACGCTACGGCTCGTGACAAGCATCTTCGCATCCTGGCCATCCTACGTCACCGCGTGCACGGCCCAGGCGCCATGCCAACTGTTGTGGCGCTTCCCGGCAGTCTGGTTGCAGATCACCTCGATGAGGTAGCCATCTGAGTGCAGATCGCGCAGGCCATCCTCGGTGACCACATTCGGTGTTGCGCCGTCCAACAGCTTATCCTCTTCACTTATGCCGACACGTATCGGGATTGGAGCGGGCCCGAGCTTCTACCCGATCTTCCGAGTCGCATGCGTCGTTTGCTCAGTTTCGCAATCCCATACGGGACATCTTCGAAGTTCGCAACGCGGCCGGGATTGAAGCCGTCGGGAACAGATGCGCGTGTCTTCGCCCTGGCATTTCATCTTCTCCTGCCTGTCAGAGCACTCTCTGCTTGAGGCCCCTAGTGACCCGACCGAGGAGCTGAATACGGGCCGGTGTCGCGTTGCGATAGGTCGTGGTGTGTATCGAAAGATCTGGCGAGCCTGTGCAAAGGACGCATCGGCGTTCCTGGCTGTCGGCAGTTCACCCAGTTTCCTTCGCGGCCGCCGCACTTCTCCCTTTGTCTGAGTTGCATGACATGCTGGTCGCAGCTGTCGTCCCGTCCAAAAGGTTGTCACCGATCTTTTTCCCCTGTCCCTGCGGGCCATTCCTCGCGAGGCAAAAAGACCGGCGCCTGCCCCTCTCCGCTGCGCTCCGCCTTCGGTGTGGCCGGGCCTTGCCCGCTGCAAGGTGACCATCATTGCAACGCAAACAAGGAGAAGAGCGATGACCACGAACTGCATCAAATTCACCAGCGCCGACATCGAAACCGCCAAGGGCGTCGGCTCCATCTCGACCCTGACCTTCGACCTCGACATCACGGTCGAACCCGTCGCAAGCGTGAACCCGATGGCCCCCACGCACCGCGTCCTCGGCCGCTCCCCGCGCGGCAAGCTGGTCGAGTGCGGCGGCATCTGGAAGAAGCAGAACAAGGAGACCGGCGCCGACTACTATACGCTGACCATCCGCGACCACGGCTTCAACGCCAACCTCGGCAAGGCCGCGAACCAGAACGATCTGTCCCTGCAGGCCGTCATCCCTTGGGGGCCGAAAGACGCTGCGTGACGTAAAGAATCGGCTGGGACAACCCAGCCGATTTCCTCTGTTTCCCTTCGCGCTGAAACGCATTCCCCACATTTTGGAGCCAGTGGTTGGTCCGCTTGGTGGAAGCAACCGATCACTGAATTGGCGCAAGGTGATGATGATGCAATCCGCTTCGGAGGAGACGGGTTCGTAGTTCCCCTAGCGCCATGAGGCTTCCAGCATCTTGCATTTTGACAGCCGTGCAGCGGTGAAAAAAGAAACAAAAACAGATAGTTGAATGTAACTGGCGCGAAGTTAAAGTTGACTACACATCCGAGCGAGTGACAGTTTCCCCAAGATATTGGGTAGCTACATTCCTCGATCGCTATACTTTGTCGAGGCATCTAGGCACGCTGGTAGATTGGGTAAGATCTAACCGCCGGGCGAAAATCGTTGTTAAGACTCAGTTTTCCGTGTAGATGACACTTTAATGAGCGAAATCGCTGAAAAAGCGATATTTAGAGGACAGGCGGATGCGAGAACGGTCTTTTGCGGCTGATACGAAGGATCAACCCTTCGACGAGATCATCCTACAGCAAGGAGAGTTGATTTCCGACCGCCTCAATATGTTGCGGCAGGAACAGTATCCTCCGGACGCCCAAAAAGGTCTACGTCAGTTTTCATTGGCCGAGGTTGCTTACTATCTCGGCGTGACGCAGTCGACCATCAAGAAGCTTCATCTCGAAGGCAAAGGTCCTGAACCTGAAACATCATCGTCCGGGAGGCGCAGCTACTCGGCCGAGCAGATGCTGGAACTGAGAGCTTATCTCGACAAGCATGGCCGCCCCGGAAAACGCCGTTATGTCCCCTATCGGCAGCCTGGTGAAGAACTGCACGTCGTGTCCGTCGTGAACTTCAAAGGAGGAAGTGGAAAGACCACTACCGCCGCCCACCTCGCGCAGCACTTGGCGTTGAAAGGGCATCGAGTTCTTGCGATCGACTTGGACCCTCAGGCCTCGCTCACAGCTTTGCATGGCATTCAGCCTGAACTCGACGACGTGCCTTCGCTCTACGAGACACTTCGCTATGATGACGAGCGTAAGCCGATCTCAGAGGTGATCCGGCCAACGAACTTTCCCAACCTTGATATCGTGCCGGCAAGTCTCGAGCTTCAAGAGTACGAATACGATACCCCGGTTGCTTTGACGAGCAGCGATCCCCACGAGGGCCGTACCTTCTTCACTCGCATATCGAAGGCGCTTAGCGAGGTTGATGACCGCTATGACGTGGTTGTGATCGATTGCCCTCCTCAACTGGGCTACCTCACGCTCACTGCTCTCACGGCTTCTTCCTCGGTCATTGTGACAGTCCATCCTCAGATGCTGGACGTCATGTCGATGAGCCAGTTTCTCCTGATGCTGGGCGGAATCATGAAGACGATCCGTGACGCTGGAGCGAACATGCGCCTGAAGTGGTTCCGTTACCTGGTAACGCGATTTGAACCAACGGACGGTCCCCAAAAGCAGATGGTTGGGTTCCTCCAGGCGATGTTCCCAAATCAGATGCTGTCGGCTCCTGTGCTGAAGTCTACGGCGATCTCCGACGCTGGGATTACGAAGCAGACGCTTTACGAAGTTGAACGGTCTCAATTCGTGCGGACTACTTATGACCGCGCAGTGACATCTTTGAATGACGTGAACGATGAAATCGCCGAACTGATCCACAAGGCTTGGGGGCGTGAATGACTAAGGTTTTGACAG
This sequence comes from Pseudooceanicola profundi, assembly GCF_050897955.1. NCBI lineage: Bacteria > Pseudomonadati > Pseudomonadota > Alphaproteobacteria > Rhodobacterales > Paracoccaceae > Pseudooceanicola > Pseudooceanicola profundi. The sequence goes on along the minus strand of NZ_JBPAXZ010000005.1, from coordinate 6,949 downwards.
CCGTGCAGAGAGCTAGTTTTGACAGCCGTGCAACTGTCGAAATGCGCGCGGCGCTTTGGTTGGATTTGGACGAAAAGGAGATGGCTTGATGGCTCGCAAAGACCTCCTGAAGAGCGTTATGGCGGGCTCGCCGGAGCAGCCCAAGGATTCCGGTCGCTCTGGATACGCAATGCGCGGTGCTTCGAAATCGATGAAGGTTTCGATTGATAGCCTTGCGGAAAACTCGAAGCGTCTCCTTGAAGGTGAAACCATTGTCGAGATCGATCCGCAATTGATCGATGTGTCATTCGTTTCGGATCGGCTTAGTGATGACGATGTTGCTTTCGACGAACTGAAAGCATCGATCGCAGCGGGTCGCCAGGACACGCCGGTACTGCTTAGACCGCATCCGGAAGCGGATGGCCGCTATATGATCGTCTTCGGGCATCGCCGTGTGCGCGTTGCATCGGCGCTCGGCCGTAAGGTTCGCGCAGTTGTAAAACCAATGGACGATGTGGCCCACATTCTTGCTCAAGGGCAGGAAAACACTGCGCGCGCAGACCTCTCTTTTATTGAGAAGGCCCTTTTTGCGAAGAGCCTCTTGGATATGGGACAAGCAAAGGACGTGATCCAGTCCGCACTTACCATCGATGGGACGTTGCTTTCACGGATGCTGTCAGTGGCGCAGAACGTCCCTAGGTACGTCATCGAACAGATTGGGCCGGCCAAGCAGATTGGGCGTGATCGCTGGGAAGACTTCAAAAAGTTGGCTTCGGAACCATCGAATGACAAGATCCTCGAGGGAGCTCTGGAGTTCGACGGGTTTCAGAACCTCGACAGTGATGCTCGCTTTGAGTTCCTGCATAGCAAGCTGGCAGAAGCGGGTAGGGTGCCGAAGCGCCGAAAAACGCGTGCCGCGCCCAAGAAACGAACCTGGACTGCCGGCAAAGGCCGCATCAAGGGAGTCATCGGTCGTTCCGGAAAGGCATTCAGCATTTCGCTTACGGCACAAGATTCAACCGAGTTCGGAGACTTTCTCTCGGGTCGGCTTGATCAGCTGTACAGCGAATTCCTCGCGACGAAAGAGGAGCAGTCAGAACAATGATCTAGGCAAAAGAAAAGCCCCCAAGCAGCGTGGCCTGAGAGCTAATCTGAAAAGTTTGGTCGCTTAGAAGATATCTCTCCCGCGAATCACTGTCAACAAGAACGCCACTTCGGCGAACGGCTTTCTTTTGCCTCCACATAACTGGAGGTGAGAAACAGGCATGAAGCATACAGGTTGGCGCAAGCCGACACCGGGTCTTGGCATTGCAGAGCAGCTTGCCCAAGCCGGTGAACAGGTAGCTGTACCCAAAACGCGGGCCTTCGTGGCCGTGAAGCGGGTCGGAGCCTACATTGGCCTCAAGGCGGGGGACATGATGCTCCTCGACACGCTCGGGGCGTTTACCCAGGCCCAGGACTGGGAGGAGGGTCAGCGCCCGATCGTCTGGGCATCGAACGCCTATCTGATAGAGCAGACGGGCTTCTCGCTTTCCGCGCTGAAACGCCATGCGCGGCGCCTGGCCGAGATCGGCGTGATCTCCTTCCAGGACAGCCCGAACGGCAAGCGTTGGGGCCGTAGGGACGCTGAGGGGCGCATCGTGGAGGCCTATGGCTTCGATCTGTCGCCGCTCGCAGCTCGCGTCGAGGAGTTCGAGGAACTGCATAGCGATTTGCAGGCCGAACGCGAGCTCTGCCAGCGCTTGAAGCGCCAGATCACCGTGGCACGCCGGATGATCCGCGCGCGGATCGAGACCGCCGTCAGCAGCGCGCTGCGCGGTCCTTGGACGCAATTCACAGGCCTCTTCGAGGAGCTTCTTGATCGGCTTCCGCGCCGTCATGAAGCCTCTGAGCAACTTGCGCGGTTGCTGACCTGGTTCAAGGAACTTCAGGAGCGCGTCGAAGCGGCCTATCTCAAGGCAACCGAGGTCGTTCAACCTGTGGAAAACGCGCCCGAAGCCAAGGAACAAGTTCCCGAGAAGACTCAAGAAATGAACCCCAGGGAGGTCATTTCTGACCCTCATATACTAATTACAAACCAACTTGATCCTGTAACTCGTAATTCCTCAGAAAATGAGGAAGTCGCGGCCGTGGTGCCCAATGCTCAGCCCGAAGATCAGGTTGACAGGGAGCTGGAAGAGTGGGTGGCTGAAGTCCGCAAGAAGCGCGCGGCACTGGATCTGCCCACAGTGATGCAGGCCTGTCCCGAATTCGCGTCCTGGGCGCGTAATATGGGCGGCTTCCTGAAGGATTGGGGCGATCTGCACCGGGTTGCCGGGCAGCTCAGGCCGATGATCGGGGTGTCCGAGCATGCGTGGAACGTGGCGCAGGATCGATTGGGCAAACAGGTGGCGACAGCAGCGCTGGCGCTTGTCTTCGAGAAGCATTGCGCAGGGGAAGTTTCCTCGCCGGGCGGCTATCTGCGTGGCATGGTCGAGAAGGCCGGGGCAGGGGAGCTGCATCTCGAGCGCAGCTTCTATGGCAGGATCAGCGGGCAGGCGGCGTGATGGGGCAGGGGGGTCAGAGACCGGCAGCTTTAGTCAGGTTCACGCGGAACCGGTCGCGCCTACGCTGGTAGCGTCGGGTCATCTCTGCGGAGGCGTGCCCGAGCTGCTTCTGGACGTATCGTTCGTCTACTTCCGCCGAACTGGCGAGGCCGGCGCGCAGCGAGTGGCCGGAAAACAGCGCTAGGCGTTCCTTTTCTGGCAGCTCGGAACGGATGCCGGCTTCCAGGACGGTGCGTTTGATCAGGCGGGCCACATGCTTGTCGTTCAACCGCGTTTCGGTTGCCCGTTTGCCGTCCCGCGACGTGCCGACGAAGACCGGGCCGAAGTCGATCTTCGCAAAGTGCAGCCATTGATCGAGGGCATGGACAGGGCAGGTCTGATCCTTGGAGCCTCGACCGATCTCGACTTCTCGCCAACCGGTCTTGGCGTTGAGGGCAAGGAGGGCGCCTTTCTCGAATATCTCGATCCAGCCGCCGGAGTCCGGCGTATCGTCTTTGTGTACGTCGAGGCTGACGATTTCCGAGCGGCGCAGGCCTCCGGCATAGCCCAGCAGCAGGATCGCCCGATCCCGCAGGCCGCGCAGGTCGAAAGGAAGGGTGGCCACCATCGCGAGGATGTCCTCGGCCAGGATGGCTTCCTTCTGAACCGGCGGTCGCGCGTGCTTGCGCTTGATGCCGGCCAGCACCGTCGCGATGTGTCGGTTCTTGCGATCGAGGGTGAAACCGCGTTGAGCATAGTTCCAGGCGAGACCCGAGAGCCGCCTGTCGATGGTCGAGACCGAAAGGGCGGGGGAAGGGCCAGACCCGGACGCCAGATCCGCGAGATAAAGCCCGATTATTTCAGGAGCGGGCGGCAGCGGCTCGGCACCCTTCATCCGGCACCAGCGAGCAAAATGTGCCCAGTCCTTTGAATATGCCTTCAGCGTGTTCTCAGACGCAGCTGCGCGGGCATAGTCGCGGGCGGTATCGACCAGCCGGTCAAGCGTGCCGGAACCCGCTACAAAGGACGGCAGGGTCAAGGCGTCGCCGTCAGGGCGATCTCTCTCGTTGTCCTCGTTGGACAAAGACCCGTTCGGCGCTTCCGAGCTCGATTTCTCGGTGCTTTCTGACTGTCGTTCTTGTTCCATTAGTGGACACTAACGTATTGATATCATTGTGTTCATGTTCTTGTTTCATTCCCGGATTATAGTTTCATTATCGGACATAAGACACTTATTTTCCGGGTTTGGCCATGGTGGATCGAGCAGACATCAACGCCGTCGACGATGCTGCGTGGGAACAGGCGGTTGCGCGGGAAGCTGTGATACGCCGCCTTGCAAGCAAGGCGCCACCGAACCGTGCCGAATTCCTAAAGGCCTGCCGCGATCTTGGTCTCAAGCGCTCTCGCCTGTACGAATTGATCTCAGCGTACAAGGCGCGCCCGGTCGCCAGTTCGTTGTTGGCGGCTCAGGTTGGGACACCGACGGGCAGCCGTCGGCTGCCTGACGAGATCGAAGCGGTGATTTCGGGGGCGATCGAGGAGTTCTACAAGTCCCTCCAGAAGCCGAGCATCAACGCCCTACAAAAGGAGGTGCGCAGGCGGTGCAGTCAGAGGGGTTTGCGTCCCCCGTGCTGGACCACGCTGCGGGACCGTGTGGCGGCGATAGATCCGGCGGAACTCATGGCGGCGCGTGAGGGCGCTAAGGCCTCTCGCCAGCGCCATCACCCGGTGTCAGGCAGCTATCAGGTCGAACGGGCCTATGAGGTGGTTCAGATCGACCACACGTTGGTGGATGTCATCGTCGTGGACCGGGTTCATCGGAAGCCTTTGCAACGGCCCTGGCTGACCCTTGCTATCGACGTCGCCAGCCGCATGGTGGCAGGGTTCTATCTGACGCTGGAGCCGCCATCAGCCTTGTCGGTTGCACTGGCCATTCAGCACTTGGTGCAGCCCAAATTCGACTGGCTGGAGAGCTTGGGGATCGACGCAGACTGGCCCGCCGAGGGATTGCCGGAGACCATTCACGTCGACAATGCCAAGGAGTTCCGCTCAAAAGCGATGACGCGGGGCGCCGAGGAGCACGGGATTTCGTTGCAGTATCGGCCGATCGGGGCGCCACATTACGGCGGTCACATCGAGCGGCTGATCGGCACGATGATGGGGGCGGTCCACCTGCTGCCGGGATCGACCTTCAGCAGCATCAAGGACCGCGGCGACTATGATTCCGTGGGCAAGTCGGCGATGACGCTCGACGAGCTGGAGCACTGGTTGGCGCTGGAAATCACCCGTTATCATGCCGAACGGCACCGCTCGCTCGGCATTCCGCCAGTCGCGGCCTGGAACGAGGCCTATGGGCGGCGCGACGCACCATTGCGCCGGCCTTACGATCCCGAGGGGTTCCGGATCGACTTCCTGCCGAGCACGGAACGCATGGTACGCCGCGATGGCATCCATCTCTTCGGCCTGCGGTATTGGGACGATGTCCTGAGCCTCTGGGCTGGTCGGCAGGACCGGCAATTGCGCGTGACCTACGATCCTCGCGATCTCTCGACGATCTTTGTGCTTGGCCCCGAAGGCCGGCGCTATGCTGTTCGGTTTGCGGATCTGCGCCATCCGTCGATCACCCTTGTGGAGCATCGCCGCGCGCAGGCGATTTTACGCGCGCGCGGGCGCGCGCTCGAGGACGAAGACCTCATATTCGCGGTGATCGAGGAACAGCGTGCCCTGGTTGATGCGGCCAGCAGCAGGACACGGGAGGCCAGGCGGTTTTCCGAGAGATGGGACCGAGCGCTTGGTGGGGTAGGGGCCTACGAGGCTGTAGATGCCGGTTCGGAGCCCAAGGAAAGCGAGAATGTGCTCCGGGACCACCCGGGGTTCGAAGTCGAGGAATGGTCGTGAACGAAGGCATCGCATTTGCACATCTCGATCCGACCTACCGCCGGTTTGCGGCGCTGACGGATGAGGAGCGCATCGCCTGGATCCGGGCTGACCGTTGGATCGGTTTCGATCAATCCGCGGCGGCTCTGGCGCGTCTGGAGAACCTATTGACCTATCCGCCGCGGGACCGGATGCCCTGCCTGCTGATTTATGGCGATACAGGCATGGGCAAGACCAAGATCGTCCGCAAGTTCGAACGCGACCACCCGCCGAAGTTCAGCCAGGTGACCGGCGTCGACCACCGCCCGGTGGTTGTTGCGCAAGTGCCATCCGAACCGATTGAACGCGATCTTTACCGCGAACTTCTGGCCGCCATGGGCGCTCCTGCGATGACAGGCGGCACGCTCGCCCGCGAGAAGGATATCTGCCGGTCGTTGCTGCGGACCGTAGGGGCTAAGATGATCATTCTCGACGAAGTGAACGGGATGCTTGCCGGTACCTTTCGGCAGCAGCGCATCTTTCTCAATGCGATCCGGTTCCTGGCTAATGACCTTCGGATTCCACTGGTTTGTGCCGGAACGGATCTTGCGCGCCAAGCCCTGCTGACCGATGCGCAGCTGGCTGAGCGGTTCGAGGCGTTCCATCTCAAGCCCTGGCTGAACGATACCGCCTTCGCAGGGCTCCTGAAAAGTTTTGAACGCATCCTGCCTTTGCGCGAGGCATCTGATCTGATCAGTGGGGAGGCCAGAGAGCGGATTCACAAGCTGACCTCCGGTGTGACGGCGCGCATCTTCCGCCTGATAGAGACGGCGGCGGAAGATGCGGTTCGGTCGGGTAAGGAGCGCCTCGACGCGGATAGTTTTGGCGACAACCTGGTGCTGCCGCTGGTCTCGATGACCCAGACCGCTCGGCGGCGGGGGAAGCCCGTGCAGCAACGGGTCGTGGCATGATGGTGCCGGCCAGACTGCCCGTCGCGTCGCGACCGTTCATGGACGAACTGCTTTCGTCCTGGGTGGCGCGGGTTGCCGCGCGCTACGGGGCGGAGCCCCTTGAGCTGATGGTGTACCTGGCGGGGCAGGGGGGTAAGGACGCAGGCGCGCGGCAGGTTGACGATGTGGCGCCGGATTTGGGGCTGCTCAGGCTTTGGGCGAAGGCCTGCAGGATCGATCCGGAACGGCTTCGTCGCAGGTCACTGGCTTCCCGATATCCTGCTCGGCCTCTGGACTGGTTTTTGACCGAGACAGTGCCGGTCTGCCTTGCCTGTTTCGATGCGGATGTCGCTACCGGTCGCGATGCCTATCTGCGGGGGCATTGGCGATTGGCGGAGCAGGTGGTTTGCCAGTCGCACCGAACGATGCTTCTGGATCGCTGCCCCGCCTGTCGTGGTGGCCTGCGGCTTACTTTTCGCATGCTGAATGGCCTGCTGCGCCCCTACTGTCGCAAGTGCTGTCGGTCTGCCGGAATTTCTGAGACTGCGTTCCATTTGTTTTCAATGACTTGCCTGTGTCGCATTTCTGAAACCGATTCAGGGTATGTGAGACTGGACGCCGATTTGAGTCACCATTGGT
>NZ_JBPAXZ010000004.1:0-150656 GCF_050897955.1 Pseudooceanicola profundi | reverse complement strand
ACCAATGGTGACTCAAATCGGCGTCCAGTCTCACATACCCTGAATCGGTTTCAGAAATGCGACACAGGCAAGTCATTGAAAACAAATGGAACGCAGTCTCAGAAATTCCGGCAGACCGACAAAATCGATCTCAAAGCCGCCAAATGGGCCTTCGGTCAGCGAGAACAACGAGAGAGATCATCCCAGCAGCGAGGCTTTGAGCCTTCCTTCCTTTGTGGCTGGTTCAGGCACGCTCGATCGGCTGGTGGATACCGCGCGCGACTATGCGCGCGCCGCGGCCTCGGACAATACGCTGAAGGCCTATGCGAAAGACTGGGCGCATTTCGCGCGCTGGTGCCGGATGAAGGGCGCGGAGACTCTGCCCCCGTCGCCCGAAATGATCGGGCTCTACCTTGCGGACCTGGCGTCCGGAGCGGGCCCCTCCCCTGCCCTATCGGTCAGCACCATCGACCGCCGCCTGTCGGGCCTCGCCTGGAACTATGCGCAGCGCGGCTTTGCCCTCGATCGCAAGAACCGCCATATCGCCACCGTGCTGGCCGGGATCAAACGCAAACACGCCCGTCCGCCGGTGCAAAAGGAAGCGATCCTGGCCGATGACATCCTTGCGATGGTGGCCACCCTGCCTTTTGACCTGCGCGGCCTCAGGGATCGCGCGATCCTGCTGCTGGGCTACGCCGGCGGCCTTCGTCGCTCGGAAATCGTCAGCCTCGATGTCCACAAGGACGACACGCCGGACTCGGGCGGCTGGGTTGAAGTGTTCGACAAGGGCACCCTGCTCACCCTCAATGCCAAGACCGGCTGGCGCGAGGTCGAGATCGGCCGCGGCTCCAAGGATCAGACCTGCCCTGTCCATGCGCTCGAACAATGGCTGCACTTCGCCAAGATCGACTTTGGCCCAATCTTTGTCGGCACCTCGCGGGACGGCAAGAAGGCGCTGGAGACACGCCTCAACGACAAACACGTCGCGCGCCTGATCAAGCGCACCGTGCTCGACGCCGGCATCCGGTCGGACCTGCCTGAGAAAGACCGCCTGGCGCTGTTCTCCGGCCATTCGTTGCGCGCCGGTCTCGCCAGCTCCGCCGAAGTCGACGAGCGCTACGTCCAGAAACACCTCGGCCACGCTTCCGCCGAGATGACCCGCCGCTATCAGCGCCGCCGGGACCGGTTCCGGGTGAACCTGACCAAAGCCGCCGGTCTCTGAGCCCCTGCCCTATCACGCCGCCTGCCCACTGAGCCTACCATAGAAGCTGCGCTCGAGATGCAGCTCCCCTGCCCCGGCCTTCTCGACCATGCCCCGCAGATAGCCGCCCGGCGAGGCAACCTCGCCCGCACTGTGCTTCTCGAAGACGAGGGCAAACGCGGCCGTGGCCACCTGGGTGCCCATTCGGTCCTGCGCCACGTTCCAGGCATGCTCAGAGATCCCGATCATCGGCCTGAGTTGACCGGCAACCCGGTGCAGATCGCCCCAATCTTTCAGGAATCCACCCAAATTCCGCGCCCAGGATGCGAATTCCGGACAGGCCTGCATGATTGTCGGCAGATCGAGCGCTGTCCGCTTCTTGCGTACCTCGGCAACCCAGTCTTCCAGCTCCCTATCAACCCGCTCTTCGGGTTGGGCATTAGGCACCACACCCGCCGCTTCCTCTTTTTCAGAGGAATTACTAGTTACAGGATTAAGTTGGTTTGTAATTAGTATATGAGGTTCAGAAATGACCTCCCTGGGGTTCATTTCTTGAGTCTTCTTCGTGACTTGGGCGTGTTTATCATCGGTGTTTTCCACAGGTTTTGTCGCAACAGTCGCCTTAAGATAAGCCGCCTCGACCCGTTCTTGGAGTTCCTTGAACCATGCCAATAGCCGCTCCAACTGCTCTGAAGCTTCATGACGGCGCGGAAGTCGTTCCAGAAGCTCCTCAAAAAGCCCCGTGAATTGCCTCCAGGGCCCACGCAGAGCGCTGCTGAGAGCTGCCTCGATCCGGGCTCGGATCATCCGGCGCGCCACAGTGATCTGGCGCTTCAGGCGTAGGCAGAGCTCGCGTTCAGCCTGCAACTCAGCATGAAGCTCCTCGAACTCCTCGACACGGGCTGAGAGCGGCGACAGATCGAAGCCATAGGCCTCGACGATGCGGCCATCGACGTCTCTGCGGCCCCACCGCTTGCCATTGGGGCTATCCTGGAAGGAGATCACGCCGATCTCAGCAAGGCGCCGCGCGTGGCGCTTGAGGGCAGACAGCGAAAAACCCGTTTGCTCCATCAGATAGGCGTTCGACGCCCAGACGATCGGACGCTGCCCCTCCTCCCAGTCCTGGGCCTGGGTAAAGGCCCCGAGCGTGTCGAGGAGCAACATGTCTCCGGCCTTCAAGCCGATATGTGCCCCCACGCGCTTAAGTGCCACGAATGCCCGTGTTTTGGGTACTGCTACCCGTTCACCGGCTTGGGCAAGTTGCTCAGCAACCCCAAGACCCGGTGTCGGCTTGCGCCAACCTGTATGTTTCATGCCTGTATCTCACCTCCGTTTATGTGGAGGCAAAAGAAAGCCGTTCGCTCAGGAGCGTTCGTCGTTGACAGTGAATCCTGCGAGACTTATCTTGAAGGTGACCAAACCATTAAGATCAGCTCTCAGGCCACACCGCTTGGGGGCTTTTCTTTTGCCTTTATTTCGATTGTCGTTCCTTTTTGCTCCTTGCCTCGTCGTTCTGGAGGATATGTCGCTGACATTGTCGTCAGTCGGTTTCCTTCCCCGAACCTTCGGCGCTCAAGTAGTCGGCGACTAAATCTCCGAGCTTCTCGAGACGCTCTTGGTCTATCGGCACACCTGCAACCTTGATGGATAGGTTTCCATCGACTGAAGTCGCCGAAAGATTTCGGTTGCCCACCTTGCGTTTGACCGTGAGCTTTCTGGGCTTTGCCTTCGGTTTGAGCTTGGGTTTGTTCACCCTCTCCAAGCTCGCTAAGGCTCCCTGCAAATCACGAAAGCTCATGTCGTAGACATTCTTGAACGCGTTCAAGATCTGATCCTGCGCAGCGAAAACAGACCTCGCTCGTGAGACTAGGCTCTCATGCACGCCAATTTTCTTTGCGAAGGCCACAGCTGTCAGCTTGTCTGCCCCAGAAGCCAACGTTTCATACATTTCACCAATCGAAACCAAACGCTCAAATGGGCTAAGATTCTCGCGCTCCTCATTCTCGCGGAACCGCAGAAACAACATCTCAAACTTGCTGTTCTCGGCGTTTCGCGCTTCCGGCGAAGCGAGGATTGCACGAAGAGGTAAACCCAACTCCGACGCGGCCGCCAGTCGGCGGCGTCCTGTAAGCATGACAAATGGAACACCAGTGACGTTCGACGGCTCCAACGGATCCGGCTCCCAATCCGGATCCTCGGGCCACACCAGAATGGGTGTGTCCTGCCCGTTCGAGGCAATGCTGTTTACCAGAGACCTGAATGCTTCCTGGGACATCCAGTCTTGACGGCGGTCTGTCCCCATCGGATCTGATATCTGGTCTGGCGACAGGCTTATTTCGTGGCGGCCGTTTAAGATATCCGAACAAAGCTCAGCTCTGCTTCGCTCCACAGCGGCTTGCGATTGCGCAAGCGCCCCTGATTTCCAAGCACTGCCGGCCCCCTTGAAAGGAGTAGAAACAGCGTCGCCCGTTTCTGCCCGGCCTTCGGGACCGGGCGTGCGCTCCTTGGATGTGTCGGGACTAGTAGCCTTGCTGACCAGCGACCTTGGAATACTGCGTTTCATGCTTCACCCTCGCCGTCATCTTCATAGAACTCGTCCATCCATGTATTGGCATAACCGCGTTCGAAGCCCGGCCAGAGTCGCGATACTATGGCGTCGTTAACCGCATCGGCATTCGTGATGAACCGGTTGATCCCCTTGCGTTTTCCCGGCGTGTCCGGCTCATATTCGTATACGGATTGATAGACGTCCGACGCATTCGAGATTGCGTCGGAACGCAGATAAAACACCGGCAGAATTTCCGTGGGGCAGTGTTCCAGCAGGTTTCCGATGTGGTTTAGATCCTGCGCATTGGATCGTTGGACGATCGTCGGCAACAGCATGTTGGCACCAGTTCCTATTTCGATCCGTTCATGGGCCAGAATATGCTGAAGCATCCCCAGCAGGCCGGTCACAAAGGTCGACAGCGTTGCGATGTCAAACCCCTTCATGGTTTGCGGGATGACCAGCGAAGTCGACGCAATCACGTTATTCAGCTGGAAAAGTGTCAACGCAGGCTGATAGTCGATGATGATGACATCGAGGGTCTCGGTCAGCGCAGCGTTCAGTCGCTGCTGATCGACCTTGCCCTCGACTACCAATTCGTTGGGCAGCGTTTTTGGCGGGTGGCCCGCTTTCCAGCGATCAAGGGCATCGCGCAGGTAGCGATAGAAGCTCTTTCCGGCGGGGGCCTCTCGCACAAGGCGCGCAATCTGGATCTCTCCCTCAGACGTTTCGCCATGTGCCGGCAGCAGACGCAGCCCCGGCCAGGAGGTCTTTAGAAAGAAGCTGTCGAGCGTCTGCGCATCGTGATCAGTGTATGGCGCATCTTCCGACTGGAAGAGGCCGGCAAAGTCCACCATGGAGGCGGTGTTTTCGTCGGGCATCTGGGGAAGACCTTCACCCCCGACAAAGTAGAGCGTTATCGTGCTTTGCGGGTCTGCATCCATGACACCAACGCGCATGCCGTAATGCAAGCTGAGATACTGCGCAAAATGCGCGGCGCTCAGGCTCTTAGCCGTGCCCCCTTTCTGGCTGGCAAACGAGATGACGGGTAAGGGGGCGTCGGGTTTGCGCCAGGCTAGGTAGTCGTAGGGCCGCTTTGCCGAGGCCGCCAGAAGGGCCCGCATGTGCATCAATTCGGAAAGCGTGAAAACACGCTCTCTTCCAACATATTCGCCCGCGGGAAAGTCGTCGCTCGAATTGGCGAACTTGGTTAGATACTGAATACTGACGTTCATAAACCTTGCGCACTGGCGCATTGACCACGTGCGCTTGATGCGCTGACGCAAGGTGAGTTCCTTGTTCACTGCCACCATCGTGCGCTCAAGCCCACGTGACAGGTCCGTCAAAAACTGTTCTAGACTACCGCTCATTCCTAAGCCCTGACTTCGGTTGGGTCCGAGTTCGACTCGATTCTGCTTCTATGGTAGCACGGTTTTGGAGGAAAAATAAAGATACCACGCGCCTATGAGTTTCAGGCGCTTATTTAGAAGCTCCACCACCCCTAAAACTCCAATCTTGAACGCGTTCAAGATTGGAGTCTTGATGGGCCGGTCGGTGGAGAACCGACCGGCCTTAGCCGTCACGCGGCGTCTTTGGGACCCCAGGGGATGACGGCCTGCAGGGACAGATCGTCCTGGTTCGCGGCCTTGCCGAGGTTGGCGTTGAAGCCGTGGTCGCGGATGGTCAGCGTGTAGTAGTCAGCGCCGGTCTCCTTGTTCTGCTTCTTCCAGATGCCGCCGCACTCGACCAACTTGCCGCGCGGGGAGCGGCCGAGGACGCGGTGCGTGGGGGCCATCGGGTTCGAGCTCGCGACGGGTTCGACCGTGATGTCGAGGTCGAAGGTCAGGGTCGAGATGGAGCCGACGCCCTTGGCGGTTTCGATGTCGGCGCTGGTGAATTTGATGCAGTTCGTGGTCATTGCTCTTCTCCTTGTTTGCGTTGCAATGATGGTCACCTTGCAGCTGGCCAAGGCCCGGCCACACCGAAGGCGGAGCGCAGCGGAGAGGGGCAGGCGCCGGTCTTTTTGGTCCGCGCGGAATGACCCGCAGGGTCAGGGGAAAAAGATCGGCGACAACCTTTGTGGACGGGACGACAGCTGCGACCAGCATGTCATGCAACTCAGACAAAGGGAGAAGTGCGGTGGCCATGAAGGAAAGTAGGGGAACAGACGAGAGAGATGCCGCAAGGAGTAGGGATTGTCTTCTCGTCCATCCAAACTTCAAGACTCTTCGAAGACCAAAGCCGTCAGATCACAAATCGATGGCAACGGCAGAGCATTCGCCCATCCTTCCGTGGCATCACAGGGGCGTTTGCGTTCGCATTCGGAGATGCAGGCGTCCAGATACCATCGAGTTGCCAGACACTCATCCGCTCTGGTGCCCGACTAATGGCCAGACCTGGCTCTGAGATTCTTCGCGTGTCGCTGTTATCCTCAGACCAATGGAAGTGTCCTGAGCCAGAGATAAAAACGAGGTCATAGCGCGCTCAACAACTCGATTGCATGTGCCAGTGGTAACGCTCGAATGTCCTTCGCGACGGGGACCTCATGCTCACCGGCATAGACCAGGAGCTTTCGGTTGGCTCCAATGTCCTCGGCCCCTGTGTGAAATCCTCTCGAAACCTTTGGTGCAGTCGTCCGTTTGATCTCAACAGCCCAGATGTCGCCGCTTGGCAAACGCAAAACCAAGTCGAGTTCAGCACCGGCCGAAGTGCGATAGAAGAAAGGTTCGGTGCCTAAAGGGGCGGCAGCAAGAAGCGCCTCGATACAGAACCCCTCCCAACTGCCACCGACGACCGGGTGCCCGAGCAAGCCTTCTGTCGTGCCGATGCCCAACAGCGCATGCACGATGCCGCTGTCTCTCACATAGACCTTTGGCGATTTCACCAGACGCTTGCCGACATTCTCGTGCCAGGGCTGCAGGCGTCTCACCAGCATGAGATCGACGAGCAGATCGAGGTAGCGCCCAACGGTCTGGCCGGACACGCCCAATCCCTCGGCAAGGGCCGCGGCGTTCAGAAGGCCGCCCTGGACATGCGCAAGCATCGTCCAGAACCGCCGCAAGGTCGCTGCCGGAATCCGAGGTCCGAGGGCAGGGATGTCTCGCTCCAGATAGGTGCGCAGGAAATCCAGACGCCAGTCCATACTTGCCCGATCGCTCGCGGCCTGAAAGCTGTCGGGAAAGCCGCCGCGCAGCCAGAGCAAGTTCAACTGATCGGCCCCCACCTCGTCAGGCTGCAAGGGGGGCATTTCAACATATCGAACACGACCGGCGAGGGATTCCGCCGTTTGGTGCAAGAGGATATTGGAAGCCGATCCCAATAGCAGGAACTGTCCCGTCCGAAACCCGGCCCGCCGACGCTGATCGATCTGGCCGCGCAAGGTTCTGAAGAGGTCAGGCATCTGCTGCACCTCGTCGAGGATGACGAGTTTGCCCGCCTGTTCGTCCAGATAGAGATCTGGTTCAGTCAGGATTTGCCTGTCCGCCTCACGCTCAAGGTCGAGATAGACAGATGGGCGCTCTGATGCGATGTCGAGTGCAAGTGTTGTCTTTCCGACCTGTCGGGGGCCGAGAAGGACCACAGCCGCTTGGCTCTCCAAGGAAGACTGAACGAATTGTTGGGTCTTGCGTTTGTACATACCTTGCAATTACTCCACGATACGGAAGATTTGCAAGGTTAATCTTACCTGCGGCCATAGCTAGTTGCTCAAGCCGAAGTATCTTACTGCCCCAGCAAAACAGCCGTGGCCAAGGAGCATCGACGCAAAATGAGTGCATTCAAATCTGTATCCAAGGGCCTCGAAGAGGCTCTGGCCTTCGCGAATGGCGATTTGGCCGACGCCAAAGTGCATGAAGTGTCCGTGGCGGAGGTCGATGTCGCCGAAGTCCGGCAACGGACGGGCCTGTCCCAGGCCGAGTTCGCCAAGAGCATTGGCGTCGCGAAAGGTACGCTCCTGAACTGGGAACACGGGCGCCGGCACCCGACAGGCCCAGCACAGGTTCTGCTGGCATTGATCGCCAAGAAGCCTTCCGTCGTACAGGACCTCTTGCGCGGGGCGTGAACCGGGGCCTAAGCCCCGATCCTCTTGATGCGGATTCCGAGCTTGCGGGCCTTGTCGACGATGTTCTCGGTGATGCCCGAACCGGGCGTGGCAATCAGACCCTGTGGCATGGTTTCGAGCATCTTGTCGTTGCGCTTGAAGGGGGCGGCCTTGCCGTGGCTCTTCCAGTCGGGCTTGAAGACCACTTGGGTAACGCCACGGGTATCTGCCCAGCGGGCCGCGATCATCTCGGCACCTTTGGGCGTACCGCCGTGCAGCAGCACCATGTCGGGATATTTCGTATGGGTGGCATCGAGGACGGACCAGATCAGATCGTAGGCGTGATAATCCCCGCCCGAGAAAGCGATCCGCGTGCCTTCGGGGCAGTGCACCTCGGTCTCTTTGCGGCGCTTGGCCGAGAGATAGGCCCGGCTGTCCACCACGGCGGAAGTCAGGCCGCGATGCGAGACCTTGGAACCGGTGCGGGGCAGCCAAGGAGACCCGGTGGCGGCCGAGAAGTGGTCCACGGCCAGATCGCGCATCTGTTCGAAGGCGTCGCGATGGTCCCAGAGCTTAAGCCCGATCAACTGGAGGCGTTCCAGTTCAACCGAAGCGACCTCGGAACCGTCCTGGATGGCCAAACTTTCCCGGACCTCGAATTCGTTATCGTCGAGAAGCTTCTGGATATGGGCAAGCCGGCGATGGAAGATCGAGGTGAGGGACCAGAGCATCTCTTCGAGATTGTCTTCCAACTGGCTGCCGGTGAGGAGGCCGATAGTGGTGTCGAAAAGTGTCGCCATGGCGAGCTCGACCTCGTCAGGCTGGGGCAGGGGGCGATGATCGGTCTCGCCGGGTCCTGGTGTTGCGCCATGAAGTGCGAGGTGGTCGAGGATGGCGGAGGTTACGCCGGTTTCCTCGGGGATGTCTGTCTGATGGGGCATTGTCTGGTTCCTCTGATTGATCTGACCCGATTTGGATGGGGCGATAACAGGACCGGCGGCGACCGGGCCGCATCCGTCAGGATCGAAGCGCAGCGGAGAATGCGCCCAGGGCCGGAAAATTGCTCCCGCGAGGAATGAGCCGAAGGCTCAGGGGAATTTTCTGGTGCGGGGCGCATTGCTGTCCGGGCGAGGAGCACTCTGCTCCGACCCGCCGGTCCATCGCTCCTCTTTTCCAAACGGGTTCAGATCGAACCCGCGGAACCTTTGCCCTGTCGGACGTCACTTATGGGGCTGGCGCTCACCCGTCCTCGATCTCCAGACCTTGTACTTTCATGGCCTCAAGCAACGACCGGCGCAGCGCATCTTTGCCAAATGCCCGCAGATCGTCGTTGAAATCGCCCATGTTTGGCACGAGACCACCACAGGCAATACCAAGCGATTCCAGTTGGTTACGCAGTCTCAGTGATGCGGTTCGTCCCGCTTCGTCATTGTCCCGCGCGATCCAGATACGCTTGATCCCCGGCGGCGGGATGAAGAGGCCGAGATGGGTGGCAGTGAGACAGGAGGCGAGGTCAAACTCGGAGAGAGCCGTGCCGACCGAGAGGGTGTTCTCGAGACCTTCACCGACGATGAGATCGCTGCGCGCCTTGCCGGACCAGAAGCGGATGGCATGGCCGTGCAGCTGTCCGAGGATCCGCTTCGGGCTCTCGATCTCGGCCAAACCGCCGGTGGACGGGTCGAGATAGAAGCGTGCGCAGCCGGTGATCTGGCCCCGATTGTCGGTGATCTTCGCGAGCAGGGCAGGGGCCCTTTGCGGCGGATCGGCGTCGTCCTCGCCCTGCCGCAGGAAAACCCGCGGGTGATAACGCAGCGCCGGACCCAGCCGTGTGATCCCGCGCCCCTGCAGATAGGTGGCAGCCAAGGTGCCGAGAACCGGCTTGCCAGCGGCAAAGAGCTTCCGCGCCCGCGCAATGCGTTTGCTAGAGGCAGCATCGGGGCACTCAGCCCTTTGGGTGTCACAAGGTAAGGAAGGGCAGGGGGCCTCGCCGAGAAAGGACCGGGCCTCCCTCAGCGTTTCCTTGAGCGTGACCGAACCAAGCCGTTCATGCATCAGGTCAATCAGATCGCCATACTCACCGGTCGCGAAATCGGTCCAAGATCCGGCTTTGCGCCCACCCTGAGCTTGCAGCCGGATGGCGAGGCTCTGACCCTTTGCGCCCGAAGTGTCGCCAACCTGCCAATAGTTGCCCTGCTTGGACCCCTCGGGGAAATACTGGCGGCAGAAACTCTCGGCGCGGTCTGCAAGATCAGCCGAGAGGTCTGCGATGCTGCGCCGCGCGCTCATGCGGCTGCATCCGCTGCGCTTGCGCCAACCGGATGCGCGGCAAGGACCCGCGCCAGCACCTCGGTGCAATCCACCGGGATGAACACCCGCGTCTTCCACTGGATCACCTCGGTGAAACAGCCCAAGGCCTTCAATGCGGGCAGTGCCGCGCCCGACGCTCCGATCAGCTCGAGCCTCGGCTGTCCCATGACCAGAGAGCGACGCAACTGGTAGCCCCCAAGCAGGCTGAGGGTCGTCTTCGCGTCCATGACCGCGCCGAACACCTCCTGCGGCGTCATCTCAATCTGGCAGTCGAGACCAAGGCGCGCATAGACATTGAGAAGCTGTTCCTGGCTGACCAAGCGGCCGATGGCGCGCTCCCCGTCCTCGGTCTGCAGACGATAGATCCGCATGTTGTCGGCGGGCAGCCGGTCCCAGATCGGCAGGAGGAGGCCGCAGATCAGCGTGATCTTCGATGTAGTGAACTCCGGCACCGCGTCGACCTCGGCCTGCCAGAGCTGCTCGAACATCGCATCATCGATCTCTTCCCAGTGCGACTTCGAGAACTCGGTCAGCGCGAGGATTTCGGTCGCCATGGGCCGCAGGAGCTTCACCCGCAAGATCGGCACGCCATCCTCGTCCATGAAGGCCGGCGCTTTCACCATCAGGGCCGCGCGTTTGGAGGTCTTGTTCCAGCACAGCGTCGCGCCTCTTGTGTCGGCGCAGATGGCTTTGACGCGGGGCAGAGTGAGCGGATCGTTGCGATCGATACGCTCCACGGTCAGCGCAGTTGCCGTCGCGCCCGTCGCCTCATGCTCGAAGATGACCTTGCGATCAACGATCTCAAACTTCTCGGCGCGCAGGGTCTCTAGCCCGACATCGAGGGTGCCTGCCTGACGCGCGTCCTCAATTATCGCCGAAAGAAACCCGCCGAAGGCCTCGAAGATCGCGTCCTGCATGTCGATGCGGAGCGCGAGGCAGCGGTTCAGGAACTGCTGGATCGGCGGCAGGGTTTCCTTCATCGTGCCATCCGCCTCATCGAGCGTCAGCCCGGTCATCTCCTGGAACCTGGAGTAGGAGCAGGCGTCGATCTTGCCCGCGCGCAGCTTGTAGAAGAACTGCCGCAACGCCGCTCGTGCATAAGGGCTCTCGAGGTTGTCCTCGGCGCGGAACATGTTCTGCCCACCCGTCTCGCGTTGCCCCTTGGTGATGGCCCCGAGCGTATCGAGGCGGCGGGCGATGGTGGAGAGGAACCGCTTCTCACCCTTCACGTCTGTGGCAACGGGGCGAAAGAGCGGCGGCTGCGCTTGGTTCGTGCGGTTGGTACGCCCCAGCCCCTGAATCGCATTGTCGGCTTTCCAGCCAGGCTCAAGCAAGTAATGCACCCGGAGGCGCTGGTTCTT
Source organism: Pseudooceanicola profundi (assembly GCF_050897955.1). Classification (NCBI taxonomy): domain Bacteria; kingdom Pseudomonadati; phylum Pseudomonadota; class Alphaproteobacteria; order Rhodobacterales; family Paracoccaceae; genus Pseudooceanicola; species Pseudooceanicola profundi. The sequence goes on along the minus strand of NZ_JBPAXZ010000004.1, from coordinate 139,224 downwards.
TGCACCAAGATCGGCGTGGTAGCTGCGCCCCGTGCCACCGGCGTCAGAAAAGATCAGGATGCGCTTGGCGTCATCCATGAAGGCCTGGGTTTCGCCGAGGTTGGAGGAGGCGGCTCGGTTCTCGACCTTGAGCCGCCCTTCACGCGTCCTCGCGATGCGCCGCTTGCGCCCCGTGACCTCGGCCACCGCATCGCCCCCGAAATGCCACAGGATCTGATCGAGCGCGCCCTGCACCGGGGCAAGGGCACCGAGATGCTCGACAAGCTCATCCCGCCGCCGCTCCGCCTCACGGCAGATAATCGGATTGCCATCACCATCGAGGGCGGGACGCGAGCGTAGGTCGCCGTTCTCGTCGGAGTAGGGCTCGAAGAGCTGCGTCGGGAAGCTGTGCATGAGGTAGTCCATGATGTTCTCGCGCGGCGTAAAATCGACCTGCAGGTCGTCCCACTCCGAGGGCGGGATCTCTTCGAGGCGCCGTTCCATCACCGCCTCGCTGGTCGAGACCACCTGAATCACGGCCGAATGCCCCGCGGCCAGGTCCGCTTCGATCGCATGGATGAGCGAAGGGCATTTCATGGCGGTGATGAGATGATTGAAGAAACGCTGCTTGTTGCTCTCGAAGGCCGAGCGCGCAGCGGATTTCGCCTGGGGGTTCAGCGTACCGGTCTCGGAGGAAATACCCGAGGCCTGAAGGGCGGCCTCCAAGTTGGTGTGGATGATCTGGTAGGCATCGGCATAGCTGTCATAGATCGCGATCTGTGCGGGCGTCAGCTCATGCACCAGCATTTCGTATTCGACCCCGGCATAGGAGAGGGACCGCGCAAGATAGAGCCCGAGCGCCTTCAGATCGCGCGAGATCATCTCCATGGCAGCAATGCCCCCGGCCTCCATCGCGGCAACGAACTCGGCCCGCGTCACGAAAGGGAAATCACCCGTGCCCCAGAGCCCGAGACGGGAGGCATAGGCGAGATTGCCGACCACCGTCGCGCCGGTCGCTGAGACGTAGAGCACCCGGGCATCGGGAACGGCATTTTGCAGCGCGAGGCCAGCAAGGCCTTGTTGGGATGCCTTCTTGTCGCCGCGGTCGGACTTTTCGCCGGCGGCATTCGCCATGGCGTGGCTTTCGTCGAAAGCGATGACCCCGTTGAACCCCTCGCCAAGCCAGGACGTCACCTGATCGAGGCGGGAGGCTTTCCCGTCGCGTTCAGCAGAACGCAGGGTGGCATAGGTGACGAAGAGGATGCCCTCTGGGAGACGGATATCGCTCCCCTGGCGGAATTTCGAGAGCGGCACGATATCGCTTTCACGCCCCCCAAGCGCCATCCAGTCGCGGCGCGCATCCTCGATGAGCTTGTCGCTCTTCGAGACCCAGACCGCGCGGCGTCGTCCTTGCAGCCAATTGTCGAGGATGATGCCCGCGACCTGCCGGCCCTTGCCGCAGCCCGTGCCATCGCCGAGGAACCAGCCCTTGCGCAGGCGAAAGGCACCTTCGTCATCCTCAGACGCTGCCATCAGCTGACCTTCGATCTCGCCGCGCTTGAACCAGCCCTTGAGATGCGTCTCGTGGGCATTGCCCGCATAGATGACGCTTTCAAGCTGCGGCGCGGAGAGGAGACCGTCCGCGACGAGGGTCTTCGGCAGCATTGGGCGGTAGGTCGGGACAGGCGGCGGGACAGAGGCCATGGCCGCGGATTGCACGAGTGCGGTCGGATGAGCGGCCGCGCCGTCGATCCGGATCGATTGCAGGTCATAGGCTTCGTAGACCGTATCCTGCAGCGCGCCCTCGGGTTCGCTCCAGGCTTTCGGCAGGTAGTCGAGCGGGGCCGTGTCGATGTCGTCGAACGGGTGCTTCGCGCGTTCCTCGGCGAGGGCGCGGGTTTCTTTGCGTGCTGCGTTGCGCAGGGCGTGGAGGTTGGTGCGGGTCGGGCGAGGTGGCACCGAAAGAGCCGCGCCAGTGGGGCAGGGCAGGGGGTTGCGGCGCGCGGGACAATGGGTGAGTACTACGGAGAGAAGATCACTCGTGGTCGCGCAGATCGGATGATAGGCGGCGTCAATATCAGCCGGTGCGGTCTCTTCAGCACCAGCCACGCGCTTGTCGATCACCGTCAGCCTCGTGTCGATCGTGGTGCCATGCCGCGCGAAGACCTTGCCGTCGATGGCTGCGGAAAACACCACGTCAGCGCTTTGCCTGATCCGCTGAAACGTAGGCTGGAAACTCTTGGTGGAGGGACGGAAACTCTCGCCGGTGATGACAACGAGACGCCCACCGGGCGCGAGGCGAGCAAGGGAAGACAGAACATGTTGGCTGGTGGCCTGCCGGAACCGGCCTTCGACGTGGCTAGCGGCCGAGAACGGTGGGTTCATCACGATGACCGAGGGCGTGATCGACCGATCCAAACGGTCGTCGATCGAGGCGGCATCGTGTTCCGAGACTGCAGCGTCGGAGAAAAGCTGCTCCAGCAACGCGCGGCGGGTCTCAGCGAGCTCGTTCAGCGCCAGGCGAGCGCCTGCGATCCGGGCGAAGATCGCCAGCATGCCGGTGCCGGCCGAGGGCTCGAGCACGAGTTCGTCGGCCCGAAACCCCGCCGCCTGCGCGACGATGGCTGCGAGCGGCAGAGGGGTCGAAAACTGTTGCAGACGGATGCTGTCTTCCGAGCGCCGCGTGTGAGAGGGCGCCAAACCGGCGAGGCGTTCGATCATGGAAAGAAAGGCGTGCGGCGTAGCCGCCTGCCGCTGTATCAGCGCACCGTAGCGCGAGAGCATCAGGATCTGGGCGACCTCTGCGGCCTCATAGACGTCCTTCCAGACCCAGGCACCACTGGTGTCGCTGGCACCGGAAGCTTCTTCCATCGCGGCGCGCAGGGCAGCGGCGTCGATGGGCTTGCCCGCCTCGAACTGGGGGACGAGGGTTTTCGCAGCCAGCAAAAGGTTTTGGGCGAAGCGCGAGGCTTCCGAGCGGGCAGGGGTCTCGGCCTCGGGCGCAAGCGGGACGGAATGGGGGTGAGCGTTCATCGGCAATCTCCGGGGTTGAGGGTTGGCCCCAAGCCCCGCGCGCACTCTCTCACCCGGGAGGGGTCACCCCTCCCGCCCTGTCTCTCGCTCTTTCATGGCAAAGCCCCGGTGCAAATTTGCCCGTTATCAGGACGACCGCAGATGCCTCGGCACGTCCATGGACTGATGCAGGACCCGGATCACGAATATCCTGTCCGGGTCCACCTCGTAGAACACGAGGTGCCGACCCGTGATCAGTTTACGCGCACCCTGCTGGAGGTCGGAGCAGTCCGATCCCATTTGCGGGTTGGCGATGAGCCCCTTCAGGGCACGATCGATGTCGTCGAGATAGCGGTCCGCCTGCGCCGCGCCCCACTGTCGATCTGTCTCGACCCAGATGTCGACGAGATCGGATTTTGCCGCCTGGGAGTGATGGATTTCACGCATCAGAAGCGCCAGAGCGGCTCCGCGCCTCGCGCTTGATCTCATCCATGTCAAGCGGACCGGCGTCACCGGATTGTTTGCCCTCCATCAGCGCAACGCGAAGCCGCGCCCGCTGACCTTCCTGCTCCTCCATCAGGCGCAGAGAGGCGCGGATCAACTCGCTGGTTGACCCGTAACGCCCCTCTTTAAGCATCAGGGCGATGAATTCGTCCCAATGGGGGCCAAGTGTGACGCTTGTGCTTGCCATGCTCATCTCCAGAATACGCATGAATAAGATATATGAGTATTTCGGGCATTTCAACTCGGGGGTGGGCTTGCGCCCTGTTCGGCGCCGGCAGGTCTGTGCAGCTCTCGCAAAGTCAGGTGATCTACAAATGCTCGTGCCTCGGACAGGCAGTCCAACTCATAGTGCCCGAAGAACCCCCAGCAGGCATCGACCTCCTCGCCGTCACGCTCGACGACATAGCCATAAACCTGGCCGCCGAGGTAGGCATCGAAGGTGACGATCTCAGCGCGCAGAATGTTTTTGGCCTTTTCGCGCATCGCCTTGGTGACGCGTTTCACGCCGAACTCTTCCCGGACCGCGTCGAGCGTCACGTAGACATAGCCGACTTGGCTGGAATCCCACGGGCAGTGAAACCCGATCGTGTTCATCGCGAGACCGGAATGATCGTAGAGAAACACGGGCAATAAGATCGCCTTGCGCTCGGCGCGCTCGCGCAGCTGCTCAATCGAGAGGTCGCTCTGGTCTGTGACGCCCGAGAGATCGCGCAGGAGCGCATCTGGGCTGTCGAAGGGATGGCTGTCGCCCAGCCGATAGCGCCGGTGCCAGCAGATCAGTTTCCCGAGGTTGGACCACTCCCTCGGGCTCTCAGTATCCGGGTCATGGTAGATCTTGATGGTATGGCCTTGGTAGGCCTCCTCGTAGACAGGGTCTTGCATTTCGATATCCTTTCTTGAAACGCAATCGACCCGCCGAGCCGGTTGAGGCCGCAGGCGGGTCGATTTGGACGTGGTCAGGTGGTCGGCGAGTTTGCCGTCCGGTGGATCAGGCAGCAGCGCGGTTCTGACGATCTTGGATGTGCTCAACCGAAACCTTCAGCAGCCAGTCCTCGAAGCCGAGAATGGTCTGGTGATTGACCACCGCCGCGACCCAAACTGCGCGCGGATCGCCAACAATCTGTGTCGGGTCGTTGTCGATCCGGCCATTGGCCATCCACGGCTCTGGCTGGATGCGCCCGAGCCAGTCCGCCAGCGACGGGATGCGTCCTTGGCAGTCTTCGCGCACATGCTGCTCGCCGATCCAGCGGATGGGAACAACCCGGCCCGCGCTGTTGGTCAGGCTGCGACCGAAGTGGCGTTCAGCATCATAGATCCCAACGGTATGATGTTTTTGGGCTCTGTGAACAAAGAGACCTAGGTGCTCTTTGGATGAGTCAAACCAGTCATGCACATGCTGGTAATCGTTTGGCACACCGCCAAACTTTCGGGCTGAGCTTTCAGCGTGATGGAGGGGGTGTGCCATGTCAGAGCCCCTCGTGTTCAGTGGTGTTGGTCTCGATGTAACGGTTCGAATGACTGACATCGATCTTGTCAGTCTCAAGCGACCAAGTCAGTTCACCATAGCCGCCCTCGTTGTTCTCGAACCCGGGGCACAGGGCATAGGCGAAGTCCCAGCCGAAATCTTCGGCCCGGCGCCGCAGGTCTTCCGTCAGGATGATCGTGTCAGGGGTCACCACGACATCCTCGACATTGCCGGAATCGCCGTAGCCTTCGTATTGCACCTCGATGTTCGTTACGCCGAGGGTGCGCAGTTCGGAAAGAAGCGTCGCGCGGGTTTCTACCCGCTGTTCGGCAGCACGCCTCTGGGATTCGAGTATCTGCGCGTAGAAATCAGTCTCTTGTGTCATGTCTTTGATCCTTTGGAATTGAGGAAATGGGAGGGCGACCATTACGCGGGGTCGCCCAGGAAGTTTCCTGCGGGGCTTCAGGCCGCAGCGTCGCCGCGGTCTTCAGCCGTCCGATCTACCAGGTTGAAATAGAGGTTCTCGGTCGCGCGCTTGAACCCCGGCGGTTTGCGCGGGGCGAGACAACGCACCGAAGCGCTGCAGCTCTCGCCGTGCTCCATTGCGAACTGCGTCACCTTGTCGATCAGGTCATCCATTCCCGCGGCCTGGATGCGCTTTTCGGGGTAGCTCGCCATCATCTGGAACTGAGTGACAACGAAGGCGCCATCGCGATGCGCGGGATAGAGGGTAATCTGGTAGTCGAGTGTCTTGGCCATCTCTGGTCTCCTGTGGCGGGCCGGACGCGGGTATCGCGCCCTTTGGAACCCGCCAGCCTGAAAGGACCGCCCTTTGTGCAAGGGCGGTCCGGGGCGGTGACTAGGGATGGGGGGCGTCAGTATTCCGACGGCAGCAGCAGGGTCAGGACCCGACGCGTTTGCGCAAGGTCAGAGGGCTCGGGGGAGCCGTATTGGTAGTCGACATCGTACAGGTCGAGTTTGAACCAGACCGTCGTGTCCTCAAGCTCAATGACACCCATCTCGTGCCAGCCATGGGGGTCGCTGTCGGCAATGAAGGTGTCGAAAGCGGCGACGCGGCGGGTGAGTTCCAGCTGCACATCGAGCCCAAGCGCCGCGACGCCGCGTGTCATTACGAACTGGCCCTGCGGGGCATCGGCAACTGGGGCATTGCCAAGGATGGTACGGCGAAAGGCGTCATTCTGCGCAGCGATAAGTGCGGCTTCCTGAACGGGGTCGAGGTCGAGTGTGGTGGTCATAGGAATTCTCCGGGACGGGCCAGCTGATCCGTTATCGGCTGTGGTCAACCCGCCAGCCGGAAAGGGCCGCCCTCGATGTGAGGACGGCCCAGAGATCATGTCAGGTTCAGGTCGGTGGTCGCTTCGTCAGGCAGCATCCCCACTGAGGAAGGCTGGCAAGGACGACGGTTCGTCGTTCTCGGCATCGATCTGAGTATCTGAGGCGGGCTGGTCGCCTTCTTCGGCCTCGGGCACATCGTCACCCATGTCGGCGTCAGCGTCCATCGCACCGGCAAACGCCATCCCGTCGGGCAGCCAGCGCGTCGTCTTCGCAACCGTCGCCGCGCCGAACCCTTCCGTCTCGCCGGCGGTTTCCGCGAAAGCCCGCTCCATCGCGGCCGCGATATCGCCCTTGCGCTCGCGATTGCGATCTTCGGCGTAGTCCTCGCTGATCAGCTTGAGCGCAGTCGCGACTGCATGGCCCTTGTTGACTCGACCCCAGTAGTTTTGCGCGGTCGGGCGCCAGCAGGCCGCCACATCGACATCAAGCCGCGCGCCAATCTCCTCGATGATTGGGGAGGGGCGATTGTCGGAGGAGAGCTGCGGCTTTACCGCCAGACCCGTCGCCCAGGCGAAAAGCGCCTGCTTATCGGCAAGAGGCAGCGCCGACATCACCCGGAAGTCCTCTGGTTTCTCGAGCTTCATCCAGTCGGTGGCGAGGTCCTGTTCCAGTGCCTCGAGCATTTTCTGGGCGACAGTATCCGCATGCAGCACCTCGCGGTCTTGCGCCTGGAAAGGCCGGATCGAGATGTCGAGCGCTTCGTTGTTGTAGGACCGCCCCAAAGCCTGTTCGCAGAGCGCGTAGAGCATCGCATCGAACGCCACCTCGAAATCCGCCGCCAGATGCGCCCGCAGGATGTGCTGACGCGTCGCGCGCAGATCGTCGGCGAGGCTCGCCGAAATCCCATCCGCCTTGCGCAAGGTCGCCGCCGGATCGGAGGTTGGCACCGGCGTCGAGGAGGTTGGCGGCGTCACGTGCGGGCGGGCAGGGGATGGGGCATCACCCGCTTCAGCACTATCCTCGCCCGGCTCGGTCGCAGCGGGGATATCTTCTGGTCGCACGAGGCCTTTCTCGACACGTAGCGCCCCGTCATGACCGATGGTCAGAACCACGCCCGCGATGGCACGATCTTCGTCCGCGTACGGTTGCCGTTCGCGCTGCAGGGCTTCGATCTCGCGCAAACGCGGCTCGATTGCGTAGTATTCCTCCGTCTCCGCCTCAGACCAATCCTCGCCGTCGTTCTGCGCCGCCAATTCCTCTTCGCGGGCGATGAGACGTTCCTCCTCGGCGAGCAAGTCCGGATCGGGATCGACATCCTGCGGATAGACCCGCCCGAAACTGCGAAACGCGCCGTAGTCGACCGAGAGGTGAACCTCGACCCATTTCCACATCCCCTCAAAAGTCTTGGCCGCAGCCTGCAGCCTCTCGATGGCGAGGCGCTCCAGGAGCTCGGGGTTTTCCATATGGGCGCTGGCACGATCGTCGAAGAGATCGCGCAGCAGAACGCCGCCTGCCGCCTCATACGCCTCGATGCCGACAAAGCGCCCGAGGGCCGAGTTCGCCGAATGCGCGGTCTCAGTCAGCTGGCGTTTGATGCTCTGTGGGTGGATGTGATAGCCGCCCTTCACCGCGTTCCAAACTGCCAGTTGGCGGTCATGGTCGTCGGTCAGCGTGAAAGCCATCACGCATTCGAGGGTCAGATCGCCCGCACGGAATTGTTCGATGATCTCGGGCGCGACACGGGCGAGTTTGAGACGACGTCGCACCAGGTCGACCGAGACGCCGAACTTCAGCGCGATCTCGTCCTCGCTGCGCCCCTCGGCGATCATCGCCTCAAAAGCTTCGAACTGGTCGGCCGGGTGCATCGCCGCGCGCTGGAGGTTTTCCGTGGTAGATGTGAGGATGGCGTTGCGCTCGTCCTCGACGAGGCAGGGCACGGGGTGATCAACTGGGATCACGCCGTCATCGGCGAGCTGCTTCAGCGCCTTGAGGCGGCGACCGCCGGCATCAACCGCAAAACGTGTCTCAGACAGCGCATGAACCACCAGGTTCTGCTTGATGCCGGTTTCGCGAATGCTTGCGAGAAGCTCGGCTTCGACGCTGGCGCTCGGCGCCACCTTGCGAACGTTGAGCGGGCTGGGCTCCAGCTGGTCGAGCGGGATCAGACGAATGTCGGTCGCTCCGTCAGCCGTTGCCGATGCGGCGGCTTCTGTCTTCTTCACGGTGGCGGGTTTCGGGCGGGTTGAGGTCTTGGCCATGGTCAGGGTCCTTGTTACGCCGGACCCGGATGAGACTCTCTCTATCCTATCAAGCCCGGCACCCGGGCTTCCCTTTCTCTGGCTTTTTCCAGTTGCGGATCACGTCACCAATCGACCGTTTGTAAACAGAGGCAAGGGCGCTCTTTGTGGTGCTGCAAATCAAAAACCCCTTGGTTTTCATATGCTGAGCGCGATCAGAGAGATATCGCAGACCACCGCGCGCGCGTGCTATATAGGGTGTGCAGGCGCACCCTAACAAAACACTTTGGTAAAATGCAAAAGCGCCATATTTTGCACATATGAAGCCTCAAGTACCTACGCAGTATAGTAAATTGGACGATCCTCTAGTTGATGCAGAGGGGATTGAAGAGACGTCCGAGGACGACCTGTGGTTCCTGCCCGGTCCAATAGAAGTGGAGCCGGATTATCTGCCGCCCAGACCGAGGTCAGAGCTGCCTGAAACCGCAGTCCTCGACGATTGGCGGAAGGCAGAGGCAGGTAATGCCGCCCGTCTTGCCCGTGTGGCTAGCCGGATTGGCGCGCTGGATGACCGTCTGCACCGTGGGCCGGAAGGCTGGCGGCTCAGGCTCGCCCTGATCGAGGCGGCAGACCTCAGCTGGTTTGTGGGTGACCGAATTGGCCCGGATCGGCTGGCGCTTTGGATATCCATGCGCTTGTCCGGGGTGCAGGACGACACCGCAGCGCTCGCGCGTGTCGGATGGGCGGTGCGCCGTCTGACAGGCGGTCCCGGTCCAGAGGTGGACTTATCCGCTTTCCTCGATCGCCGTGACCCTGAAAACATGGCCAATGAAGCCGAGCCCTTTGCGGATCGCGCGGTCGGTTGGCTTGACCTGATGGCGCAAGCCGCCCACCTGCATTCGATTACACGCGCCTGCATGGGGTTTCACCTCTGGAACCTTGCGGGCCTCGGGCAACAGGACGACCGGATGGAAGCGGCGGTTACCGCCGCACGCATTGCCGCGAGCGAAGGCCCGAATTTGAATGGGGGGGCCATCTTTGCGCCTCTGGCTATGCGCGGGGCAGGGGGGCTGCGCGCCAGTGGCCCACCTGCCGAGCGCTTGCAGCGTTGGCTCGAGGGAATGGAAACAGCATGCCTGACCGCGATGCGGCACCTCGACGATATCCAGGCATGGTCAGCGCGGGCGGACAACATGATGGCACCGCTCTCTGGCAAGACACCACCTGCATTGCGCGCGGTGCTGACCGAATGGCCCGTCGTCTCCGCTCCAATGGCCGAGACCCTGACCGGTGCCAGCCGCGCCGCCGTCCAGCGCAACCTTGCTTGGATGGCAGCGCAAGGTCTAATCCGCGAGGTGACCGAACAGGTGCGTTTCCGCATGTGGCGGGCGATGCCATGAAACACCTCTAAAGAAGCACTCGTTTTGGTGCGTAACATTTGTTGATAGTTCAACGGAGGACCAGAATCGTGACAGACCAAAAATATGAGACAGTCGATTTCGACGTGCGGCTCAGAAATAGTAGTCAGATGGATTTGCGGTGTTTTCACCTATCTGTGGGATCCTCTAGTCGCTCTAGCCTCAAATTCTTTATTTCGAAATCACGAAAGAATAAGTCTCTTGGGCGCACAAACTGGGGCACGAAAATTGCGATCTCCCCGTGGACAGACGGGGTCAGTTTATAGAGCTGGGCGACCGCCCCATGAAGCCGAAACAGCCGATCACCGCTCAGATCTTGATCAATGCCGCCGTCGCGTACATGAAGGCGATGCCGCCCAGAAACCCGACCAGTACGGCTGGTGACATCAGCGCCGCCTGCCTGTCGGCGTTTTGACGTACAAGGTAGGCGCTGACCTCGACCATGACTTGCAGGATCGCACCCGCTCCGACGGCGAGTGCCAGTGCCGACCATTGCGGCGCATAGGCAAGGCTGCCCGCCCACATTCCGAGGATGGCCGGGCCACCGGCGAGCAGGGTCAGAGCGGCAAACGTCCAAAGCGTTGGCCGGGCACGAAGCATCGGGGCGGCGATGCCTATGCCCTCGGTGACATTGTGCAAGGCAAAGCCTAGGACGAGGAAAGTTCCAAGCCCCGCCGACCCGGCGGCGAATGCGCCGCCGATTGCCAGCCCTTCGCCGAAGTTGTGAAGCCCGATCCCGAGGGCAATGTAGAACGCAAGCGCGATGCCTTCCGGATTGCCGCGCCAGCGCCCGATAGCCATCAATAGAAGAAAGCTTGTAAGCGCCGCCAGCCAGACCATGGCAGAACCTTGGAATATCGCGGCCGCTTCTGCCGATAGCTCCAGTGCCTCGGATATGGTGTCGATCAGCAGGAAGGCCAGCAACCCGACCGTCAGCGCCAGCAGAAAGTTCATCCCCCTTTGCCCGACGCCCTTCATGGCCGGATAGAACATCAGGCCAAGCGCTACCGGCAAAAGGCCGACGATCGCCCCGATCACCGCCTGGAGCCGAAGTTGCCCCCAGGTGGGACTTGGCGTCGAAACTGCCACCGCGATCTCGTGCCCGAAGGTCGCGCCTGTGTTCGTCAGCAGATTGATATGATGGGCCTCGCCAAGGACCCACGGATAGGGAATGCGCAGCCAGACCGCATCGCCGCGGGCAATCGGCCCCGCCGGTTCCTGCGTAAAGGTCCAGTAGGCATTATCCACGGCAACCTGCGCGACCACCATCGCATCCGATCCGCCGGCGCGCACCCTGAGCGATATCCCCGACCCATCGAGGATCGTCCGTTCGACGGTCAGCGCCTCGACCGGGGGGGCGCCGTTGTTGAAGCCGCGCAAGGGATCGAGCGAGGCGATCCAGACAAAGGCACCCAGCATGGCGGCCAGCGGCACGAGGACCTGAAGCAGCCGGATCATCGGCGGGCGGCGGAGGTGGCTTTGGTCGGTCATGCTCCGGCCTCCCGCACGTCGAAAAAGGCCATCCAGCCAAGTTCGGTGAGCTCGGCCTGGTGCGCATGGAACATGTACATCCCGTCCTCGTGGTCGGCGAAGCTGAATTCAAGGATGCCGCGCTGCGCCTGGCACTGCATTATCACATCGACTGTGCGCAGGGTCGGCGTGAACTGGGTGCCAGTGTCGTAGTAGTCGAAGAAATTCCCATGCAGGTGGAACGAGTTGATCGGGTCGAACTCGGTCGCGTTCATGAGGTAGATGCGCACCGGGCGCGACTTGTCGATCCGGATCGGCTCGTTCATGTAAACCTGGCCGACCGTATTGACGGCATAGACCTCGTTCTCGCCGTCGAAATTGGTATCAAAGCCGTTCATCACCATTGCCAGTTCCTGCCACTCGGCGTTCTCCGGGCTGCCCATCACACGCGACGCCGCAACGGCCGCAAATTCGGGGTGGCGCGCCGGATCTGGATCGACCACGAACAGGCCGTACATGCCCTTGTGCATGTGCCGTTTCAGCGGCAGCGCGTGGCAATGATAGAGATGACAGCCGAAGGGCTTGGCATCGAACTCATAGACGAACTCCTCGCCCGGATCGATCAGCCCGGCGCCTTGAACGCCGTCCATTCGCGCCGAGTGAATGCCGTGAAAATGCATGGAATGCGGGTGTGACCCGAGGTTGCGAAAGACGATCCTCAGTCGTTCGCCCTCCTTCGCTCGCAGGGCGGGGCCTGGCACGCGGCCGTTGAACGTCCAGGCGGGAAAGAAAACGCCGGGAGCGATCTCGATCTCCACGTCGATGGCGTCCACCTCGAACGTTCGCAACGTGCGCCCATCCGGCAGGACTTCGGTGCGACCGGTCTCCCAGTCGGTCAGCATGGCCGTCGGGTCGAACCCGTTCCGGGCGTGGTCGACTTGGCCGACCATCGTCATGTTGCCATGCGCCATGCCACTGTCATGGGCCGAATACGGATCGACCGCCCCGCCGGACATCGCATGCCCCGCCATCGGGTCGGGCGTTGCCTGGGATTGCGCGCGGCTCGCGGCCACGGCCGCTCCGCCGGCAGCCACCAGACCGCTGACCAACAACGCGCGTCGCGACGCCGATACTGGCTCCGTGACCATCGCAGGTGGCGCTGTGGGCCGAGATGTCTCCACGGCGGACGACACATCGCGCCCTCGCTTGCTGGTATCGACAGGCATGGACGATGTCCCCTCAGTTGACACGCAGGCCAAAGTCCCGGCGCAAAAAGTTAGCTTCGGCTAATAATCATCGCTTAGGCTTTACGAGTCAATCCCGATCGTGCGAGGGTGACGGCATGACGGATGATGATAACCTTGACTCAAACGAGGCAGAGGCACGTGCGGTCGAATCCCGCGCCGAGGCCTTCATCGGTGTGCGCGAAGCGCGGCGCAGCGAAGTGGCGGAAGATTATGTCGAACTGATCGCCGAACTCATCCACGAGAACGGCGAGGCCCGGCCGGTCGATATTGCGACACGCATGGGCGTGACCGCGCCTACAGTCGCCAAGACGCTTGGCCGTCTGGCGCGGGACGGCCTGATCACTCGCGCGAAATACCGCTCGGTCTTCCTGACTGAGGAAGGTCGGGCGCTTGCCAAGGAATGCAGACATCGCCACGAGATCGTCTTGCGGTTTCTCCTGAGCCTCGGGCTCGATCCCGAGACCGCGGAACGCGATGCCGAAGGCATCGAGCACCATGTCAGCGAACGGACGCTTGCCCTGTTCGCGGCCTTTTCCAAGCGGTCATAGGCGGGTGGTTGCCGCTGAAAGAAGTCGTTTTGCCGAGGACTTGAACAAGCCAACCTTCGGATGTTCCAAGAAACGTGATATTGTGCCGCTTTCATTCGGATCGCCCGGGTAGTAGATCAAGATCATGAGACGTTGGGCACGCCTTATCTGTATCCTCTCGCTGGTGGCTTTTGCCATCGGCGCGGTCGCGCAGTCTGCTGGCTCAATTGCCATGGCCTCGTCAATGGTCTCCACGGATGACGGCATGATGGCGATGGACGATTGCGACGCCTGCGGCAGCTTGGAAGACGGTAAGTTGGGTTCCGTCTGTGATTTTGTGTGCAATGCCGCGGGAATGGCCGCTCTTCTTTCGATCCCGGCTGGTACCAGCCCGATCGCTGCCACCGCAGCCCATGAAATCCAGCTCGTGGACGTCCCGCACGGAATATCCGGCCCCCCGGCCCAGCAACCTCCTCGATTCTACCTCTGATCTGACACACGGCTCCTGATTGCGCTTCGTGTGTTTCTCCGTGCCGGACGCCCTCAAATGGGCGTTTGCGCGGGGCCATGAACATCGCCGCGCAATTGCTTTGGCGGCGTAAAGTGAAATCAGAGAGTGTTCATCCATGTCCTCCCAAATCAGTTCCCGTTTTAGTCGCCGATCTTTTCTTGCAACGTCCTTGGCGGGTATCGGCGCCACGGCTTTCGGAAAGCCTCTGCGCGCCGAGCCGCAAATCCGCAGCTTCTCGCTGCGCCCCGCGCCGGGACAGGCAAGGTTGGTCCCCGAACCCTATCCCGCAACCCCCGTTTGGGGCTTCAATGGCCAGGTTCCCGGCCCGGAGTTGCGGGCTCGGCAAGGCGATCGGCTGCGCATCGCCGTCACAAACGGTCTGGACGAGGACACCACCGTCCATTGGCACGGACTTCGTCTGCCGAACGCGATGGACGGGGTTCCACACCTGACGCAGAAGCCGATCGCACCCGGAGAAACCTTCACCTACGAGTTCGACGCGATCGATGCCGGGACGTTCTGGTATCACCCGCACCAGCGCAGTTTCGAGCAGGTCGGACGTGGGCTGGCCGGACCGCTGATCATCGACGAATCCAACCCGCCGCGGGTCGATCGCGATGTCACCTGGATGCTGGACGATTGGCGGCTGTCGCAGGACGCATCGATCGCGGATGACTTCGGCGCAGCCATGGACATGAGCCATGCGGGCCGTCTGGGCAATACTGTCACGATAAATGGGCGTGTTCCCGATGTCTTCGCGGTGCGGCAAGGCGAACGTATCCGGTTGCGGCTGATCAATGCCGCGAACGCCCGCATCTTCGCGCTCGACTTCGGCGACCTTTCCGCGCGCATCATTGCGCTCGACGGCCAGCCGATCACCCCGCACGCCGCGCCTGACGGTGTCGTGGTTCTGGGCCCGGCGATGCGTGCCGACATAATGCTCGATTGCCCTGCCGACCCGGGAACCACGCTTCCAATCGTCGACCGCGCCTATCGCGATAATGAATTCAACCTGCTGGATGTCGTCTTTGACGACACGCCCTTGCGTGCCGCGCCGCCGGAATGGGAAATTGCCCTTCCAGCCAATCCGCTTGTCGAACCTGATCTGAACGCGGCCCGTCGTCACGAAATCCTGTTCACCGGGGGCATGATGGGAGCAATGGTCGAGCGCCAGATGGGCCTGAGCCAGTCAGGCAGCATGATGGGCGGAATGATGGGTGGCGTTGTGGGCGGCGGCATGTGGTTCGTCAATGGCGTCGCCGCCGAAGGGCACATGCTCGACCCCTTCCTGACATTGGAGCGCGACGCGAGCCATATTCTCCAAATGACGAACGCCACTGCCTTCGACCATCCGATCCACCTGCACGGCCACTCCTTTCGAGTCATCAGCCGCGATGGGGTGCCGACCGATTTCCGCGAATGGCAAGATACCGTGCTGATCGCGCCGCGCGAGCAGCTGGAAATCGCCCTGGTCGCCGACAATCCCGGAGACTGGATGTTCCATTGCCACATCCTCGAGCACCAGGCGGCCGGGATGATGGGCGTGATCCGCGTCGCATGAGCAGAGGAGCATGCAGATTGAAGTCGATTGAGATTGGATGTCGGCCAAACCGGCGCAAGGTACTCACCGCGGCACTCAGTATCGGCGTCGCTTCGATGTTGCCGGGGTTCGCACTCGCGGCGAGCGATGGTGATCCAGCGGCTCTTGCCTTTGATGGCGATACCATCCTGCTGGCGAGAGGAGGGCTGTTCGTCAGTGATAATGGCGGCCGGACTTGGACCGCGACAGAAACACCGGGGAACGTGCTGTCGCTGGCGACCCATCGCGACCGGCCCGGCCGTGTGGTCGCAGGGTTGGCCAAGGGCGGTGTCAGCATTTCCGAAGATGGGGGCGCTTCGTGGCGCGTCAGCGACGCTGGGCTGCCTGACGGAGAGATCAATGCCGTTGCCATCGCCTCGCGGAACCCGGACATGATCTATGCCTCGGTTCGCGGCGACGGGTTGTGGAAGAGCGAGGACGCCGGTGCAACCTGGTCGCTCGCCATGGACCGCCCTTGGCTCGACGACGCAGAGCGCGATCCTCTTGCTCTGGCTTCGGTCGAGCTTGAGACCGGCATGGGCGGTATCTGGATCTATGCGGGCACCGAGGTTGGCCTTGCGCGGGTGCCCGATTGCTTTTGTCGCTGGCAGGACGTGCGGCCAGGCAACGCGATGGACTCATTGGTTGCGGGTGAAGCCCCACCGTCCGAAGCGCCATTGCCAGGCGGTGAACCGATCCTGTCGCTGGCCAGCGCCCCCTCGGCGCCGGAAGTGATGTATGCCGCGCTGCCTTCGGGCCTCTGGGCATCGCAGGACGGCGGAGTCATCTGGCAAAAGCGGGCCAGCAAAGCTGCGACCACTGTTGCGGTTCATTCAAGAAACGAGACCTACATCGCTGCCCTGTTGGGCGGCATCTTGAAAATCAGCCGTGACGGCGGCGCAACCTGGATCGAAACTGGAGAACGATGATGGAAAATAGGGTGCAGAGAAGAAACGCGCTTGGTCTGATTGGCAGCGGCATTGTCGGAATGGTGGGCCTGACCACATCGGCCTGGGCGCAAGCGACAGACGATGTGGCACCCGGTCTGGCGGGCAGCGAAAGGCAGATCACCATCTGGCGCGATCCGGGCTGCGGCTGCTGTGATGCCTATGGGGATTATCTCGAAGAACACGGCTTTACCGTAACGCGTGTGGATGACCGCGACTTCGACAAACGCTCGGTCGAAGTCGGTGTGCCCGCCCAGGGCATCGGCTGCCACTTGGCCGAGATCGACGGCTACTATGTCAGCGGTCTCGTCCCCGTCGACATCATCGAGCGGCTGCTGGAAACCCGTCCGGCGATAACGGGTATCACCTTGCCGGGAATGCCCGCGAATGCACCCGGGATGGCTGCGGTCAAGTCAGGCACGCTAAGGACCTACGCCTTTGGCCCGGAAGGAATCTCAATCTATGCCGATGAATAAGGGGCCAAAGAACCGACTGGCGAAGGGTACGGTCAGGCGGTCAGTGCACCTCGCTGCCCTAGTGTCCACGCTCGCGGCCACCGGCCTCGTGGTGCTGGCCCAATCGGAACCGGTGGACCCGCGTGTCGAGGGACTGACGTTTTTGGGAGAGCCCGTGCTTGCAGCCGAGGTCACGGCAGGGCAACGGCTTTATGCGGACAACTGCGCCAGTTGCCATGGTGCGAACCTCGAAGGCCAGCCCGATTGGCGTCGTCGTCTTGACACCGGAAGAATGCCGGCCCCGCCGCATGATGACACAGGCCACACCTGGCACCATTCAGACCGCATGCTTTTTCAGATCACTAAAGGCGGGGTCGGGGCCGTCGTGCCGGGATACGAGAGCGACATGCCGGCCTTCGGAGAGGATCTGACAGACGCAGAGATCGCGGCTATCCTCGTCTACATCAAGAGCACCTGGCCTGAGCGACAACGTGAGTTCCAAGCCGAAGTTTCGGCCAATGACACGGGCGGGTGAAGATCGACAGGGTGTCAGGATAGTATCTTTCGACCAAAGCCGATCCACCGGGGGACCAATTCGGCAAATCTGTCCTATTCCGCCCCCCGACTCCCGCTTTACCACGCTAATTCGGACCTGACCTGGTTGGCCGTTAACCCGACCGCAAGGCAAGCATGTGCTACCAGGGTCGCGTGCATGCGTTCACGAAAATTTGCCCTTGAACCTCTAGCCACTAGAAGTCCTATCTAGTCGACGAGAATGTATATCGTTCTTGCCATTGATCGCCGGTGGGAACCGAAAGGGTACGACATGCTGACAAGACGACACTTCATTCAAACGACAACAGCGCTCTTTTCGGCGACTGTGGCCAACCCTGTGTTTGCCGATAGCTGGCCCACCGAGGCGCAGAAGGCTGAATGGGACGCGCAAGTCAGCCCGCCCGGCTTCGATCCGGCCACGTCAAACCCTTGGGGACTACACCCACGTTTCTTGCCTCAGCGTGTGGACGCGAAGGACGGCCTCGTGCCGGGAGACATCCATGTCGATGCGGTCGCGCGGTATCTCTACCACATTGAGGAGGGTGGAACCGCGATGCGCTACGGCGTGGCGATCGCGCGGGGCAACCTCTACGAGCCAGGTGTTTATAACATCAAGCGCAAGGTCAGGTGGCCGCACTGGACGCCGACACAGAATATGATCGAGCGGGATCCCGAAAACGCAAGATGGGCCGACGGAATGGAACCCGGGCCTCAAAACGCCTTGGGATCGCGGGCGCTCTATCTCTATGTCGGTGATCGCGACACCTATCTTCGGATACACGGCACACCCTATCCGAGAAGCATCGGCGGTCGTGCGAGTTCGGGTTGCGTGCGGATGGTTATGGCACACATCAACGAGCTTTATCCGAACGTCGAGATCGGATCGACAGCACATCTTTATTCGGCTGAGGACAGCGTTACCGCGAGAAGTTGAATGAGGTAAATAGCTCTCAGCGCATTGATGTGACGTGCGGGTCGTCGTCACACTTCCCGCGCGACGCAGATAGGGTTGCCGTTCGCCGTGCGCAGCGGCAGCAAGGTCGTTTCAACGGGGCCGCTGTGTTCGTACCAGTAGCACCCGTCCTCGGGCACCAAGCGCGCGGTTGCAACATCCTGATCCGGGGCAGCCATTGCAATCACGGCTTCGGGAACGTTGCCCCGCTGGTCTGCCGCGTCGCCTGGCCCAGTCGGCTGGACTGCGCATCCGGCCGTAAGCGACAGCACCACTGCAACCATCATTTTTTGCTTCAGCATCAAAACCCGCATCAAGCTTCCTTTCGTGACTGTTTTTCTTTGCAGCGGCTGTTCATGCCTCAAGGCGTGATGGAGCCGGTCGCCGCATCCTCTAGCAATAAAACAAACTGAAATACCACCGTATTCTGCTCTTGAAGCTCTAGCTACTGTAGGGGCTATGTCATGGTAAAGCACCCGTATCCAGAGGTCCATTCATGCCGTCCGACACCCATCGTCACGACCACGATCACGCCGAAGATGCCCAGACAAGCGGCGGCAGCTGCTGCGGGAGCGCCGGAACGTGCGGCGACATCGTTCCGACGACGCCCGCGCCAGCGGGCGGGCGCAGTTTTCAGGTGTCCGGCCTCGATTGCGCCGAGGAGGTAGCAATCCTGAACAAGGTGGTCGGCCCGAAGATCGGCGGGGCCGAGCATCTCGCGTTCGACATCATCAATGGACGGATGACTATTCTCGACAGCGCCAAGAGTGTATCGGACGGCGAAGTTGCAGAGCTGGTCGCAAGCACCGGCATGACCGCCAAGCCCTGGGATGCCGAAAACGCGTCGGTCGACCAGGCGGCCCATCTTGCACGCCAGCGGCTGTTTACGGCGCTCAGTGGCGGCTTCTGGGCCGCGGGATTTCTGTGGCACATCATCGAGACCGGCATGGGGGGGGCACTCGGCCTCTTCGCAGGGCACGGCGAAGCGCCGATGCCACTGGTCGAGGCAGGGCTATTCGCGGTTGCGATCCTGTTCGGTGTTTGGCTCGTGGCGCCCAAGGCATGGTCGTCCGCACGGCGGCTGTCGCCCGACATGAACCTGCTCATGGTAGTCGCAGTCGCGGGTGCAATTGGCCTCGGCGAATTTTTCGAGGCGGCGACGGTTGCGTTCTTCTTCTCGCTCTCGCTTTTCCTCGAAAGCTGGAGCGTCGGGCGTGCGAGGAATGCGGTTTCAGCTCTGCTGGACCTGGCGCCGCCGACGGCAAGAATTCTTTATGATGACGGTTCGGAAGCGGACGTACCGGCTTCCGCGGTTGCTATCAACGCACGTTTCGTCGTGCGCGGCGGAGACCGCATCCCATTGGATGGTGAGGTTGTCGATGGGGCAGGGGCCGTCGATCAGGCGCCAATCACCGGAGAGAGTGCGCTGGTCCCAAAGGAACGGGGCGACGATGTCTATGCCGGTACGATCAACGGCGAAGGCACACTGACGGTGCGCGCCACGAAGGCCGCCTCGGACACCGTGTTGGCCAAGATTATCCGCATGGTCGGCGACGCCCATGCCCGCCGCGCGCCGGTGGAGCAGTGGGTGGCGAAATTTGCCCGCATCTACACGCCTATCGTCATGGCTCTCGCCATCGCAATTGCCCTGTTGCCGCCGCTCATTTTCGGTGGGGCCTGGGATTATTGGTTCTACAATGCACTCGTGCTGCTGGTGATCGCCTGCCCGTGTGCTCTGGTCATCTCGACACCGGTCTCCATCGTCGCTGCACTCACCGCCTCTGCGCGGGCGGGGGTGCTGATCAAGGGCGGTGCATATGTTGAGGCACCGGGCAAGACCACTGCATTGGCCATGGACAAGACCGGCACGATCACCATGGGCGAGCCCGAGGTGGCGGCGGTGCATCCGCTGGGCAAAGCATCGGCGCAAGATCTGATGACCCTCGCCGCTGGGCTGGAGGCACGTTCCTCGCATCCCTTGGCGCGTGCCATTCTCGCGCGGGCAGAAGCCGACGGCATCAATGTGTCCGCCGCGGAAGACACCCGAACCGTTCCCGGTAGGGGACTTGAAGGACGCACAGACGGCCGGTCGATCTGGCTAGGGTCCGACCGGTTTGCCGAGGAGAAGGGTTTCGGCGACGCCATTCCGAAGGATCTGCGCGACCGCATCGAAGGGGCTGGCAGCACCCTTGTTGCCGTGGGCGACGACACCGGCGTGACCGGCATCCTGGAATTGCGCGACCGTATCCGCCCCGACGCCAAGGGCATCGTGGCACAGCTCCACGCGCAAGGCGTGAAGACCATCGTCATGTTGACGGGCGACAACGAGCGGACAGCGCGCGCCGTTGCAGCCGAGGTCGGCATCGACGAGGTCCGTGCCGAGCTTTTGCCCGAAGACAAGGTGACAGCCATCGAAGAACTGGTCGAAACGCATGACATGGTGGCCATGATCGGCGACGGGGTGAACGACGCCCCCGCCATGGCGCGCGCGCATTACGCCATCGCGATGGGCGCTGTTGGTTCGGACGCGGCAATCGAGACGGCGGATATTGCCCTGATGACCGACGACCTCGGCAAGGTGCCTTGGCTGATCGGTCATTCGCGCCGGACAATGTCGATTATCCATCAGAACATCGGTATTTCCTTGGCGACCAAGGGCGTTTTCGTTGTCGCTACCGCGTTCGGACTGGCATCGATGTGGGGCGCTATTGCAGCCGACGTAGGAGTGTCATTGCTGGTGGTGGCCAACGCCCTGCGCCTGCTTAACAGCCAAGAGGCCAAGGCGCCGCCGTCCGGCGGTGAACAGGTTGGCGAAGGCTTGGCCAAAGGGGCGCTGGCACATGGTCATTGAACTGGGAGAACCCGGAAAGGAGCCGAGACGAGACATGAGCGTGAAGGGCAGGATGATGTGTCCGGTTTGCGAGGTGCCCTTGAGCATGACCGACCGCCAGGGGATCGAAATCGACTTCTGTCCCGATTGCCGGGGTGTCTGGCTCGACCGGGGCGAACTGGACAAGATCATCGAGCGTTCGGCACCCGATGTGGCGCCTCAGCGGGTGCCTGAGCCGCGCGGCTACGACGATGATCGCGGCTACCGGCGCGGAAAGCACGGCGGCGGCGACGGCAAGCACGGCTATCGGCGCAAATCCTGGCTTCACGAGTTGTTCGATTAAGGCTTGCCGTGGCCTCCCTGCCGGTCGCCCTTAAGGCGCTGCGGTAGGCCCTCAAGGCATTCAGCGGTGAGCAGGTTGGTCCAGAGATCGCAAAGGCCGCGCTTGCCCACGGACATTGATCACGCAGCATTTGCAAGGTAACGTAATGTCCATATCAGACCTCACGAAAGAGGCATCGAGCAGTGAAAACCATCCGATTTCCCCGCCGCGCCGTCCTGTTGGGCGGGTTGGCAGCGTTTTTGTCTGGCTGTGCCAGCAAGTTCCGCAGCTATGGCGGACCCGAGGTGACCCGTGTTCGGCTTTACAAGGGGCAGCGTTTGCTTGTTCTGGACGGAGCCGATCGCGTATTGCAAACCTATCCGGTCGGGCTGGGTTTCGCTCCTGAGGGTCACAAGCAATTCGAGGGAGACGGCCGGACCCCTGAGGGCGCTTACGTAGTCGATAAGCGCAACCCCGACAGTACGTATCATCTTTCGGTTGGCATCTCCTATCCGAATGAGGCCGACATAGCCTTCGCTGAAGCGCAGGGCCTTTCCCCCGGCGGCGACATCTTCATCCATGGTGGTCCACGCCCAGGGATCGACCCAACGGATGTCCGCGACTGGACAGCTGGCTGCATCGCGGTCACAGATCGGCAAATCGAGGACATCTATGCAATGGTGAAAGACGGAACACCGATCGACATCTACGCCTGATGGGAGGAGATGATCTTCCGTCAGATCAGGAAAATCGTCGGTACAGGGCCACGTTGATCACTTCGATGGCGATCACGGCTAAAGTGACGCTCGCCGCCGGGGGCCAGCGCAAGCACCCGGTACGCGTAAGGACACTACAATATGTGTCCAGCCGTGGCAGTGGCGAAACAGGCTGGCCCTAGCGGAGAAGAATGCGTCTGGTCTCATGTCGAATTCAATCTATCCGAGGGCATAGACGATGGTCACGACGGTAATCATGACAACCATGAACATGGAGAATGCGCCAAGGGCGAGCGTACGGCCCATGTCCCGGTTCGGCTTCTCTACTTTCAGACGCAGTTCCTCCGCGGTTTCCGGAAACTCGAGCGCCGCCGCATTCGATTGGCGCATCAGGTCGTAGCGGGACGTCCAGCGCCGTTCCTCCGCCGCGTTCCAGCCGTTCAGCACCAGAATGATTGCCGCGATGAGAACCATCGACGACGGGACCCAGATTACGTAGCCACCGATTGTCTCGTCAGCCAGGGCGCGAAGTCGACCACCGCTCGCTGCGATGATTTCTGATCCATAGAGGGGCACCTCCTTGAGCGTTGTCAGGGAGCCCAGAAAGATGTTGGAAACGATCACCACGAACCCTGACATCAGCCGAGCGCCGCGCCGCGCTCCTTCAGGCGGATCACGCAGATCGAACAGCATAGCAAAGTACCAAAGCCCAGCAAGCACCATAGACAGATGTGCCAGCGCTTCCATCGCCGCAATACGTTGTGTAAGGGCGTAGATCATCGGGATCTGCCAGACGAAAAGCGCACCAATCAACAAGGAGGTGGCAGATGCAGGAAACGCCAAGAATCGCGGGATACGCGCACGCCCAATCGCGGCAAGGCGTCGGCGCCATTCCCTTTTCAATCCGGCTTGAAGGCCAAGCCAGGGCTGAGAAACCGCGATAAGAAGCGGTCCTACCAGTCGCAGAAGAAGATGCTCGACCTGATGTACCGAAAACAGACTGTGCCCCAATGGCGCGAGCGGCCCATTCGTCGCGACGAGGACGGCCGCGAGGCCGACAAAGAAGGCGGTTCGACGCCAACCAGAAACCCTTCCGAGACAGCGAGCGTGTATTTTGAGCCCACGCAAAAACAGCCATACTGTAAGACCGACAACAATGAGCGACACCGGTGACAGCACATAGCCGAAAGGGTCGTAAAGAAAGAAGAAGTTTGTGATCATTCGCTCTGGCCCTCGCTCATCCGAGGGTTGTCGGAGGTAGCCGGTGTGAGCCGCGAGATCCCGGAAGCGCCGCCACGGGCCAGTGACAGATCGGTCGACATGGCGAGGTATTCGCCTTGTATCCACGAGGGAAAGAGATTGTCGTAGAATCGAGATAGCGGATGTCCCGACTGTCCGGCGGGCGTGATGTAGTATGATCCCGCTGCTTCCGATATCGACATGACCGCCTGAAAATTGCTTCCGGCACTCACAAGGAATGGACGGTCTTCTTCAACACCAAATGATGTCAAGAATTGCGTAAACGGATCGCCTGAAATCGGCGCTTGAAGGGACAGCAGGTCGGTCAGCAACCCACGTGAACTGATCGGCGACCACTGCATGTCCAATCTATGCTCCTCCCCCCAGGTCCACGTCGAGGGATCGCGCCCATATCGATCGACCAGCCAGCCAAGGGCATCATCCAGGGCCACGCGAACCTGCTCCTCGCATGTCTCGCGAGGTGAGGATAGGCGGATGTCGCACCAGATTGCGCTACCGCGACGATCGCTGAGTACCGCATAAAGAAAGTTCGGGTTCGGACGGGTCCAGAGTTGCTGCGCTGCCGGAAATTCGTCTTTCAAAATGCGCTGCTGCAAAGCCCGGAGCCAAGTCCAGAACAGCAGAGGTTCCGGTGAATAGCGATCCATGTCGCCATTCCACGACGCAAGCCTGTCCAGTAGTTCACGACGAAGGTCGTTCGCATCGGTGCCTTCGATGCTGTCTCTGGACTGCACGAACCAAAGCTCCTTCGCCATCAGGGGCAGCAGGGTTCGCGCCACGGTACTTACGGTGTCCCTTTGAACACCGATGGCGCCTTCAGTCGAGAAGATCGATTGCCGCGCTTCAAGCTCCGCCAGTCGAATGTCGCGAAATGACAACGCTCGTACGGCTTCCTCTTTTGGCCATCGGGCAACGGTCTCTCGGTCAATGGCCAATGCCTCCATGCCTTTCGGCAACATGTCTGCGGCAACTCCGATGGCATCGGTCGCGTCGGCCGAACGCGTGAACAGCTCCAGCATCGTCAGGAAACCTGCCGCCTGCACGGGTGACGGCCCCCTTGGTGCCTCCTCGTCTGGCACGGGAAATGACCGGAAGGCCCAGGCGACGCGCGTATTGCGACCGACAATAACGAAAGGTACGCCCGGCATCGTGGCCCCTATGGCCGGCCCTGTCGAAAACTGAAGATCGGCGAGATACCATTCCGAGGGCAGCGACAGGGAACCGCTGATATCGGCGGCGAGAATTGGTGTCCCGGCAGCGGTTCGGTCACCGTCTATCGCCCATGCATCGAGGCGCTGCTGCGGATCAGTCGCAAATAGTTCGAGCACTTTTGGTCGATCCGACGGTATAATTGCACTTGATAAGCTCGGCGTTCCTTTCCGTGCGCTTTCCGGTCGCAGGCCATTCAGAAAAGACCGGGCAATCCTCAGGCTATCGCCAGGTGTCCAGGCATCGATCGACCGTTCGTCTGCGATCAACAGTTCCGGCGAGCCTCTGCCGCGCCCTCCCGCCGACACCAGCTCGAGCCACGCATTGACGCCGGCCGCATAGGATTCGAGCGCGTCTGAGACCGCTGGCGCAACGGACAATGTCTCATCGGATGGCCAAGAAGCTTCGGCCATTCGCCTTGCCCTTAACAGCTGACCGAGTCGGTCTTGCGCATGAACGAAGCCGATCGCGAAATAGACATCCGCGGCGGAACTCGCGGTAATGTGCGGGATTGCCGAGGCATCTCGCAGAATATCGACCGGTCCACCTAAGCCTGCTACCGAGAAGTCCTCGTTGTAGTCGGGAACGGATGCGCTCAGCAGAAAATAGACCAACCCGGAACCAACCGATGCCGTGATACAGATCGCCAAGAACCCGTACAGTAATATGTTGAAAAGACGTCTCACGTCGGTGCCGTTTCGAAACCCTTCTCATGCAAAGATGCGCAAGAGGACCACCGAAACGAAATAGGTGAGAAGACCGAAGGCGATCGCCGAACTCGCCGCATACTGGAGGATATCCAGCCGGTTTCCTTTTCGGCGTCGCGCCAGATATCCACCCCAGATCGCACCCGCGACAATGCCCGCGATTACCAGCATGACTTTTTCTCCGTTCGTGTTCTCTTGTTGCACCGGTGTGTGCCGACCAGACCTGCAGCCAGTCCCACGGCCCAAGTAGTGAAGATGAGAGCCAGCAGCGCCCAGTCGCCGAAGCGCGCATATAGCGTTGACGGATGAGCAGAGGGCAGAGCCGCATCTATTACACCGGTTTCTCCGTTGCCGAGCCGCGCGACGAGGTCACCGTTCGCGTCGATGACCGCGGAGATGCCCGTATTCGCGGCTCGGATGACAGGAAGGCCTTCCTCTACGGCGCGCATCCGTGCGGAAGCCAGATGCTGCTCGGGTCCGATGCTGGTGCCGAACCAGGCGTCGTTTGTCGCGTTGAAAATCCAGTCCGGCCTGAACAGGTCGTCGACCACATGGCTTGGGAAGATGATCTCATAGCAGATCGCCACGGCGACCAGGGGCACACCCGGAAGCGCAAGCGTTCGCGGGCCCGGTCCGGGCGTAAAATCGCCCAGACCCGCCGTGAGTCGCTCGATGGGCAACCAGCCACGGAATGGCACATATTCGCCGAAGGGTACGAGATGGTGTTTCGCGTATCCGGTCAGGATTCTGCCGGTCTCGCCAAAAGCCTGGACCGTGTTGAAATATCGGGTGCCATCCTCGCTCGGTACACGGTCCGGCACCCCGGTGAGCAGCATGCTGCCGTCTGGTAGCGCTGCGGCAATGCGATCCCGCGCCTCCGTATCCTCATCGAGGAAACCCGGAAAGGCGGTTTCCGGCCAAAGAAGTACGTCGAAATCGCCGGGCTGGGTTGAAAGCTCAACATAGCGCGCGAAGGTCGCCTCGCGGTTCTCGGGCGCCCATTTCTCCTCTTGTGGAATGTTGCCCTGGACGATGCGCAGGTCGACACCGGGTGGCTGTTGTGCATCCGACTGGAGGCGAAGCGTACCGACAGCCCACATCGTCGCGATGCCGGCCAGCGCCATGAGCGAAACGGTCAATCGTTGCCGCCCGGACGTCATGACAGCCGCGCCGGGAAGTGCCGCGACGAACACGCTGAGAAAGCTTAACCCATAGCTTCCGACCCAGGCGGCGGTCTGGCGAAGGGCGGCGTAGTCGGCAAGTGCGTAGCCGGCGAGGTTCCAGGGAAACCCTGTCAGAACGTGACCACGCAACCACTCGGTCGCGGTCCAGGAGGTCGTGAACAGGAGGCAGGCGAGGAGACTACCCAGGGCTCCGCGCCGCGCGATTTCGGCGAAGAGCGCTGCGGCAATGGCTGGGAAAATTGCGAGACCTGCGGACAATCCCGCGACAGCCGGGATCGCCATCGCCCCGAACCGCTCGGCCTCGACGTAGAAACTCTCTGCAATCCACGAAATCCCGAAACCGAACTGGCCAAGACCAAACGCCCAGCCGACGAGGAAAGCACGCCCTAGAGAGAGATCGCAAAGACCGACAAAGAACGCGGAATAGGCAACGGGAACGAGCAGGAGAAGCGAGAAAGGCGGGAAAGTCAGAACGGTCAGCGCCCCGGCGGCGAAACCAAGCGTCATCCGCGAAAGCAAACGGTGGCGCAGAGCGATGCGGTTCAGAATTTTCGGTTTCACGACTTGATCGAACGCCGCGCGCTGATCCATGGCGCGGCGAGCAAGAGCCCCACGCCACTTACAACAAGTATATCGGCCATGTTGAAGGCAGGCCAATGTGTTGTGCCAATGTAGAAATCGAGAAAGTCTGTTACAGCCCGATACCGCACACGATCGATAACATTGCCCAAGGCTCCGCCAATGATCGCGCCATAGGCAAGTGTTTCGACCGCATTTTCGGCGCGAAACAGCATAACCCCCAGCCAAACACAGATGGCAAGAGCGAGAGCGATGAGGCTCCACCACGGAGCGCCGCCCAGCATCCCGAAAGTCACGCCGTCATTACGATAAAAGACGAGGTTGAATCCCGGAAACACGGAAATCCCGGCGCTTAAAGTGGCGGCATTCGCAACAACAATGGCTTTGGCGATCTGATCAATCGCGAACGCAGCAAGCGCCGCGAAGACGCCGATCACCGGAGATACCTTGTTTAGTGACATTGCCTCATCCCAACCAGACATCGAGAAACAGCATCAGAACGAGCCCGACTGCGAGACCGAGCGTCGCCCTGTTCTGATGGCCGCTGCGATGGGTTTCGGGGATGATTTCGTGGCTGATGACGTAGAGCATCGCTCCCGCGGCAAAGGCCAGACCCCATGGAAGCAGCGGTTCCGACAGTGTGATGATCCCGGCCCCGAGCAGGCCGCCAATCGGCTCGACCATGCCCGTCAGCGCCGCGATGCCCCAGGCGCGCAGCTTCGGATATCCCTCGCCCAGCAGAGATACAGCGACGGCCAATCCTTCGGGCGCATTCTGAAGCCCGATTCCGACAGCAAGCGGCAGACCGCCCTCCATACCTCCGGATCCGAAGCCGACCCCAACCGCAAGGCCTTCGGGGAAGTTGTGGATCGTGATCGCGATGATGAACAGCCAGACCCGCCGCAAAGACGCCGCTTCGGGCCCTTCGCGTCCTGTCTTGAAGTGCTCGTGCGGCAGCTTTTCGTTCATCAGGGCGACAGCCCCCATGCCCAGAAGGATCGAGACGCAGACGATGGCCGCAGGCATCGCGCCGTTCTCGAACATTGGCTCTGCCGCATCCAATGCCGGGATGATCAGCGAAAAGAACGAGGCTGACAGCATGACACCGGCAGCGAAGCCGAGCGACAGATCGCGCGTGGCCCGGGACGGGATGCGCCCAAACAGCACGGGAGCTGCTCCGACTGCCGTGAGCGAACCGGCAGCGAGACTTCCGAGAAAGCCGAGCATTATCGGAGACAGATTTTCCATGGGCGGGCCAGATTATCCTTCGGCGTAGCTCGAAAAGACTTCCGTCGACCCGTCCTTGCGGATGAGGAAGACATCATAGGCCTCGCGGTCGTCTTCTGGCCCCATGCCGGGCGAGCCATAGGGCATCCCCGGAACGGCGAGGCCGACGGCGTCCGGGCGCTCCTCGAGAATGCGGCGGATGTCAGCGGCCGGGACATGGCCTTCGATCACGTAGCCATCAATGAGCGCGGTGTGGCAGGAGACCATGCGCTGCGGCACGCCGTTGTCGAGCTTGAAGCGAACCAGCGACCCACCGAACATGTTCTCGCCCGTCGGCGCAAACCCGTTTTCTTCGAGATGGTTCATCCAAGACAGGCAACAGCCGCAACCGTTCGTCTTGCGGACCTCGATCGCCGTTGCCTCTGCGAGGACCTGGGCCGCTGGTAACAGGGCGAGGGTGATTGCCAGAGCTTGGGTCATGCGTTTCATGGGTCAGAGCCTTTCGGTTGTCGTTTCGGCAATCTCGCTGCCGAGGTTTTGATTCAGAAGCGCGCGCGCCTCGGCCAGACGCGAGAGCGCGGCGGTATCATCTGCTTCGCTCTCGGCTGCTTCGGCGAGCCGGTCGTCAGAGAGGGGGTCAGTCGGGCGCCCATCCACGAGGACTTCGTAGTGTAGGTTCGGACCTGTCGCCGTGCCAGTCGCGCCGACGCGGCCGATCACATCTCCCGCCGCAACGCGTTGGCCTTGTGCCAGGCCATCCGGCACGGCGCTCAGATGCGCATAGCGCGTCATGGTGTCGGAGCCGTGGGCGATTTCGACCACTCGACCATAGCCGCCTCGCCAGCCGATGAAACTGACCCGCCCCGGTGCCGTCGATTGAACCGGTGTCCCACGTGCCGCTGCGAAATCGACGCCGGAGTGCATCCGGACGTTGCCAAAGACCGGATGCGTGCGGCGTCCGAACACCGAGCTGAGGCGCGCACCCTCGACCGGCTGTGCGAAGACGCGCAGCACCTCGCCATCGACGTAGATCGTCGCCTGACCGCTGCCGTCGTCTGGCCATACGATCTCGTAAAGCGAACCGCCGATCTCCAGTGCGGCGAAGGCGAGATCGGGCTGTCCGATCCTGTCCTCGCCGACCCGCGCCTCGCGCCAGAGAAGCCTTAGTGTTTCGCCGCCGGCCATCTCGCGGCGGAAATCCACGGTCCCACCCAGCATCTGCGCAAGGTCCACGGAAAAACGGGCGGGTATGCCGGCTTCGTCGAGTGCCGCGAAGATCGAGCTGTCGATCACGGCTTCGCCGGCAAGGGTTACGATCTCCGGATCCGGAGCCACGACCTGCGCAGACAACTGCTCGCCGAAAACCACCTCGATCCGCACTCCGTCCTCGACGGCGAGTGAGACGGTGCGGGGGCTGCCGTCCACGGTCGAAGCAACAGTGACCGAGTGCCCCGGCCGCAGCCGTCGCAGATCGTATTCCGCGCCAAGCGCGAGGGCAACTTCGGCTCTGTCAGGTGCCGCAAGACCAGCTTCAGACAGCAAGAAATCGAGCGTCTCGCCAGGTGCAATGTCGCGCGACCATGTCGACAGGGGTGGCTCGATCGCCTGCACGGGCCTGTCGGAAAACGCGACCTGCAGAAGGGGCAGGGGGCCGAGGTCGGGTGCATCTTCTGCCCATGCCGTCGCGGGCAGCGTCACGAGGATGTCAACGTTTTGGGGAGCTTCAGGACCTTGGGGCATCCATTTACCTGCCGAGGCAAGTTCCGGCGGCACGGGTTCTTTCGACATGAAATCAGAGAGGGCGATAGCCGCTCCCGAAACCATCCCCGCAATTGCGACACAAGCCGCCATAGTTCTGAGCCTCATGTCGCCCCCTCCGTTTCTTCTTCCAGCGCGCGGCGAATTTTCGGCACCGCGAATTCTCTGGGTTCGTGATAGTCGATCATGGTGACGAACCGCCCAGAGGCTGCGAACAGGAAGACGCTCGCGCTGTGGTTCATCGTGTAATCGCCGCTCTCCGTCGGCACCCTTTCGTAGGTGGCGTGGAAGCCGTCCGCGACGCGCGCTATCTGCTCCTCCGGCCCCGTCCAGCCGCGAATCGCCGGATGGAAGTAGCCGACATATTCGGCCATCGTTTCGACAGTGTCGCGCTCGGGATCGACCGTGATGAAAACCACGTTCATCTCGTCGGCTTCGTCTCCCAGATCGTCGAGCCATCCCGAAATGTCCGAGAGCGTGGTCGGGCAGACATCGGGACAGTAGGTGAAGCCGAAGAACGCCATCGTCGGTCGCCCGATCAGGGTTTCCGGCCCGACCGCGTTGCCCTCATGATCCGTCAGACGGAAATCCATCGCGGTCAGAGCCACTGGCCGCTGCCCGATAGGCTCAGGTCCACCGGGGCCATCGACCTGCCACCAACCGACGAAGAGCATCAGGGCGACCGCCCCGACACCAGGCGCACCATACCCCAGGATCGCCCGTCGCCGCATCAGTCATCTGGCCCCCGCGCGGCGATGCCGAGGATCGGCACCTCGACCGTCACCTCGCCTCCGTCGTCGAAAAGCAGGGTCAGCGGAAAGGTGTCCCCTTCCGTCATCGGTTCTTGTAGCCGCATCAGCATTGCGTGCAGGCCCCCCGATTCGAGCGCGACGCTCTCGCCCGGGGCGATCGCGATCTCCCCCGCCGGAGTCATGGAACTCACACCTTCGGCATTTGTCTTCGTCTCGTGGATTTCGGGCATCATCGCGAGCGGTGTTGTAAGGCCGATCAGCGTCACTGGCTCGTCGCCAGTGTTGCGGATCGTCATGTAAGCGGCCCCGGGACGGTTCATCCCGATGGAGGCGCGGGACCACGCGTTCTCGACGACCACATCCTCGGGTCCGGCCAGCGCGGGCACCGAGAGCCCTCCAAGGGTCAAAAGCGCCGCCAGTGTGCTGGTCAAAATATACTTTTTCATAGTTCTGATCCTGCCCTTTCCATTCAGCTTTGCGCGGCAGCGACTTCGGCGGCCACTAGGCGACGCAGTTCTGCCTCTCCGAATGGATCGAGCGGCGTGCCGTTCACGAAGAATGTGGGCGTCTGGCGAATTCCCACGATCTCGACGTCGGCACGATCCTGGTTCAGAATTGCTACGACATCCGGTGCCAGCATTTGCGTGCGCGCGGCGTCTGCATCGAGCCCGGCCGTGGCGGCGATCTGAAGGATCAGGCCAGGCGCCGGGGCACCGTGCGACGCCCATCTCGGCTGTTCCCGCAGAACGGCCTCAAGCACCGGCACGTAAACGTCCTGCATGCGCGCCGCCTCGAGCACGCGGATCGCTTCCTCGGATGCCGCGCCGTGGAAGGGCGTGTAGCGGATCACGACGCGGACAGCATCCCCATGCTCGGCCATGATGTCCTTCACGATGGGATGAAAGGCGCGACAGGCCTCGCAGGCCGGATCGAAGAATTCGACGATCGTGACGGGCGCTTCCGCAGGCCCGAGGATGGGCGAGTAGGGGCGGATCATCGCGTCCGCGAGTTCCGGCGCAACAGGCTCCGCTTCGGCCACCGGCCCGGGGCGGGTTGCAAACCAGGTGGCTCCGCCGAAACCGGCGACGCCGAGGGCGAGAACGGACAGGATCAGGCCGCGTCGGTTCATGTTCGTGTATCCTTCAATGAAAGGGCCGACAGGGCCCCGATCAGCGCGAAGGCGGCGAGCGCCATCAGCGGGATCGGGATGCCGAAGACCAGTTGGTTGTCATCGGTGCAAGAGGGGCCGGTGGCCGAGCAGGGCTGGATGCGTTCGGGAACAAGACCGACGTACAGCCCCATGTGCCAGAGGGCGATTGCGCCGCCGCCAAGCGCCAATGCGATGCCGTAGCGCCCCACGCGGCCGTCCCGCCACCAAAGGCCGAGCCCGAGGACAATGGCCAAGGGGAACATGAAGGCGCGCTGGAACCAGCACAGCACACAGGGCGTCTGCCCCAGCACCTCGCCGATGAAAAGCACGGCAAGCGAGGCGACGAGCGCGATGATCCACGCCAGCCCGAGGGCTGTTTCTCCGGACATACGGTTCATTTCGGTCAGATCCTCTTTTCCAGATCGGCGAGGATCTCTTCGGCGGAGGTGCCGTAGGGCCACGAGTCGGCGAAGCCCGCGTCGGGATCGAAGAGGAACAGATGCGACGTGTGGCCCATGGTGTACCCATCCCGCGCTGCGGCCTCTTCGACGCGCTCAAAGAAGATTGGAAACGTCTCGGACGTGGCGGCGATCTGTTCCGGCGTGCCCGTCAGCCCGATGATGCCCGAATCGAACAGCGGGACGTATTCGGCGAGTGCTGCGGGCGTGTCTCGTTCAGGGTCGATTGTTATGAAAATCGGCTGGACCTTGGCGGCATCGTCGCCCAGACCCTTCATCACCGCCGCGACCTCAGATAGGGTCGTTGGGCAAACGTCGGGGCAGTTGGTAAAGCCGAAAAAAACCAGCATCCAGCGCCCCGCAAAGTCCTCCTCGGTTCGAACCATACCCTGGTGGTCCGTCAGTTCGAACTGAGCGAAAAAAGGCGGCTCGGCGTCAGTTCGGGCGCTATCGGCACGATAATCGGACCATAGCAAAAGCCATAGGAAGGCAAGCGCTGCAACGCCTGCCAAAACCCAAAGAAACTTCTGTGCCGATGTAAGGGACAATCCTGTTCGCCTGTTTTTGATTCTTATTGCATGTGCGGATACATCCTCTAGCCGCTAGAGGTTCAAGCGCGAAATCATGGTATAGCTTCAACTCACGCGTCTGTGAATCCGACACTTGTTTATTTCGACGGCAAAACCTACACAAACTGTATCTTTTTCATGGAGGCGAAAATGCTCACGATCGGTACTCTGTCAAAGAAGACTGGCACAAAAGTGCAGACCATCCGGTACTACGAACAGATCGGACTCATGCCCGAACCTGGCAGGACCGAAGGCGGACAGAGGCGCTACGACAATGCACAGCTCGATCGACTGTCCTTCATCCGCCACTCGCGGCAACTCGGTTTCTCGCTCGATGCGATCCGCGAGCTGCTCGACCTCAGCGACCATCCCAACCGGCCCTGCCACGAGGCCGATGCCATCGCGCGTCGCCAGCTCAAACAGGTGGAGCAGCGCATGGCGCGCCTGAAGGCGCTGCGCACGGAACTGAAACGCATGGTTCACGAATGCAGCGGCGGGCGGACGGGAGATTGCAAGGTGCTTGAGGTGTTGCGGGACCATTCGGAATGCTTGACCGAGCACGAGGAAATCGGGGTCTGAAGGAATTCAGCCAACATTCCGGCTGGAACGCAGATCAGCCGCAGAAGTTAATGTGTTGCACAACACAAGCTGGAACCACAAAATGGCCGCTAGACAAGATTCAATGGAGAGACGGACGCTTTGGATCGTTCTGGCGCTCAATATCGGTTTGGCCGTGGCGTTTTTCGCAACAGGCGCCTTCGGCGATTCAAGTGCTCTGATCGCCAACGGGCTCGATAACCTCTCCGACAGCTTCGTCTACGCGATCAGCCTTTTCGCTTTGTCCCGATCCGACAAATGGAAACGCGGGGCGGCGAACGTTTCCGGTGGGCTGCTGATCCTGTTCGCTGCAGGCATCCTCTACGATGCGTGGCGCCGCTACATCGGCGGGTCAGATCCGCTCGGGACGATCATGATCGCCATGGCCCTGATTGCGGCGGCCATCAACGCAGTCTGCGTCTGGCTGCTCGCTAAGCTCAAAGATCCGGACGTCAACATCCGCGCGGCCAACACCTTCAGTTACAACGATTTCGCCGCGAACCTCGGAATCGTCGTGGCTGGCGGCCTCGTCGCCTGGCTGGGAACCAACTGGCCGGACCTCGTCGTCGGCGTGATTGTCGCCGGGATCGCGGCCTGGGGAGGTATCGACATTCTGCGCGACGCACACGGCGAACACCACAAAGCAGTTCATACGGGCAAATAATTGCGGGAGATTCTTTCTGAAAGAAAGGATTGAAGCTACAGTGACTATAGCAATTAGTCTTGTTCCAAGACGATTCGAGGAGCGACCCGTTGCAGATGACCGACCCCCTACTTGTACCCACCAAACTACTGGATTTTGATGCCGCGCCTCTTGCGCATCTAATTGAGAACCGCAGCTGGCGCGGCTTATCCGAATACGATCGGGTCGGAGCTGCCTATGATTTCGTTCGGAATGAAATCGCGTTCGGATACAATCGAGCTGACGACATCCCCGCATCCGAAGTGCTTTCCGACGGCTACGGGCAGTGCAATACCAAAGGCACGCTCTTGATGGCGCTGCTGCGTGGTGTTGGCATTCGTTGCCGGTTGCATGGCTTCACGATCCACAAAGGCTTGCAGCGCGGTGTTGTCCCTGAGCTGGTGTATCCGCTTGCTCCGCAGGAAATTCTCCACTCATGGGTCGAGATCGAATTTCAAGGTGCCTGGATCAACCTTGAAGGCTTCATCCTGGATGACGCTTTCCTCGATGTCCTGCAAACGTCATTCTCGAACACAGAAAGTCTCTGCGGTTATGGCGCGGGCACGGATTGCCTTGGCGCGCCTCCCGTCGCCTGGAACGGAGAAGATACCTACATTCAGAAAACCGGCATTGTGCAAGATTTTGGCGTGTACGATACGCCGGACGCCTTCTATTTGTCCCATGAGCAATCCTTTGGATGGCTGCGTGGCGCCCTTTACCGTCATATAATACGCCACTGGATGAATGCGCGCGTACGTGGTTTCCGCAGCGGCCGCCTGAAGACTGACCGACGCGCGACACACGCGCACGCGGAGCCTGCCAATGCCACATGACCACGGGCACGCGCCTATCGATCCGAATTCTGGGGACCGGCGGGTTGCCATCGCCATCTGGGCGAACGGGCTTCTTACCGTTGCGCAGATCGTCGGGGGCATATTCTCGGGTAGTCTGGCACTGATCGCCGATGCGCTGCACAACTTTTCCGATATGGCCTCGCTTGTCATTGCCTTCGCCGCACGCAAGATCGCGCGCCGCCCGGCCGATGAACGCATGACCTTCGGCTATGGCCGGGTCGAGATCGTGGCGGCCCTGATCAACTACACCACCCTCATCGTGATCGGCTTCTATCTGATCTACGAAGGTGGCATGCGCATGATTGATCCACCCGAAGTCATGGGGTGGACCGTCGTCATTCTCGGTGGAATTGCGCTTGTGGTCGACACGCTGACCGCAATGCTGACCTATTCGATGCAGAAGGGCAGCGTGAACATCCGCGCGCTTTTCCTGCATAACCTGTCGGACGCGCTTGCTTCGGTCGCGGTTATCGTCGGTGGGTCGCTGATCATCCTTTACGACATGCGTTGGGTCGATCCTGCCATCACCATCGGCATCGCGATCTACATCCTGTATCTGTCTTTCACTGAAATAGGCGGCCCAATCCGAACCCTGATGCTCGGGAGCCCGCCGGACATCGACAACGAGGCCGTCGTCGAAGCGATGCGGAAAGTCGAAGGCGTCGCCGACGTCCACTACGTCCATCTCTGGCAAATGCAAGAGCACGAGGCTGCGCTCGACTGCCATGTCGTCGTGGCAGCCGAGGGCTGGTCGAAGATCGAAGAGATCAAGAGCGCGATCAAGAAGCGGCTGAAGGAAGAGTTCGGCATCAGCCATTCCAGTCTCGAATTTGAGCATGAGGATCGCGCTCATCAGTACGCCGATCTCTACGGTCACGGCAACGCAAGTGAAAAGGAGAAGACCAATGTTCAAGGAAACGCTGACCGAGCATGATGATGTCATCGGGCTCGTCTGCGAAGGCAAGTTGACAGAGGCAGACTTCAAGAAAATGCACGCGCTGCTTCATGAACGTCTTGGAACAACCGATAATCCGGGTCTGGTTCTCGACCTTACAAGTTTCGAGGGCTACGAAGAGCCTTCGGCGATCCTGGAAGATCTGAAGATCGACACCGCCCACGTGAACGATTTCCGTCGCATAGCGGTTGTCGGAGAACGCAGATGGATGAAATGGGGCGCACGGGTGGTCAACCTACTGACGGGCTCCGAGATGCAGTGGTTCGAATCCAGCGATACCGAGTCCGCAATTGCGTGGGCGCATGACGGGTAGCCAACGATTCTGCAAGAAAAGGACTAACTGAATTGAATATGGAATAATGCTTCTGGCGGATCCGGCCCTACTACGTAGCGACGTTAACCGGGTACTGTGTGCCGATGTGCGATTCGAGTGAAATGAGATCCGCCTCAAGATCGTGAGGCTACAGGGGCATCACGTCCAAGTTACAGAATATCGCTTGACCTCCCCTTACTGGAAGGTTCTAAGAATTGTTCATGTTCCGCGTTTTTCGCCTTGTTTTGATTCTCATGCTGACCTTCGGTGCCGTGACTGCGCCGGATGTGTCGTCGGCCAATATGTCGGACACGGCGATGGCGCAGATGGAAACCGCCGAAAGCGCCGATGGCCTCTGCAATGGTTGCTATCCCGCCGGATTTGCTGACGGTACTGCCTGTGAAGGTGGGTGTCCTGTTCCCTGCGGCTCCAGCGGTACGGCTGGCCTCCTTGCCAAGATGCCGTCAGCGCGGCTCGCGATGCCGTTTGGTACTGCCGTCCGGGGTGCCGAACCTTTGATCCCACTCGGCGCGAATCCGTCGCTTGATCCATTCCCTCCCAAACTGCCTCTCGGAACCTGAAACCGGCCTCGCCTGCTGCGAGGCCTGATTGTTGCCTTGGCCGAAGCTGGCTGAGTGCGACCTTTTCAGATCAAGGCAGTTGCGATGATCCTCCACAGACCGATTTCACGAAGGCACGTGCTTCGCACAGGTGCCGCATTCACAGCCCTATCCGCTCTGTCACCTGCACAAATGGCGATGGCCGATCCAACGTAAGCGCCTCGGCGATCCCCTACGCGGCGCGGCTTGACGCGGCCGCGAAGTTCCAGGGCATGAGATCGTCGATGCGGCTTCTGGGATGACCGTCGAGCAACGCGCGCAACGTGTCGGAGAGGTAGCTGACCGGATCGACGTCGCACATCTTGCAGTTCGCGATCAGGCTGGCGAGCAATGCCCAGTTCTCTGCGCCGACCTCGTGCCCGGCGAAGAGGGCGTTTTTCCGAGTCAGAGCAATTTTCCTGATCTGGTTCTCGACCGGGTTGGTGTCCAGCTCCAGACGGCCGTCGTTAAGGAAGCGCGTCAGGCCGGGCCAGCGCGCCAGGGTGTAGCGGATGTCCTCGGCCAGCTTTGACGAACGCGGGATGCGCGACAGCTGCGCCTCGAGCCAAGGGCGGAAGGCGGCAATGATCGGTGCGGAGAGTTCGCGCCGGGCGGCAAGCCGTGCTTCGGGACCCAGCCCGCGCACGGATTTCTCGATGGCATAGAGCTCGGCGATCTGGCGCAGGGCTTCCTCGGCAATCGGTGAGCCGTCCTTTTCCAGGCGTTTCACGAACCGCCGACGCGCATGGGTCCAGCAATGGACGAGGGTCCATGGGCCCACAGGCCGGTCGACCTTGGTGAGCTTGTCATAGGCTTCATAACCGTCGCATTGCACGAAGTGCCCGCGATAGCCCTCGAGGAAGCGAAGCGCATGCACGGCGCCACGGCCGGGCGCGTAGTGGAACATCACCACGGGAGGGCCGGCACCGCCGTGACCCCGGTCATCGGCGACAATGGCCCAGAAGTAGCCGGTTTTCGTTTTTCGTCGTCCGGGATCCAGCACCGGGGCCCGGGTCTCATCCATGAACACCCGGTCCGCGCCCTTCAGCCGCTCCTTCAGGTGATCGGCGATCGGGCGCAGGTGGAAGCAGGCGCGCCCGACCCAGTTGCCGAGCGTGGCCCGGTCCAGGGTGATCCCCTGCCGGGTATAGATTTCGGCCTGGCGGTAGAATGGAAGGTGGTCGCCGAACTTGGCGACCATGACCTGCGCAATCAGCGCTTCGGTGGGCAGACCGCCGGGCACGACATGTTCCGGCGCATGCGCCTGGACCACGGTGCCGGAGCAGCGCCGGCAGGCATATCTGGGGCGCCGGGTAACCAGCACGCGGAGCTGGGCTGGCACCACGTCCAGCCGCTCGGAGACATCCTCGCCAATCCTGGCCATCTCACCGCAACCGCACGGACACATCGTGGTCTCCGGTTCGATGATCCGTTCGACCCGGGGCAGATGCTTCGGGAGATGCCCGCGGTTGCGGTTCGGCGCGCCGCTCTCGGCAGCACCTTGCCCCTTCAGCGCGCGCCGCGCCTTCTCCTGCGCCGCGTCCAGCACGCCCTGCGCCAGTTCGACATCTTCGAGCGGCAGGTTGAACTGCTCCGGATCGAGCTTTTCGGATTTCCGTCCGAACTTCTCCCGCCGCAACTCGCTGACAATGCTTTCCAGCCGTTTCTGGGCCTCGACCGCATCTGCCAGTGCCGCCTCGGTCTCGGCGAGGCGGGCCTTCAGAAGCGCATTCTCTTCGGCCAGGGCGGTGTCGGTCATGGCTGCGATCAAGCACATGGGCGGGATCCCCACCACCGACAAATCATCGCCGAGTCACTCTGCCGCAGCTACCCGGCCAGTTCCGGTCGCCGCACACGTTCGGGACGGACAAGCCGCCAATCGAGACCTTCGAACAGCGCCGAGAACTGCGCAGGCGACATCTTCATCACGCCGTCCTGCGCCTTGGGCCAGACAAACTTCGCGCCTTCCAGGCGCTTGTGGACCAGCACGATGCCGGTCTGATCCCAGACCAGGATCTTGATGCGGTCAGCACGCTTGGCCCGGAACACAAAAGCTGCGCCGCTGAACGGGTCCAGGCCCATCGTCTCCTGAACCAGCAGCGCAAGGCCGTCTATGCCCTTCCGGAAATCCGTCGGGCGCGTGGCAACGTAGACGCGCAGCCCGCCAGCCGGCGAGATCATTGCGATGCCGCCCGGATCGCGCGGATCATCCGGGTCAATTGCGCCTCATCGACATCCGGCGGCACATGCAGGGTCACGCCATCGACCATCATCTCGATCCTGCTGGACCTGGTCGCACCGCCGCAGCGTTTCGGGCCGGGTGCAGGCCGGGCCGGCTTTGGCTCAACGACAAGCGCCGCGAACATCGGTTCGTCAGCCGTTTCGGCAGGCAGAACCAGCGCACCGGCCATCAGCTTCTTGCGCCAATCGTAGACCTGCCAGCGGGTCACATCATGCCGCCGAGCGACATCTGTCACCTTCGCTCCGGGAACCAGGCTCTCCGCCGCGATCCGCGCCCGTTCGGCCGCGCTCCGCATGCGCCGGCCCGACCGCCCTTCGAAAACCTCGATCCTGCCAGCGTAGCCATCCGTTGGGCCGTCTAAAGAGCCGTCCATTTTGCCGTCCAGTCCGATGCCTCATCTCGACAACAGGACTCGCACGGATAGCCTCAGAGCGGCAGGAGGGGATCGCCGAGGCGCTTACGATCCAACTGGGGACCCATTCGTCCTACGCGCGGCATCCGGACAGGCCGCCCTGCGCCCGTCACCATACGGCCCGATTAATGTCTGGAGCTATAATGGATCCGTCCCCGGCCCTAAAATCCGAGTACGCCAGGGCGACCTACTCCGCGTTCTGGCTCAGAATGGATTGGATGAAGGAACCACAATCCACTGGCATGGCATCCGCACGCCCAATGCGATGGACGGAGTGCCGTTCCTTACACAGGATCCGACCCCGGTTGATGGCGATTTTCTCTACGAGTTCGATGCGCTGGATGCGGGCACGTTCTGGTACCATCCGCACCAGCGCAGTTCGGAACAGGTTGGACGCGGCCTTTACGGGCCGCTGATTGTCGAGGAAGCGGACCCGATCCGCGTGGATCGTGACCTGACTTGGATGCTGGACGACTGGCGCATGACCCGGCACGGACAGATTGCGGGTGACTTCGGCAGCCGCCACGACGCCATGCACGGCGGTCGTATCGGCAATTCCGTGACCATCAACGGTCAGATACCCGAACGCATCGCGGTGCGATCCGGCGAACGCATCCGCTTGCGGCTAGTCAACGCGGCGAAAGCGCGGATATTCGGGCTGGATTTCGGGGGTCTTGCTCCGGTCGTGGTCGCGCTGGACGGTCAACCCGTGACGCCCCATGCCCCTGACGGCGGGGTCGTGGTGATCGGCCCGGCGATGCGTGTCGATTTGGTCATCGACTTGACCGGCAAGCCCGGAGATGCCGTAACCGTCATCGATGCCTTCTACGAGGGACTTGAATACCGTCTGGTCGATCTCGCCTACGGGCCGGACAGGTTGCGGGACACGGTGCCGGATTGGTCGATGGATCTGCCCCCCAACCCGTTGGCCGAACCGGACATGGCGTCGGCCGCGCGGCATCAGATCGTCTTCAACGGCGGAATGATGGGGCAGATGATGATGGGCGGCGGCATGGGGTCGATGATGGAACAGATGCGCAAGGGCAACATGTGGTTCATCAACGGCGAAGCCGCGACGGGTCACATGATAGACCCGTTGCTGGTCCTGCCGCAGGGCACGTCGCACGTGTTCGAGATGGATAACCGCACCGTCTGGCACCATCCGATCCATTTTCATGGGCATTCGTTCCGTGTGATCGCCCGCAACGGACAACCGACTCGGTATCGCGAATGGCAGGACACTGTCCTGATGGCACCCGAAGAACGGGTCGAGATCGCCTTCGTCGCGGACAATCCCGGTGATTGGATGTTCCATTGCCACATTCTGGAACACCAGGCGGCGGGCATGATGGGCGTCATCCGTGTCGAACCCGGCACGACCAAAACCTGAAACTCACACACTTAGGACGATGAAAATGAAGGAACCGATGAAGAAGATACTTGGATTTGCCAGCCTCGGCACGGCAGGTGCCGTCGCCGTCCTTGCGATGAGCCTGAATGCCGCGCCTGCCGCGGCGCAGGAGGTCACGCTCTACAAGAACCCACAATGCGGATGTTGCGAGAGTTACGCGGACTATCTGCGCGAGAACGGTTTCACGGTGGAGGTGAAGCCGACCCACGATCTGGCGCAGATCAGCCGCGAAGCGGGCATCCCGGATGACTTCCAAGGCTGCCATACAGCCTTTTTGGACGATTACGTCATCAGCGGCCACGTGCCGATTGATGTCGTCAACAGGCTGCTGGAAGAGCGCCCGGAAATTGCCGGTGTGTCTCTTCCCGGCATGCCATTGGGGTCGCCGGGTATGGGCGGCGCGAAACAGGAGCCCTTCAAGATTTACACCATCGAGGAAGGTGTGAGCCCGACCGTATATGCGGTCGAATGATCAATCGCGCGGTCTGGTGCGAACCCGTGCCAGACCGGTTTCAAGGGAAAACAAAGGATGGAATGCATGATGATGGACGGTGGAATGATGGGCGGCGGCATGATGATTGCGATGGGCCTCGTCTGGTTGCTGATCGTGGGTGTGCTGGTGCTCGCGGCGATCGCCTTGGTCAAATACATCCGCTCGGACAGCGGAAAATAGAAATGTGCCAGAATGCGGATTGAGGGTGCCAGCAGCGGCGATAGCCTGTTGTCGATGGGGTTGGTCTGGGCGCTTTGCGTCCTGCTTGTCCTGTCGTCGCTCGCGGCACTAATCGTCCTCTGTAGGTGGCTCGTAACAAGAAGGCTGAAACTTAGTGAAAAACACGATTAGGCTCTCGGCTGTCCTGCTCGCCACGACGGTTTTGCCCGTAGCGGCGCAGAGCGACGTGCTCATGGGCGAGCGCCTTTATCAAGAGAATTGTGCCAGTTGCCATGGGGCAAACCTGGAGGGGCAATCAGATTGGCGCACACGATTGCCGAACGGCAGGTTGCCTGCCCCGCCGCACGACGCCTCCGGCCATACCTGGCATCACCCCGACCGCGTATTGCTCGACATCGTGAAACGCGGACCGGCGGCGATTGTCGGGAACGGGTACGAAAGCGACATGCCCGGATATGAGGATGTGCTGACAGACGATGAGATCACGGCGATCATTGACTACATCAAGAGCACATGGCCCAACCGGATCCGCGCGTCGCAGGAAAGCCGATCCCTTGCCGATGAGCAGGCCCAGCCATGACGGAAGAGGTCGAGGGAAATGCCGACCCTGTGTCGCGACGCAGTATCTCCGGGTTCGTGCTGGTTCCGCTGATAGCTTTTGCCCTCATGGTCCTGTTCGGTTGGGGGCTTTTCAGGGGTGGCGACGACTTGCCGTCGGCACTTCTCGGCAAACCCGTGCCCGACTTCGCGCTGCCCCCGGTGCTCGGCCGAGAAGAAGGTCTTTCGACGCAGGACCTGATCGGACACGTGTCACTGGTGAACGTCTTCGCCTCGTGGTGTGTGCCCTGCCGTGCCGAACACCCGTTGTTCATGGAGTTGAGTGCAACCGGTGAGGTGCCGCTCTACGGAATCAACTACAAGGACCCGCCCGATCAGGCGCGCGCCTGGCTCGACGAGTTGGGTGATCCCTACGCGCGCATCGGGGCCGACATCAACGGACGCGCCGGTATCGAATGGGGCGTCTATGGCGTGCCCGAAACCTACGTCATCGCGCCCGACGGCACCATCGCCTACCGCCATGTTGGTCCGATCACACGAGCAATCCTGCAGGAAACGCTGCTGCCGATCGTCCGTGACCACAAAACCCAATCCGCCAAGGAGAAAACGCCATGAAAAATCTGAAACCGGCGCTGATCGCCTGGGCACTGTCCGTCGGCGCGGCTTTCGCGACACCGCAAGGGTTTGCACTTCACGACACCCCGCAGCCTGTCGCCAATGTGCGCTACGAGAAAGATGACGGCAGCCGCGGAGACATGGAAGATTTTCGCGGCAAAGTGATCCTCGTGAATGTCTGGGCAACCTGGTGCGTCCCCTGCCGCGAAGAGATGCCGACGCTCGATGCGCTTCAGGCGGAACTTGGCGGCGACGACTTCGAAGTGGTTGCCCTTTCCATCGACCGGGCCGGATCACAGATCGTTCGGCGTTTCTACGACGAGATCGGTGTCACCAATCTCAATATGTATGTCGACCAGACCATGCTTTCGATGACCGCGCTGCGCACCGTTGGCCTGCCGACGACGATCCTGATCGACGCGCAGGGGCGGGAGCTCGGGCGACTGGTCGGCCCGGCCGAATGGGATGATCCCGAGATGGTGTCCTTTTTGCGAAGCTTTATTGAATGAATCCCAGCAAAAGTCCACTGCTCACCCTTGACCTTCCAGTAACTGGAATGACTAGCTTTTAATCATCGAAAGGACTTTCCGGATGACCGAAATATCACCTTCCAACATTGCGGGTGCCGCCAACATCGAAAGCGCAGGAAATTGGCCCCGGTGGTTGACGCGCAGACGATTGCTGTTCGTCGGTGCGGCAACCGTGATGGGGGGCGGCATGGCCCTGAACTGGGGATGGCTCACCGCGATCGGGCTCGCGCCTGTTCTGGTCTCGCTGGCCCCCTGTGCCGCGATGTGCGGCCTGGGTCTGTGCATGAAGGGCGGGTCTGGAAAGGGATGCTCCAACTCGCCGGACGGGGCGTCTCCCGACTGAGTTCTTTCGATAACCACACGATCAACCCAAGGAGAAAACCATGAGAGAAACACTTACAACTTTCGTCGTTGCGACGGCCCTTACCGCAAGTGCATTTGCCGTCAGCGCCCAGGAACAGACCACGCCGGAAACGGGCGAAATGATGCAGAATGAGGGGGCCATGCAAGGCGGCATGATGGACGGCGACATGATGGGCATGATGAAGATGATGGCCGAAATGAAACCCATGATGGAAGCCTGCACCGAGATGATGGCGTCCATGACCGAGAATATGGACGGCGGCATGATGCCGTCGGAAAAGTCTGACGGCTAGATTTGCCCAAATGCCTGTCGGTCAACGGATCGGCAGGCATTTATTGTAAGGATACAAGAATTGACAGCACTGACACGGCGCGCCGCTTTAGCGATACTCGCGGCCACGATTTCGTCTCCGGCCTTCGCCAATCATCCGGGGGAAAACCTGGATGCGCGCATGTTCGAGATGGAGCCCTACTTCCAAGCCATCGATGCAGCGCAGGCTCCGGGTTTCGAGCTGCAGGATTCCGAGGGGAATCCCGTGCGCCTGTCGGATTTCAGCGACAAGGTGGTCATCCTTCATTTCATCTATGCCAACTGCCCGGATATCTGCCCGCTCCATGCGGAAAAGATCGCGGCGGTCCAGGCTTCGATCAACGACGGGCCGATGAAGGAGCTTGTGCAGTTCATCTCGATCACGACCGATCCTGTGAACGACACGCCAGACGTGTTGCGCGATTACTCGGACCGGCATGGGCTCGATCCAAGCAATTGGGTTATTCTAACCAAACGTCCCGATCAGACTGAAAATGCAACGCGCGTTCTGGCGCGGGACTATGGGCTGGAGTTCACGATGACCGCCGACAGCGACATGATGATGCACGGAGCGGTCACCCATGTCGTGGACATCGGCGGGCGGTTCGCTGCAAAATTCCATGGCATGGACTTCAAGAACGTGAACCTGATCCTCT
This sequence comes from Pseudooceanicola profundi, assembly GCF_050897955.1. Taxonomy (NCBI): domain Bacteria; kingdom Pseudomonadati; phylum Pseudomonadota; class Alphaproteobacteria; order Rhodobacterales; family Paracoccaceae; genus Pseudooceanicola; species Pseudooceanicola profundi. Next base: position 94,579 of record NZ_JBPAXZ010000004.1, on the reverse strand, counting down.
ATGTCAGCGAGTTGACCAACAACGTCCAGCATCGACGCCGGGAGCCCAGCTGGTGGGACCGGCTGACAGGTGTGTTTCAATGAGTGTCGTCGCGACTGGCGTCAGGCTGTCCTCGACAGACGGAATTTCCCTGACAGCTCTGCGTCGGTATTTTGCGGTGATCATCCCGGCCAACTTGATCTGGGAGTTCGCGCATATGCCGCTCTACACGATATGGAACGAGGGCACCTGGGGTGAGATTGTCTTCGCAGCCGTCCATTGCACGGGTGGTGATATCCTGATCGCCATGAGCGCGCTGATGCTTGCCCTCATGCTGTCGGGCTGGGGCTGGCCCCTGGTCGCCTCGACGCGGCGGTCTGTGACCGTCCTGACGGTGGTGTTCGGGCTCGGATACACGCTGTTCAGCGAATGGCTCAACATCGTGATCCGCGCCGCCTGGGCCTATTCGGACCTGATGCCAATCATTCCGGTCCTCGATGCGGGCCTGTCACCTGTGTTGCAATGGATCGTGGTCCCGCTGGTCGCGTTCTGGTGGGCCGTGTGGCCCTTCAGCACCGAGCGTGACGCGTGATGGACATCTCCGGCATCGGCATCTTCGCGGCCTTTCTGGCGGGGGCCATTTCGTTCCTGTCGCCTTGCGTCCTGCCGCTTGTGCCGGGCTATGTCTCGTACATCGCAGGGCAGCCGGATTTGCGCATGACGCGGTCGGTCGGCTTGCGGGCGCGCGCCGGGGCGCTCGGGTTGAGTGCCTGCTTTGTCTTGGGCTTTTCGACGGTCTTCGTCGCCCTCGGGGCCGGGGCCAGCGCGCTCGGATCCCTGCTGCTGACATGGCGCACCGAGCTGAACTATCTCGGCGGCGCGATCATCATTCTGTTCGGACTGGTCATGCTGGGTGTCTTTCGTCTCAATGCGTTCTCGCGCGATACCCGTTTCAATCTCGACATTCCCGGCGGTCGCCCGTTTGGGGCCTACGTGCTGGGACTGGCCTTCGCCTTTGGCTGGACACCTTGCATCGGACCGATCCTCGGCGCGATCCTGACACTCAGTTCGACCTCCGGCGGCATGTCGGACGGCATCTGGCTGCTGTCGATCTATTCCGCTGGTCTGGGGGTGCCTTTCCTGCTGGCTGCGCTGTTCACCGACGCCATCGCCGCGCGGGTAAGGCAGATCGGCAAGGCCGGTCGCTGGCTCTACAAGGGCGCGGGTGTTGCCATGATCATCATGGGAGTTGCCATCATGACCGGGCAACTGTCACGGTTTGCCTATTGGCTGCTGGGGACGTTTCCCTTTCTCGCGACGATCGGCTGACGAACCTCGAACCAGCTCTTGGCGTGATGGCTGATAAGTGGGGATCATCTCCCCCACTCAAAAAGGTCGTACACGCCGCGCCCCTATAGAGGTCGCGGGGCCGTCAGCCGATCAGGTAGACCCGGATCGGCATCCAGATACCCATGATCATCATCATCAAGTTCTCGGTGAGCGAGACGAACCCTAGTGGCACGTTGCTGTCCCCCCCGACGCAGGCGCATTTCAACTCGCGCTTGTCGATATAGACCGCCTTGAAGACCGAAACTGCACCGACCGTTCCGATGAAGAGGGCCACGGGAGCCGAAAGCCAGGTGAGCGCCCCGGCGACCATAAGGATGCCGGCGAAGGCCTCTCCGAAGGGATAAAGATAGCCGTAGCGCACCCAGCGGCGCGCCAGCAGGTCGTAATTCAGGAACATGGTCGAAAAGCTTTCGACGTCCTGAAGTTTCTGCACTGCAAGCAAGCACATCGAGATCGAGATGAACCATTCCAGCGCACGCAGGCTGAGGATGGTTCCAAAGCTGTACCACGACAGGCCGAGCGCCATCAGAAACGCGATGGCAAAGATCGCGATCACCGGCTGATAGGAGGTGTCCGAGCGCTCGCTTTCCGGCGCGTCGAGGCCGAAATGGACCCGCAGATCGTCGTAGCCGCCAATCCGCTTGTCGCCGATCCAGGTCTGCGGCGTGGTCTCGACCCCGTGCTTTTCCATGAAGGCATCGGTTTCCTCACGTGTCGTCAGGTGATGATCCTCGACCTCGTACCCTTCCCGTTCGAGCAGGTCTTTGGACTTGAGACCATAAGGGCAAAGATGATCCTGCATGACCATCCGGTAGAGTTGGGCTGATTTCGATGCGTCTTTCGGCATGGTGTTTCCTCCAGTTTCTGGTTCAGGCACCGCAACCGTAATATCCGCGATACCCTGCACGCAGACCGGACCCAAGTTCGAGAACGAGATCGGCGTCCTGCATTTCGCCACTATTTGCGTCCAATGTGCCGGTTCCGCTCGGCGCGCTCAACGCCACTGTCATGCCCTCCGTGCCCCAAGTGCTTCCGGCGTCGCCAGCCTCCAGCCGCACCAGATCGCCGCTGATCTTGGCGAGAGCTACACTCCCACCGTCGATGCGGCCCACCGCCAGCGCAGGCCTGCTTGTGGTGGTGTAGGTGAACGTGCACGCGGCGCCGCCGGGAAACATCTGAGCAATGTCCTCCGAAGTAAGAAATTCGAGGTCGAGAATGGCGACTTCCGGGGTTGATAGCGCCTCGTCGAGGCTCACGATCTGCGCCGGTCCGCTTTCTGACTGTGCCGGACTGTCACCGTTGGCGTCGATATCGTTCACCAGATAACGCATCTCGGCGATTTCCTTGTCCTGCGCATAGATGATCTCATCCGCCAGCTTGCGCACGCGCGGGTCCGAGATATCGGCGCGGCTGGAGGTCATGATCGCGATCGAGTGGTGCGGGATCATTGCCCGCATGTAGCTGGTGTCGCCCACCGTCACCTGGCTGCGGACCAGCCAAAGGGAGGCGGCAAAGACCACAACGGCACCGATGAAGATGGCGGCGTTAGCCATCTTGCTGGAATACATCGACAGCATGAAGCCCAGCATGATGATCGCCATGGTGGCACCCATCAGGAGAGCCATGTAGGCCCGCGTTTCCGACCAGAACACATGCGTCCAGAGGTAGGTATTGAGATACATCAGACCGAACATGACGACGGTAGATGTGGCGATCATCGCGAAAAAGCGGCCATATGACATGAAGTTGTCCTCTCTCGAAATCGTGAAGTCTAAAGGTGGAACAACTTTCCCGCGCTGGAATGTTCCGAAATAGCTGCAGCCAGTCGCACCTTATGGGTGGCGCTGCCCGCTGCGGGACGTATCTAAGCCCGCTTAATCCGCTGCCCTGGCGGTCCGGGTCTTATCCTCTTCCATCGCCAGATCTGCGAGAATCGGACAATTAGGCCTGTGATCGCCAGCGCAGGCATCGACAAGGTGCGACAACGTCGCGCGCATCTCGGTCAGTTCTGCGATTTTCCGGTCGATCCGGTCGAGGTGTTCCTCGGCGATCTGCTTGACCTCCGCGCTGGCGCGGTCGGTATCGGCATAGAGTTTCAGCAGGCTCCGGCAGTCCTCGATGGTGAAGCCAAGCGCACGCGCTCGCCCGAGAAACGCCAACTTGTGGACGTCGCTCTGCCGAAAGCTGCGATAACCGTTCGCGCTGCGCAGCGGCTCGACCAGCCCGATGTCCTCGTAGTAGCGGATGGTTTTCGCGGGAAGGCCGGACAGGTCGGCCACGTCTCCGATATTCATGATCGTCTTCTCCTTGTTTTCATTCAGCCGGAACGGGGGACAGGCGGGGGTCGGTCACGGCCTTCGCCGCCTCGTCCATCGCCGGGCGCACACGGCGCAGGCGCAGCGCGTTCGTCAGTACGAAGACCGAGCTGAGCGCCATCGCCCCCGCCGCCAGCACCGGCGACAGCAGCAGGCCCGACACCGGGTAAAGCGCCCCCGCCGCAACCGGGATCAGCGCGACATTGTAGCCGAAGGCCCAGAACAGGTTCTGGCGGATGTTGCGCATGGTGCGCCGCGATATTTCCAGCGCGTTGACCACGCCGCGCAGGTCGCCCGACATCAGCACCACGTCGGCGGATTCGATGGCGACGTCAGTGCCGGTGCCGATGGCGATGCCCACATCCGCATGGGCAAGCGCGGGCGCGTCGTTGATGCCGTCGCCGACGAAGGCGATATGCTGGCCCGTGCCACGCAGTTCATCCAGTGCCGCGACCTTGCCGTCCGGCAGCACGCCCGCGATCACGTGGTCGATGCCCGTCTCCCGCGCGATGGCTTCTGCCGTCTCGCGCTTGTCGCCGGTGATCATGGCGACCTTCAGGCCGAGATCGTGCAAGGCGCGGATGGCCGCGGCGCTGGACGGCTTGACCGGATCGGCTACGGCGATCATGGCGGCAACGCGTCCGTCGATAGCGGCGTAAAGCGCGGTACGGCCCTGTTCGGCCAGGCGGCGTTCCGCGTCCGCCAGCGCGCCGATGTCCAGCCCTTCGCGGGTCATCAGACGGTCGGCCCCCACCAGCACCTCGCGGCCCGCGACCTCGGCCCGGACACCGTGGCCGGTGATGGACGTGAATTTCTGCGCGTCGTGCCGAGCAACGCCCTCGGCCTCCGCCGCCCGCAGGATGGCCTCGGCGATGGGGTGTTCCGACCGCGCCTCGACCGCCGCGACCAGAGCCAGCACCTCGGCCCGTTCAAATCCTTCTGTTAGCACCAGATCGGTCAGTTCGGGACGTCCTTCGGTCACCGTGCCGGTCTTGTCCAGCGCGACCACATCGACCGTCGAAAGCTGTTGCAGGGCGTCACCCTTGCGGAACAGCACACCCATTTCGGCGGCACGGCCGGTGCCCACCATGATTGAGGTCGGCGTGGCCAGCCCCATCGCGCAGGGGCAGGCGATGATCAGCACGGACACACCCGCGACGAGCGCATAGGACAGGGCGGGCGATGGCCCGACCAGCAGCCAGACGATCACCGTCAGCAGCGCCAGCGCCATGACCGCGGGCACGAACCACAGGGTGATCCGATCCACCAGACCCTGGATGGGCAACTTGGCCCCCTGCGCCTCTTCGACCATACGGATGATTTGCGCCAGCGTCGTATCCGCCCCCACGCGCGTCGCGCGGAACTGGACAGCACCGGTGCCGTTGACGGTCCCGCCGGTGACGGGATCGCCCACCGACTTGGCCACAGGCACCGGCTCGCCGGTGATCATGCTCTCGTCGACGCGGGCGCTGCCTTCGGTCACTTCGCCGTCCACGGCAATCCGCTCTCCGGGGCGCACGAGCAGGATGTCGCCCGCGGCGATGCGCTCGATGGCCACGTCCTCAGGCTCTCCGTCCACCAGCACGCGGGCGGTCTTGGCCTGAAGGCCCAGCAGCTTCTGGATCGCTGCGCCGGTGCGGCCCTTGGCGCGTGCCTCCAGCCAGCGGCCCAGCAGGATCAGAACGACGATCACCGCCGCCGCCTCGAAATAGACGGCGCGCGACCCTTCGGGCAGCAGCGCGGGCGCGAAAAGAGCGACCAGAGAATAGAGATAGGCGGCAGAGGTGCCGACCGCAACAAGGCTGTTCATGTCCGGCGCACGCTTGAGCAGGGCTGGAAACCCGCGCGTATAGAAGCTGCGCCCCGGCCAGAACAGGACCACGGTGGTCAGACCGAACTGGATCAGCCAGCTTGTCCGATGGCCGATCGTGTCGCCGATCAGACCATGCATGCCGGGGATCAGGTGCGCGCCCATTTCCAGCAGAAACACAGGCAGGGCGAGGGCCGCCGCCAGCGCGGTCCTGCGAGCCAGCGTCCGCGCCTCTTCATCCTTGCGGGCACTCGTGTCTTCCGGCGCGCTGTCCTGCGGCAAGGTCGCGGGATAGCCTGCGTCACCCGCCGCCTTCAGCAGGTCCGCAACCGCAACCGAGCCTTCGAGATACGTTACCGTCGCAGTTTCCGATGCCAGATTGACGTTCACGTCCAGCACGCCCGGCACCGCCGCCAGCGCCTTGTCCACCCGCCCAACGCAGGACGCACAAGACATGGAGGCCACGTTCAGGCGAATGCTCTGCGTACGGGCCGGATAGCCAATCTCTTCCAGCTTTTCGACGATGTTCGAAATGCGCCCTTGCGCGTCGATCTGCGCCTTGGCCGTCTCGCTGGCAAGGTTGACGTGAACGTCGCTGACACCCGGCAAGCCGGAAAGCCCACGCTCCACCCGCCCGACGCAAGAGGCGCAGGACATGTTCTGCAGGGAAAGTCGAAGGGTATGCGAATCCGACATGGGTGACTCCTGATCCTGGTCCTCCGAGAGATAGGGGTTCCATTCGCTGGAAGGTCAACAGATGCATCGAGGAATTTTTTCGGGCATTGACCTTCCCATAGGGGAACGACCTAGATGGCAGCAGTAAGAAGGAGATCGTGATGATCAGGTTCAGCGTGCCGGACATGAACTGCGGACATTGCACCGCGTCGATAGAGAAGGCCATTGTGACGATAGACCCACACGCGACTGTCACCTGTGACCTGACTGCGCGTTCCGTCGAGGTAGATAGCGCATTGGATGAAAGCGCTCTGAAGGCAGCGATTCACGATGCGGGCTACGGATCGCAAAGACTGAGTTAGTCCCGGCACTTCCAGTCATTACTGAAGTACTCACTACCATTTTCGCGTCTTCTGTCTGACTGGTGAACGTTGCTATGTATCTATTGCGCAACAGTTTTGAGCGCTCGCAGCGAGAATTCGCCAGCCTCGCTAAAATGTGCCAAACCTTCCCGCGCTGTAAGCGTTGACTAATTTGTCAAAACGTCCAGGTTACTATCCATGAGAATGCGTGTCGCCACTTCGGTATGGGTGAAATTCCTCACTTGCTTCGCTTTTGCGTTGGCATTGGTTCTGTCTCCACCTTCTGCGGCACACGCGGCCTCGGGAATGCATGATGGTCAGCATTCTGGATCGATCAGCTCCCTTCTCAGCAAACCGACAGCTGGTCAGGGAACCGATATCCACGCCGACCACATGAAACACCCGGCGACAGTTGACGTGGATGACATATCCTCCGACATGGGTGAAACAGAGCAACAATCAAATCAGTGTTGTAACGGAATATGCATATCTGTCGTCATTCCAGACGCAGACTTGGTATTCCCGGATCCTATTGCGGCGAAAGAATATATGATCCTGAGCGGTCAGACGCATTCCGTCGAAACATCAGGGTTTCTGCGGCCCCCTCGATTCCTGATCTGAAACGGCGCCCAATCCGGGTGTGAGCCTTGCGCAGACTCTGCGTGAGACATCGTTCATCAATCAGGTTACCTTCATGAAAATTCATCTACTTATGGGGGCTTCGGCCCTCGGGCTTGGCGCATGCGCCTATGAGCCTACCCCTTTGCCCTCCGTTGCGACACAACAGGCTGTCGTCAACGCGACCGTTTCGTCTCCGATCAGCTATCAAGATCCATTGGCTGGCTACACCTATCGTGGTCCGACCGGCCCCCGTGATTGGCGTTCCGTCAATCAAGAGCAGACGGAGGGCAACTGATGCGGGTATCTAAGATTCCGCTGGTTCTTGGCTTTCCCCTAATTTTGGGTGCCTGCGCTACCTCTGTACCGGGTATCTACACGGAACCGAAAGCCGGCTTCGCCAACATTTCCAGTCAGGTCACACCGGCCATCGGCAAACGGACGGCCTTCGCCGAAACCCAGGCCGAAAACGAAGCTCTCAAGAAACAGGTGCACAGCATGGTGCATCGGAAGACGATCTCGGCCGATACGGCGGTTCAGGTTGCGCTGCTGAACAATAAGGGTCTGCAAGCGTCTTACGCCAATGTTGGCCTCTCGGCCGCTGAGGCTTGGCAGCAATCGACGCCGGAAAACCCGATCGTCTCAATTGGTGTCTTGGGAATCGGTGCGCCTGAACTCGGTGCCTACAGGGCGATCGAAGGGCTGATCCGGTCGAACGTCCTCGATGCCACCACGCGCAAACAGCGCATGGCCATTGCTGATGCAAGCTTCCGGCAGGCTCAGCTCAATGCCGTGAATGACACACTTGCACTGGCCAATCAGACGCGAAAGGCATGGGTCGATGCAGTCGCCGCCTTCGAGGCAGTGAGCTATCTGCGGCGCGCGAAAGCGACCTCTGACGCCGGCTCGGAACTGGCTATGCGGTTGGGCGAGACCGGCGCACTCAACAAAGCTGGGCAGGCCCGCGAACAGGCATTCAATGCCGAACTGGCGGGGCAACTTGCACAGGCACGATTGAACGCCACTCGGTCCAAGGAGGCTTTGACCAGGTTGATGGGTCTCTGGGGCACCGAAGTCGATTACTATGTGCCAGATGCCCTTCCTGCACTGCCGCGTTCTGTCGGCCGTGTGACCGACATCGAGGCAAAGGCGCTCCGAAACCGGGTGGATCTCCGTGTTGCCAAACTTGGCCTGGAAGCGCAGGCCAAGGCGTTTGGGCTGACCGATCAGACCCGCATTGTCAGCGATCTTGAGTTCATTGCCGGGTTCGAGGCGGAGCGGGAAATTGAGGACGGAGAAACGGAAACCGTGACCACCCCTCAGGTGGAAGTGGAGTTCGCGATCCCGATCTATGACACCGGCAAGGCCCGGATGCGCAAGGCGGAATTGTCTTATCTACAAGCGGCCAACGTGCTCGCAGAGAAGGCCGTGAACGTCCGGTCCGAAGCGCGCGGTGCTGAGACTTCCTATCATGCCGCCTATAAAATCGCGCGCCACTACCGCGACGTTCTGGTGCCGCTACGCACGACCGTCGAAGAAGAGGGTTTGCTGTCTTACAACGGCATGATCACCAACACTTTCGAGCTGCTGACTGATGTGCGCGAGAAACTTGGCGCATCCCTGGAAGCGGCAAACGCAAAACGCGAGTTCTACATGGCACAGGCCGATCTGACCGCTGCGATCTATGGCGGCGGCGAAGGCGGCGGTGGTGCTGGTGGAGAAGGCGCAACGCTTGCCGCCGGTGGCGGCGCAGGACACTGAAAGGAACTGACATGTTGAACAGACGTCAATTACTCGGAGCCGGCGCCGCAGGTGCAACGCTGGTCTCTTCAAAAGCCTGGGGTCAAACCCTGAACATGGGCCTCCCCGAAGCCGCGCAGATGGACAGTGCGGCAACGGCGATTACGGCGCGTCCGTCGTCAGGGCCGGACTACACACCTGTGGTCACGCTGAACGGGTGGACCCTGCCGCACCGGATGAACAACGGGGTCAAGGAATTTCACCTCGTCGCCGAACCGGTAGAGCGCGAACTTGCAGACGGCATGATCGCGCATCTATGGGGTTACAACGGCCAGTCCACCGGTCCAACGATCGAAGCAGTCGAAGGCGACCGGGTCCGCATCTACGTCACCAACAAGCTGCCGGAAGGCACCACGGTGCATTGGCACGGGCTCATCCTGCCCTCGGGCATGGATGGGGTCTCCGGGTTGAGTCATCCCAGCATCCCGCCAGGAAAAACGTTTGTCTACGAATTCGACTTGGTGAAGTCCGGCACGTTCATGTACCACCCCCATGGCGACGAAATGACCCAGATGGCGATGGGGATGATGGGCATGTTCGTGGTCCATCCCAAGGATCCCACCTTCATGCCGGTGGATCGCGATTTTCTGATCATGCTGAATGCCTTTGACATCGATCCCGGCACATACGTGCCCCGCATCATGACGATGACGGACTTCAACCTGTGGACGTGGAACAGTCGGATCTTCCCCGACATCGATCCGCTGGTCGTGAACAAGGGCGACAAGGTGCGAGTACGCGTCGGCAACCTCACGATGACAAACCACCCGATCCACATGCATGGCTATGACTTCAAGGTCACCTGCACGGATGGTGGCTGGGTGCCGCCAGAAGCGCAATGGCCGGAGGTCAGCATCGACATCCCCGTGGGCGCGATGCGCGCCTATGAGTTCGTCGCAGACCATCTGGGTGACTGGGCGATTCACTGCCACAAGTCGCACCACACGATGAATGCCATGGGTCACGATGTGCCGACGTTCATCGGGGTCAACAAGAAGCCGCTGACCCAGAAGATCCGTCAGTTCCAGCCGGAATACATGCCCATGGGCATGTCCGGCATGGGGGACATGGCGAAAATGGAAATGCCGCTGCCTGACAACACGATCCCGATGATGACGGGTTGGGGGCCCTACGGCCCCATCGAGATGGGCGGCATGTTTTCGGTCGTAAAGGTGCGGGACGGCATCGACGCGGACGATTACTCCGATCCCGGCTGGTACGAAAATCCTCCGGGCGAGATGGCCTACGAATGGACTGGCGAATTGCCCGAGTTCGCCTCGAACAACAGTCCCAAGACCATTCTCACACCAAAACCAAACTCGGAGGGCTGAACGGCCCTTCGTCGACTCCAACCAAACCAAACCTACAGGAAAACCAAATGAAAAAACTTCTTCTGAGCACCTCTCTCGTCCTTTTCGCTTCAACGGGGGCTTTCGCTGACGTTGGTCATGCCAAAATGGCCGTCGGTATGCCCGGCCATACGGCAAAAGTCGACCGGTCGATTGATGTAACCCTGCTTGAAAACGACGAAGGCGAAATGCTGATCGAGAGTGAGGAGATGACCATCAAGCAGGGTGAAACCATCCGCTTCAACATCACGAACAAGGGTGAGCTGGAACACGAGTTTGTTCTCGACACGCTGGAAAATAACGCCGAGCACAAGATCGAAATGGCCAAGATGGACATGGAACACGACGACCCGAACCGTATCCGTCTTGATCCGGGTGCCACGGGCGAGGTCGTCTGGACGTTCGCGAATGCTGGTACGTTCGAAGCCGCGTGCCTGATCCCGGGTCACTACGAATCCGGCATGCACCGAGCGGTCTCAGTGGGGGACCAGATGGCTCAGGCTGACGTGGAATACACGAGCGGGACCATCAAGAAGATCGACGCCAAGGCCGGCAAGGTCACAATCATCCACGGCCCTCTGGTCAACCTCGATATGCCCGCGATGACGATGGTATTCCGCGCGGACGAAGCGATGATGGCCAAGATGGCGGAAGGACAGGACATCGAGTTCGTCGCCGACCGGGTCAAGGGCAAGCTTACTGTCACGCAGATGAAGTGAAGATAGACAATGGGGCCGAGGCGAACACGCCCGGCCCCAACGCTTTGAGGCAATAAAATCAAGCGCTACGGAGGTAGCCGAGCATTATGAATTTCCTGATAATCTGCACCGCCGCCCTTATGCTTGTCTTTCCGGCTTTCTCAGTGAACGCTTCCAGTGGCAAAGGCCAGCAACCTCATGCGCGGGCCTTTGAATTGCCTGGCCATGATGCGATCGGGAATGAGGTGCCCCTAGATTTGTAGACGCTTTGCCTCCTTACTTTGAGCCGAGGAGGCGACCATGGGGACAAGCAACTACAGGGGAGTGGACAAAACATGGGGGTCATCTTCGTCGTTGCGGCCCGTGCTAAGGTGAGTTCTTTGCGTGTGGGGCTGCCATGGACGTACGGATTACAATCGAAACTACCTTCGACAACGGGGAGAAGCGCACTCATCAGCTTGACGGCATTTCACGACCCTACCGGGTGACCTGTCCAGACGGGATCGGGTTGCGCCTTGAGGATGGGAAGAGGGTTGTCGAACAGATTCAGCGGGCAATTCTTTGCGATCAGGTTGAGGAAATCATCCGAGAAAGCCGCGTATGCCCGGAGTGCGCCTCGGTTCGTGCCATTCATGACTATCGCACGCGCGATCTCGACACGCTCTTTGGGCGGGTTCGGGTCAAAGCCGCGCGCTTGCGCCGCTGTTCTTGTGATGCCAGGTCAGCGGCGATGCCCGGCGGACCTATTTCTCCGCTGGCCCATTTCTTTCCTGACCGGGCTACCCCGGAGCTGCAGCGGCTCCATGCGGAACTCGGGTCCCGGCATTCCTTTCGCGAAGCCGCGCGGCTGATGAAAAGCTTCCTCCCCTGCCATCCGCCCCATCACACCACGGTGCGTGACCGGTTGGGAAGAGTAGCCACTGCGCTCGAGAAAAATCGAAGGGCATCAGGCGATCCCGTTGAAACACCGCCCAAAGGTGGTTTGACGGTTTTTCTGGACGGTGCGCATATCCGCTGTCGACCGGAGTATCAGCAGCGACACCTGGATATTGTGGTCGGAAAGATTGAAAGTCGCAATATGTGCCGACGATTTGGCTTGGTCGCTAATGCGACGGCATCGCCAGGCAGCCGGATGCGAGAAGAGCTGTCAGACTTTGGATGGAAGCCGGGCCGTCTGTTGACGGTAATCTCTGATGGCGAGCTTGCTCTCCCGAACCTCATACGGAATGCCATGGGTGGCGACGGCCAGGTGAAGCACATCCTCGACTGGTGGCACATCTCGATGCGCATTCGACATGTCGAGGCCGCCGTTCAGGGTCTGGTCCAGACACAGGGATTCACTGGAATTCCGGTGCTGTTCGAGCGCCCCGCGAAAAGCCTTCGCTGGTGGCTGTGGCATGGCAGAGCACGGGTCGCGGAAACTTATCTGAGATGGCTCATGCACGATTGCACCCGCCTTGCGGAAGAACCTCTGGCTGTCCGCACCGCTGCCGCTCGTGTGCAGGCCCGATGCGGGACACTGTACACCTATCTCGCGAACAACATGGAATCCCTTGTCGACTATGGCCGACGGTACCGTAACGGGCTGCCCATCTCGTCATCTCGTGCCGAAGGATCAGTCGATGACATTGCCAATGCCCGCATGGGAAAGCGCAGAAGGATGCGGTGGTCGCCCAAAGGGGCTCACCGAGTAGCCGTCACAAGGGCCGCAGTTCTCGATGGTCGGCTGACCGTCGCAAACAGAAAACGCGCCGCATGACCCCCATGTTTTGTCCACTCCCCCTTTTGGCCAGAGAGGGTTTTGAAGTGAACCATTAGAAGCTTTTCCGTCTCTATCGCGAGGAAGGGCTGGCCGTGCGCCGCAGGTGATCACGCAAACGCGCACTGGGTACGCGCAGGCCCATCCTAGTGCCGGATCGCGCCAATCAGCGTTGGTCGTTGGACTTCGTGTCCGATGCCTTTGCTAATGGCCAAAGGTTCCGTGTGTTGTGCATCGTGGATGACTGCACGCGCGAAGCCTTGGCGGCCACTGTGGTGGATCGCTCACTGTCAGGTGAGCGGATGATCCGCGAACTGGATGACCTGATCGGGAGGCTGGGTCAGTTGACTTTCTGACCCACGATCAGATCAAAGCGATGACAACGGCCGACCGTATCGTCAACCTCGGCACTCGTCAGGGGTATGTTACCCCCTGGATCACGACGTCAGCGGAAAAGCGCCCTTAGGGGTGCCACAGCCTCTTGCCAGCTGTCACGCGCTTCTAGCCGGTCGATCCAACTCGCAACTCCTGGGTACTGGTCCAGTAAAATCCCCGCTTGATCGCGATACATGAAGGTGGTCGCAAGATAGAAGTCGGCAAGGCTGAGTGCGCCTGCGATCCAGTCCTTGCCGTCGAGTCCGGTTTCCAGAACGGCAAGGAACTGATCTGTGGCTTTTCGTTCCGCTTCGACCACAGTCGGATCGGGATCGCCCATGCCGAATTTCTCTTTGAGAAACAGCTCAAAGGACAATTTCTGCATCGCCGGGCCAAGGTGGATCGCTTGCCACCAGGTCCATTGATCGACGAGGGACCGCGCCTTGCGGCCCTCAGGATAGAGGCCCGCCTCGGGCCGAAGCCCCGCCAGATAGGCACAAATTGCCCGGGATTCCCAAAGCACGAAATTCCCGTCCTCCAAAACGGGCACCTTTGCATTGGGATTGCGAGCGAGAAATTCCGCCGCGCGGTTGTCCCCGGCCCGGATGTCGACCTGGACGATTTCGAGGTCCACGCCCAGTTCGTGTGCCACCGCCCGCACACGCAGCGCATTGGGCGAGAAATTCGCGTTGTAGAGTTTCATGATTTTGTCCGCCTCTATAGTTACTGCGGCGCCCGAAGAAGCACCGCCCGGTTTTCGGTCAGGAAATCGGTAACCGACTGTCCGGACTTGCCGGTGAGCGTCTTGAGATCGTCGCTGGCCACATCAAGGTAGCCTTCGGCGATTGCCTGGTCGAAAGAGACGAAAACACGCGCCATGAACTCGGGCAGGCCATTTGCGATCATCGCCTGCACCATGTCTTCGGCCGGCATCGGAACGTAGGGGATGTCCTTGCCGGCGATGTCCGACAAAAGCGCCGCGATATCGGCCTGGCCGGTGGATTCGGGCCCGGTGATGTCCAGGACCTCGCGGTCGGTCGCATTCATCAGCGCGGCAGCGGCGGCGCGGGCGCAGTCGGCGCGCGTGACGTAACTCGCCCGTCCGTCCCCTGCCGCGGCAAAGAGCTGCCCCATGTCGATCGCCTGCGGTCCGCTCATAAGCAACAGATCCGTGTAAAGGTTGTTGCGAAGGATCGTGTAGCTGGCGCCGCTTTGCTCGATCAGCTTCTCGGTGTTCTGATGATCCTTGCTGAAAGTGATGGGGCTTTCGGGTACCGGGCTGGCAAGCGAGGTATAGACGATGTGGTCGATACCCGCCTCGCGTGCGGCGGTGATCGCATTGGAATGAGCCGCGAGCCGTTTGCCCGGCTCCAGATCGTCGGTGGAGATGATCAGGATCCGCTTGCCGCCCGCGATGGCCGGACCCAGTGTTTCGGGCGCGTTGAAATCGCCTTGGCGAACATCCACCCCCTTGTCCCTGAACTCGGCGAGTTTGTCGGCGTTGCGCGTGACCGCGATGATCGGACCGGCGCCCGCCTCGATCAGTTGATCGATTACCTGGCGTCCAAGCTGGCCGGAGGCGCCTGTGACGATAAATGGTCCGTTCTGAAAGCTTGCCATGGGCGTATTCCTGTTCTTTGAGAGAGAGTCAGCCGTGGATGTGAACCTGCGCGGGGTTGGCCAGCTTGCCGCGGGCGAAGTCCCAGCTCGTTGTCAGGATTTTGATCATGACGTCGACCTCTGACCCATCGCGCGGCGCAAAGGCCATGACGGCATTTGCCGGGATGTGTCCGGCCGACGCCATCGGGTGCGGTTCGCCCCATCCCTTGGCGATGAGTTCATCGACCGCCGCCAGCGGCAGCATCATGTGCGACGAACCGTCATAGGAGGGATGCACATGGGCAAATTCGCGTCCGATCATGAAGGCTTCACGCGGGCCGCAGGCATGCGCCACCGGCAAGACCAGTGCTTCGGCGCCGGGCACCGAGATGCCCGACCGGCAGCGCTCGACGAAGGGCAGGGCGAAGGCCTTCTCCTTGAAAAATGCGTGGATCTCTGCCGAGGAGTTCTGCGACACCTGCTCATGCGGGGCGCAATCGGTGGTGTCGGGGCGCGGGCCCTGCCGCGGGGGAAGTTCGAAGCTCATGGTTGGTCCTATCCAAATCTGAACGCGCTTTCGACCGCGCCCAACACGTGATCCTCGAGGGTCTTCTCCCCCCGATCCGCAAGCGCAGCCCCGGCCACGACGTGCAACGGGATCAGATGTTCCTCGCGCGGATTGGCATCGCGTGCGCCGGGCGCCTGATCCCACTCGGCCAGCATGGCATGGCGCACTGCGGGGTCTTCATGGGTCACCGCACTCGTGAGCCATCGGTCAAAGTCTCCGCCGTTCACCGGGCCGTCCGGTCCGCCCCTCATCGCCCGCATCATCTTGCCCATGTTATGATAGGTATTGCCGGATCCGATGATCAGCACCCCTTCGTCGCGCAAGGGCGCCAACGCGCGACCGACGGCAAGATGCGCCTCGGGGTCGAGATCGTCGCGCAGGCTCAATTGGACGGTGGGGATGTCGGCCTCAGGAAAAGCCACCTTTAGTGGAACGAATACCCCGTGATCGAAGCCACGCGCAGCATCGGCCCCGGTTTGGAATCCCGCGTCTTCTAAAAGTGCGCGTACGCGGGTCGCCAGCGCGGGCTCGCCCGGCGCGGGCCAGGTTAGCTGATAGGTATGCTGCGGAAATCCCTGATAGTCGAACAGCAGAGGCGGGGCGGGGTTGGTCTGCAAGGTAAAGACCCGCTCTTCCCAATGGCCCGAGATCACGAGGAGCGCCTTGGGCCTTGCCGGCAGGCTCGCAGGCAAGTCCTCAAGGAATTTGCGGTGCCGATCCCAGGCGTCAGGCGGGTTCCAGTCCATGAAGAAACAGGGGCCACCCCCATGGGGAACAAACAATGTCGGCTGCTTTTCAGTCATGTTGTCGTCCTTTTAAACCCAAGTCCGAGGCTATGGGCACCCCCGTGGCAACTCCGCAGCAGATCAGATTGGCGCTGCCGGAACTGCCGGTGCATAGGCCGACTTGACCGCACGCACGCGATTGGCGGTCAGCCACGAGACGATCAGGAGTACCCAGGTCGCCAGAGCCGGCGACCAACCCGGATCGCCTGCGCCCACATGGGCCCCGAAGGCGAGCACCAGATGCCAGAACATTGCCGCATAGGCCCAATCTGCCAGCACCGCCGAAGGGCGCCAGAGGATCACAACGGCACCGACGATCTTCAAAATTGCGAGTGGCCAGATGATGTATGTGGGATAGCCCAACACCTCGCGATACATGCCCGCGACCATGTCGTGGGATGAGATGTAGAAGGCCGCCGCACCCAGATAGACCAATGCCACAAGGCCGGTCGCGATCCAGTAGACATATTTTGCCACGTTGTCACTCACTGCCGCTCTCCCGGTTTTCGGCGGGTTGTTAGGCTGCCGTTTTCCATATAGTATCATTAGGTGCCTTGCTTCATCAGTTAAAGTAGGCACTTAAAAGTAACTTACTTTCGTGGGCTGCGAGGGCTATCCACAATGAAAAGCGTCCAACCAGCTTCCTGCCCGATGGAGGCGCTGCTGCGTGTCATCACGGGACCTTGGACGATTTATATCCTTTGGGTTCTGTCCGAACAGGGTCCACAGCGTTTCGGCGCGACCAAACGGCTGGTGCCTGGAATTTCCACCCGGGTCCTGACTGAGAGGCTGAGAATGCTGGAACATGCCGGCGTGGTCTGGCGCGAGCAGGCCATGACCATCCCGCCCGCTGTCACATACGGGCTGACTGAACGCGGCGCGGAGCTGCGCGGTGTGCTGGACACCCTTGGATCCATTGCACGCCGCTGGGAGGCGGAGGGTGCTTTCGACGGGACGGCACGCTCGGCGGAATGATGACGTCCGTCCTGTTCGCGGAATAATCCCGCGCCAGAAAGCACCGCGAACGGAGCACGGCCCGAAGCTCATGACGAATTGAAAGCCGCGTTGGGTATGCCTGACAGGCGGCACTCACTCCGAACGATCCGCCCAGGTTTGCGGCTTGCCGCCACATAAAAATCAATTTACTGTACCGACTAGACGGTACAGTCAAGTTTGAAATCCCGCAATGCTGCACAGGACAGGAAGAGCGAGATGCGCGAGAGAAAAATGGCCGAGGTTTTGTTCGGCGCGCGGGAGGTCTTCTTCCGGTGCGGTTATGAAGGCGCCACCGTCGATGCCATTGCCGCCGAAGGGAAAGTGTCGAAGGCAACAATGTATTCGTATTTCCCGACCAAGGAGCAGCTGTTTCTGAGCGTCGTGGAATCCGAATGCGGTCGGCTTGCGGAAGAGATCCTCCGACCCTTGTCCGCAGGTCCCGAGCCGCGCGCCCAGTTGGAAAAACTTGCCCTGCGCATGATCGATCTCGTTCTGGACGAAACCTACATCCGCCTTCTGCGGACGTGTATCGGTGCCACCGAGATGCTTCCCGAGGTCGGGGAGGTGTATTTTCGTGCCGGACCGAAACGGGCACGCGAACTCATCAGTAAAGTTCTGGAACGCCTTTCCCGGGAAGGCGCGCTTGAGATCGACAACCCCCCGCGTGTTGCGGATCACTTCATACATCTTTGCGTTTCTGGACTGTTGATGCCACGCCTGCTGGCCGTGCAAAGAACAGTCGAGCGGGACAAGCATGCGGCCGATGCAGTCACTGCATTCCTGCGACTCTACGGGAGCGGACATAGAGTAGAGCTCTGAACTGACCTTGCTTTCCGACAACGGGGCAGTGCTCCAAATCTCTCAATAAAATTGCCGAATGGACAGTGAATAATGACCATACAATCCAAAATGCAGGCAAAGAATGCGTCACCAAGGATCCTCGGCGCTGCGCGGGCAATTGCGCACAGAGAGGGCGCGGGAAAGATTACGATCGACGCCGTCGCGCGTGAGGCCGATCTCAGTAAAGGCGGGGTCTTATACAATTTTCCGACCAAGAGAGCGCTTCTTGCCGGGCTGCTTGATGAGATGCTCGCAGAACATCACGAACGCCTGGCATCAGTCCCGGAAGATCGCAGATCCCGCACCCTGCGTGGGCACCTGGAAGCAATCGTGCAAGCCAGAGCCGTCGATGACGACCTCTCGATGGCGATTCTCGCGGCTGCCGCGTCAGATCCGCGGCTGCTCGATCCGCTACGGGCTGAACTGACCGGCGACCTTGAGCGTATCCTGTCCGACACACAAGACACTCCGGGTGCTATGGTTGTCGTCCTAGCGATCCAGGGACTTCGGTTCCAGAAACTTCTGGGCCTTCCCGACGGTGGCGCGGATCTCAGGGGACGCGTCATCGAGCAATTGAGGGCCATGATTAATGAACTCGAATAGAGAGACACGAAGTTTGAAGCGGATCGTTTTTGTTATTGCGGTAGCGGCCGTGTCGGCCGTTGCCGTCCCGTTTGTTTCGCCGTTCCTGACCGATGTGCTGGCCCAGACCGCGACGGACACCCTGGAGGCAGAAGTCGATACAAGGCCTGCAGCGAACGTGGAGCGACCAGTCACGGTCGAAGTGACCCGTGCGCTCAATCGCGTCGTAAGTCAGTCTCGCACCGTTGCAGGCCGCGTTGAACCTGCTCGAACGGTGGACCTTGCGTTTCAGATACCCGGGCAGATCATTCGCCTTGAGGTTGAGCCCGGCGACACGATTCGCGAGGGCGAGGTGATCGCGGAGCTCGACCAAATCGATTTCGAACTCGCCGTCGACCGGGCTCAGGCGTCCTACGACCTGGCGAATTCCGAACTCGCGCGCGCCTCGGGCCTCGCCGATCGTGGCGTGGCGTCCGACGCGCGCCTCGACACGGCCCGCGCGCAGTTCTTCCAGGCAGAAGTCGCGCTCCGCGAGGCCGAGCGGCGCCTGTCCCAAACGAAAATCGTCGCGCCATTCGACGCGATTGTGGCGCGCACCTTCGTTGAAGAATATGTCAACGTCACGTCGACCGCGCCTGTCGCGCGTCTACAGGATGTCAGCGAGATGCGGCTCGTGATCTCCCTGCCAGAGGAACTTGCGGCCATTGCGCGGTCGGCACCCGATGCCTTCGAGATCGTTGCAACTTTTCCGGCTGTTCCGGGTTACACCGCGCCTCTGGTGCTTCGCTCGTTTGCGACCGATGCCGACCGGACGGCGCAGACCTACGACGTGGAATTTGCGATCACGGGTGATATCGACCCGCGTCTTTTGCCCGGAATGACCGCGGATGTGCGCATCTCCATCGCCGCTGAGGAAGATCGCCGGCGCTCCGTGATCGTTCCGGTTTCGGCGGTGGACACGACCAGCCGAACCGAACCGTCCATCTGGATCTACGAAGAAACGTCCGGCCAGGTCGAGCGTCGGACGGTCCGTCTGGGCCTTCCGATCGACAACGAGATCGTCGTTCAGGATGGCGTGGAGGCCAATGAATTGGTTGTTTCCGGCGGCTGGTGGCGGCTCAGGGACAATCAGACCGTGACAGTTTCTGGGCTCTGACCCCGGTTTTCGGCAGGACAAGAATAAAAACATGGCACTCAGCATCACACGAGCGAGCATCGAGCGTCCTGTGGCGGTCTGGCTCACCATCATCTTCTGCGTTCTCGGCGGCTATTGGGGGCTGAATACGGTCGGCCGCCTTGAAGACCCGAGCTTCACCCTCAAGACGGCACTCATCTTCGTGCCGTATCCCGGCGCCACGGCAATGGAGGTTGAAGAGGAGGTCGCAGACGTCGTCGAAAACGCGCTGCAGCAGATGAAGCAGCTCGACCGGGTGGAATCGAAATCGATGCCGGGCATGGCGCAGATCACCGTCGAGATCGAGATGACCTATGGCCCGGACGAGATCCCGCAGGTTTGGGACGAGATGCGCCGCCGCATCAGTGATATCGAGGGGGATCTTCCGGCAGGGGCGCAACCGCCCATCATCAATGACGATTTCGGCGACGTCTATGGCATGTTCTATGCGGTGACGACCGAAGGTCTGAGCCCATCGGAGCAAAGGGACTTGGCCACGACGCTGCGGCTCGGGCTGGTCACTGTCGATGGCGTCGCCAAGGCCGAGGTTCAAGGCCTCTCCGAAGAGGTGATCACCCTCTCGATCCCGTCTGCACGCCTCGAGAAACTGGGCCTTCCGCCGACCCAGATCCTGGGAATTCTCGCAGACGAAAACCAGGTGTTCTTCAACGGCGAGATCACCGAGGGCCCCGCCCGCATCGGCCTGTCCGTTCCGCCGGGCTATATCAGCCCCGAAGGCATAGAGGAGTTGCGGCTGGGCACGGCCGGAAATGTCGGCCAGATCGCCGTCAGCGACATCGCCACCGTCACACGGGAGGCGGCCGAACAGCCCAGCCAGATCATCCGGCAGAACGGCAAGGCGGCCTTCACCCTTGGCGTTTCCGCGTTGACGGACCGAAACGTGGTCGCTGTCGGCCAGGAGGTTTCAGCGCGGCTGGAACGGCTCAAGTCGGAGCTTCCCGAAAGTGTCGAGATCATTCCGATCTACGAGCAGCATGTCGTGGTGGACGAAGCCGTTTCAAGCTTTCTCGTCAGTCTCGGACAGTCGGTCGCGATCGTGGTCGGTGCCCTGATGCTGACCATGGGGTGGCGCGCCGGCCTCGTGGTGGGCGCGACCCTCGGACTTACCGTTTTCTCCACGCTGTTCTTCATGTCGGTGTTCGGGATACAGATGGAACGGATCAGCCTTGGCGCCCTGATCATCGCGATGGGTATGCTGGTCGACAACGCCATCGTCATCACCGAAGGCATGGTGATCGGCATGGCGCGTGGCAAAAGCGCGGAAGACGCGGCGGCCGAGACGGAATCCTCGACGTCCATTCCCTTGCTGGGGGCAACCGTTATCGGGATCATGGCGTTTTCCGGTATCGGGCTGTCGCCCGATGCGACGGGCGAGTTCCTGTTTTCGCTTTTCGCCGTGATCGCCATTTCGCTGCTATCAAGCTGGGTTCTGGCAGTCACGGTCACGCCGTATCTTGGCAAGCTGCTGCTCAAGGCCCCCAAGAACACCTCGGACGATCCCTACAAGGGCCCGTTCTACGGGATTTACCGCGGGGTTCTGTGGACGGCGCTGCGCGCCCGCATCCCGGTCGTTCTGACGATCATCGGGATCACCGTCTGGTCGGTCATGGCTTTCGCCCAGGTCAAGCAGGCCTTCTTCCCCGCCTCGAACACGCCTATTTTCTACGTCGAGTTCCAGATGCCGCAGGGAACCGATATCAACACGACCGACGAAGAGATGCTGCGGCTTGAGCGGATACTTCTGGATGAGGATGCTGTGACCGGGGTAACGGCCCTCGTAGGGCGGGGGGCAAGCCGCTTCATGCTGACATACAATCCGGAACAGGCGGATGCCAGCTATGGCCAGCTCATCGTCCGGGTTGCGGACGCCGCAACGATCCCGGCGATCGCGAGCAGGCTCAACCGGGATTTGCCAGCCGAATTCCCCCACGCTCTGATCCGTGTCGAAGAAATCGTGTTCGGACCGCCGGCCGGTGCCGATGTTGCAGTTCGTTTCTCGGGCCCCGATCCGGTCGTCCTGCGCCAGCTCGCGGATGATGCGATCAGGATATACGAGGAGGCAGGAACCATCACCAATCCGCGCACCAATTGGCGGCAGCGTGAAATCCTTGTCGAACCCGTCGTCGACGAGGCACGAATGCGGCTGGCCGGCGCGACGCGCGGAGCGATTTCGGATACCATCCGCTATGGAACGTCCGGACTGCGCGTTGGCGACCTGCGCGAGGACGACGTGTTGATCCCGATCCAACTCCGGCTTCCCGAGAACGAACGCGACGGGGTCGACCGCCTTCGTGACCTGTCGGTATGGTCCGACGGGGCAGGGGCCTATGTCCCCATGGCCAACCTCGTCGAAAGGTTCGATCCCCGTCTTGTCGAGGCACTCATTCACAGGCGCGACCGAGAGCGGACAATCGCCGCCCTCGGCGGTGCCCGCAGCGATCTCACCGCGGATGAGGCATTCCGAAGCGTCCGCACCGAGATCGAATCCATCCCGCTTCCCGACGGTTATGCAATGGAATGGGGCGGCGAATTCGAAAGTGCGCAGATGGCTCAGGAGTCGCTTGGCAAGCAGCTTCCCCTGGGCTTCCTGGTCATGTTGACGATTTCGATTTTGATGTTCAACAAAGTCCGCCAACCGCTGATCCTGTGGCTCGTGGTGCCAATGTCCGTGACGGGCATGGTCCTGGGGTTGCTGTTCACCGGTCTGCCCTTCACATTTACGGCCCTGCTCGGCTTCCTGTCGCTTTCGGGAATGTTGATGAAGAACGCAATCGTTCTCATCGAAGAGATCGACTTTCTACGTGCACAGGGTGTGCCCGATTACAAGGCGGTGATCGACGGCTCAGTCAGCCGTCTTCGCCCTGTGGTGCTCGCCGCCGGCACGACGATCTTTGGCATGATTCCGCTTCTGCCCGATGCGTTTTTTGCCTCGATGGCGGTGACGATCATGGGCGGCCTCGCCTTTGCTTCGGTCCTGACGCTCGTCGCGGTTCCGGTGCTCTATGCGCTTCTGTTCCGGATACGGCCACCGAAACGGGACGCACAGTCGGACGGCCTAGCGGCGACCGCCTGACACAACGATCCTCCCTAAAATAGGATTTCGAGCCAATTTGAGGATAGCGGAATGGCCCAGAAAAAACAAAACCGGAGTGGATCGTCGCGAAGCTCCGGGAGTCCGACGATCCCAGGGCGCCTCGTGCGGTGTCCTATGGGACAAGCAGGTGGTGCGCCAGCGGCTGGCAGACTGCCAGACGAGGATCGCGGCGGGACGGCAGCTGGTCTATCATGCCGCAGGTCTGGACGCGGCGGGCCACGATTGCGTGCAAGAGGTCTCGATGGTCAAGGCCTATTGCGGCGAACTGGTAAACAGCGTGCTCTACGACTGCGTCCAGTTTCACGGCGGCATGGGCTATATGCGCGAAACCCCGGTTGAACGCATGTCGCGCGACGCCCGTGTTCAGGCCATCGGCGGCGGTGCGAGCGAGGTCATGCTGGAAGAAGTCGCCAAGCGCATGTGAGCTTCCCTATCCAGCAAATCAACGATCTACAGAAACAAGGACGAAACAGATGAATTTGGAAGCCACTCAACGCCAACCGGTCGCAAGACTGACCCGAGAGATCTCAATAATACTCATCGGCACAATACTTCTGACACTATCCGCCAAAATCGCGGTGCCGTTCTACCCGGTACCGATGTCAACACAAACCCTGGTGGTCTTGGGTCTCGGCCTTTTCCTGGGGCCGGTGCGCAGTAGTCTAGTTGTCGCTGCGTACCTTCTGGAAGGTCTGTTTGGCCTGCCGGTTTTCGCTGGCACGCCTCCCGCACCGGCGGGTCTGGCCTATTTTGCGGGTCCCACTGGCGGATTCTTGATTGGGTTTGCGCTCGCGGCGGCGGCTGCAGGATGGATGGTTCAAAAGCTGGCAGGGCTTCCGCCTTCAATCAGAGCATCTGTAGCGGTCCTCTCCGGTTCGATACTTATGTATTGCGCAGGGCTATTCTGGTTGGGTGGCTTTGTCGGCTATGGCGAAAAATTGCTGAACGCCGGGCTTTACCCGTTCCTGCTTGGAGACCTGACGAAGGCAGCAATTGCTGTAGTGCTGTATACAGGTTTCCATAATCGGGGTCACGCTTGACTGCTGGGCTTTGTTGCCTTGTTCCAGCGCCGGTTCTGACCGGCGCTGGACGCCAGCCCGAGGCTTCCAAAGCTATGCAAAGCAAAAGGCGGCTTTGCAAGTCCCAGACTTTTCACTGTCAGAAAGTGGTCGTATTCAATGACAAAACGCAGCATGTTTCACACAGAGCCGGAACCGTGTCGCGCGCGTGCAGAACAGGTGGCCGAGGGAATCCTGAGGATCGTTGCGAGCAATCCCGGGAAGATGACCTATCACGGGACGAACAGCTACATCATTGATACACCTGACGGTCGGTTCATTCTCGATCCGGGTCCAGCAGAAGACAGTGCACATTTCGAAGCAATTGTCGAGAATCTGGGAGGCAACCCGGCCGGAATTCTAGTGTCACACCACCATTCCGATCATTTCGGTGCCGTGCCGGGATTGCGCGAACGGACAGGTCTGCCCGTTTATGTTTCGCGTGCCTTTCCAGACGATGCATTTCAACCCGACGGGTTTTTGGAAGACGGGCAAAGGATTGCCGGTCTTACTGTCCTTCACACACCCGGTCACGCGAGCGATCACCTCTGCTTTGCGAGGCTGGATGGAGTGTTATTCACGGGCGACCACGTGATGAGTTGGAACAGTTCGATCGTCAGCCCCCCTGACGGCAACATGCGTGATTACTGCGACCAGCTTCAACGGCTTATTGATCGCGACGATAGGATCTGCCTGCCGGGTCACGGGCCCGTACTCCAGGATCCGCGCCCTTACATCGAACGGTTACTTGCCAACCGGATGCGCCGCGAGACCCAGATCCTCAAGCATCTCCTAAATACTTCCGATACAGTCCAGAATATCGCCGCTTCAGTCTACAAGAAATCTGACCCGCATATTGCAATGGCCGCCGAAAGGAATGTTGTGGCTCATTTACAGAAACTTCTTTCTGAATCGCGAGTGGCTCAGGAAGAAGGGATCTGGAGGGTAAATTAACATAAACTTAATTATGCGTGACTGACGCTTGTGGCCGCAAAGCGATAATGTCACCCGTGAGCAAAGCAGAAGTGTCACTCTCCTCGCAAAACGATGTGAGGATGAGCGGACATGGGATGGGTGATGATGAGCGAGCGCGAGTTGAACCGTGTGGAAGTATTGGCGCAGGTCGATGATGGTCGGCTGAGCGTCGACAACGCGGCGAACATGTTAGATCTGACGCGTCGGCAGATATTCCGGTTGCTGAAGCGGTATCGTCAGGATGGCGCATCGGCGATCCGGCATGAGGCGCGTGGGAAGTCTCCGAACAACCTGATCCATCAGGCCAAACGGGATTATGCGCTCGGACTGATCAAAGAGAACTATCCGGATTTCGGGCCGACGCTGGCCGCCGAGATGCTGGCTGAACATCACGGGTTCAGAGTCTCGCGTGAGACGCTGCGCAAATGGATGCAAGACGACGGTATCTGGCTGCCCCGCAAGCAACGCCGCAGGTTTCACCAGCCCAGATTGCGCCGGGAATGTTTTGGTGAGTTGATCCAGATTGATGGCTCAGATCACCGTTGGTTCGAGGATCGGAATAAGCCCTGCACCCTGCTCGTCTTCATTGATGATGCCACCAGCACGCTCATGGAACTGCGGTTCGTGAAGTCCGAGAGTACGTTCAGCTATTTCGAAGCACTGGAAAGCTATCTGCTCGCACATGGTCGCCCTGTTGCTTTCTACAGCGACAAACACACTGTGTTCCGTGTGGCCAAGGACGACGCCAAAGGCGGTGCGCGCATGACCCAGTTTGGGCGTGCGCTGAACGCGTTAAACGTTGAGATTTTATGCGCCAACAGCTCTCAGGCCAAGGGCCGCGTCGAACGCGCCAACCGCACATTGCAGGATCGTTTGGTCAAAGAACTACGCCTTGCTGGTATCTCGGACATGGAGGCTGGGAACGCCTATTTGCAAGGCTTTAGAGAACGCTTCAACGCTCAATTCGCCAAAGTTCCGGCCAAGCCTGATAACCTACACCGCGCCTTAAATGTCGAACCAGATCGGCTTGATGATGTGCTATGCTGGCGCGATACACGTTATGTCGGCAAGCAGCTGACGTTTTCCTATGACCGCAAGCGGATCATGCTGGAAGAAAGCGATGTGACACGCGGGCTGGTTGGCAAATACGTCGACACCTACGCCTTCGTGGATGGGCGGTTCGAAGTCCGCTCAAAAGGCCGATCCCTGCCCTACAAAATCTTCGATATGGATCAGCGCGTGACCCATGCGGCCATCACCGACAACAAGCGCCTTGGTGCCGTGCTCGAGCATATCAAAGAGATGCAAGATAAGGCACCGCCAAAATATCCAGTCAGGACAAATTCTGAGAAGATGGGCTATAAATCAAACGGCAGACGTCCCGGCCGCCCCTCCGGATCACGCACCAAAAAGACGATTGTGCAGGCGGCAAAATAAGCTCAGAATTGACGCTATGAATGCTGAAGAAGAACCCGAGATCATCATGTCCGATCTGTGTGCCGACGTTGAGGTCGACGGCCATTTTCTGACGGTCGATATCTACAAAAGCGACATCGATCCTGGTTGGATTCTGGAAGTCGTCAATGAGTTCGGCACGTCTACCGTCTTCGATGACCCGTTCCTGGCTGATGGCCTGGCATGGCAGCAGTTTGAAAAGACCTTGCATGAAGAAGGCCTCGCTGCATTCCTCACCAAAAAAGAAAAACGCCAGCTTTTCCACTGACCTTCGCAAGGCCGACCAACCCTACGATATATGAGGTCTCCGGGCTGCTAAGCCTTGCCACCCTCAGGGCCTCGGGTGACACTTCTGCTTTGCACAGCCAGTGACATTTCTGAATGGCGTTTACATGACGCTGTTTCGTGTCATGGTGTATTGACGGTCATCGCTACTCGCCCTAGTAGCATTTGCAACACCAAGTACCCGGAACTGCATGCACATTGGTCCTCTGTCTCTAAGCACTGATTTTCGATTTTTCTGCTCCCTCATCTTCGAATGTAACATATATCGCGTGGCGATATTTCGTGCACCGTGTCCGTTTCGCGGGCATGAACTTGCGGGACCGTGTAGCATTGAACATCCAGGACTTGAGACGCGCCCGCGGCCTCAGCCAGGAAGCGCTTGCTCATCAGGCCAACGTAAGCCGCGGTCACATGGGCAGGCTCGAGAACTCGAAGTTCGCAGCCTCCCTCGATCTTCTCGAACGCATCGCCCGGGCGCTAAACGTCGATCCCGAAGAGCTTTTCGCGAAGCGCTAATCCGCTTCCCGAGGCTTTGATCCCGCCCCGATTACGAAAGACAGAACGGCAAGAACGGTACGAGTGGCGCGGTTACATGGCGAAGAGAAAGACAGGCTGGCCTTTCCAGGAAGGGTTTCTGAACGACGGTGCGCAGGAGATTCACCTGTTCACCGATTACCGTTGGAATGATGGCTCGGTGAGCCGCCGCTGGCATGTCGATCCTGATGGCTATGATACCTGCCTTGCCGAGCTTCGCCCCATTTCTCTGAAGGCATCGGGCGATCCGAATCAGTAGGAGAACCACTCCGAGTGGCCCATGTTGCCCTCGTAGTCGCCGTATTCGACCATGATGCTGCGGGAATAGAAGTGCCATAGGCCTCCGCTGGTCGGGTAGGCGATTTCCTGCCCGCTTTCGGAGACGAATGTCGCGGGCCAGGGCGTGTGGGAACCGTAGACCCGCTGGATGTAGCGGCAGGTCCGGTTTTCGCGATCGCAGGAGCGGATCGACCAGTCCCACTGGCGCGGTTCGTCGCGCGGCTCGTAGGAGCGCCCGGTGAACCAGATCACATGAGTGCGGTTCAGCCATTCATACTCCGGCAAGTTTGTATCGAGCTCGCCCTCTCCGCCGGGCCCACCCAGCTCGACCGGCACATGGGCAAAGGTGCAGACCCCGAAAGGCGGCAGGCTCGGCCAGGGTGTGATCCGACGAATCATCGTGCGATAGGCCCGCGCGCAGACGGCACTCGGTGGGAAACCACCCGCCATGCAGAGCATGATGGCGCAGTCGATATCATAGGCCTGCGCCTTCACCGGCACCCCAAGAGCACCAAACACCCCGATTATCGCCGCCATCGCCTGCCGTTTCATGTCACTCTCCCGCAAAAGTTGCGGCAACTATCGTGCAATTTGTTTTTTTCTGCAATATGTCGTATTGACTCTATATGTCTTTATGGCCTTAGTGTCGTGAAGTAGAAGGGCTCTCGTGGGGAGAGTCCGAACATGCCGATAGCGCGCAACCAGATCCTGATCACCATCGATGGTGTGAAAGACCTTCAAGAAGAAGGCATCGCGTTCCGCTGCCGGTATGAACTCGTGGGGTTCACGGACGATGGCAAGCCGCGCTACCAGTGCATCTACCTGCGCGCGGGCGAGCCGGAAGCCATTCTGGTCTCGACCCGGATTACCCCACACGGACCTGAGCCGCGGTATTTCAACATATGGCCGGGGCTCTTCAAACATCATCTCGAGTTCGGTGACGGGCGCGATCTGCGCTTTGGTCCTGACTACAGCATCACCCTCGAGGAGCGCGGCTGACGTCATCGCCTTCGGTCGCGACGGCACGGCCCGGACCTCGGGCTGGACTTTCCACGGCGCGAGGCCTGCTTGGGCGGGGCTGGATGATAGCGCTGAGGCCGAAGTGGTTCTGGCCTCGCTGGTCGCCACGCCGCCGTCCGGACGCGACGACATCCTCTCCCTGATCCGGACGACTGCTGATCGCCACCAGGGGAACCGTGCCCTGCGCCAGGTCGACCTCGATGCCGACGACTGGCAGTTCCTCTTCCGAGCACTGGTCGAGGCCGAAAGCAGCTACAACCCAACTGCCGTCAGCCCCAAGGGCGCCTATGGTCTCGGCCAGCTGATGCCAGACACGGCCCGCGGCCTCGGAGTCGATCCGCGCGATCCCTCCCAGAACCTCGATGGCGCGGCGCGCTATCTGCTCGCGCAGCTCGCCACGTTCAAGGACATCGACCTGGCGCTCGCAGCCTATAATGCCGGGCCGCACCGCGTGATCGAGTATTCAGGCGTCCCGCCTTTCACCGAGACCCGCGACTATATCGCGCGCATCCATCGGATCCGGTCCCGGCTGGCAGGTAAGCCTGTTTCCGCTCCGGACATCCGCGTCGCAGACGGTGTTCCAGCCCGCGCGCCCGTCCTCATCGATCTTCAGTAAAACAAGGAAACTTCGCATGCTCCGACATCGCCTCAGCCGCCTCTTGCCTGTCGCCACAACCCTGGCGGCTTTCGCAACGCCCGCCTTCGCGCAGGACTTGTCGCCGATCCAGACCATGCTGGAAACCGTAGAGGCCGCCCTGACCGGCCCGATCGGGATCGCGGTCGCCACGCTCGCCGTGATCGGCACCGGCTTCATGTGCATGATGGGGCGGCTGAACTGGGGCTGGTTTGCCTCGGTTATTATCGGGATCGTGCTGATCTTCTCGGCCGGGACGATTGTGGATGGGTTCTCCTGATGAGCGGGAAAGCACTGTGTCTTTCCCGCAAAACGGAATCCTGCGGTCAACTCGAACGCGTTGTGCTGCGCAAACGCTGCCTCGAGTTGCCCTCCGGATGCCCGCCTTTTGCTGAGCGGGAAAGTCACTAAATGGCAGAGCGATCCCCCCTCTTTCTGGGCCTCGCCCGTCCGCCCAAGTATCTGGGCCTCCCTGTCGGATACCTCGTGGTGCTGGCGACCGGGGTCGTTCTGCCGTTTATCTGGACGAAGTCGATGGTCTTCTTCCTGATTGGTCTCGTCGCCTATCCGATCCTCTGGTTCGTCGCTGACCGCGAGCCGCATTTCTTCGAAGTGCTGCGCGTCTCCTATGGATCGGTGCGCCCGACGAAGAACCGGGCCCTGCACGGGGGCGACAGCTTTGGCGCTTGATGCAGGCACTCTTTCCACTCACGGAACAGCCCTGCATCAAGCGGGCGGCGGGGCGTTCGCGCGGGAGAGCTATCTCGCCGAACACCTGCCGTATTTTGCCCTCGCCGATGACGATGTCATGGTCCTGCGCGAGGGCGATCTCCTGGCGACCCTGCGCCTCGACGGGCTGAACCCGATGACCACCGAGGATGCCCGGCTCGATGCGCTCAAACGCGCGGTCGCAGCCATCGTCGCCCAGACCGGCAACGCCTTCGGTTTCTACGTCCACCGGATCTCCGTGCCGCAGGATCTCGGCATGCGCCCTATCGAGGGAGACAGTTTCGCAGCCGCGATCGACGCGCGCTGGCAGGCCCATGTCAAAGACCTGCGACCGGCCAAGCGCCAGCTCTATCTCAGCGTCATCAGGCGGCCCGACATTTCGGCGCGCATTCCGCTCCTGCGCGCGCTGGCCCGCAAGGCTTGGGTCAAGGACCGCGCGACACGGATGCAGGAATTGAACGAGGTCATGGGCTTCTTCGAGGTTGCGCTTGCCTCGGCCAACCCCGTCAGGCTCACGAAATCGGGCGGCGAGTGGCTGGGCTACCTCAACACGCTGAACGCAGGCAGCTTCTCCCCCATCGCCTTCGGGCAAAGCGCCCTGCCCCTCTCGCATACCTTGAGCAATTGCCGCGCGACCTTCGACGGCGACGTTGTCACCCTCACCGACGCCGTGACCGGTCAGGTCAAATACGGCGCGCTCTTTTCGATGAAGACCTACCCGGCATTGACCGATGTGACGCTGCTCGACGCGCTCGACCTGCCGCTCGACTTCGTGCTGACGAATTCCTTCAGCCCGATCCCGAACAATATTATGGCCGAGCGGATACAGCGGATCATCCGCCAGATGCAGGCTTCCGACGATGCCGCCGTCTCCCTGCGCGAACAGCTGGGTCAGGCCGCCGATGACCAGGAGGCGGGGCGCATCGCCTTTGGCGATCATCACCTCTCGATCGCCGTCTATGCCCCAGACCGCGACACGCTCGAACGCGCCGCCGCCCAGATCAAACGCGTGGGCCAGGAGATCATGTCTGTCATCGTGCGCGAGAACATGGCGCTGAAAGTCACCTACTTCGCGCAATCGCCCGGCAACTTCGGCTACCGGGCGCGCAAGACGCCGATCTCCTCGATCAATTTCGCGGATTTCGCGGCGCTTCATGGCAGCGTCGAGGGACGCGGACGTGACCAGTCGCCCTGGGGTCATACCATTTCGGTCCTGCCGACGGTCGGCACCTCCGGTTATCGCTTCAATTTCCACGAGGCGGGCAGTCCCGGCAAGGAACCGACCGTCGGCCATACGCTGGTTCTGGGACGCACCGGCACCGGCAAGACACTGACCACGGCTTTCCTCGCAGCCCAAGCGCAACGGGTCGGCGCGCGGCTTTTCTTCTTCGACAAGGATCGCGGCCTCGAGATGGCCGTGCGCGCCCTCGGTGGCCGCTATAACGAGATCCGCGCGGGCGTGCCCACGGGCCTGAACCCGCTCGATACCGAAATCGACGAACGTGGCCGCGCCTGGCTCTCGGATTGGCTTGCGACACTTCTCACACGCAATGGAACCCTAACGGGCGAGCAGTCACGACACATCCAAGGCGCGGTCTCACAAAATGCCCATGCCGAGGGCTCACTCCGGCGCTTCGCGAGTTTCGAGACGCTGTTTCAATCGCTCGATGACGATGGCGAGCTGCAGTCCCGCGTCGCCGAATGGGCCCCGGGCGGCCGCTATGGCTGGGTCTTCGATGAGCCGGAACAGGGTGCCGGGCTTGAACTGGCCTCCGACATCATCGGTTTCGACATGACCGAAATCCTCGACATGACCACCGAACGCATGGCCGTGCTCTCCTATATCTTCCGCCAGATCGAACGCGTGGTCGAGGATCGCCGCCCCACCATCATCGTGCTCGACGAGGCTTGGAAGCTCTTGGACGATCCCTACTTCGGGGCGCGGCTGGAAAACTGGCTGGTGACGCTGCGCAAGATGAACTGCGTCGTGATCATGATGACGCAATATCCGAGCCAGCTGCGCGACAGCCGCGTCGGCAAGACCATCGTCGAGACGGTGCCGACGCAGATCCTCTTCCCCAACGACCGCGCCACCATCTCGGACTACGACTTCCTGCGCGTGAACGCCAAGGAGGCCGCCCTCCTTGTCCAGCCCACCATTGGCCAGCGCATCGCCCTTGTCCGCTCGGCGGGCGACAGCGTCTTTGTGGACGCCGACCTCTCCGCCCTCGGCAACCTCCTTCCCATCCTTGGCGGCGGCGCCACCGGCGAGGCCCGCGTGCCCGCCGATTGGCGCGCCAATCCCGATTTCTGGAGACATGTGATATGAGTTCGAAACCTCTCCTCGTGCTTTGCGCCGCCGTTGGCCTTCTCTCGGCTTGCGAAAAATACACCGAACAGACCTCGCCCTGCTTCGGACGCAATGGCGAGCCGCAGGTGACACGGTCCGCGTTTTCGGTCTCGACCATGGGCGCTCCGGTCCAGCAGGCTGCAAAGTCTGACTGCAGCTTCGAGCCCCTGCCGCGTCCGGAATGAGCCGTGCCGCGATCATATCCGCCGGGCTCTGCCTCGGCCTCGGTGCGCTGCCCGCGCTCGCCCAAGGCGTGCCGACGCAGGACAATTCCGCGATCGGCCGCGCCATAGCGCGGGTAACGGCGCTTGCCGAGGATCTGGGCGTCCAGCAGGACAAGGATCGGACGGAGTCCACTCTGGCCGATGTCCAGGCCGACCAGCTGCGCGTCCTCGAGGAGATGACCGCGGCCATCACCGGACCCGGCTTCGATATCCGCGCGCTCGAGGGCAATGCGGATTTCGGGGTGGCTGCGGTCTATCCGAACACCGATCCAAGCCCGATGAACAGCCGCCTCTTCGGCGAGGGCCGCGAGACGGTCGAGATGATGATCGTCGAGGTCGCCGGCGAGTTCGCAGGCGCCCCCGGCGTGGCCCGCGCGGGTCTCTCGGCCACCCAGTGGCGCTGCCTCTTCCAGGCCCTGATCAAGCAGGAGAGCCGATTCAACGTCGCCGCCCAAAGCCCGGTCGGGGCCTATGGCCTGACTCAGCTCATGCCCGGCACCGCCTCCGATCTTGGAGTCGACCGCTATGACGTGAAAGACAACCTCCGCGGCGGCGCACGTTACATCACCACGCAGCTCAACCGTTTCGGCAACATCCCCCATGCGCTCGCGGCCTATAACGCGGGCCCCGGCCGGGTCATCGAATACGGTGGCGTGCCGCCCTTCACTGAGACCCAAGGCTATGTCCGCAACATCTCCAAGTTCTACAACGAATACCTGGCCGTGGTGGGCGGAGCCGACGCGCTCGGCACGCTCTCGCCTTCGGACTTTGCGCTGGCCGAATATGCCAGCATCTCCGAGGCGGGCGTCTATTATGCCGCCGACAGTTCCGCCACGACCGAGCAAGTGATCAACCGCCTCCGCGCGATCATCCTGCAGATCGATGCCCAACCCAATGCCAAGGCGGCCTGGGAACTCAACACCTACGCCAAGGCCGAGATCGGCCGCATCCTCAACCTTCGCGTCCGGCTGATGGCGGCAAACCAGCAACGTGAGGCGGCCTACGCCCAACACCTCGTCGCCGACCGGCTGGCCGAGCGCGACTTCATGCAGATGGGAGTTCCCGAATGAGACACCTGCTTCTGACGGTGGCCACGGTCACCACACTCGGGTTTGCCTCGCCCGCAACGGCCCAGGGCGTACCAACCTTCGATGGCTCGCAGCTTGGTCAACTCGTGGCGCAGCTCGAACACATGGCTGAGGATCTGAACGTCCAGATGCAGCAGCTCGCCACCATGCGGCTGGAACTGGAGACCCAGCTGTCGCAGCTGACGAACCTCGAGGCGCAACTGACCTCGCTCATTGAGGGCAGCGGGTTGGGCGAGCTTTTTGCCACGGTCGAAGAGTTCCGCGCGCTGCGTGGTAAGCTGGTCGCGCCCCTCAACACCGCGCAGTCTTTGGCGAGCGGCGATTTCCTGAGCGGCTTCAATCCCGGTACCGAACTGTCGGCCTCGGTCGAGCGCGTACTTTCAGGCAGCGGCTTCACCTCGGAACGACTGAGCACGCTTTCGGGATCGGATCAGCCTGCCGACAACCGCATCGCCGCTTCCGCCGGGGCCAGCGCCATGTTGTCGGTCGCGGCGCAGGAAAGCCATGAGGAAGCCGGGCAAAGCCTTGAGCGGCTCGAGACCATGGTCGGGCTCATCGACGATCAGGACGGGCTGAAGTCCGCGGTCGATCTCAACACCCGCGTCACCGCCGAGCTCGGGATCATCCTGACCCAGATCTGGCGGCTGGAAGCGGCCCAGGGCGTCAGTGCCGGCCAGCTTGGCGTCGTCGATGCAGCCACCCTCGCGGATGAGCGCAAGTTCCGCTCGATGGCGGTGGATCCATGAGGACCTCCAAGCTTACCACGAGCCGCTTCACCCTGATGGAAGCCGGACTTCTGAGCCTTTCGCTTGCCCTGCCGCTCGGCCTCCTTGTCTTGCCTGACGCGGCATCAGGTCAGGATCGGCCCTTCACCTCTATGGAGATCGCACGAGAGGACGACGATGCGTGCCGCGTCCCAAAACCCCCCATGGATATCGCCGAGACCGCATACTTGCGCAATGGCTACCGCGCGATCCTGCGCATCCTGATCGCCGAAGAGGCGCTGGCCTCGGAAACCTGCACCTGCCTGCTGGACCAGTTCACCTGGGATCAGGCGCTTGACGCACTGCCCCGGTTTCAGACCTCGGACAACCCGCGCCTGCCGTTCAAGGTGCTCGATCTCTACGCCCAAGCCGACGCGCTCGAGGCGCAAGTTGCGGAGGTCTGTGCGGAATAGATGGGGGTCATTCGCGACATCCTGAGCCAGGTCGACGCCGCGGTAGATACCGTGGCACAGGACGGCTTTGTCTCCTCGGCGGGTGCCGTCGGCGACGTGATCTCCGCCGGGGCCGCGCTCCTCGTCGTGCTTCTCGGGGTCAACGCGGTCATGCAACTCCGTCCCCTGCCCTTCGGCACCGGCTTTGCCTTCGGGATGAAGGTGGCACTGGTCGGGATCTTCGCGCAGAGCTGGGACAATTTCAGCGTCATCTATGGCATTGTTACACAAGTCCCCGACTCTATCGGCGCCTCCATCTTAGCCCTCACCGGGTCGGGCGACGAGGCCGGGGTCTATGAGAGCCTCGACAACATGGTCGCCCGCATCACCGCCTATGGCGACACGATCGGCGACCGCGCGGGCTGGGTTTTCGGCGCGGTCCTCGGTGCGATCTTCTTCGTGCTTTCCGCCGTCTTCGCCGCCGTCACCGCCGGGATCATCGCCTTCGCCCGCATCGTCTTCGCGCTGATGATCGTCATCGCCCCTTTCATGATCGTGACCTCGCTCTTCAAACCGACCCATTCCCTCTTCGAGGCCTGGACCCGCGCCACCATCGGCTATGCGCTCATGCCCGTCGCGGCCGCCGGGGCCGCGGGCATCATCGTCGCCATCGCCGAAGCGATCGGGGACGCCTCCGCCGATCCCGGCGATGTCGAGACCGTCAGCCTTATCCTGCCCTTCCTCGTGATCCTGATCCTCAGTGCTGGGATTATGGCGTCCGTTCCCTACATCGCCTCCAACCTCACCGGCGTGGTGGGTATTGCGTCGAACGCCGTGGGCCTGACCGGCCTTGCGCGGCAGGGGTTCGTGAACACGCGCCAATACGGCACCGGCGCGACCTCCCGCCTCGTCACCGGCAAATCCCCACACGAGCTGAACCAGATGGCCAATGCGGGCGTGGTGAAGACCGGCGAGATGATCCGTCAAAGCCCCGGCGCGCTTCTCTCCGCCGCCAAATCCTTCCGCAAACCCTGATGTGAAAGACGACTGACTTGAAGAAACCTGTGACCAGTTCCCCCGCGCCTGACCGCGACGCTTTCGAGGCGGATTTCATCTACGGGCCAAGGCGGCGCGAGCGCTTCGCCTGGTTTGTCGCGGCGGCAGGCGTGGTGGTCGGCGTGGCTGGCATGGTCGCGGGCGCAAGCCTCTTTCCCCTCAAGTCGACTGAGACCTTCGTGGTCGTGGTAGACAAGGAAACCGGCGAGATGGACCGGGTTGCCGCCGTTCAGGCGCTGACGCTCTCCGAGAGCGACGCCATCATCCAGGCCAACCTCGTGGCCTATGTCGACGACCGCGAGACCTATGACCTGACCGATGGCGAGCAGCGTATCAACTCGGTACTCGACCGTTCGGACGGCGATGCCGCCCGGACGCTGCGCGATCTCTGGTCTTCCACCAACGAGGATTACCCGATCACCGTCTATGGGCGCGATGCCAAGATCGAGGTGGTGATCAAGTCCGTCAACCAGATCGAGCGCGGCGTGGCCCAGGTCCGCTTCACCCGCACGCTGCGCCGTCCCCGCGACACGCGCACTGTCACCCGGTCCTATGTTGCCACTGTCGGCTACGACTTCCAACCCGAAACCCGCCAGCGCCTTCAGGATGTCTGGGCCAACCCCTTGGGCTTCGTGGTGACCTCCTACCGCGTCGACGCCGAGACCCTGGAGAACTGATCAAGATGAAATCCCTGCCCGCGCTCTTCCTCGCGCTTGCCCTTCCTGTTGCCGCTTTGGCCGAGGCCACGCCGCAAGGCGGCCCGCTCGACATCCGCATCCGCACCGCCGTCTATAACGAAAACCAGGTCTACCGGATCGAAACCGATCTCAGACATTCGACGACGATCCATTTCGGGGCGGGGGAACGCTTCGAGGCGGTGATCGTCGGCGACACCGAAAGCTTCCAGGTCGACCCGATCCCGGAGCTCGGCAACGTGCTGACCATCAAGCCGCATGTGGCCAATGCCTCGACCAACATGACGGTGATCACCAACCGCCGCACCTATTCCTTCCACCTGCGCGAGGGCTCGATCCCGAACCGCACCGGCATGTTCTTTGAGGTCCGCTTCCGCTACCCCGACGAGGAACGCCGCACTGCGGCCGCCTCCCACCCCAAGGGCTTTGAGGCCCCGCACAACTACAATTACCGCGTCTCGGGAGAGGGCGATTTCCGGCCCAGCCATATCTATGACGACGGGCGCTACACGTATTTCGTGTTCCCGGAAAACGGCCGCCAGCCCGCCCTCTTCAAGGCCGACGACCAGGGCCGCGAACGCACGGTCAACTGGACGCTGCAAGGCAACACCGTCCGCGTGCTCGGGGTGAACACCTACTGGACGCTCCGCATCGGCGACGAGGCGATCTGCGCCTGGCGGGACGAGAGCGCCATCTATGTGAGTAACTGACCATGGCAGATCAAACCCCTCCTGACCTGCAGAACCGCCTCGACCAGTTCAACCAGCGCGGTAAACAGAAACGCCGCGGCAACAGCCTTGGGGTCGGCGCGCTCGCCGCCGCCCTCGCCCTCGGTGGTGCCGGGGCCGCGTATTTCCTGGCCACCGGATTGCAGGAGGGCGACAGCGCGCTTGAGACCTCCGATGTCGAGACCTTCCAGGACCGACGCCCCGGCACCGGCGGGCGGCTGGAGTTCCCGCCCGACGAGACAGAACAGCGGGTCAATGACGCGCTGATCGCCGTCGAGGAAGCGCTCGACGTACCCGCCGCCCCTGCCCCGGAACCGGGCGCCGAGGTGCTGGCCGAAATCGCCAAGCTACGCGAAGCCCTTGCCGCCAGCCAGGCCGCCCGCAACTCGGAAATTCAATCCGCCGTTGCCGACCTGCGAGAGGCCTTCGACGAACAGAAGGCAGCCTTGCAAGCACTTATAGCGGAGAAAGAGGCCGAGCTTGCCAACCTACAGCGCCAAACCGAGACCCGCATCGAAGGTCTGCAGGCCATGCTCGACGCCGAGCGGGCGCAGCGCGAGGGGCTCGAGGCTGAGCTCGACCGCGAAGGGCTGATCGCCGATCAGCGCCTTCTCGAAGAACGCCGCCGTCAGGAAGAGGAGCAGCGCCAGCGCGAGGCCGCGCGGGTCGCCGAGGAGCTTCTGTCCGCGCAGATCAAATCCCCCGCCGTGGTCTACGCTGACGGTCCGCGCGGTGGCCAAAGTGGCGCGGGGGTTGCCGATCCTGCTGGCGCTGTCACTGGCGGGCCGGTCCTCTCGGGCAACGAGCAGTTCCTGCAGAGTGCGCGACCGCTCGAGGTGCAGGAGGCCGCCCGCCTCACCCATCCCGAGCGCACGCTAACGCAAGGCTCGGTCATCCAGGCCGCGCTCCAGACCGCCATCAACAGCGATCTGCCGGGCTCCGTGGTCGCGGTCGTCTCCGAGCCGGTTCCGGCGTTTTCCGGGGATCGGATCCTGATTCCCCGGGGCTCCCGCCTTTTTGGCCAATACCGCTCCGGGATCGAGATGCATCAGAAACGCATCCTGATCCTCTGGACCCGCGTTTTGACCCCGGACGGCACCTCGATGGAAATCGCCGCCGTGGGCGGGGACCAGCTCGGTCGCTCGGGGCTTACTGGCCTCGTCGACACCAAGTTCGCCGAGCGCTTCGGCGGGGCGGCGCTGATTTCCGTGATCGGGGCGGCACCAGGCGTGGCGGCGGAGAGTGCCAACAACGAAACGACCAGCATCGTTCTGGGCGATGTTGGCAGCGACCTCCAGGACGCGGTCGGTTCGGTCATAGCCGACCAGGTCTCGATCGCGCCCACGATCTATGTTGACCAGGGGGCCTCGGTCACCGTGCTCGTGGACAGGGATGTGGTGATCTACGGGGGTTCCAGTTCACAATGAAAAAGAAGCATCAGCTTTCGCGTTCGAGCCGCAGGCGAGAGGCAGCGAAACCTGATTCAATATTACCGGAACCCCCGAAATGATGGAGCAGTCATCACCGGCCTCATACCTCGAGCGTTATCTTGACCCGTTCCGCGACCTTCTGAGACGCGATGACGTGGTCGAGATCGCGATCAATCCGGACGGTAAGGTCTGGATCGAGGTCGCGGGCGACGCCGCCATGCGCCACGAAGGTCAGACTGTGGACCGGACCACAGCCCTCAACATGGCCCAGACCATCGTCGGCGACGCCAAGGCCCGCGTCTCTGAAAAGAACCCGCTCGTCTCCGGCAAGGTGGAATATGCAGGTCGTCCGCTTCGGGTCCAGGTCGCCGTGCCGCCTGCTATCGATCGCGGTGCCTCGATCACGATCCGCCTCTTCGCCTCCGGCAGCGTCCGGGATTACGCTCCCGCCTATCTCTTCGGAAAAGCCGTCTCGCTCGATGCGCTCCGAGCCGAGAAGATGAAGAACATCGCCACGCTCGCTGAAGAGAACCTAGAGGCCGCGCTGCAGACCCTGGTCGAAGCGCGGCTCAACGTCCTGATCAGTGGCGGCACCTCGACCGGCAAGACCACTTTCGCCCGCCACCTTCTGAACCACGTCAGCGAGCACGAACGGCTGATCACCATCGAGGACGCCTTCGAGCTCTTCCCCGGCCAGCCGAACACTGTCGCCCTCCTGGCCGACCGAGGTGCCGGTTCACAACGCAGCGCCAATGCCCTCCTCCAAGCCTCCCTCCGCATGCGCCCCGACCGGATCATCGTCGGCGAGCTGCGCGGCGCCGAGGCCCTGACATATCTCGAAGCGATCAACACCGGCCATGGCGGGTCGGTTTCCACCATCCACGCTGAAACCGCGGAACTCGCCATCGACCGGTTGGCGATCATGGTACTGCAGGCGGGAACGCCGCTGACTTTCGCCGAAGTGCGCGAATACATCCGGAAGTCCATCGATGTGATCGTCCAGCTCGGGCGGGCCGAGGGGAAGCGGGGGATTACGGAGTTTTATTTGCCGGGCTGACGACAACTTTCGACTGGCAGGGCGGAGAGATGGCCTTCGATCTTCATGCGATGGCGAAGCGCCTTTACGGGACGAACACCTTCACCGCCCTTTCAACAAGGTCTTGCGTGCGCTTTTTGACCTTATCAGCCGTCCAATCCGTATGTTCCCCGATATCACGGTTCAGCTTCAGGTTTGAGGCTTGCAGAACGGGCCGTTTATCCGCGAAGGACTTGTTTGCCGCCGCATCATTGTCGTTCGGGCCGAAAATGGTCAGATTTCCAAGGGAATCCTTGACCTTTTCCAGAGCGTCTACTTTGTCCGTACCCTTGGCCGAACGCGGATAAATGTGTTCGAGCGTCGTGTTGGAAAAGTCGAATACGCGTGTTTTATCCTTGCACTTCGGAACGCCGTTCGCACCGTCCTCATACCATTTCGCGTAGTCCTCAAGCGTAATGAGGAGGTAGCGAATATGACCGTTCCCGCTTCTCGGTGAATACCGCACCTCTGACAGATTTGCTTCGAAGACGCTATCAGGCACGGCCTTATCGATCAGCGTTTGCAGGTCTTTGCGAAGGTCCTTGATCGCATAGCTCGCATCATCCCGAATCTTCTTCGCATGACGCAGATAAATTTCGGTCATCGGCGTGATATGAGCGTTCCCAATCGTCCTGAACCTGAAAATGAACCGCTCAAGGGCTGCAACGGCCTCGGCAAACTTCTTCGGCTCCAGCTTCATGAGGGATAGCAGCAGCGGCATCGCGTTCGTGTGCTTCAGATGGATGACCAGCATCCTCAAGCGCTCACGGTCCCAGCTTACCACTTTGCTGTGATCTTCATACGGCCATTCCCCGTCGCCGAGCGTTTGCAGCGATGCAAAATCCGTATCGATCCTCTCGACCTCTTCGAGAATTGCCTGCGCTTCTTCTTTGCTCGCGGTCGTCTTGTCCTTGCTCTTGAATCGGTATTCGAGGAACTGATCCGCGAGGTTTGAGGATTTCGGACGCTTTCCTTCATACGAAGAATAGTACCAGCGCAAGTAGCTATCGATGTCGCCGGGTGCATACCCCAGAACGCTGTCCCACCGCTCGGAGAGCGTGTTCTGGATGGACACTAAGCCCTTGCTGTCCAGCAGTTCCAACGTACTCGCCCGCAACAAATCTCCATCGGTCAGGTGAACACCACGGTCATTCAGCACCTGGAAAATCTGGTAGGCCTCGCTGCGGGTTTCCGAGCACATGAAGATCACGCTGCAATCGGTCGCCAGCACGCTGTTCACGAGAAGCTGCAACCGCTTCGCTTTTTCCCACGGGGAACCGTCCTTGAGCAGGTCATTCTCCACGAACCCGACAAGCCGATCCCACGCGGCGCGGATACGGTCATGCGATGCTCTTTTCGAAACAGCCTTCTTCTCGGCTATGATGTTCTGAAAAAATTCATCATCAGCATCCGAGAGTTTGAGCTTGGGAACCTCGACATATTCCAGATCAATCTCGTCGCGGTAAATCAGATAGATGGTCCGCAAAGTCTCGATAGTGTCTTCAAGAAACTTCTTTGCCTTCTTTTCTTCAGCCGACAGGCTCCCCTTCTTGGTCAGCTCGCCGACAATGCCCCGCATTCCGCGGACGACCGCACCGATAAACATGACGAAAGACGCAAGTCGCTGCTGACCGTCGATAACCTCGTAGTTGGAACGGTTTGAGCTGGCCACGGGCATGCGGACCGTTACAACGCCACCGAAGAAATGACTTTTCTCCGAACCGCCCTCGCGCACCTTCAGGCATCGCGACAGGTCCTCGATAAAGTCATCGATGGCGTCTTCATCCCAGGCATATCCGCGCTGATATTTGGGCACGGCGAATGTATGGTTTTGCTCAAAGAGAAATTTGACTGCGAGCTGGGTGGGTTTGATCGGCATTCTGTTATGCGGCCTTATCCGACAATTTCTGATCGACCTTGCGCTTGAAGCTCCGCAAGAATGTTTCAAGAGCACGCGGGCGGTCTTCAAACCATTCTATGAGCTGTTCATAGCCGCCATGGGCATACTTGTTGAACTCACGGACGCCTTCATCGCTCAGGAAGTTCGGTGCGTCAGGCGTCACCAGATGAGCGATTGCGGAATGGACTTCGGGGCGCTCTTCCATCGAAACGCCCAGAGCTTCCAACTCGGCTTTGAGGAATAGCCCGACAAGGAGCTTTCCACGAGCACCGTAGCGGTCGGGGAAATAGGCGACCAGTTCGGCCGTTTCGTCCAAGGGAACGGACTCTTTGCGTTTGGCCGTGATGCCCGCGATGAAGCAGAAATAGAATGCGTCAAAATCGGTCTTGAAGACTCTCTGGTCACGGAGGTCCTTGAACCATTGACGAGCATCCAAGCGTAGTCTGAACGGTTGCATCAGGCGACCTCCTCTTCATCCAGCTGGAAGTCATTGAAGAAGGCTTCGCCCGTCACATTCAGCCCGTCGCCCGTCTCCTGAACGCTACCATTGTCATGCGCTTCCTGCGCCAGTTCTTCAGACCCTTTGCGGAACAAGGTTACGAATTGAATGTCGGCATGGCTTGCGCGCTTTAGCGGTGTAATGAATCTTGAGCGCTCCGAAGAAATCGTAAAGGCGATGAACTGGCCCGTCAGGTTGGGGATCAGTTCGCCGATTTTCGGGCGGACGGCCAGATCAATCGGGCCCGCCGGGCTGTCAACGACAAAAGGAAGCTGATGATCCGAACGGTGGAATAGGGTCGCCAGAAATGCGTAGGCAATTGAAAGCGTTTCACCAACACTCCCGCCTTCCTGGCCTTCGAGGATCAGGTTTTGTTCGATCCGGTCAATCGAGATGCTGTTATTCGGCATCAATTGAGAAATACGGGCATTGGCTTGTTCGCATAGTTCTGTCGTAATTCCGGTGCGGGCCTTTTTGTGTGCGCTATCGATGATCGCTGTCAGAGTATCCCGTTTGGCCTTTTCGGTCAGGGTATGCGTGATTTCAGCAAGCTTTCGTTCGGCGTCATCAACCCGCTTTTCAAGGATTTCGATGCCATAGGTCCTTTCGTCGTTCCGGGTCTGATCCTTGCTGTCAAATTTTTCCAGATCGGCTTCGACATCTTCGATTTGATTACGCAAGCTTTCGATGTCATCGCGGGCGCTCTTCACAGCAGGATCGGCTTGTTCGGCTTCGAGCCTTAGCGAGTCCCGATCATTGCGCGCATCGCGTTCCTCTTCGACGGCGGTTGCGAGACTGCCCATCTTGCCGTTCAGGTCTTTTTCCGCCTCGTCATCTGCATC
The DNA here is from genome assembly GCF_050897955.1 of Pseudooceanicola profundi. Lineage (NCBI taxonomy): Bacteria > Pseudomonadati > Pseudomonadota > Alphaproteobacteria > Rhodobacterales > Paracoccaceae > Pseudooceanicola > Pseudooceanicola profundi. The sequence goes on along the minus strand of NZ_JBPAXZ010000004.1, from coordinate 51,818 downwards.
GCCGACAGCATCCTTGATGGCCGTCTTCATCGAATTCAAAAGCGCAACATCTTCAGTGCCAAGATACCTTGCGGCCCGCGTTCTGATGGTCGCAGCGATTTCCGCATCAATGGGGCGACCACAGACACATTCCTGCGCATCTGCCAGGTCTTCAAAAAATTCCCGTGCGGCGCTCTCGGGAAGCTTCACCCGATCCAAACCGTCCTTGAGGGACAACATGGATGTCGCAAAGAATGACGATAGAGCATGAGGGTCACGCATCCTGTCGAGTACGTCCAATGCCTCTTCACGAACTTTTCCCTTGAGGCGTTCAACCTTCGTCTCGGCGTCGTTCAGCGCCTGAAAGCGAGCGTCTTCTTTCTTAATCTCCTGATGATAGGCATCTTCCTTCTTTTGAAGTTGCGCCGCCAGATCAGCGCGCTTTTCCTGAAGTTCCTGCTGGTCGCGGCGACACTTGGCGAGATGCTTTCTGAGACTGACAAGGCGGTTCTGGCGGCGGGACAGTCCACGCTCTTCCGTCGCGCTCACATTCTGCGTTTTGTTGTCCCAATATTCCCCGACTTTGCGCGACATGGCGTCGAACGCATTCATCTGGAACAGGTTCTCTACAACCACTTGCGCGTCCGTATACTCACGATCCAGCAAGTGCTGCGCCAGCTCGCCATCGAAGACGTAGAAGTTGACGAAGTTCTCGTTCATGAAGCGCCTGAAGTCCGAAGGCGGATGGAAGCCGTCCCGTCGTCCCGGTCCATGCGTGGTCTTGTAGGATACGCGACCGTTTTCGAAGTCGAACTCCATGAGAATGGTTGCGCGTCGGTCATTCAGAAGAAGCCGAACCTCAAAATACCCGTGCTGTGACGCCCCGTTCCTTTTTCGGTATTCAGCGATGGTCTGACGATCCCAGCCGGGGTCTATCGCGGCCCCTGACAAAGCGGCGCGAAGCAACGCCAAGGTCGTCGTCTTCCCCGTCCCGTTCGGCATCTGGATGAGGGAGACGGGATAGGGCTGGCCGTCAGAATCCACGCAACTGATTTCGTGGTCGGGGCATCGAAGACCTTCAGCTTTCCAGCCGAGAATACGCATAACAGCAGGCATTAGTCTTCATCCTCCATGTCATCATTCTCGACGACGGTCCCTTCGAACAAGACCTCTAAATGTCGGGCTGTCGTGGCCTGGTCATTGATATCTTCGTTCCCCGATGTGACGGCCTCGAACCAGGCGATCAGGCGGCGGGCCAGCGTGTCGGGCTGTCCGGCTTCCGCTACAGCCTCATTAATGGCCTGTGTAATTCGAGCATCAATTGTCACTTGTCGTGTCCCCCGCACGCACCGCCGCGAGGTCTGTCAACCACTCGGCGCGCTCTTCGTCTGCATTTTGTTCGCCATCCTCGTCCGATTGCCGGATAAAATCGACAATGTTCGCCACTTTTCCGGGATTGTCAGGGTCTGTCCTGAGACAACGCCCCATACGCTGGATCGTCTCCAACCGTGCGCGGGCCGACGAAAACAAGATCACTGAGTTGAGTGACCTGATGTCGATACCTTCGGAAACACGGTGGCAGGTGATCAGGCATTCCAATTCACCCCGCGCGAAGCGTTTTAGTGTTTCCGACTCCTCTCCCGAAAAATAAGTATGAAAGTCTGATCTGTATTTGTGAATGATTTCCAGCACTTCATCCCCATATTCCTGTGTCTCGACAAAGACGATACATCTTTGGAGGAGATGTTGGTTTTCGCGGATGAAGTCATCGAATATCGGAAGCTTGGCTCTGGATGTCTTGTAAACGCGTGCGATCTCGATCCAAACTTCTTCTTCGCTCATCGGATTGCCCGCCGCCGCCCGCGCGGCTTGCCGCTTATAGACATCGCGGACGCGTTGCCCGTCTTCAGCGGTCATGTGGTAGGGCAGCGGGAAGTAGTCGAACGGTGCCAGGATTTCGCGACGGATCGCATCATCGAGTTCGAACCGCATGAGTTCGGGTCCGATATGGCGGACCAAAAATTCATTCCCGTCGTCATCGTATTCACGTTCTGGCGTTGCACTTAGACCCAACTTGAAGCGTATATTGTCCGAGAGCCCTTCAAGCCTGTTCCTGTTGGCGGGGCTCCCCAACCCGTGAACCTCATCATGTATCAACAATGTGCGTTGAGCGACCTCGGAAGGGAGCTGACGAAGTGCGGACGCCAGTGGCTGGCGTGAAACCAGTAGGATCGCATTCTTCGGTTCAAGCAGAAAATCCTCGACCTCGCGCGAAGACTTGTAGTGGCGATACACTTTCGCGCCGATGTCTTTTCTCACGCCGAGCAGTTCGGCATACCACTGATCCAGCAAATCGTTGCCGTCAGTGCTGACGATAATGGTGTCGATGCTATCGCGTTCATACAGGGCCCGTAGGATTTTGAGCGAGGTTCGGGTCTTGCCCGTACCTGTAGCCATATTCAGTACGCCGCGCTCCGCCGCCATGAATTCTTCGAGCGCATCGTTCTGGTGCCGCCATTTGTCGGGTTTGGCCTTTTCTTCCTGCTTGCGCTGACGCCGACCCGCTTCCCATTCACCACATACTCTGATGAGTTGTTGGCGGGCCGCGTCAGGGAAGCTGTAAACCTCTACGCCTTTGTCACTGCGATCCCACAACTCTTCGAAGTGAGCTTTCTTACGCTCCGCACGCGCTGTGCTCGACCAGGAGGGATATACGTCTACGCATTCGCGATTGTTCTCGAACGCGTTGCGGCTCTCATTCGACGACCCCGTGAAGGCCACAAAGTCCTCGTCGTCGAAAAACAGACCGATCTTCTCGTGGTAAATCCCCGTTCCTGTCTTAGGCACGGCGATTTGGATTTCCAATCGTCCCAGTTCCAGTAAACGGACCAAGCGGACCGTCCCGTCTCCGATGCCGTCGGCAAAGTCGGTTTCTATGATCTGTTCGAGGCGCTGCGAACAGATTTTCTCTTTCGGAACACCGTTGCTGATCGCTTCCATGTCGCTATGGGAAAGCTCTACGGAGGTGACCAGTCTGATGTGGCCGCCACGCTTGATGAACTCACCCAGCGGCGTGCCGAAAGATTCCAATGCGCTACTGGAAAAATAACCGACGGCTCGCCAATAGGCTTTGGAGCGTGCCAGACAGGGACGAAAGAACTCTTCGACTATGTTGTTATAGCCGGACCTGTAGTCTTCCTGATATTCAATTTTGCGCAACCCCATTAGTCGTTACTCTGCCCCCGCTAAAGTCGGTCGTTATGCCTGCCATATGCGATCCCGCTCTGCCATCGGGACTTGAACAATGCTTGCATTGAAGTCGCGTGAAGGAATCTCATTCTTATCCTAAAAGAGTTTGCTTTACAGGGAGTTGGGGATCAACCTTCAATTTAACGATGATCCGCTCATGATCCCTTGCGGCATATGGCGGTTCGGGGGGGGTTTTAGCGCAGAGCATCAATCTGCGCAGCCAGCAAGGGCCAGTCAACATCGGGCGTCAGGTGTGACCAGGACACGCGGATTGCGCCTGCGATAGCTTCGTCGGGCAATCCCATCGCTTCAAGAACATGGCTGGGTGTGTAGCTTTGCGAGGTGCACGCCGAGCCATTGGAGACGGCCGCAACGCCTTTCAAAGCGACCATGATCGCTTCCGAGTCCAGTCCGGGCACGGAGAAGTTCAGGACATGGGGCAGTGTGTGTTCTTCGTTAGCGTGCATCCGTATTCCCAGCGGCTCAAGCGCCGCCAGCGCCTCGTCGCGCACGGCGAGGCAGCGGGCTTTGCGGGCTTCATTGTCCTTCAACGCAGCCTCCGCCGCCACGCCGAGGCCGACGATCAGTGGCACGGGAAGCGTACCGGGGCGAAGCCCGCGCTCCTGACCGCCGCCATACATGATCGGCTTGAGGGGCGCTCGCTTGAAGCCGCGCCGACGCGCAACAAGCGCGCCCACGCCTAACGGGCCGTAAATCTTGTGTCCGCTCACGCTGATCAGATCAATCCTCTCGGACCGCAGAGGCTCAAGGTCTTTGCCGTAGCCTTGCGCGGCATCGACATGAAAGTAGGCGTCGCTGTCTTTCAGAAGCTCTGCGATTTCCAAAAGCGGCTGGCGCGCGCCTGTCTCATTATTCGCATGCATCACCGAGACAAGAAGCGTTTCGGGGCGCAGGGCGTCCGCGATGGCCTCTGGTGCAATTCGTCCGGCGCTGTCGGGAGGGACCAAGGTCAGCGTAAACCCTTTGGCCTCCAATACTTCCAAAGGCTCCAGCACGGCTTTGTGCTCAATCGTCGTCGAGATGATGTGACGTCGGTTCGATTCTTCCCCGAAAGCCGCCAGACCGAGAAGGGCAATGTTGTTGCTCTCTGTCGCGCCGCTGGTGAAGACAACTTCGTCTCCCGTCGCACCGACGACCGCAGCGACCTGTTCACGGGCGAGCTGCACGGCCCGTTTTGCCCGCAACCCGAACTCATGCGTGCGGCTTCCTGCATTGCCCAGACCATCCGCCATCCACTGCACCACGGCCTCCTGAACGCGCGGCTCAACGGGCGCTGTCGCGTTGCAATCCAGATAAACGGGGCCGTCTTCTTGTTTGTATGTAGGTGCAAACGTATGTTTCATATTTGACAAACTTTGGTCGATGTGATTCAGTATGTTTGTATCGTACAACCCACCGGTTTGAAAAGAAATATGAGCGACGGCTTCGAGTACCAGTTCCCCGCCATCAGGGGCATCCAGGCGCGACGGGAATACTATGTTTCCATGTGTCCCATGCGGCTTTTGCCGAAGCTATTCCAGTTCGATGAGGATGAACTCGCCCCCGAACTGAGAGCCCAGCGTCAGCTCAACAGAGCCCGCATTCCCGAGCTTTCGCGATACATCACGGAAAATGTGGATAACTACGTTTTCTCAGCCATTACGGTCTCGATTGATGCCGATATCGCGTTCGCGCCCTTTGCCGGAGACGGCGAGGCCAACCGAATCGGCATACTCAAAATTCCTATGTCGGCGCGCTTCATCATCAATGACGGACAGCATCGGCGCGCAGCGATTGATCAGGCATTGCGCAATCATCCCGAGCTCGGAGACGAGACTATCGCGGTTGTGTTCTTCCTCGACAAAGGGTTGGAGCGTTGCCAGCAGATGTTTGCGGACCTCAATCGCTACGCCATCAGACCGTCGCCTTCACTTAGTATTCTCTATGACTATCGAGATGAAGCGGCCCGCCTTGCCAAGTCTCTGATCGCAGGCTCTGATATCTTCCGCGATGTCGTCGAGCTGGAAAAGACCAGCCTCGCGCCGCGTTCCCGACGGCTTTTTACCTTGAGCGCCATATATCACGCCACAAACGAACTTCTGACAGGGATGCCCGAGACGACGCCTGACGATGCGGCGCGACTCGCTCTGGAATTCTGGGAGGCTGTGGCCGAACAATTTGACGAATGGGGACGGGTACGCAACGGCGACCTTACCGCAGGCGAAGTGCGAACCGACTTTATCCACACGCACGGCGTCGTGCTGCAAGCATTGGCTCGCGCAGGCCGGGCGCTGATTTCCAAGTATCCGAAGACTTGGCAGTCGAAGATCGTCAAGCTCAAGGCCATAGACTGGCGACGGGCTAACAGTAAGATGTGGGAAGGTCGCGCCTTGGTCGGCGGACAGCTTTCAAAAGCACATCAGAACGTCGTCCTGACTGCGAATGCTATCAAGACCCATCTGGGGCTTGAGCTTACGGATGATGAACTGCGCGTCGAAGACGCATATAAACGAGGGGCCAATGGCAACAAAAAAGCCACAGCGTAATTCGGCATTCTCGGAAGCCGGGTTCAAGAAAACGATTGACGCTCTCAAGCAGGAGATTGTCGATCTCTACTTTTCCGATGAGATCCCATGGGTCGTCGGCTATAGCGGCGGAAAGGATTCGACCGCCGTGTTGCAGCTTGTCTGGCTGGCGCTGGCTGATCTGCCGAAGGACAAATGCTCCAAACCCGTCTACGTCATCAGTACCGACACGTTGGTCGAAAATCCCGTCGTCTCGCTCTGGGTTTCGAAGTCTCTTGAACGCATGGGACAGGAAGCTGCGGATCAGGGCTTGCCGCTGACCGCGCATAAATTAACGCCTGCACCCGAAAACACATTCTGGGTCAATCTGATCGGTCGCGGTTATCCCGCTCCGAGACCAAAGTTCAGATGGTGCACCGAACGGCTGAAGATCAACCCTTCAACACAGTTCATCAGCTCGGTCGTTCAGAAACACGGCGAGGCCATCCTCGTTCTCGGCACGAGGAAAGCCGAAAGCACGGCCCGCGCCAAGGTCATGGAGCGTTTTGAGCGAAAGCGGGTTCGCGACCGTCTGAGTCCGAACGGCAGTTTGCCCAACTCCTACGTCTATTCGCCCGTCGAAGACTGGTCGAATGATGACGTGTGGATGTTCCTCATGCAGGTGCAAAACCCATGGGGCTACAACAACAAAGACCTGCTGACGATGTATCAAGGGGCTTCGGCTGACGGGGAATGCCCGCTTGTTGTTGACACCACTACACCGAGTTGCGGCGATAGCCGCTTCGGATGCTGGGTGTGCACGCTTGTCGAGAAAGACAAATCCATGCACGCCATGATCCAGAATGATGAGGAAAAGGAGTGGATGCTGCCGCTTCTTGAGCTGCGCAACAGACTTGATCCCCCCAAGACACCTGACGGTGACCGTCCTTTACGGGATTTCAGGCGCATGAACGGAGCCGTCCAGCTCTTCCACGACCGTCCAATTCCGGGGCCTTACAAGCAAAACGCCCGCGAAATGTGGCTTCGACAGGTTTTGGAAGCCCAGCGGCATATTCGGGAAAACGGTCCGAATACGGTGTGTGACATCGAGTTGATCACACTCGAAGAGCTCGAAGAAATCCGTCGCATCTGGGTCGTCGAGAAACACGAAATCGAAGACACGCTACCGCGCGTCTACGAAGAGGCAACAAGCGAAGCCTATCCGGGCGGTAGCCTCGACGACAATCTGGTCATGGGCGCCACGGAAATGGAATTGTTGCGCGATATTTGCGAAAGTGACGAGCTTCATTTTCAGCTCGTCAGAGAACTACTGTCCGTAGAAAAGCGCCACAAATCGATGCTGCGTCGGGCGGGTTTGTTTGATGCGCTGGAAGCCTCTTTTTACCGCAATTTCTATGACAACGAAGAGGATGCTATCGAAAGAGCGCGGACACGCCGCGATGCGCTCGGTGAAGCTCGTGAAAAGGCCACCGATGAGCTTGCGCCCATCGACAATTCGTTGGCCCTTGTTGATGAGGGCTGCAAATGATTTTTGATGAGATCATTCTCCACGACTTCGGTCTGTATCAGGGTGAGCAACGCATCGAGCTGACCCCGCCGGAACCTGGCAAGCCGATTGTTCTTATCGGCGGTTTGAACGGCGGCGGGAAGACGACGTTCCTTGATGCTCTCCAACTGGTTTTGTTCGGAGCCCATGCCAAATGCTCCAACCGTGGTTCGCTTTCTTACTCAGAGTATCTGTCGCGCTGCATTCATCGCAGACGGGGCAACACCGAGGCGGGGATCGAAATGGCGTTTCGCCATACTGTCGAGGGTACGGAAGAGCATTACCACCTGCGTCGCTTCTGGAAGATCACTGGCAACGGATGCAAAGAGCGGTTCGAGGTTTTCAAGAACGGCCATGCTGAACCTACACTGGCCGATAATTGGGCAACACAGGTCGAAGAGTTCTTTCCCGCCAATATCGCCCATCTGTTTCTTTTTGATGGCGAGCAAGTCGAGGCGTATGCCTCACAATCGGATTCTTCCGCTCTGATCGGTGCAGCGATTCAGAACTTGCTGGGACTGGATATGGTCGATCAGCTCGAAAAGGACTTGCTGGTCTATGAACGCCGCAAGCGTTCGGAAGAAAAGGATGCTCCGCGCCACACTGAAATCACATCCGCCCAGGATAAGGTGCGTGACCTGCGTCGGCGCGTAGATGCCCTGAAACAGGAGCGCGCGTCATTGCAAACACATCGCATCGACAAGCAGCGCAGGGCCTTGCGGAAAGCAGAGGACAGGTACCGAAAGATCGGCGGCGCCCTCTACGATCAGAAAGATGCTATCGAGAAAAAATGGGCGGATGCCGTGCAAGCCGTGCAGGACGGAGAAGTTGCCCTGCGTGACTTTGCAGGCGGGGCCGCGCCCTTAATCCTTGCCCGCGTTCTTCTTGAGTCTGCCGAGTTGCGTGACCGGCACGAAGAGGAATGCCGTCGCTCCCGTGATCTCGCTGACGCGCTTGTCGATAGAGATAAAGCCATCCTGAAACATTTGCGCGGCCGGAAAGCCGAAAAGCAGGTTCTGGATGCTCTGAAAGACTTTTTCGAGTCCGACCGCGCCAAGCGTGCAGAGCTGGGCAAGAAGGACACGGTTCTGGATATCACTTCGGAAGTACGTAGTGATCTTCACTCTCTGTTGCGGGGCGATCTGGAACAGCTTGCGGCAGACGCAGGCAACCATCTTTCTCGACAAAACCGCCGTCGTCGGGATGAGGAACAAACCCGTGTGGAATATGAGAGTATACCGAGCTCTGACACGGTGGAGGACGTGGCCAAAGAACGAGACGAGCTTCGCAGCGACATTGCCGAACTCGAAGCCATGTATGCCGCAATGGGGCAGGACATCGAACGGCAACAGCGCGAACTCGAACGACAGGAGCAGTCACTTGCCCGACTGCTGGAAGCAGACGCGAAAGATCAGGGACGACGTGATGACCGCTCGCGAATTCTTCGCCATTCGGGAAAAGTGCGCGGGACGCTGGAAGCATTCCGTCACGCCGTCATCGCTCGCCATGTACGACGCATCGAGCAATTGGTTCTCGAAAGCTACAAACAACTCTTGCGAAAGGGTGGGCTTGTCACACGTCTTTCAATCGATCCCGAAGATTATGCGCTGACGCTTTTCGGTCGCGATGACGACCTGTTGAGTGCCGAAAGACTGTCTGCGGGCGAGCGCCAGCTTCTGGCAATCGCTCTCCTCTGGGGCCTAGCAAAGGCTTCAGGCCGGCCCTTACCGACAGCCATCGACACGCCGCTCGGACGTCTCGACTCCGTGCACCGCATGCATCTCGTCGAACGCTACCTTCCTTATGCCAGCCACCAGATTTTGCTGCTTTCAACCGATGAAGAGATTGCGGGAGATTATCACGAGCGCCTGCGTCCGTGGATCGGACACACTTACCAGCTCACCTACGATGACAAGACGGGCGCGACCCGCATCGCGACGGGATATCTTCCGTCCAAGGAGGCCGCATAATGGCAATCGAACATATCCGGCTCTCCCAGCAGGCCAAAGACCAACTCATCAAACTCAAGCGCGTCACGGGTATCGAGCACTGGAACGTGTTGTGTCGTTGGGCATTGTGCGTGTCTCTGGCGGAACAGAGCGTGCCTCCGCAAGCGAAAATCCCTGCCGATAGTAATGTCGAGATGAGCTGGAAAGTGTTCGGCGGACGATATGCCGACCTTTATATCGCCCTGGTCAAAGAGCGCTGTGTCCGCGACGGGCTCGGCGTCGATGCTGAAACCGTGGCGCAGCAATTCAGGCTCCATCTGCATCGCGGCATATCCTACCTTGCGGGCAACAAGGAGCTGCGCAAGATCGACGATCTCGTCGCACTCGTTGCCTGATGACGTGTCCGGTGTAGACGATAAGTTTCGTGCGCGGGGACGAACGGCTATCGGTCGGGCGGAACCGTCACGCCCCCTGAAATGCATACTGGCCGACGGCATCCTCCAACAGGACATGCACCTGTTCGACTATGGCTGCGGTCGTGGCGACGACCTGCGCCATCTTGCCTTTCTCGGACACAATGCCAGCGGTTGGGACCCCGTTCACAGACCCGATCATGAGCGGCGCAGCGCATCGGTCGTCAATTTCGGTTACGTCGTCAACGTCATCGAGAACGTCAATGAACGCGCCGATACGCTCCGCCGCGCTTGGGCTCTTGCGGAACAAGTGCTGGTGGTGAGCGCACGATTGACGCTTGAAGCCAAATCATTGCGGGAAACGACCGAGTATGCGGACGGCTACCTAACAGGGCGCGGTACGTTCCAAAAATTTTTCGAGCAACAGGAATTGCGCCACTGGATTGATACCGTCCTCGCGGTGAAGTCCGTTCCGGCTGCGCCTGGCGTGTTCTACGTCTTTCGCAGCGAGGAAGCCCGAACCCAATTTCTGGCTTCGCGCTACCGCCGCCGACTTATTGCCCCCAGACTTAGCAAATCCGCTGAACTCTATGCCCGTCATGAGACGCTGCTGGCACCGCTTGTGGACTTTATGGGTGAGCGCGGGCGCTTGCCCCATGATGACGAGTTGGTCAACACGCCTGCGTTGATCGATGTCTTCGGTTCTATCCGTAAAGCATTTCGCGTTGTGCTTTATGCAACGGAGGAGTCTGATTGGGATGCCGTAGGGCAAGAGCGCGCACGGGATCTTCTGATCTATCTTGCGCTTTCGCAGTTCGAGGGTCGCCCCGCCTTCGGAAAGTTGCCGCTATCCCTACAACGGGATGTGAAGGCGTTCTTTTCCACATACAAGCAGGCTTGCACTCAAGCCGATACACTTCTCTATTCTCTGGGCCAGCCCGGAATTGTCGAACAGGCGTGTCAGGACTCAGGGCTCGGTAAACTTACGCCGAGCGCTCTCTATATCCATGAAACCGCTTTGCCGATGCTCTCACCCCTGCTGCGCTTGTACGAAGGGTGTGCACGCGGCTATCTCGGGCGGGTTGAGGGAGCCAACATCATCAAATTACATCGCGACGAACCTAAAGTATCCTATCTGAGTTATCCGGGATTCGATGACGACCCGCATCCGCCCTTGGATGAAGCGTTGACGGTACATCTGCAAACTTTTCGTGTGAAAACGCGCCGCTATCGGGACAGTGCGAACCGTCCCATTCTGCACAGGAAAGAGCTGTTCATTGCCGCCGATCATCCACTCCGTGCCAAGTTCGAGCGCTTGACGCGGGTCGAGGAAAGCAAGGGACTCTTTGAGGATACCAGCCGTATCGGGTTGGAAAACGGATGGCGTGAGGCGCTTGCCGAAAAGGGAGTCTATCTCAAGGGCCATCGTCTTTTGCAGCTTCGAGAGAACTGAAGAAACTGTCGTCCATCAAGTGCGCCGCAACCGTTTAGTGTGTTGAGCTATTTTCTACGCTAACTCTAAAACCTTACGGCCCAAACAGTACGTGACTGGCTACCCCTCGTCGCCTTGGTAGAAGCATCCTTTGTTGAACGCGCCGCGTGCATTGCGTTTTTTCTCCGCGAACAACAGCAGCTCTTCCTTGCTCACGCCGTATTGTTCGCCGAGAGCGAATATAACCTCTAGGAGATCAGCCAGTTCCTCGTGCTTTTGCTTGGAATCATTCGCCGCCAGCAGTTCTGCGTGTTCTTCCGTCAGCTTATCGTACAGGGCGCTCGTGAGAGCTTTGCCCTCAAGTGTCTTGATGACAGGGCTTCGCCCTTCAGCGCGGATTAAGTCAGGGATGTGATCGCGCACCAGTTTGTCGCGACGCCTGAAATCCGTTTCGTCCTTGTCTCTTTTCGCGCGATTGCATGAAAAACAAAGCGCCTGAAGGTTTTTGGGATCGTTGACATCAATAAGCTGCCCGTTCAGACGAACTTTTCCGTCTTTATTGGCCTTTGATCGCGGTATGATATGGTCGATATCAATCGGTCGAATTTCTGCGGAAATTCCACAAAGCTGGCACTTCCCTTTGGCTGATTTGAGGATTTCATAGCGCACAGAGGCTCCTGCCTCAGGTGCCTGTTCACGCGATCTTTTGCGTTCTAGCCAGATCGTGATTTTCTCATCGCAGAGTGCCATGGCTTCAATCCGATCTTCTTCACGCGCAGGATACGGCAGAAGACGAAAGACAGAGCCTTCGCGCTCGTAGTCGATAATGCCGTGCTTTGTGAGTGTGATCTTGGGCCAGCGCATAACGATACGCTCGTAATATTCCTGCACTGCTAGGTCATGACCTGACAGGGCTGTTGCCAGTTCGGTCTTGGTGCAAGTGCCTTCGTTGAGCAATAGTTCTTTGACGATAACTGGCTGATAGACATCCGTCATCGACATTCGGCTACGCAGAAAATCAAGCAAATCAGTCGGTTTCATAGCTTGAGCATAGATGAGTCCTACGCGTCTACGCCACGCTAAACTCTTCAGTATCCGAGTGCATCCACACCTTAGAATAGCATATTCTAGCAGATCGGGCTTTCGTCAACCGAGCCAGCGGGTTGTCTCGGCCATGCGGCTTCGATCCATTGCGCGTTATTTGGCAGCCCTGATGGGCAGACGTTTTTCTCTTCGTTTCGTGTGGGCCTGCGGCCCCTTACTCCGTCAAGACCAAGCCCTACGCTATGGCTTCAGGCGAAAGCCATGGCCCGTGGGTCGTCTGCGCCTGCGCCCACACCTTTTCAACGGCTCTCGGTCTGGACGGACGTCCCCCTACTCATTAGCGCGGGCCTACCCTTGCTTCGTCCTATATTTCGCCTGTTTGACCATCTCCGGAGTATGCGCTCGCAGCGCATGTCACAAAAGTGGGCTGCGACCGCAGTATATTTTGGGGTGGCGTGAAGGCCCAGAAAAGCTGTTCACAACGAAGCCCCCTCACCCGCCCAACAACTCCTCGATGAAATCCTCCTGCCGGTCGAGCGCCGCCTCCCATTCCTGCGGCACAGCCGCTTCGCGCTCGAGCGTCTCGGGCTCAGGCTGCCCGCGCTCGGCCTCCATCATCCTCACGCTCATTGCACGCGCTTCGCGACGCTGCGAGCGATCCCGGACTGGCGCGCGGTCGGCCGGTTTCGCCCGCTTGTCTGCGACGACCTCTTCTCCACCGTCGCCGCCCACTATTCCATTCCAAGGCCCCACACCCTGCACGCTCGGCGGATAGGGGAAGGGCTTACCCTCCTGGCGGGCGAGCATCTGCTTGAAGAAGGGATCGTCGTAATACTTGATCCGGCTCGCCTTGATCGGATGCTGGGGCGAAGCGAGGATGATGACCTCGTCGGGATCCATGAGGCGCGCTTCGGTCTCGGAGAGGAGCGGCCGCTCTTCCAGCCGCGCTGATGTCGAGGTCGCGCCAAGGAATCCCTTGTTGCGCCCATACATCCGGGTCACCGCCTCGCGGGTGGTGCTGCCGACTGCGGCGGAAACCTCCTTTACGGTGCGCTGGTCACGCGGGGTGATGTAGAGCTTCAGCCCTGCCCCGTTCTCGAGGCTTTCGCGGCCTTCGGGCCCGTAGATCCGGTCGAGCGAAGCCAGCGACTGCGCGATCATAGCGACGCGGCCACCGTAACTCGCCAGCGAATGGATCGCGCGTTCGAGATAGGGCATGGCCCCCATCTGCTGGAATTCGTCGATCATCATCATGACCGGCCAGGGCTCGTCCGGACCCGGTTCGTTGAGGCGGATCGAGGCGATGAGATCGGCAAACATCAGGCGCAGGAGCGGGGCCAGCGTCGCGATGTGATCTTCGGACACCGCGATGTAGAGCGATTGCGGGGTCTTGCGGAAGGTCGAGAAGTCGAAGTCGCTCGCCTTCGTGGCGGAGCGCACCGCCGGATTGTCCCATTGCTTGAGACCGGCGGTCATCAGCGCCTGGATGTTCGAGGTCAGCAGCCGCGACGAAGCTGAGGCCGCGTTGGTCCAGAGCTCGCGCAGGATGTCTTCCTCGGCCTCGTCGGCATAGGTCTTGTACTGGGCGTTCTTGTATTCGCCCCCTGCAACGATCTTGTTTACCTCGCCAAGGTTCGGCGTTCCGCGCTGGATCGCCAGCAGACAGGCGGCGACAAAGATCGACTTGCCGGCCTCGGAGAAGGTGTCGAGTTGCTTGTTGTCCTTGTCGAGGAACAGGTCGGCCAGGATCGAAACCTCGGTAAACCGCTGCGCGAAGCTCGGGGCCTTCGCGATCCGGGCGAGCGGATTGTAGCGATGCGTGGCATTGGCCCAGTCGAAGGGGCTGAACCGATAGACCTCGTCGCCGTTCAGCGCCCGGAGCCGCGCGGTCTTGTCGAAATTCTCGCCCTTCACGTCGAGCACCACGACCGAGCCTGCAAAACTCAGAAGGTTCGGGATCACGAAACCCACACCCTTACCGGCACGAGTCGGCGCCACCATCATCACATGCGGGATGGTCGTCGAGGAGATGAACTCGGCCTTGGAGGTCGGCGCGCCAAGCTTGCCGCAGACAAAGCCCTTGCCGGGCGCCTGTAGCATGTCGTTCTTCTTCAGCTCCGCCTTGGTCTGCCAATGGGCCGAGCCGTAGTCGTCGCGCTCCTTCTTCCAGGTCCAGGCCAGCGCCAGGGCGCCAAGCCCGATGGCCCCGAAGCCGACGGCCCCAAACCCCACCTTGAACGCCTCGGGATGTGCCGCGCGGGTACCGGCGCTCGCCTTCCAGAGCGCCAACATGTCGAAGCTCTGAAACCCGGTTTTCAGGGCTAGGGTCAGGTAGAAGGCGGCAACGATGGTGCCGATGAGGGCACCGCAGATCACGCCGAAGAGAAGCGCGGCCCAGAGGGGGAGTGTCTTGGTCATGGTGGTCATCTCCCCCTCAGAATTCCATCTCGTCGTCGAGACCGCGGTCCCGACTGAGATCGCGGCCCAGCTCCTGCGACTCCTGCTGGCCGCGCAGCCGCGCCACTTCGGTCGCCTTGGCCTGCTGCAATCCGGCGGCGCGGTTGGTGAAGACCTGATCGCGGGTCTCCTCGAAGGTCATCTCAAGGAATTCCTGCGTGACGGTGATCTGGTCGAGCTTGCTCGGCAAGGCCGCATCCAGCACTTCGTAGTTGCCACGCCGAAGCTCGGCCAAGCCCTCCTCACCCAATTCCTTGAAGAGCTCGGATTGCAGAGTCCGCTCGACTGTCTCTTCCTGTTCCTCGCTGAGCTTGCCGTCCCGCAACATGTCAGCGAGGTCCTGCAGGTAAGGATTGGGCGTCCGGTCATCCTCGTCGATAAGGGGCAATGTCGCCTCCTCCTCGTCCGCGAGGGTCCGACCAATCTGGACACCCAGTTCCTTGGCGCGCTCCATCAGGGCGTCCATCACGCCGTCGACCTTTTCCAGCGCGGCATCGAGCTGGTCGTCACTGGCGGTCTCCACGCTGAGACCGTCCTTGGCGAGCACCGCGTTCATGTCCCGCTCGACCCAGTCCTGGGCCATGCCGTAGTTCCGCGTGCCGCCCGCCGAGATGCGCGCCACCAGTTCCTCGCTGTCCATTCCGGCTTCCTCTGCACGCTCGAGCACGTCACGCAGGCCCTCGTCCTTGCCGGACTGCAGCGGGGCAATCAGCACGTCGCTGCCCGCCCCCGGCGGATAGGGTTCTTCGAGCTGCTTGCCAAAGCGCGCCCGCAGGTCCGGGTCCGGCACCATCTGCGACAGGTCCGCGATGATCGGCGCAGCCTTAACCTCGAACGCGGCGCGCTCGGCCGGGTCCAGTTCTTCGGCCTTGAGCCTCAGCGCCTCGATCGTGCGCTCGGAATAGTCGATCGCATCACCGACGGTCTTGATGTCCTTCATGTCTATCTCTCCTTCGGTGAAATTCCACGGCGTGCCGGAGCCGAGACCGTCCGCCATGCCGCGCAGGGCGCGCGCCATGTGGCGTTGGTCCATCCGGTCCAGCAAGTCGGCGAGGTTCTTGTAGTCCTTGGCGAAGCCCACCACCTGCGCCTGCGCGACGGCGGATTCATGGGCCGTCATGACGATCTCGCGCGGCAGACGGGCCTCTTCCTTGGCGCGGTAAATCTCCTCGATCCCGGCGGGCTTCTCGAAGATGCCGCGTTCGAGCCGGGTGGTGGCGTCGAGCATGACGCCATAGCGCTCCGCGATCTCGGCCTGCTTCTCGCGCATCAGCTGCGGCGACATCACCCCCTCGGCCCAGCAGGAGAACCAGGTGCCGGTTTCCACGCCGCGATTGTTCAGGATGATATGGGCATGCTTGTGCGCCCGGTCGTCATGAACCGCGAGGACATAGTCCCATTGGTCGCCGTATTCGCCGCTCTCGAAGAAATGCTCCGTCCAGTCCATCGCGATGTCGCGCACCTGGTCGACCGTCACGTCGGTCGGGAAGGACAGCAGCATGTGCGAGGTGAACCCGAGCTTGGTCGAGCCGCGCCAGGTACCGGCCCAGTCCTCGATGATGTCCTCTTTCTGCTCCTCAGAAAGCACCGCCGCATCGGTCAGCGCGTTGGTCATCGTCGAGTAGGTGTAGACCGCCTTGTCGTTGATGTAGGATATCTGCGCCCCGAGCGAAGCACGCGTCTTGCAGCCCCCTGCCCGGATCCGTTTGAACACCGCCGCCCGGCTCTGACCCGAGGCCGCCTTCAGCGCATTGCGCGCCGACAGGGATCCGACGCGCGCGAAACTCCGCCCCTGCCGACGCCCCGCCAGACGCGCGTCGATCCGCGCCGCGGCCTGGCCCCGGATGCGCTCATCCTCCCAGAGCCGCCCCATGACCGAGGTGTAGAGGGCGAGCGGATCAGCCATTCCTGACAAACCTCAATTCGCGTTCGATCGTGCGCGGGCTGTCCTCCAGAACCGCGCTCACCGTCCCCTGCCCTTCTTCCTTTTGCGGCCAATCCTGATGACGCATCGCCTGCGCCGCATCCTTCATCCGGCCCATCTCACGGCTCATCGACTGCGCCAGATCAAGGAGTTCGATCAGCACCGCGCGATCCGCTTCCGTGACCTCGAGCCGACCGCGATGGAGCGCCTTGGCGAGCACCAATCCGGCGTCGCTCACATCTTTCGCCTGACGCCATGCGGCGCAGAATTCCGAGACCAGATCACGAGGTACATCGAGAAAACCGCAGCGACCGCGCAGCACCGCATTGAGCGCCTGCGACCGGTTGGCATAGCCTCGCGCGCGCCACTCGGCATCGAACGCTGCAAGCTCGGACTGGCTCGCCCGAAAGGCCACCGTCTCGCTTGGATCGCGCACCGCGATGCCCTCGCCCGCCTCCTCTTTCGCGAGCCGGTTCACGTGGCGCGGGGAGATGCCGAATGCCGCCGCCAGCTCCCTCGCGCTCTCGCCCGCCGCAAAGCGCCGCGCGACTTCGATGCGCTCTTCAAGCTTCAGGTTTTTCGCTGGCCTCGGCACGGGTCAGACCCCTCGGACAAAATGTGCAAACATTGGCCATATCCTGCCAACGTCTTCCTTCTCTCCTTCGCTTATACTTCACTAAATCATATTGCGCAATATTACGTTTTGCATATTGTGTCTTTTTGCATGAAATGGGATGCACTCATGACCGCTGCGCAGCGCGACACGGAGCGCCGCCGCCCTCATCGAGGCAAGGCAATCTGGTCAAAAAAATCTTCTGAAACTTGTGCTGGCGCAGCACGCGATGTCAGGCAATCCGAGCGCCCGAGCCGTTCACGGATCGGGCGCCAGAAACACGAAAACTGCCCGCGCGGGATGGCGCGGATCATACCCTCTGAGGGCGGCACGATGCTTCTGAGAGTCGACGTCAGACCCCTGCGGATCCGAAGAGCCGCAGGGGTATCTGGGTCAGTGACCCAGTCCCAGAGTGCGCAGATCGTCGTAGCGGCTGCGGGCGATCAGAGCCTCGGTCTCGAGGCTGTCGAGGGTCTCCGGATGGGCGTCTTCATCAAAGGCGGCGAGGTAGGCATCGAAGGCCATGTCGGCTTGCAGTTCGGCGAGGTCGATGGATTGTTCGAGTGTCATGGTGTGATCCTTTCCGTTGATCGTCGTTGGACGGATCGTGGAAAAGACCGGGGGCATGAGAGCGGGCTGCACCCGGCACGGGGCGCAATGAAATGGAGCACGCCGGGGGCAGGTTTGTTGTGGGCGATGCCCCGCAGCGCTCAAGGCGTCAGCCGTCCAGAAACCTGCCCCCGGCGTTGCCGGCCGCTCGACCCCGGGCTAGCGATCTAAAAGGCCAACAGGTCGACGGAAAGGTGCGCGGCGGCGACCCCGGCGTGCGACGTCGCCCCCCGGACGTATGACTTTGATCTGCGGTTTCCAACCTCGCGACACAGGGTGAGTTCGGCACCCCCGGCAGCTTCACCAAGAATACCCAGGCGCCGGTTGCTCGACCGTCGGAGGGGTGCGCTTGGCTCGCCAAGTGGGCTCCCAGTTTTCCTCTGCTTACTTTCGGCTCACCCTCGGGTTCGCGCGATCCACTCTGTCCCTCAACAGAACGATCAAAGCTGCTTCTGCGATCGATCCAGTCAGACTATCCGCCTCGGTGTCAGCCTCCGAAATATGCGGCGTTCTTCGGACACGGGTTTCGGACCCGAACTGCTGCCATTCCCCGGAACGAGAAAAGGCCAGACCGCCGGAGCGGTCTGGCCCTTGGTTTAGGCGGCGTCTTTCGGGCCCCAGGGGATGACGGCCTGCAGGGACAGATCGTCCTGGTTCGCGGCCTTGCCGAGGTTGGCGTTGAAGCCGTGATCGCGGATGGTCAGCGTGTAATAGTCCGCGCCGGTCTCCTTGTTCTGCTTTTTCCAGATGCCACCACACTCAACCAGCTTGCCGCGGGGGGAGCGGCCGAGGACGCGGTGCGTGGGGGCCATCGGGTTCGAGCTCGCGACGGGTTCGACCGTGATGTCGAGGTCGAAGGTCAGGGTCGAGATGGAGCCGACGCCTTTGGCGGTTTCGATGTCGGCGCTGGTGAATTTGATGCAGTTCGTGGTCATTGCTCTTCTCCTTGTTTGCGTTGCAATGATGGTCACCTTGCAGCTGGCCAAGGCCCGGCGACACCGAAGGCGAAGCGCAGCGGAGAGGGGCAGGCGCCGGTCTTTTTGATCCGCGCGGAATGACCCGCAGGGTCAGGGGAAAAAGATCGGAGACAACCTTTGTGGACGGGACGACAGCTGCGACCAGCATTTCATGCAAAGCAACACATCGGGAGAAGTGCGGTGGCCGCGAAGGAAACCCAGGTAAACAGCCGATGGAACTGCCGGCGGCGGTGTCTTTTCTGCCCTCTCACCCCGAGCCGCAGCCGGACGGGTTCGCGCTTTGCCGAGCCCTGCCTAACGTTTCGCGACCTCACTCATACGTAGCAAGCTGGTTGAGTGCGGTGCCATCTGGCAGAGCGATTTCAAGCTGACCTCCGAGGCATCTGCACCGGGCGCGGGTCATCCCGATTTCGAACGACCCCTCTTCGGCAGCCGAATCCTTTGCGATTTCTTGCATCGCGCTGATCACCAGCCCTCTGCCAGCTTTGGCCAGAGCGATCCGGCGGTCGTCGAAACTCCTTTGCGGTCAATGATGGCAGAACAGCATGTCCGGCAAAGCGAGGAGTAACACCGGCTGATACGGGAAAAAGGGGATCATTGAAGCGACCCGCCCCGCCCCAGCGACCGTTACCGAATGGCCGAGATGAAGCGTTGCCACGACCATGCGACGGCTGGTCGGGCTGGCTCCGGAGGAGACGGCGCGGCCAGCAGCACGTCGCAGGGAGAGGCGGCGTTTCATCTCGGGGAGGGCGGCTGCCTGCAGCCGACCGATTAGGGCGCGGTCCTGACCAAAGGGCAGGAGGGGCCAATGTTCCCCTTGAATGCTTCAACTTAAGGATCAAAAATTACTTCAACGGCAGGACCATTGAGACAGGCGGGACACACTTTGATTGAGCTGAAAATCGAACTTGTTGGCATCAAACCACCCATCTGGCGCCGGATCCTCGTGCCGAATGACATCAGCTTGGACATCCTGCATTCCGTTCTCCAGGGCGCTATGCCTTGGCAAGACTATCATCTGCATGAGTTCGAGATTGGCGAAGACAGGTTCGAGGCCCGCGACGAAAGTGACGACAGCTGGGACCCAAACGATGGCCGGAAGGACGAAAAGAAGTTTGCTCTTGGAGAGCTGGTCAAGAAAGGCAGTCAGTTCACATATACTTATGATTTCGGCGATGGTTGGCGGCATCTCGTCACCGTTGAGAAGATTAGCAAACCAACCGGAAGACCAGATCTGGACTTCCCCGCCTGTGTTGCCGGAGAGCGAGCGTGCCCGCCAGAGGACTGTGGAGGGCCCTACTCATACGAAGAGTTTCTCGACGCGCTGACCGACAAACACCACCCGGAACATCGCGATACAAAGCAATGGGCGGGCGCGTTCGAACCGGAAGTGTTCAGCGTGCAGCAAGCCAATGCTGCCGTTGGTGCGATGTTTGTATGGGCAAAAGAACGCCACAATCGAAAGTGAAACCTGACTCTGGTTTGGCGCAGCGGCTTCGACATGGGCACAAAGCTTCAACTTTTCGATCCGAATGGCCGAGCGTCTTCTCAGCCAATCTAGGGCATCCACGCCCTGCTTTGCTGGTGAGCTTCAGAGCCGACAACCACCAGTCTCTTTGAGAATTTCAGAATTTGTCGATCCTTAACGGACTACTTCACAGGTTTTCACAGAAACAAGTAGCGGCCTCTTTAAAAATATATCATTGTGTCGCACATGAATGGACAAGAACACGAAAAGCTAAAGAGCCTTCTTGAGGCTGTCCCCACGGGGTTCCTCGTGGACTCCGCCTGGCTTGAGCACCACGGGATAGGCCGGCGTTCATCCTACGCCTATGTTCAACGCGGCTGGCTGGAACGCCTTGGCCGCGGCGTCTTCCGCCGCCCCTCACCAAGCAGCGCCACCACGAACACGCTCGACTGGAAGACCTGCCTGCTCTCGCTCCAGCACATCATGCACTACCCTGTCCATATCGGGGGCGCGACGGCATTGGGCCTGCAAGGCTATGCGCACTATCTCTCCCTCGGCGACAAAAGCACGGTTTGGCTCTACGGCTCAAAAATCCCCAACTGGCTCGAAAAACTGCCGCTCAACGCCGAACTCCGCACACGCAGCGTATCGCTGTTCTCCGATCCAGAGTTGGGTGTCAACGACGCGCGAAATAATCTCAACGAGACAGCATCGTCCCTGCCATGGGACTGGAAACTGGTGATGTCCTCGCCGGAACGCGCGATCTTTGAGGCGCTGGACGAGTTGCCGGATCAGGAGAGCTTTCACAACCTCGACATGGTGTTCGAAAGCCTGACGACGTTGCGCCCAAGAACCCTCTCGGCACTGCTCAGAAGTTGCAAGAAGATCAAGGTCAAACGCCTGTTCTTCGTGTTCGCCGACCGCCACGACCATGCCTGGCGCAAGCGACTCGATCCGGAAGAGTTCGACCTCGGCAGCGGGGATCGCGCATTGGTCAAAGGCGGCAAGATACATCCGCGCTACAGGATCATGGTGCCCGAAGAGTTTGTAAGAAAGGAACGTGGTCATGGCGCGTGAAGACTATGCCGCCCAAGTGGCCCTGCTCGTGCGGGTACTTCCATATGTCGCGAAGGAGGAGATATTTGCGCTCAAGGGCGGGACAGCCATCAACCTCTTCTATCGCGACCTTCCGCGGCTCTCAGTCGATATCGATCTGACCTATCTGCCTGTCAAGGACCGCGCCGAAAGCCTCGTCGAGATCAACGACGCGATGAACCGGATTGCCGCTGCCATCGAAGGCGGCATCACCGGCGCCAAAGCGCAGCGCATTGCCGGCGGCGGCGGCGGCGCCACGCGTGCGCTCGCACGCCTCGGCGCAGCCGAAATCAAAATCGAAACCTCCCCCGTTACCCGGGGCGTCGTGCATGATCCGGAACAACGTGAAGTCTCCGAAGCCGTCGAGCAGGAGTTCGGATATGCGACGATGAACATCGTCGCTTTCGAAGATTTGTTCGGCGGTAAGCTACATGCGGCCCTCGATCGCCAGCACCCGCGAGACCTCTACGACGTCAAGCTCCTCTACGAGAATGAAGGGTTTACCGACGAGTTGTTCCGTACTTTTCTGATCTACGTTGCGAGTTCACCCCGCCCGCCGCACGAACTTCTGAACCCAAACCTGATCGATCTGGATCAGCCCTATGCCCGGGAATTCGAGGGCATGACGAAGGGAGCGGTCGACCTTGCGGAATTGGTCTCAACGCGCGACCGCCTGATCGGTGATATCCAATCCCGCTTGGATGAGAGCGCGAAGAGGTTTCTGAGAACCCTGCATGAAGGCGACCCCGACTTCGACGCGATCGACCGCCCTCAAGCGGCCGAGCTTCCGGCGGTCAGATGGAAGCTCATCAACGTGAACAAGCTGAAAGCAGAAAACCCGGAGAAGCACGCCGTCCAAGGGGAAGAGCTGGAGAAGCTCCTCGGCTGAAGATGGATCAGAGATGACTGATTTCGAGAACGACCCCGACTACGAAGAATGCTTGGTCACGTTTTTTGATGTGCTCGGCTTTCCAACAAGTCTGCGGGCCGCCCCAGTTTCGAGGCGGCCACTTCCAGAGCGTCAATCTTGTCTTCGCGCGACAACGAAAAATAGGTTTGGTTTTCTGTCATTGCGACGACGCAAGCGCGCTAAGTTCCTTGGCCATCCAGGTTGGCGCACCGGCACGAAGGCTCAGAAGCTCGCGCTGCTCCTCTTCGTTCAATGTCGCCTTGATACGCCTCAAAGCCTGCGCAGCTTCGGTTTTGCCGAAATATGCAAGCGCCCGAAAAGCGTGGCCGGCACGACTGTTGGGTGCACGAAGCTGCCAGCTCGGCACATGTTTAAGCTCGACGCTTTGCGCTCCGAGTTTCAGATGACGGCTCGGCCCGGAAGTCCAATAGACTTGACGGGATGGATTCTGTGTCGAAATACCGAGCAGGTTCGCTGCCGACGCCCCGCTTTGCGACACACGCTCACCGGTTGATTTCGCAATGTGCTCAACCACGGCCTGAACCGAGGGTGCCCGGCTCCCGAAGCGGGTTTTCACGGGCAGTGCGAACAATCCGCGTCTCACACGCAGAAGCTCCCCACGTCGAACCAAACGCGACAGCGCCTGGTCGACCGCGGCACGCTCTCCGAGGTGCAACAACTCCCGCGCCGACAGGGTCGCCCCCTCCGGCAGCGCTTCAGCATAGGCCTTGATCGCTTGAGATGTGGTTTGCATGCTCGCCTCCATGTGTCAGATATATAGCTTAGTTTCTGACGGTTTTCAAGCTGAAGCTTCCGTGGGTCAGTCTCGCTTAGGACCAGATCGCACTATTGGGACACCTTCCCCGAGCCTCTGAGGCACAAGGAGGAGATTCATGACGACGGCAAATCATGACCAATTGGGTTCGCGTTGTAAGGCCCATATCGACCAAGCGACAAGAACGGCCCAAACCAGCCATGGCCGCTGTCGTCAATCGCTGCGCTGCAGCTTCACCAGACCGGACTTTCACTGCAGATGCATGATCTCGGTGCCATCGACCTCACAGCTTGCAGCAAAGCCTGCCGTTCGGCCAACGGCCGTGAAGGTCTGCTTCCCACCCGTTAGCAGACTTTAGGAGGCGCTTGTACACAAAAACGCACACTGGACGCCGTAACACCTTGATAGCGAATCAAAATCGCTCCTTGGGTTTAATTCAAGACCGACGCGATTGCCGAACGGAGTGGCCGAACCCGGGGGGCTGACATCCAACGTCTACACCCTCTGCTGCCATCATTTCCTACCCGACAGTCACACCAAAGATTGTGCCGACTGCCGCTGTCGCGGCCATCGCGAGGGCGCCCCAGAGCGTGACCCTGGCGGCCCCTCGCGCGACGCCAGCGCCGCCCGCCGAGGCGCCCAGTCCACCGAGAACCGCGAGGCCAATGATCGTCGATGCTGCCACCAAGAGCGCGATCAACGTTTCCGGCACGAGCAGCACCACGATCAGTGGAAGCACCGCGCCGACGGCAAAAGTCAGCGCCGAAACCAATGCCGCCTGGACCGGGCGGGCCGTCACGGTCTCGGAAATGCCCAGCTCGTCGCGCGCATGCGACCCAAGCGCGTCTCGCTCGGTCAGTTGAACCGCGACCTTCTCGGCCAGATCCCGATCAAGACCTCGATCGACATAGATCAGGGTTAGTTCCTCAAGCTCAGCCTCCGGTGTTTCCTCAAGTTCGCGCGTTTCGCGCGCAAGGTCGGCTTGCTCGGCGTCGGTCTGGGAACTGACTGACACGTACTCGCCTGCAGCCATCGACATCGCACCGGCCACGAGCCCGGCCAACCCCGCGATCAGGACCTCGGGCTTTTCGGACCCCGCTGCGGCGACGCCGACGATAAGGCTCGCGGTCGAGACGAGACCGTCATTGGCCCCAAGTACGGCCGCCCGCAGCCAGCCGATGCGGTGCACCATGTGGATTTCGGAATGCGAGAGACGGCTCATGGCGTGGCTCCTTGAACAATGTCGGCTTGCCCTGACGTTGCGGGCTGTGGTTTGGCCATAGCAGGCTCATGCGGCACAATGCGCAGCGCCCGCAGGGCGTTGAGGATCACGGCGACGTCTATCACCTCCTGTAGAAGCGCTCCCTGCACAGGGGTGAGGTAGCCGAAGGCGGCGGCAATCATGCCAAGAACCGAAAGGCCGATCCCGGCGACAACACTTTCGACGGCGATCCGCCGGGACGCGCGGGCGATCTCGATGCCGGGCCCAAGCCGGTCGATCCGGTCGACAAGCAGCACCACGTCAGCGGCCTCGGCGGAGGCAGCGGCGCCCCGAGCACCCATGGCCACACCGACATCGGCTGCCGCGAGTGCCGGCGCGTCGTTCACGCCGTCGCCCACCATCATGACGGGTCCGTGCTTGCGCTCTGTGAGAACAAGGAGAACTTTCTGATCCGGCGTCAGCCCGGCGCGCAGACCGTCGAGACCCAGCCCCTCGGTCACGCGCTCGGCCACATCTGCGCGGTCGCCTGTGGCCAACAGTATACGCCCGATACCCTCGCGGCGCAGACCTTCCAGCATGACGCCCGCGCCCTCGCGCAATGGGTCGGACATCACCAGATGCCCGACCATGTGTCCATCGACCGCTACGGCGACAAGGACCGATCCGGCGCTCTTGGCGGTGGCGGGGTGATCGCCCGTCATCCGCCCAACCCGGGACGCCACGAAACCGTCGCCGCCGACGATCACGCTGCGGCCCTCGACATGGCCCACGACCCCTTCCCCCGGAAACTCGGCAACCTCGGACGGCACGGGCAGCGTTAAGCCCTGCGCCTTCGCGGCGGCGACGACGGCCTGTGCCACTGGGTGCTTGGAGGCCTGATCGAGGGATGCCGCAAAGAGCAGGATGTCGTCCTCGTCCATGCCATCCGCACTATTTATCGACACGATCTTCGGGCGGCCATCCGTCAGCGTTCCGGTTTTGTCGAGGATGAGCGTGCGGATCCGCGCCATCGTTTCGAGTGGCCCCGCGCCCTTGATCAGCACGCCGAAATGCGCGGCTCGCGACAGGCCCGCGACCAGCGCCACAGGAACGGCGAGGATCAGCGGACAGGGCGTCGCCACGACCAGAACGGCGACGGCCCGGATGGGGTCGCCGGTGAACCACCAGGCAGCGAAGGCTATGGTCACGGTGACGGCCAGGAATCCCAGAGACCATCGGTCGGCCAGCCGTGACATCGGTGCCTTGGACGCCTGCGCCTCCTCGACCAGTCTGACGATTCCGGCATAGGTGCTGTCCTTGGCCTCGCGGGTCGCCGTGACGTCGAAAGCCTCGCCTGCATTGGTAGAGCCGCTCATGGCCTCGGCCCCGCGTGCAAGCCGCACCGGTAGCGACTCGCCGGTCAGCGCCGAAGTATCGACAAAGGCCGCGTCAGAGGCCACCGTGCCGTCCACCGGCACCACGTCGCCCTGACGGATCAGCAGCCGATCGCCGGGAGCGATTTCCTCAAGCGGTATATCTTCGAGGCCGCCATTGCGATGCCGTGTCGCTGTCCGCGGAACTCGGGACAACAGGTCGTGCATCTCGTGCCGGGCGCGGCCTTCTGCGAAGCTTTCGAGGAAGGTGCCACCGGAATACATCACCGCGACGACCGCCGCGGCGAGAGTCTCACCGAAGACGAGCGCGGCAGTCATCGACAGCGCTGCGACGATATCGAGGCCCACCTCGCCGCGTCCAATGCTGCGCAGGATCTCGACTGTGAGCGCGGCAAGGGCTGGAACAACCCCGGCGAACCAGACGATGTTCGCGATGTCGCGCCTGCCAGCGAAATAGAATGCAAGACCCGCGATCAGACCAATCACGGCCAGAAGCAGAATTGCGGTCTTGAAGCGATCGGTGCGGGTCTGGTCCATTCGGCTTATCTCCCCTCTGCTGGGGTCATCGCCGCTGGCTCTTCGGAAAAAAGTCGTCCGACTCCTACGCCCCTCGCGCTCCCTGCATCATCGCGCAGGAGGAACAGGGCGTCGAGCCCTTGTTTTCTTGCGAGTTTCGCTCCTTTGTCGAGACCGAGCACCATAAGCACCGTTGCCCAGGCATCGGCCTCGGCACAGCTGCGGGCAACGACGGTGACGGAGGCAGGCGACGCGATCAGCGGCGCGCCGCGTCTCGGATCCATTGTGTGCGAGAGACGGCGACCCTGCACCTCGACCCAGTGGCGGTAGTCGCCCGAGGTCGCGACGGCCGCGTCCTGCAGCGCGAGGATTGAATGCGGCCTTCGGCGCTCGGAGTCCGGCGCCTCGACCGCGATGGTCCAGGCCTCGCCGTCTGGCCGCACACCCATCGCCCGCATCTCGCCGTCAATCCCTATGAGTCCGGCGGAAATCCCATGATCGCGCAGGGTCTCGGCCAGGCGGTCGACGCCATAACCCTTGGCGATACCGTTGAGGTCGAGCGCGACGGGCGCGGTCTTGCGAACGTGGTCGCCGTCGAACTCCAGGACTTCATGCGCCGGGCAACGAGGGTTTTTCATCGCTGCGCGGATGCCATCCGGCGTGACGTCTCCTGGCCCGAAGCCCCAAGCTTTAACCGCGTCGCCCATGCCGATATCGAAGGCCCCGCCGGAGGCGCGCCCGATCTCCAGGCCGAGGCGTATCACCTCGCGCAATCGCGCGGGAACAGCGATCCATTCGCCGACCGGCGCCGCATTGAGCCGCATCAGGTGGCTATCGGGTTTCCAGGTGGACATCTGTGCGTCCACCTCATCGACAGCCGCCTGAAGCGCCACGCGGACCGTGGCCGGGTCGAAGTCCGGTTCCGCGAAGAACAGCGTGGACCAGCGTGTGCCCATGGTCGGTCCGTTCAGCGCGACCTTCACCAGCTCAGTAGACATCTTCGACATACCGCCCCTCCGCCTTCAGGACTGCCGGCGTGAGCCCGGCCGGCGCGAGGATCTCGGCCAGCGTATCGGCCACGCCCGCCGCCATTTCACGACCGCCGCAGACCATCACGCGCGCCCCGTCACGGATCAGTCTGGTGACCTGGGCCGCGTCGTCCCGCAACGCGTCCTGCACGTAGTGCGGATGCTCCACCCGCGAGACCGCCATGACCAGACGCACCAGGCGTTCCTCATCCTGCCAGGCGGGCAGTTCCTCGCCGTAGAAGAAATCGCTTTTGGGATGCCGCATCCCGAAGAAGAGGTGGATGGGCCTGCGGCGCGTGTTGCCGCGCACAAAACCCGCGAGCGGCCCGATGCCGGTCCCCGCGCCGATCAGGATCAGCGGTGCCCGGCTCGGCCCCGGACGGAAGCCAGGGTTGCGGCGGAGGAAGGCGGTGACCGTATCGCCCGGCTCCAGGGCCGTGAGCTGACCCGAGCAGAGACCGCCGGGGTGCTTTTTCACGACGATCTCGATGAAGCCGTCGCAGCGCGCGGAGGCGAGCGAATAGAGCCGCGGGACGGCGCTTCCTTCCGGCAGGACGCCGATCAGGTCACCGGCCTCGAACCGCGCGAAGCCCGCCCCGACCAGCCGCTGCCAGAGCGTGACGCGCGGAAGCGCGAAGCGGAGGATCGCGGTCGGGGCCTGCACCTCGGCGCCGTAGTCGCGGCGCGAGACGAGGGTCAACGTTTCAGTTTTCGGCAAGACGGGCTGGTGCGACAGCTCGAGGTCGATCCTGAGAGCGTCGCCCAGTGCGCGGCCCCAGCGGGCGAAATCCTGCGGCGATTGGCGGTCGACGGTTTCGAGCGGAAGAAGCTCGGGCCAGCCCTTCGCCTGCGCCGCTGCTGCGACGTCCTTGGCGAAGGCGCAAAAGGCTGGAAAGCTGCGGTCGCCGAAGCCAAGCACCGCAATGGGCATGTCTGGCACCCGATCGAACGCGTTCAGCCGATCGAGAAAGCCCTTCGCTGAGGCGGGCGCCGCCCCGTCGCCGTAAGTCGCGGCGAGCAGGATGATCCGCTCGGCCCTCGTGTAGCGCTCTGGCGCAAAGCCCGACATCGGGCCGACATGGACGCTCTGCCCGGCTTGCGTCAGCGCGGCATGAAGCGTCGCGGCAAAGCCCCAGGTGCTTCCCCCCTCGCTGCCGACGAGCAGGATCGTCCCGGCGCGGCCTGCGGGCTGGTTGCCCCGGATGCGCGGCCGCGCGCGCCGCCCGGCGAGCCAGATCAGGACGCCGGTAGCGCCCATCGCGGGCACGCCGAGCGCCATGAGCCCGAGCACGAGACCGAGCACCGCCGCACCCTGTCCGGTGTGCAGCATGTAGATCGTCTCGGAGACGCGCTCCCATCCGGTCAGGTCGGCCCAGGCCAGGAGGGCACCGTCGCCCTGATCGAGATATCCGGTGCCCCGGTCGGTCTTGAGCGTGAAGACATCCGTGGTGTCCCCGGGATAGGGAAAGCTCAGCTCGCGCAGGTCTGCGACTGGTATTTCGCTCAGACCGGCAAGGCGGTCGAGCGCAACGCCCGTCTCATTGCTCACCTCGGCCGGAAAGGCCGGCGGGGCTCCGCCATCGGGAAGCAGGTCGAAGGTCGACGCCGTCATCCACAAAGCCGTAGTCGAGGAAAGCAGAAGGCCAACCACGGCGATCCGGGCGATTTCGACGTGAAGACGACCAGCGAGCGGTCCGCGCAGAGGCGCAAACCAGTGCCGCCATCCGCCCGTCCGGCGCGCGACCAGTGCCGCTCCGGAAAGGGAGAGGACCAGCATCGCGGCCGCCCCTGCAGCCATGGCGATGCGCCCGCCGTCGCCCAGAAACAACGAGCGATGCAGGTTGGTAATCCAGCGTTCAACTTGATTGGGATCAGCCGAGGCCACGCCCTCACCCGTGGCGGGGTCGATCACGGCGGCGCCCGGCGTGCCTTGATCGAACCAGTAGGCGGTGATCTGTCCCGATGGCGACCGGCGGATCTGCTCGACGCCCGGATAGACCAACTGGATGCGATCCGCGAGAGTGGCGACCGTCAGTTCGGTCTCTGCCTGTGGCGCGGCAAGCCGCTCGGCCGCAGGAAAGACAGACAGCGCCGCGCCACTCAAGCTGAGGATGGTGACGAGCACGAGGGCCAGCAGACCCGGCCAGCGATGGAGTGCACGGATCATGGCCCTCACTCCTCACATGTCGTAGGCGAAGCTGGCGACGTAGCGGCGCCCGGGCACAGAAGTCCCCGCACCGTCGGTCGTGAGTGGCACCGCCACCTCGTTCGGACTGTCGCGCATATCCTCGACGGCTGCGTCGATGTGAAGCGTGTACCCCGCATCGAACAGCGCATCGGCGAGGTCGAGAGTGATCTCCAGCGTGCGGCCCGCGCCAATGCTGGCGCCGGTGATGCCGTTCACTTGCGCGGTGTCGCCACCCGTGGCGCGGTACCAGTCGGTCAGATGCTCGTAGTATTTGGACTTGCCGCCAGCCATCCAGAGACTGCCGACATAGGCTCCAGAGGTATCTGTGACGTAGAGCGCAAGATAGGCGCCGTCGCCGCCGTAATTATTGAGCGTTGCGGTCAGTGTCACCGGCCGCGCCATGGCGAGGCTGGGGAGCGTTAGCGCGGTGGTGAGAGCGAGCGTTGCGAGAAGCGATTTCATCGGATGTATCCTTATTCGGAGAGGGGCTGCGGAGTGGTTCAGTTCACCTGAACCTGCGGCGGGGCACCGTTCCCGAAAAGGCCGTTCTTCGGCGGTGCGACGGTGCCCGCGGGCGCGGGATTGCGGGCGCCACCGCGACAGTCATCATCGTCATCGTCATCATCGTCATCGTCATCATCGTCATCGTCATCGTCGTCATCGTCATCGTCGTCGCAGTCGTCGTCATCATCGTCGCCATAGCGGCTCCGCGAGCCGTTACGGTAGCGGTCATCGTCATCGTCGTCGTCGCTTGCAAGAATGAGCGGCATCGCTTGCGCGCGCTCTTCGAAGAACGCAGTGAACGGCCGAAGGCCGCCGTCGGGCGCCTGCATCGCGCTCCAGGCAGGGACGCCGATCGCTGTCGTCAACGCGGTTGTGGCGGCGAGAAATGTCAGGGTCTTTTTCATGGCAGGGTCTCCTTTCGTCTGCTGAGGACAATCTGGAGAGCCGACCTGAGGGTTTCCTGACAGCGCGGCAGTTTCCGCTTCAGCTTGCTGTCAGGAAAGAAAAAGACCCCGCCGATCAGGGCGGGGCCAGGTTCGGCCGATGGGACGATCGACCTTGGGGGACTCCTCCGGTCAGGCGATGTCGCCCGGCTCGGGCGCACGTTTGGTACCGGTGACCATGGACCGCGCAAGGTTTTCGCGATGCCGGAACGAGGTCAGAACCACGCCGCCTATATGTACCGCGATCAGCAGAAGCATCAGGTTGGCAAGGGTTTCGTGCACCTCCCCCACTGCGCTTTCACCGCCTTCACCATATTCTGAGCGTTCGTCGCCATCCTCGTCGGCCCAGGCTGTCGCCACGATCTGCGGAACATCGGGCAGCATCGCCATGCGGGTCTCATCCTCCATCAGCCACCCCGTGAAAGCGGTTCCCGACAGGGCGATCAGCAGTGCTACGACCATCACAGCACCTGCGGGATTGTGGCCCAGATAGCGGCGCTCACGACCACCTACCATGTCGCTGAGATACCGGACTGTCGCCGACGGCCCTTTAAGAAACTGGGAAAAGCGGGCATAGCGGCTTCCGACAAATCCCCAGATCAGACGGAAGGCCACCAGCCCGGCAACGACGTATCCCGCCACCTCATGGACCGTCGAGAGCTCTTCGGCGCTCAGGTATGCCACCACGAAGGCCACCACGAGCCCCCAGTGGAAAATCCGCACCAGCGGGTCCCAGACGCGGACCGGACCATCGGCATCATGTCTTCCGGCCTCGCCTTCGGTCGCATAGGTTTCAGTCATCGTCGTCATCCTCGTACTCGAATTCAATGATTTGCAGATTCGACGGGTGCACCGTCACCTCGATCCGGCGGCCCTCGGCGTCGCGGCCGTCAATTTCATAGCAGCCGTCGTCGATCTTGATGCGCCGCACGGTCCAGCCGTTCTCTTCGGCCAGTCGAGTGACGGCATCGCGCGGTTGCCAATCGGCCATCGGCACAAAGCAATCATCGTCCGCCAGTGCGGAGCCGGCCGGGAACACCGCGAGAAAGCCGAGAATTGTCAATGTCTTCTTCATAGGCCAAACTCCTCATGGGGCGCGTCTCGTTGCAAGGTATGCGCCACGAAGCTGACAGCAGGCTGAAGAAGTTCATCCGCGCGCGTAAGCTTTGCGTCAGCCGTAGCCGCCAAAAGAAGGTTAGGGACAAAAGGAAAGAACAAATATGCGCATCCTGCTGATCGAGGACGACACGGTTCTGGGAGCCGCAGTGCGCGACCAGATTGCCGCCGATGGCCAATCGGTGGACTGGGTCACGCGCCTCGATACGGCCGGCGATGCGGTGAGGGTCACGTCCTATGACCTGATGCTCCTGGATCTGATGCTTCCGGATGGCCGGGGCATCGGGTTCCTCAAAGGCCTGCGCGCGCGGGGAGATGTGACCCCGGTCATCATCCTGACCGCGCTCGACCAGGTCTCGGATCGGATCGAAGGGCTGAACGTGGGCGCCGACGATTACCTCGTGAAGCCCTTCGACCTTGCCGAGCTGTCTGCCCGGATCGGCTCTGTCGCCCGGCGTTACAGCGGCAACCCGAATCCCATCCTCACCCATGGGTCATTGGACATCGACCTTGCTGCACGCAGTGTTCACCGCGACGGCAAGCCCGTTGCGCTGACGGCCCGCGAATGGGCGCTGTTCGACGCCTTCCTCGCCCGGCCCGGTCAGCTGCTGTCAAAGGCGCAACTGGAGGAGAGGCTCTACGCCTTTGACGCCGAGGTGGAGAGCAACACGATCGAGGTCCATGTCAGCCGCCTGCGCAAAAAGCTCGGGAGCGAGGTCATTGAGACCGAGCGCGGCATGGGCTACCGCCTGGGCAAACCATGAGGTGGCCCGCGAGCCTCATGGCGCGGCTGGCCCTGTCGGTCGGCCTTGTGCTGACGGTACTTTGGCTGCTCGCTGCGAGCGTCACCGGCGTGATTGTCCGGGGCGAGATGGACGAAGTCTTCGACAGTGCCCTGCGCGAGACCGCTGAGCGGATCCTGCCGCTGGCCGTGACCGACATTGTCGGACGGGAAGATGAGGGGGTAACGCAACGGCTCGCCCCGATCCGGGAACACGACGAGTTCTTTACGTATCTCGTCCGCGATGCCGAAGGGCGCGTCCTGCTGCAATCCCATGCGGCGGACCCCGCTGTGTTTCCGCCCTATGACGGGCCGGGGTTTCGGCAGACCGCCACCCATCGCCTCTACGGTGACGCAGCGCTTCAAGGGACGATCCGCATCACTGTGGCCGAACCGCTGGCACATCGTGCGTCGACCGCGCGTGAAATCCAGATGGGCCTTAGTCTGCCGCTGCTGATCGTCCTGCCGGTCGCCTTGACTGCGATCATCCTTGCTGTCCGTTTCAGCCTCGACCCGTTGCGCCGGTTCCGGGTGCGGCTGGAGTCGCGCGGCGCGCGCGACCTTTCAGAGGTTCCCGCTGACGATCTGCCAAGGGAGATCGGGCCACTGGCCGACACGCTGAACAGCCTGCTGGGCAGGTTGCGCGATGCGTTCGAGGCCGAGCGCAGCTTTGCTGCGAATGCCGCGCACGAGCTTCGAACGCCGCTCGCGGGTGCCATTGCGCAGGCGCAGCGGCTCCGCTCGGAGACGCGCGACCCGGCCATTGACGCCCGGGCGGCCGATATCGAGGCGTCCCTAAAGCGGCTGACGCGGCTTTCCGAACGGCTCATGCAACTTGCGCGGGCCGAAGGCGGGCGCCTTCGGATGGACCAAAGCGCGGATCTTCGCTCCGTCGTGCGGATTGTGGTGGACGATATCGGACGCGCGGGCACGCCGGGCCGCATCGTGCTGACACTGCCGGAAACGGCCGTCATGTCGGACATTGACCCCGACGCCTTCGCCATCCTCTGCCGGAATCTCCTGGAAAATGCCCTTCGCCATGGCGAGGAAAATGCTCCGGTTGACATGACGCTGACGGCGGAGGGGCGGCTTGTCGTCGCGAATGATGGTCCTGTTCTCTCCCGTGACACCCTTGACCGCCTCACCGCCCGTTTTGAGCGTGCAAGTGCAAGCACCGACGGCAGTGGGCTGGGCCTCGCCATCGTCGCCGCCATCGCGAACCGGATCGGTAGTCCGCTCAGCTTGGCATCTCCGCGTCCGGGCAGGTCTTCCGGTTTCGAGGCCTCCATCAAGCTACCGGCAGCCCCCGCCGGAGACCTCGCGCAAGGCATGATGCAAAGGGAGTGACAATTCGAGGAGCATCAGCACCTTCGCGCTTGCTGGCATGTTACCGCATAATCGCTCATCATCAGTACGATCGCCGAGCCATGCAGCAACGAGGCCGGTGCTTTGGCCACCCAAGCCCCAGAACCGCTTAATCAAAAGACTTTCCGCCGCCCACGCAACACAATGCCGATTTGCGCGATCGAAGCATCTACACAAACTGCCCTTCGACGTCCGTCGAAATACTGAATACTCGCTTAAATCGACACTATCCATCACGAGTTAGATGCAAAGATCGTTTTCGCATGACCGCTTCCACCGGCTTTCAGACGTCGGTTCAAATCGCCGCGTTGGTCAATCCAGGCTCCGGTCAGCCTTGCGACCGCGCAGAAAAATTCGCGGTGCAACGCAATCTGAATGTCAGCTCTCAATGAAGCTGCCGCGTCGCATCGCGGTTGCAGCGAACTTCCGGAATCCGCCGACAACGACGAGGAGGGAATACCCTGTCGCCAATAGATGCATGAGGCTTCGTTTGGAAATCCTGAAACGATTATCACATTGTAATCGTGCGGCTTTCTTGGCCCGCGGATGAATCGGTGCACCGCAAATGAAACGATAAGCAGAACGGCGGACTTCACCCTCTGCATCGGCAGCTGGTTACCCGAAATCGACTTGTGGTGCTTCGTCGACAACCCCCGCATCCGCCAACTGCTCCCGATCCGGAAGATCGCGAAGGCTCTCTAACCCGAACGCCACGAGAAACTGCTCGGTCGTCACAAAGGTGTAGGGAGCCCCTCGCCGGGGCGACCTTGGCCCGGTCTGTCACTTAGCACTTAAAGATGATAATCTGATCTTCCTTATTTCAATGACTTAGCTTTGCCCCTAAATGTGAGAATTGGCACTTAAATTAATAATGGAGACTGGACTTTAGCCCTTAATTCGATAATTGTGGCTCCGATTTTGTCGGGTTCTCATTGTGACCGAACCACTTCTATACGAGATAGACGACGCCGTGTGGGCAGAAGCCTGTCGCCGTGCGGCTGCGATCCGCAGATTCCTGGAATCCAGTTCCGGTGAGTCAACAGTGGCCGCTATTGCCGATCTTGCCTCCGAACTGCAGGTCAGCCAAGCGACGACCTACCGTTTGCTGAGGCGGTTTCGGGCGGACGGAACTGTCATGTCGCTCGTTGAGACCAAGCGCGGACGCCCGACGGGCCATCGCGCTTTGGATGCTCGGCGCGAGGAGATCATCGAGAAGGCAATCCGCACGTACTATCTGAAACCGACCCGGCCACCGGTCTCGCAGCTGGTGCGGGACATTGAAACGGATTGCGCTTCGGCAGGATTGAAGTCGCCGCATCGCCGAACGATCGAGCGGCGGCTGGGCGACCTGGACCTGCGCCACCGGGCGCAGCGTCGGGGCGAAACGCGGACCGTAAAAGCAACGACGGCGGTCCCGGGAACACTGAGCACCTCCCGACCCCTCGAGATTGTTCAGATCGATCACACGAAGGCCGACATCTTTGTCGTCGATGAGGAAACCCGCGAACCAATCGGACGACCGTGGCTGACCCTGGCCATGGATGTCTTTAGCCGTATGGTGACGGGCTTCTACTTGACCATGGATGCGCCATCCCGGCTTTCGACGAGCCTATGCCTGCTGCATTCGGTCTATGACAAGACGGCCTGGCTCAAAGCGCGCGAGATCGAAGAGCCCTGGCCCGTGGCCGGCCTTCCCGACCGGGTGCATGTGGACAATGGCGCGGATTTCCGGAGTCGCGCGTTCAAACGTGGCTGCGAGAATGCAGGCATTGCGATCGACTGGCGACCGCCGGGTACGCCGCGCTTCGGCGGACATATCGAGCGTTTGATCGGCACCCAGATGGGACGGCTGCACCTGTTGCCCGGTACGACCTTCAGCAACGCTCAGGACCTCGCGGAGTATGATTCAAGAAAACATGCGGCGCTGACCCTGCGCGAGTTGGAGCGCTATATCGCCCTCGACATTGTCGGGTCCTATCATCAATCCATCCACAGCTCGCTGAGCCGCCCTCCCCTCGCCGTCTGGTGGGACCATGAAGGCGAGATCCCTCTGCGGCTGCCTGAGGATCGATTGCAGTTCTGGGTCTCTTTCCTGCCGGAGCAGGAACGGACCTTGCGTCCAACCGGCATTCACCTGTTCGATCTGCGCTACTGGTCAGCCGCACTCAGCGCCGATGTCGGCCGGACTGAGCGGCGGCTTCTCGTGAAGTATGATCCGCGTGATATGTCGCGTGTGTTCGTGCGGCGGCCCTCAGGCAACTTCGTCGAAGCCCGCTACGCGGACCTGACCCTGGCACCCATTTCCCTGCACGAGGCTTTGACGGCGCGTCGCACCCTGCGTGAGAAAGGGCGGCGTGAAGTCGATAGCCGCGCGGTTGTGAGGACCGCACTCGAACAGCGGAAGTTGGTTGATGAGGCCGTAAACAGAACCGCTGCCGTGCGGCGCGGCAAAGCTCAGCCGAGGCGTGCCGACGACCTCCGGGATACGGGCACGCTCCGTGGTGTCGACTCCAGCAAACCGGTGCCTTTTGTTGAGGACACCGAATGAGCTGGAGCCATAATGACGAACGATCACCCTCATCTTACCGCCGACGCGGCAGCCCTGCTGTCTGAACCCCAGGCGGGACGCATTCGCGCCATCAGGTCCCGCCGTTGGGTTCTCTACCCTCGCGCAAAGCAAGCCCTCGATCGCCTCGAGGCGCTCCTTGATCATCCGAGAGGTTCCCGCATGCCGTCTGTCGCGATCTATGGCGACAGCGGGATGGGCAAGACCATGATCATGCAACGCTTCCGCGATCAGCATCCGCCACATCTTGATCGCCGTACCGGGATTCTGAAGACACCGGTCCTGGCCATGGAAATGGTTAGCCGCCCCGGCGAGCGGCGCTTCTATGGTGAACTGCTTTCCCTCCTCGGCGCACCCCAGGCACCGCGGGCCGATATTGCTCAGATGGAACAGGCGACGCTGCGGATTATGAAGGCAATCGGCACCCAGGTTCTGGTCATCGACGAGGTCCACAACATCCTCGCCGGGACCTATCGAGAGCAACGTATCGTGCTCAACATGCTGCGCTTTCTCAGCAATCGGCTCCAAATCTCACTGGTCTGCTTCGGCGTGAACGACGCCCGGGAAGCCATCGGCGGTGACGTTCAACTTGCGCGACGCTTCGAGCAACTCACCCTGAACCGTTGGGCCGCCAACGAAGACTTCGAGACGCTGATCGCGTCGATCCTGCGCAATACGCCATTGCGGCGACCCTCTGTGCTGACGCCGAAATCCCTGCGGCGCATTCTGCAGATTACGGACGGTATCACGGCGAACATCTTCCAGATGCTGGGCAGTCTTGCGATCGAGGCTATCGAGAGCGGGACCGAACACATCACCGACGGCGCCGTCGAGGCTTGGGTGCCTGCATTTGATGCCGAAGCGGTCTTCGCATGACGGGACCCCTGCCCGTCACCTTGCCACCTCTGCGCGGCGAAGTCCTGTCATCCTGGATCAGTCGCCACGCGGACTTCTATGGCGTCACGCCGTTGACCATGTTGCGCCATGGATTGCCGGATGCGACATCCCTTGAGGCAATCGATTTTTCCCTGACCAACGCCCAAGCGAACCGGATTGCGGGGATGTTCGGTGTCAGCCCGCAACTTGTACGCAGCCTGAGCTTCGCGGGTGCCCCCAAAGCGGCTCACCGGTTCATCGCCAAGAGTCCAATGCAGCGTTGCGGGCGGTGCACTC
This sequence comes from Pseudooceanicola profundi, assembly GCF_050897955.1. Lineage (NCBI taxonomy): Bacteria > Pseudomonadati > Pseudomonadota > Alphaproteobacteria > Rhodobacterales > Paracoccaceae > Pseudooceanicola > Pseudooceanicola profundi. Next base: position 14,578 of record NZ_JBPAXZ010000004.1, on the reverse strand, counting down.
AAACCGATGTCAGCCCTCCGCCAATTCTTAGAAGCGAATTGCAGGGGTGGCGGATCACTTGCTCGCACTGTGGGGAACCCTACCAGGACAAGACCACCAGTGACGGCGAACGGACGCTTGAGCCATATCGCGCGGCAGCACGTCGCGGTGAGACCTTGTTGAACAACCACGCAGAGCGCCGCGTGGAAACATGGCTGCCACCTCTGGAGATCGCGCGGCTTCTGCTCATGCGCCGCATCCCCTGGCCGCCCCCGCGTGACGGCGATCTCTGGCGCTACCGGCTCCTCGGCGCCATCGTCCCCGATTTCGATGCCATACTGGCCAGGGAGACTTCGTTTCCACATTCGCCAAAACACCCCATCCTGCCACTCTGCATCCGACCCGCGCTCCTGGCAGGCGTGGCGATCATTGACCGCGCAGGGCCACCGATGCTGAAGATGCTGCACGGGCACATGATGGGCGAGAACAGAAAGCGCTTTGTCATGGCGACAGACCATTTGGTAAGCCCGGCGATCGAGTGGGGACCACCCCAGCAGTTCCAACTGATATGAAACCCGGGCCAGATGATTCTCAGCTTAAAGTGCCAAAAATCTTCAAATCGACCGCATTCTCACATTTAAGTGCTAAGTGACAAGAGCGCGTATTTCCAGGACACCCATGCCAAGATCGGGCTGCTGCCGGGCTGGGGCCTGTCGCAGCGCCTACCGCGGGTCGTCGGGCCGTCGACGGCGAAGGAAATCTCCCTCACCGCCCGCCGCGTGCCTGCGACAGAGGCTGCTTCGCTTGGTTTTGTCACGCGGGTCGTGCCGGATGACGCGCTGGCCAGTGCCGCGCGCGAGGTGGCCGAGGGGATCGCGCAATGGGACCCGGCCCACATCGCACGGATCAAGGCGCTGATGGACGACGGCTATGCCCTGCCGCTGAGCGACGCGCTGGTGCTGGAAGTTGAGCGCGCCGCCGACCTTAACCGACAGGTCAAGATCGGCGGTCCAGGTCCGGCGTGACGGCAATCGCGCCCCGAATCAGCTGACGAATTCGGGGCCGACGTTCGACGTGGCCATACCGGTGCGGTCGGTCCGCCTGCCGTTGAGTGGGTCGAACAGGTGAAGCGCCTCTGCTGGCCAGTCGAGCCACGCCAGCATGTCTTCGCGCAGGGTGGTCGACTTGGGCAAGGTGGCGGCCACGGAGTCGCCCGACGGCATCCGGCAATGGGCCAGCCGCGCGGCGCCGAAATCCTCGATCAGCTCGATCCGGACTTGGACCTTGCCGGTGGCGGGCGAGAGGGAGACATCTTCGGACCGCAGCCCAAGGATCGTGTCGCCGGAGGCCCGGACGCCCGGCAGGTCGATCCTATGATCCTCCGCGCCGGTCAGATGACCAACACCATCGGCGATCCGGACGGGAAACAGCGACATCGCGGGCGAGCCAATGAAGCTGGCGGCGAAGGTCGTAGCGGGGTGGGCGTAGACCTCGGCCGGGGAGCCGATCTGTTCGATCCGGCCGCCGTTCATGACGATCAGCAGATCGGCCATGGTCATCGCCTCGACCTGATCATGGGTGACGAAGACCGAGGTTGCACCAAGCTGACGGTGCAGGCGCTTGATCTCAAGCCGCATCTGTACCCGCAGCTTGGCATCGAGGTTCGAGAGCGGTTCGTCAAACAGAAACACATCCGGCTTGCGCACGATGGCCCGGCCCATGGCGACACGTTGCCGCTGCCCGCCGGAGAGCTGCGCGGGACGGCGGTCCAGAAGCTCGGAGAGGCCGAGGATGCGGGCGGCTTCCTCGATCCGGGTCTGACGCTCGGGCTTGGGCAGGCGGGCGATCTTGAGCGGATAGGCGAGGTTCTCGGCCACGGTCATATGAGGATAGAGCGCGTAGTTCTGAAAGACCATGGCGCAACCCCGGTCCGAGGGTTCGATATCGTTCATCAAGTGATCGCCGATCCGCAGCTCTCCGCCGGTGATCTGCTCCAGCCCCGCGATCATGCGCAGCAGGGTGGACTTGCCGCAGCCCGACGGGCCGACGATAGCGGCGAAACAGCCATCCGGGATCTCGGCGTTCAGGCCATGAACCACCTGTTTGCCGTCATAGGATTTGCGGATGTCGCGGATGCTGACACCGGTCATGCGGTTGCCTCCATGTCGATGATACGGGCGCAAAGGGCGTCGACCGTCGCAGGCGTCAGGCCGATCCGGTCGAGATAGGGGTGGATGCCGCCGTAGGTCGCGTCCAGATGGGCCAGCAGATGCAGCATCGACTGCGGGTCGCTGCCCAGCACGGCGGCGGCAATGGCCGGGTCGGTGCCTTGTTCCAGAACATGTGCCTGAAGGCCGTCGATGATCGGCTCCAGCAACTCGCGCGTCATGGCATAGTCGGTGGCGATGGTCTCGGCATCCACCCCGCCAAGCGCGAGCAGCAGCGCGGCGATCAGCCCGGTGCGGTCCTTGCCGGCGGTGCAGTGGAACATGACCGCGCCATCGGGGGCCTCGGCAATCGCGGTCAGGGTCCGGGCGATGGCGTCGTGCCGCTTGTCGAGCGCCTGGGTGTAGAGCGTGCGCAGCACCTGATCTTCGGGAATGTCGTGGGGGATCCGCAGGCTCTCGAACAGCGGAATCTGAAGGTAGATCACCGCCGGATGGTCAGCAAAGGGGTTGGGGAAGCGTGCGTGTTCCGCCGCGTGCCGCAGGTCGATTACCGTAGTGAGCCCCATGGCGTGCAGCTGGTCCATCGCGGGGCCGTCCAGCCGGTGCAGGCTGTCGGCGCGCAGGATGCTGCGCCAGCGGGTGCTGCCCTGCGTGCCCGGATATCCGCCGAGGTCACGGATGTTATAGGCCCCCGGCACGGAAAGAATTCGGTCGAATTTCATCAGCGCAACCCCGATTTCATAAAGGATTGAATGACCTGCCTTTGCAGGACCACGTAAAAGATCAGGATCGGCAGGCTGGCCATGGTCGAGGCGGCCATCAGCGGACCCCATTGCGTCCCTTCCTGCGTGATGAACATCTGGATGCCGATCTGGACGACCGAATTTTCGGCCGTGCGGGTCAGCAGCAGCGGCCAGAAATATTCGTTCCAGGTCGAGATGAAGATCAGGATCGCAAGCGAGGCGATCATCCCGCGGAGGTTCGGCACGATGATCCCCCACAGAACCCGCCAATGTCCAGCCCCGTCCATGCGCGCGGCCTCGAGCACCTCTTTCGGGAAGGCGCGGATCGACTGGGTCAGCAGCATGATCGCCAGCGCATGGGCGAAATGTGGCAGGACCAGCGCCGTGACCGTGTCCAGAAGGCCAAGCCGGGCGACCAGCAGGTAGTTCGGGATCATCACGACCTGCAACGGGACCAGCCATGTCAGCGCGACCAGCCCGAAGACCACCCAGTCCAGCCGGAACCGGAAGCGTGCGAAGGCATAGGCCGCGAGCACCCCGGTCAGAAGCTGGATCACCGTGACGGAGGCGGAGACGACAACCGTGTTCCACAGCATCGCGCCCATGGGGATCGACTGAAGGGCCTGGGCGTAGTTTTCCAGCGACGGGGCCGTCGGCCAGAGCGTGCCTTCGAAGATGCGGTTGGCGGGCCTCAGGGAGCTGACGATCATCCAGTAGACCGGGAAGACGCAGATGAGCGACAGAAGGATCATGGCCGCATGGCCCGGCAGCATCCGGGTCGCGCCCGCGCGGCGGACAGCCCGGCGGCGCGGGACGGCGAAGGTCGCGGTTTCAGCTGTCATGGAAAGAATAGCGCTCCATCAGACGCAGCAGGAGGAAGGCGAGGGCGCCGAAGCCGAGGAAGAGGATCATCGCGGCGGCGGAACTCCACCCGACGGAGAGGGAGGAAAACCCGAACTCCCACAGCAGGTAGTAGATGTTCGTTGTCGCGCCGAGCGGGCCGCCTTCGGTCAGGACGTGGATATAGGAAAAGCTCCACTGTGCGCCCAGAAGGATTGTCATCATCACGAGGAAGAGGATGGTCGAACTGAGCAGCGGCAGGCGGATGTCGCGGATGATCTGCCAGCGGGTCGCGCCGTCCATCCGCGCGGCCTCGACCAGCGAGGGGTCGATATTGGCATTGGCGGCCGACAGGATAAGGGTCGCGAAGCCGACGAGCTTCCACCCGGTGATGAAGATGATCGTCCAGATGGCGATATCGGGGTCGTTCAGGAACTGGACGGGTTCGAAGCCAAGCGCCGTGATCCCGACATTCACCAGCCCGTGCCCGGGGTCGAGCAGCCAGCGGAAGACAGATGCGGCGACCACGGGGGCGATGATCATCGGCAGGAAGATCAGCGCGCGATAGATGTTGCGGGCGCGGGGCGGCAGATCTTCGGTCCAGATGGCGATGGCCAGCGGCACGAGCACCGAAAAGGGCAGCATCCCCAGCATGTAGATCGCGGTATTGCCAAGCGCCTGCCAGAGCTTGGGCAGGGCGAGGATGTTTTCGTAGTTCTTCCAGCCCACGAAAGTCTTGGGTGCGAAAGGGAGCATGTTCCAGTCGTAGAAGCTGAGCCATGCCGCCTGCACAAGCGGCGCGTAGATCCAGATGACGAAGGTGGCAATCGCCGGGAAGAGGAAGAACCAGGGCAACGAAAGGCGCCCGATCTTCAGGGATCGGCGCGGCTGTGCGCGGGCAGGGGTGTGGATATCGGCGACGGTCATTTCGGCTCCTCGAAGGAACGGGGGCGGATCGGGCCGACCCGGGGGCCGACCCGAAGTTCAGGTCAGCTTCCGGGCATCATGGCCTGGGCTCGGGCTTGCGCGCCTTGCATGATCTCGGCCACGTCGCCGTCGCCAAAGACGGCTTGCTCGGCGGCCTCCATCAGCGTTGCGGCGACTTGGCGATAGCTGGTGCCGGGGTACGACCGCCACGGCTCCATCCGCTCAAGCTGGGCGAGGTTCGGGCGGACCAGCGGGTTCGCATCGACCCAGTCCTTCAGATACTCCGGATCGTCGACGATGGCGGTCCGCAGCGGCAGGTAGCCAATCTTGGAGGTGATGATCGTGTAGCCCCGTTCGGAGGTGAGGAACTTCATCAGCTCCCACGCCGCGCGCTGCTTGACCGGGTCCTGAGAGAACATGACCAGCCCGCTGCCGGAATTGGTCGGCGACGCGGGACGCTCGCCAAAGCCCGGCATCTGCGCGGCGCGCAGTTCATAGTTGCCTTCGGCCTGGCTCAGCAGGTGGTTCTGCAGGCCAGATGAGTCGATGTACATCGCAAGCTTGCCCGCCGCCATGCTTTCCAGCGCCTCCCCGCGAGAGATATTGCCGTAGACGCCCGCATCCTTGAGACCGCGCAGCATGGCGACTGCCTCGATGGTCTCGGGCCGGTCAAAGGTGACGGCCGTGCCCGCATCGTTTATCACGCTGCCGCCGTTGGACAGGATGACGGATTGCAGCAGCCAGTCGTACGGGCCGACCTGCACGCCGATGATGCCGCCGGCAAATCCGTTGGCCTCGGTCTTGTCCTGAATGGTCAGGGCGTAGTCCTTGACCTCTTCCCATGTCTTGGGTGGCTGGTCGGGGTCCAGCCCGGCCTCACGAAAGAGGTCGGCGTTGTAGAATACCATCGGGGTGGAGAAGGTATAAGCCAGTGCATAGGTCTTGTCGCCGACCTTGCCGAGGTCGAGGCCCGAGGGGACCATGCCCTCCACATGCGCATCCCAGTCGGCCTGTGGCACGGCCTGATCAATCGGCACGGCGCCCAGCTGCTGCCCGGCGTAGGCGAGGTCCGAGAAGATCACCTGCGCGACATCCGGTGGACGGCGGGCGGCGATATCGGTCTGGACGCGGGTGCCCATGTCATTGAGGTTCACGCCGACGCCCTCGACCTTGATCATCGGGTTCGCGGCCATGAATTCTTCGATCAGCTGAACGGTCGCGTCGTGACCCTGCCCGGCGGTGGCGAGGTTGTAGTTGTAGAAACTGATCTCGACCGGTTCGATGATCTCGTCGGCCATTTGCGCCCAGACGGGGCCGGTGGCCATGGTGGCAATACCAAGCGCAAGCAGCGCGCGGCGGGATAGGGGGAAGGTCATGGTGTCTCCTGTCGGTTTGTTTGGGTGTGGTCGCGGGCCTGAGGATCAGCCCACGACCTCGGCGGCGGGTTCGGACATCAGGCGGGCGGCGTCTTCATGGCTCATCGCCATTACGGTGCGGCCTTCGGAGGGCTGGGGCAGGAAGTTCACGGTCAGCCCGCTGTCGCGCAGGGTGCAGACCGAGAATCCGGTGCCGTCGGTGGCTTCGATCGCCATGTCGCTGAAGGGCTGCATCCGGGAGTGGTGGCCGTTGCCGACAAAGACCGGGACGCCGTTCCAGATCGACACGCGGTCCTGATGGATATGGCCGCAGAAGAGGCCCAACAGGGGCCGTCCGCTCAGGACCTTGCGGAGCTTTTCGGTATCTTCGGCAGCGAGGCATTCAAAGGCCGGTTCGTCTGCACCCATCATCGGCGGGTGATGCAGGACGACCACCTTTGGCAGGTCCGCGTGACGGTCGAGCGCGGCGGCCAGCCATTCAAGCTGCGCGTCCTCAAGCGTGCCGTGGATCTGATCCGGGGTCGAGCTGTCGAGAACGATGACATGGACCCCCGCGATGACCGCCTCATGATCGTAAGGCGCGTCCAGATCGGCGCTTTCGCCCAGCATCTCGCGCCGGAAATCGGGGCGGCTGTCGTGGTTGCCAAGGGCAAAGAGGGTCGGAATATCGACGTCGTCCCAGATCGCCCGCAGGCGCTGATAGGCGACCGGGTCTTCGTTGTTGGTCAGGTCGCCGCTGACGATGATGAACTCGGGCCGGTCGGGCAGGGCGTCGATCCGGGCAAGCGCGTCCCGCAGGATCGCGGCCGTGTCGGAATAGAGGTGCGGTTCGTCAACATCTGGGTTCGACATGTGCAGGTCGGTGAGGTGAACGAAGGTCTTTGGCATCGCGGGTCTCCTTGGGCATGCCTTTCCTGATCGCGGCCGGTGGCCGCGGCGGGATGGCTGGGTCTGGCTGTTGTCCGGTGAGGCCGGAAAGGTCCGGGACTCACCGCTTGAGTTCGGGTTTTCCATCGACTAGCGTGACTATGTGACAACTGAATGAAGGTTCATTCATGAATTTGGTCAGGGCAGAAAAACCGCGCGGCGACGACAAACGGGCGCGCATTATCAAGGCAGCGGGAGAGCAGTTCGTCCTGTCCGGCCTGCAGGGTCCGATGTCGGAGATCGCCGAACGGGCGCACGTGGCGATCGGATCTCTGTACCTGTATTTCAAGTCGAAAGAAGAGTTGATCAAGGCCGTCTATGCCGATCTGGCCGCCGAGATGACGGCGTTTCTGGTCCGCGAACCCGCCCCGGACGAGCCTCATGAAGAGCGGGTGAAGCGTTACATACGGGACTACCTCGATTTCATCGCGATGGATCCGGATCGGGCGAGCCTGTTCGGTTACTGAAGTGGTCCTATCATTTCGGACAGGTTTGCAGCGTTTCTAAGGTGTATCGGGTTTAGGTTTCATGCTGCTTTTTGCTTTTCCAAGCCTGCCCAATATGCGTCGTCTGGCGTCCGCCGATCAAGCCCGGAATGGGGCCGCTTGGTGTTGTAGAAGGCCATCCAGTCCTTAACGACGCGCCGCGCCTGGAAGCCGTCGGTGATTTCCTCAAGGTAGATGGCCTCTTGTTTCAGGCTTCGCCAGAGGCGCTCGATGAAGATGTTGTCGAGGTAACGGCCGCGCCCATCCATCGAGATGCGCACGCCTGCCTCGGTCAACGTCGCGATCCAGGCTGATCCCGTGAACTGCGACCCTTGATCCGTATTCATGATCTCCGGTGGGCCGTGTTTCGCGATGGCCTCGTTCAGAGCCTCGACACAGAAGTCGGCATGCATCGTGTTCGACAGCCGCCAGCTGAGCACCTTGCGCGTGGCCCAATCCATGATGGCAAGCAGATACAGGAAGCCGTTCTTGACAGGCACGAAGGTGATATCCGCACACCAGACCTGGTTGGGTCGGTCGATCTGCATTTTCCTCAGCAGATACGGATAAACCGGGTGCTGCGGATGCCGCTGGCTGGTTCTGGGGCGCTTGTAGATTGCCTCCAGCCCCATCTTCGCCATCAGTCGGCGCACGCGATGGCGGCCCACGACGGTGCCTTCCCGGCGCAGATAGGCCGCGATCTGGCGTGACCCGAAGAACGGATACTTCGTGAACACGCGGTCAATCTCTTTCATCATCGCCAGCGTCTCGGCATCAACACCGACCGGCGTGTAGTAGAACGCCGACCGGCTCAGGTTCACCAGCTTGCATTGCCGGCTGATGCTCAGTTCGGGATGGTCGCGCTGGACCATCGACCGTTTCTTTGCCGGGCTCACCTCTTGAGCCCTTCCGACAAAAAATCGTTCTCCACCGCCAGCCTCCCGATCTTGGCGTGAAGCTCCTTGACTTCGGCTTCGGTCGGGCCGCTTTGCTTGCCGCCCGAGAATACGTCCGCCATGCCCTCGATGGCCTGCCGCTTCCACGTGCTGACCTGGTTAGGGTGCAGCTGATGCTTCGCCGCGATCTCCTGCACGGTCTTGTCGCCACGCAGCGCTTCCAACGCCACCTTGGCTTTAAACTGGTCTGTAAAGTTCCGGCGCTTCGCCATTCTCGTATCCCTTCAAAGGTTTGGGATACACCTTAGCCGACTGTCCGGATTCCTGGGACCACTTCAGTGGCGCATGGGTCGACAAGTTTGTGTCGCAAAGCAGTGTTTGAGCTACTCCCCATCTCTTGGACAGGATCTGGCGTAATTTAAGCTACTCGTTGCACCTGCTGATCGGGTTGGTTGATATCATTTCTCTGCCAGTAGACCAGCGCCGGAGGCTGGCCGCCCAGGGCTGAATGCGGGCGCTGGTGGTTGTAGAAGGTCATCCATTTCCGGATGGCCTCTTTCGTCTCCGATCCGGTCTCCCAAGCATGCAGGTAGACGCATTCGTATTTCAGGGTGCGCCACAACCTCTCGATGAAGATGTTGTCGAGGAACCGGCCTTTCCCATCCATCGATATCCTCACCCCTGATCGGCGGAGCCGATCCGTCCAGGCAAAGGACGTGAACTGGGATCCTTGATCGGTATTCATGATCTCGGGCGGGCCGAAGTTGTGGATGGCCTCGTTCAACGCGTCGACGCAGAACTGGGCTTCCAACGTGTTCGAGATCCGCCAGGACAGAACCTTGCGGTTGTGCCAGTCCATGATCGCCACGAGGTAGAGGAACCCGCGTCTCATAGGCAGATAGGTGATATCCGAGCACCAGACCTGGTTTGGGCGTTCTACCCGCAGCCCTCTGAGCAGGTAGGGATAGGTCTTGTGCCCCTTCGCCGGCCTGCTTGTGTTGGGTTTCTGATAGATCGGCATCAACCCTGTCACTTAGCACTTAAAGATGATAATCTGATCTTCCTTATTTCAATGACTTAGCTTTGCCCCTAAATGTGAGAATTGGCACTTAAATTAATAATGGAGACTGGACTTTAGCCCTTAATTCGATAATTGTGGCTCCGATTTTGTCGGGTTCTCATTGTGACCGAACCACTTCTATACGAGATAGACGACGCCGTGTGGGCAGAAGCCTGTCGCCGTGCGGCTGCGATCCGCAGATTCCTGGAATCCAGTTCCGGTGAGTCAACAGTGGCCGCTATTGCCGATCTTGCCTCCGAACTGCAGGTCAGCCAAGCGACGACCTACCGTTTGCTGAGGCGGTTTCGGGCGGACGGAACTGTCATGTCGCTCGTTGAGACCAAGCGCGGACGCCCGACGGGCCATCGCGCTTTGGATGCTCGGCGCGAGGAGATCATCGAGAAGGCAATCCGCACGTACTATCTGAAACCGACCCGGCCACCGGTCTCGCAGCTGGTGCGGGACATTGAAACGGATTGCGCTTCGGCAGGATTGAAGTCGCCGCATCGCCGAACGATCGAGCGGCGGCTGGGCGACCTGGACCTGCGCCACCGGGCGCAGCGTCGGGGCGAAACGCGGACCGTAAAAGCAACGACGGCGGTCCCGGGAACACTGAGCACCTCCCGACCCCTCGAGATTGTTCAGATCGATCACACGAAGGCCGACATCTTTGTCGTCGATGAGGAAACCCGCGAACCAATCGGACGACCGTGGCTGACCCTGGCCATGGATGTCTTTAGCCGTATGGTGACGGGCTTCTACTTGACCATGGATGCGCCATCCCGGCTTTCGACGAGCCTATGCCTGCTGCATTCGGTCTATGACAAGACGGCCTGGCTCAAAGCGCGCGAGATCGAAGAGCCCTGGCCCGTGGCCGGCCTTCCCGACCGGGTGCATGTGGACAATGGCGCGGATTTCCGGAGTCGCGCGTTCAAACGTGGCTGCGAGAATGCAGGCATTGCGATCGACTGGCGACCGCCGGGTACGCCGCGCTTCGGCGGACATATCGAGCGTTTGATCGGCACCCAGATGGGACGGCTGCACCTGTTGCCCGGTACGACCTTCAGCAACGCTCAGGACCTCGCGGAGTATGATTCAAGAAAACATGCGGCGCTGACCCTGCGCGAGTTGGAGCGCTATATCGCCCTCGACATTGTCGGGTCCTATCATCAATCCATCCACAGCTCGCTGAGCCGCCCTCCCCTCGCCGTCTGGTGGGACCATGAAGGCGAGATCCCTCTGCGGCTGCCTGAGGATCGATTGCAGTTCTGGGTCTCTTTCCTGCCGGAGCAGGAACGGACCTTGCGTCCAACCGGCATTCACCTGTTCGATCTGCGCTACTGGTCAGCCGCACTCAGCGCCGATGTCGGCCGGACTGAGCGGCGGCTTCTCGTGAAGTATGATCCGCGTGATATGTCGCGTGTGTTCGTGCGGCGGCCCTCAGGCAACTTCGTCGAAGCCCGCTACGCGGACCTGACCCTGGCACCCATTTCCCTGCACGAGGCTTTGACGGCGCGTCGCACCCTGCGTGAGAAAGGGCGGCGTGAAGTCGATAGCCGCGCGGTTGTGAGGACCGCACTCGAACAGCGGAAGTTGGTTGATGAGGCCGTAAACAGAACCGCTGCCGTGCGGCGCGGCAAAGCTCAGCCGAGGCGTGCCGACGACCTCCGGGATACGGGCACGCTCCGTGGTGTCGACTCCAGCAAACCGGTGCCTTTTGTTGAGGACACCGAATGAGCTGGAGCCATAATGACGAACGATCACCCTCATCTTACCGCCGACGCGGCAGCCCTGCTGTCTGAACCCCAGGCGGGACGCATTCGCGCCATCAGGTCCCGCCGTTGGGTTCTCTACCCTCGCGCAAAGCAAGCCCTCGATCGCCTCGAGGCGCTCCTTGATCATCCGAGAGGTTCCCGCATGCCGTCTGTCGCGATCTATGGCGACAGCGGGATGGGCAAGACCATGATCATGCAACGCTTCCGCGATCAGCATCCGCCACATCTTGATCGCCGTACCGGGATTCTGAAGACACCGGTCCTGGCCATGGAAATGGTTAGCCGCCCCGGCGAGCGGCGCTTCTATGGTGAACTGCTTTCCCTCCTCGGCGCACCCCAGGCACCGCGGGCCGATATTGCTCAGATGGAACAGGCGACGCTGCGGATTATGAAGGCAATCGGCACCCAGGTTCTGGTCATCGACGAGGTCCACAACATCCTCGCCGGGACCTATCGAGAGCAACGTATCGTGCTCAACATGCTGCGCTTTCTCAGCAATCGGCTCCAAATCTCACTGGTCTGCTTCGGCGTGAACGACGCCCGGGAAGCCATCGGCGGTGACGTTCAACTTGCGCGACGCTTCGAGCAACTCACCCTGAACCGTTGGGCCGCCAACGAAGACTTCGAGACGCTGATCGCGTCGATCCTGCGCAATACGCCATTGCGGCGACCCTCTGTGCTGACGCCGAAATCCCTGCGGCGCATTCTGCAGATTACGGACGGTATCACGGCGAACATCTTCCAGATGCTGGGCAGTCTTGCGATCGAGGCTATCGAGAGCGGGACCGAACACATCACCGACGGCGCCGTCGAGGCTTGGGTGCCTGCATTTGATGCCGAAGCGGTCTTCGCATGACGGGACCCCTGCCCGTCACCTTGCCACCTCTGCGCGGCGAAGTCCTGTCATCCTGGATCAGTCGCCACGCGGACTTCTATGGCGTCACGCCGTTGACCATGTTGCGCCATGGATTGCCGGATGCGACATCCCTTGAGGCAATCGATTTTTCCCTGACCAACGCCCAAGCGAACCGGATTGCGGGGATGTTCGGTGTCAGCCCGCAACTTGTACGCAGCCTGAGCTTCGCGGGTGCCCCCAAAGCGGCTCACCGGTTCATCGCCAAGAGTCCAATGCAGCGTTGCGGGCGGTGCACTCAAACCGATGTCAGCCCTCCGCCAATTCTTAGAAGCGAATTGCAGGGGTGGCGGATCACTTGCTCGCACTGTGGGGAACCCTACCAGGACAAGACCACCAGTGACGGCGAACGGACGCTTGAGCCATATCGCGCGGCAGCACGTCGCGGTGAGACCTTGTTGAACAACCACGCAGAGCGCCGCGTGGAAACATGGCTGCCACCTCTGGAGATCGCGCGGCTTCTGCTCATGCGCCGCATCCCCTGGCCGCCCCCGCGTGACGGCGATCTCTGGCGCTACCGGCTCCTCGGCGCCATCGTCCCCGATTTCGATGCCATACTGGCCAGGGAGACTTCGTTTCCACATTCGCCAAAACACCCCATCCTGCCACTCTGCATCCGACCCGCGCTCCTGGCAGGCGTGGCGATCATTGACCGCGCAGGGCCACCGATGCTGAAGATGCTGCACGGGCACATGATGGGCGAGAACAGAAAGCGCTTTGTCATGGCGACAGACCATTTGGTAAGCCCGGCGATCGAGTGGGGACCACCCCAGCAGTTCCAACTGATATGAAACCCGGGCCAGATGATTCTCAGCTTAAAGTGCCAAAAATCTTCAAATCGACCGCATTCTCACATTTAAGTGCTAAGTGACACGGTCCCGATCAAGTCGCGCGCATGCAGCCGGCCGATCAGGTCGCGGCTGATCTCCTTGCCGAAGATGTCCTTGAGCCCGTCGCGCGTGATCGGCTGATGGTAGGCGATGGCGGCCAGAACTGCGACGTCGAATTCACTCAAGTCCAGTAATTGATTACCGACATCTGCCGCCGCGCGGATCGCAGGGGCGTAGGCAGGTAGGGTCCGGAAAATCCACCCGCCGGCGACCTGCGCGATTTCGAACGCCCTCCTCTCCAAATCGGCGCTGAGGTCCTCGACCAGCAGGTCAATCGACACCCCCTGCCCCACGACGCGCGCGAGGTCGTCGCGCGGCACCGGCGCGGCAGAGGCGAAGAGCACCGCCTCGATCCGGCGCATCCATTCGCGCCAGCGCAGCTCTGGCGGCAGGTCGGCCAGCTCGCGATCCAGTTCGGGGTCAGAGCGATCCTTCGCCATCGCTACACCCCGTAAAGCCGAAAGGTGTCGCGCCCGGTCAGCTCGCGCACCGCGCCGAGGTCGACCAGCCGGTCACAGAGCCGCCGCGCGGCGCGATCCGGCAAAGGCAAAGCCGAAGGTGCCATCGCATCACGGGTCAGGAACATCTCGACCGCTTCTCCTGCCCCCTTGGCCCGCAGCTTGGGTGCGACTGCCTTCAGATGCGCCGCCCGGCGCGCGAGATCTGCCGCGAGGCGCACTGCTTCGACCACCGAGGAGACAACAGCGCGATAACAAGCAAGGCGAAGGTCATCGCCCTGTTTGCGCAATTCGGCGCGTTTCAGGCCTGCGGCCAGCAGCGGCACGAGATGATCCCAACCGAATGTTTGGGCGAGAGCCACATCCGCGAGGACCAGCGAAGCTACGTCAGCGCGTGGCGCCTCCGTTAGCACGGCCTCCAGCACCATCGCGGCCCGAATCACCGGCGCCCCCTTCCCTGCATTGAGCCACATCGCGATCTTGCCCGACTCGAAGGCCGGCAAGGCTCGACCCAGAGCCTTGGTCGACACAGGCCGCTCCACCGCGCGCCGCCAGGCGAGGCAGGTCTCGCCAGCCGGTCCCGGCAGATCGCCAGAGCGCAATAAATGCACCGCGTCGCGCAGATCCCCTGCTCTCTCCAGGCGCCCCGAAAACGCGACACAGGCCTCCGCTGCGCGCAGCGCGAGCCGGTCCCGCAACAAGGCTTGGGGCACCTCCGCGCGTCCTAGCACAAGATGCAGGTGGTTCAGCGCCGCGCCCGACAAAAACGCAACATCTTCAAGGGTTTCAGCGCGTGCAGAGGTGACCCAAGCGGGCATTCGGGGTATCGTGTCGAGGTCGCTCATGTGATCGGGCCGGGCAAATGTCATGCCGGAAGCCTACATCGTCGCGGCGCTTTCCACCAGTAAATAGTACATAAACCGCCCCGCCTTGTCGTTCCTGTTTATGTCCAATAAGTTTGCATTATCGGACACAAAAGGATATGCTCAGAGGCATGTCAGTGTCGTTTTAGTTTCATGGTGTCGGATAGCCGGAATTCATGAGATTCAAGCACTTCCCTGAAAAACGAGCCGGGGTTCATGAGATTCCGTACCGGTATTTATGAGACTGGATGAGCCGGAGTTTGTGAGACTGGCGTTGT
>NZ_JBPAXZ010000003.1:0-162342 GCF_050897955.1 Pseudooceanicola profundi | reverse complement strand
GCGGTCTCAACGTTGCCGCCCAGCAGCTGGACCCGCTCGACCGCCGGCTCGCCATCCCAGACCGCCTCGATCTTGACGATGGCCGCCATCAGCCGTTCGATCGATTCCCCGACCCTGTCGTTTGAATTATGCGACCCCCGCAGATCGGATTTCGCGATGACATGCAGAACGGGCTTGTCGATCGCCTCCCACGCATTTTCCAAAAGCTGGTTGTAGATGCGCCGGTCGGTCAGCGTCAGTGGCGTGACCTCCACGAGGTCCACCAGCTCACCGGGTTTGACAAGCGATTCCCGGCTTGGCCGGGCGTCGATCGTGCGATAGGGTTTGGAGGGCTTGGCCATCTGCTCCGGTCCATACCTCGTTTTCTTACATTTGTATGCCAAGCGGCGTAAGCTGACAAGCTCTCTCGTCAGCGGCCCCACACCCGAAACGTAAGCTTTCAATCGCATCGCGACTCACAAGGCGAATCACATCACCCTGTAAAAGCAGGTCTTTTCCGAGCGGCCGATTCGCCCTCATGAGGCCGCCCCGAAAAGTAAGAGTTGCGCACCCATCAGGTAACGCCAGCCCACCCCCGGCGTAAGTTCAGCCGTCCCGAAAGGTAAGCGACACAATCCCGAAATGTAGTCTAAACCAGAAGATTTGGCAGGATTCACAGGTCTATCCGCCCCCCGAACAGATGAATCCAAGAACATAAGAATATCCGGTTTTTTATTTTGGTTGGGGTGGGTTTTTGGCGCCAGGTGGCCTCTTTACCGCGCAATCCTTACCAACCGGGTTTTCAGTTCGCTGATCTCAGCCAGACATCCGAACGTCGCGGCAAACAGGACCAAATTGCGGAAAATAGCGCAGACTATACCAGGGTTCGCTATTTCGGCGGGATCGGCCAAATATTCGCACTTGAGCGCGCCCGCGGGACCCGGCATATTCAACGCAAAATAATCATATGGGCAGTCAGAATGATGATACAGGAATTTCCTGTGACCCTCGACGAAATCGACAGCCTTGCGCTGCGGGCCGATACCGTGATCCGCAGGCTGCGAGAGCGGGTCTTTTCTCCCGGGTTGCAAAAGACGCTTGAGCTGCGGTTCAACGTCCGTACGGCCTCTGACATGGTGGGCCGCACCGAAAAGGCCATTCGGGACGCTGAAAACGACGGTCGGCTGCCGCAGCCGGACAAAGACCCGGACACGGGGCGCAGGACGGGCTATACGCTGGAAGACGTCAACCGCATGCGGGAGGTGTTCGGCACCCTGCCCCGCCGCGCCGAGGGCGATCCTGCCTCGGTCATCGCGGTACAGAATTTCAAAGGTGGCGTCGGCAAATCCACCGTTGTCGTGCACCTTGCCCAGTATCTGGCTCTGAAAGGCTATCGTGTCTGCGTGATCGATTGCGACAGCCAGGGGTCGACCACTTCCATCTTCGGGCTGAACCCGGATGTGGATGTCGATGAGGACGAGGATACGCTTTATCCGTTTTTCCGGCATGGTGGACCGTCGACCCTGCATTATGCCCTGCGCGCGACCTACTGGCCCGGCATCGCGATGATCCCGGCCAACCTCGGGCTCTATGATGCGGAATACGAATTTGCCGCCCGTATGGTGCGTGAACAGAGCTTTGTTCTGGATAGACTACGTGCCGGGATAGAGACGATTTCGGACCAGTTCGATGTCATTCTGCTCGACCCGCCGCCGGCGCTTGGCATGATCTCGCTCTCGGTGCTTCGGGCGGCCAATGCTCTGCTGATCCCGGCGCCGCCCAATAATATCGATTTTGGCTCCACCGCGCATTTCCTCAAGATGATGGGGGCGACGCTGAACGAGCTGGCCGAACATGGGGGCGCGCGGGGCTATCACTTTGTTAAGATTCTTGCGACCAAGATGAACGATCAGAAAAGCGCACATCAGGCGATCAAGCGGGTGATGGAAGCGGTCTTTCCGCATGATCTGATGCAGGCGGTCCTGAAGGACAGTGCGGAGATCGACAATGCCACGGCCAACCTGATGAGCGTGTATGAAATGACGGGCGCCGCGACGCGGACAGACACGCACAAGCGGTGCAGGGTCTATCTGGACGCCGTCGGCAAGGAAGTAGAACAGCTGGTCCGCAAGACATGGCCCAGCCATCACGCCGCACTGCGCAAGGAGGGCATCCTGTGAGCAAGAAACACGATGCAATTTTCGATGACGTCCTGAAAGATATCGAAGCGCCGGCGCCACAGCGCGACAGGGCAGGGGCGCGCTTCCTGAAACGGTCCAACACCATGGCCGAGCAGGCCAGCGGACAGCGACAGGAAAAGGTGCTGCGCCTTGTCGATCCGGAGAGCTGCGTCATGTGGGCCGGTCACAACCGGGCCTATGACGCCCTGACCGAAGACAATTGCCGTGATCTGATCGACGGGCTGCTGAGCCAGGGCCAACAGGAATTTCCCGCCATCGTGCGCCGCCTGCGGGGAGGCCAGGGCGGAGAGGGGCCGGAGTTTGAGGTGATCTGCGGCGCCCGTCGGCATTTCGCGGTCAGCTGGCTGCGCGCCAACAACTACCCCAAATTCCAGTATCTGGTCGAAGAGCGCGAGCTGACGGATGAAGAAGCGTTTCGTCTGGCCGATATCGAAAACCGCGACCGCGAGGATATCTCGGATTACGAGCGGGCGCTCGATTATGCCCGGGCGGTCAAGGAATACTATGGCGGCAAGCAGAATGTGATGGCGGAGCGACTGCAGGTCTCTCCGGCCTGGCTGTCGCGCTATCTTCAGCTGGCACGTCTGGACAGCCGGATCATTGCCGCCTTCCCCTCTCTGCGCGACGTGAAGGAGCTGCACGCCCGGACGCTGAAGCCGCTGCTGGCGGAAGAGGAAAGCCGACTGCGTGTTCTTTACGAGGCCGCGAAGATTGCGGACGGCCGCGCCGCCGGAGAGGCTATTCCGGTCGCTCGGGTGATGTCCCGGCTCAAGGCCGCCGCCACGCCGCCACGACAGCGCGATGTCGCGGAAACGGTGTATCGCTCCGGTCCGGGGGCCGCCGGCGTTCAGCTGCGGCGCAAGGGCAACCGGCTGTCGCTGGAATTTGCCCGCGATATTCCGGATGCGGACCTGCGGGCAGCCGTTGAACGTCTTTTGAAGGACAGGGCCTCGGGGCAGGCCTGATTGCCAACTGGCAATATTCAAAATTATTGTTGATTTGCAAAGGGGTAGGGCGAGCTTCCCTGCCCCTGGCAACCAGAGATCAGAGCGGGTCCGACAACAGGGCATCCAACCCTGCCTCCAGCCCCTGCAGGGCCGCGCCGAGACGGGTGTCGATCATCTCCTGAAAAGCCTGGGCGAGGGGCAGGAGCTCTGACATCAGCTGCAGGCCCTGGCCGGTCAGCTGCATACGGACCAGCCGCCTGTCCTCATTGTTGGCCGCGACGTCGATCAGCCCGGCCTCGCGAAGCCGTTTGGCGGCGCGGCTGATCTCATATTTCTCAAGCGCCACCCGCCGTTCGATATCCCGGACGGAGACATCGGCGGATTGGGACAGATGCACCAGAACCCGCCATTCCGCGATGGAGATACCGAACCGGGCCCGGTACTGGCGCGCCAGGGCGTCGCTGGTGGCCTTTGCCGCGACAGAGAGGCGGTAGGGCGTAAAGCCGTCCAGATCGAAATCCGGCAGCTGGTCTGCCTGTGGGTCGGTGCGCGCTGCGGCGGATTTCTCGGGGGCGGGCATGCCGGCGGCTCCGGTCGGGTTGGGTTGCAGGGACATTAGCCTTGACGTCGTTGCATTTGCAACGTTCTCTGGGGCCGGGACCTTTCACCCCCTCAGGCGGTGACCCAAGGGAGGCACAGATGACACGTCACGACCAGCCGTCGGGCCTGATCCGGGCGACGGGCGCAACAGAAGGTCATGCCGGCTATATGTCCGGCTTTGGCAATGATTTCGAAACGGAGGCGCTGCCCGGTGCCCTGCCGCAGGGCATGAATTCGCCGCAGCGCTGCAGCTACGGATTATACGGCGAGCAGCTGTCCGGGACCGCCTTTACCGCCCCCGGTCATCAGAACGAACGAACCTGGTGCTACCGGATCCGGCCGTCGGTCAAACATTCCGGTCGATACGCCCGCATTGACCTGCCCTACTGGAAGACCGCCCCCCATGTGGTGGAGAGTGTGACCTCGCTGGGTCAGTATCGCTGGGACCCGGTTCCGCATGCGCAGATGCCGCTGACCTGGCTGACCGGGATGCGCACGATGACCACGGCGGGGGATGTGAACACCCAGACCGGCATGGCCGCGCATATCTATCTGGTCACCCAGTCGATGGAAGACGCCTATTTCTATTCCGCCGACAGCGAGCTGCTGATCGTGCCGCAGGAGGGCCGGCTGCGGTTCTGCACGGAGCTGGGCGTGCTCGACCTCGCACCGCAGGAGATTGCGATCATTCCGCGCGGTCTGGTCTATCGGGTCGAGGTCACGGAGGGCCCCTGCCGCGGATTTGTCTGCGAGAACTACGGTCAGACCTTCGACCTGCCGGGGCGCGGGCCGATCGGGGCGAACTGCATGGCCAACCGGCGCGATTTCAAGACCCCGGTGGCCGCGTTCGAGGACCGCGAGGTGCCGTCGGTTCTGACCGTGAAGTGGTGCGGCCAGTTTCATGAAACCAAGATCGGGCATTCGCCGCTGGATGTCGTTGCCTGGCATGGCAATTACTGTCCGGTGAAATACGATCTCAGGACCTATTGCCCGGTTGGAGCGGTCCTGTTCGACCATCCCGATCCGTCGATTTTCACGGTTCTGACGGCGCCGTCGGGCATCGAAGGCACGGCGAATATCGACTTTGTGCTGTTCCGCGACCGCTGGTCGGTGGCCGAAAACACCTTTCGCCCGCCGTGGTACCACAAGAACGTCATGTCGGAACTGATGGGCAATATTCACGGTCAGTACGATGCCAAACCGCAGGGATTTGTTCCCGGCGGGCTGTCGCTTCACAATATGATGCTGCCGCATGGGCCAGATCGCGACGCGTTCGAGAAGGCCTCGACGGCGGAGCTGGTGCCGCACAAGCTCGACAATACGATGTCCTTCATGTTCGAGACCCGGTTTCCGCAGCATCTGACGGAATTTGCCGGCCGCGAGGCGCCTCTGCAGGACGATTACATCGCCTGCTGGGACAGTCTGGAGAAGAAGTTCGATGGCACTCCGGACCCGCAGTGAGATGCGGTCCGGACGGAGCTTTGTCAAAGCAGACACCACAGAGGGGCGCGCGGAATGACGTTGATGGAAAGCTGGATCGACAGTGCCAATGATCCGCAGACGCCTTTCCCGCTGAACAACCTGCCGCATGGCGTGTTCTCGACCGGGGAGGGCGGGGACCGGCGGCTGGGGGTGGCGATCGGCGATCAGGTGATCGACATGACGGGTCTGGACCTGCCCGGGCTGGTGCCCGCAAACCAGGACTGGACGGCCTTCATGGCGGCGGGGCCCGCGGTCTGGTCCGCGTTCCGCGCAGCCCTGACAGAGGCGCTGAGGGCAGGGGCCGCAGGTCCGCTGCGGGCGGTCATCGCGGCGGCGCTGGTTCCGATGCGGGAGGTCCGGCTTCATATGCCGTTCCGGGTGTCCGAATTCACCGATTTCTATTCCGGGCGGCACCATGCCGAGAATGTCGGGCGGATATTTCGCCCCGACGGCGACCCGCTGTCGCCCAACTGGCTGTCGATGCCGATCGGGTATAACGGACGGGCCTCTTCGGTGGTGGTGAGCGGCACGCCCGTGGTGCGGCCGCTGGGGCAGCTGCCGACCGGCGATCTTCCGGTGTTCGGCGCGTCAAAACGGTTCGATTTCGAGCTGGAGTTTGGCGCTGTCATCGGCCAGCCCTCGCAGGGGATGGTGACGCTGGACCGGGCGGAGGAGATGATCTTTGGCTATGTGCTTCTGAACGACTGGTCGGCACGGGACATTCAGCGGTGGGAGGCTCAGCCGCTGGGTCCGTTTCAGGCCAAGGCAACGGCCACTACGATAAGCCCCTGGATCGTGCCGCGCGCGGCGCTGGAGCCGTTTCGCTGTGCGCCGCCCCTTCGCGACCGACCGCTGCTGCCCTATCTCGAAACCGCCGGTGACAGCGCCTACGATATTTCGCTGGAGGTCGGGCTGGCCCCGGCGGGGCAGGCCGAGACGATCATCTGCCGTTCGAACACCCGATACCTGTATTTCAACGCCGCCCAGCAGCTGGTGCATCACAGCAGTTCGGGCTGTCCGATGCGGGTGGGGGATTTGCTGGGCTCGGGGACAATCTCGGGCCCCGGTGCGGATCAGCGCGGGGCCATGCTGGAGCTGAGCTGGGGCGGGCAGACGCCGGTGACCCTCGACACCGGGGAGGTGCGGAGCTTTCTGGAGGATGGCGACCGGATCACCCTGCGGGGCAGGGCGCAGGGCGACGGATATGTCATTGGCTTTGGCGATTGCGCCGGACAGGTGCAGCCCGCACCCGCTGTGCCGGGGACGGTCGCGGCCGGATAGGGCGGGCCCGCGGTTCAGAGCGTCAGGTGACGCCGGACGGGTCCGTGCCGGTGTCTGCCGCCGCCAGTCGCTGGGCCCGGAACCGGGCCATGTCGCGGGCGTCTGGCCGATGGCCGGTAAAGATCTCCACATATTCCTCGATCCGGGTCATCCGGGTTTCGAGGTCTTCGGAGACCTGCAGCGAGATATATCCCATCTGCGTGAGATAGACCGTTCTGGCGCGGACATCCGCACTGTCGCCGGAATAGCCGAACCGCCGGAACACTGACCGGATGGCGGACAGGCGCGCCTCGTCCGCGGCAATCACCCGCTGCGCGACATCGGGCGACTGATGCGCCCAGCCCCGGATTGCAAATTCCAGCCGGGGGTCAAAGGGCGCGCCGTCCAGGAATATGCCGATCAGGGTCAGCAGGGCTTCGGTCACGGTTTCGGCATAGGCATCGCAGGCCGCATGAAAGGTGCCGGAATTCTGCGCCTCCCAATCGTCGAGCAGGGCATCGAGCAGGGCGTCGCGATCCTTGAAGAACCAGTAAAAGCTGGTGCGCGAGATGGTCAGCCGCGCCGCCAGGGGCTGGATCTTGACGGCATCGACGCCGGTGTCGATCAGCGCGGATTTTGCAGCATTCAGCCACATCTCGCGCGATCCGCGCCATCCGGTTGATTTGGATCTGGTCAAGCGGCGTGCTCCTCCGGAAACCGGGCCAGTACCCGGGTGTTGCGGGGGCAGGATAGAGGGGCAGGGGGGTAAATGTACAGCAGTGATCTCATTATTGACACATGTGAACATTTTTCTCATCATGCCGGAAACCCGGAGGTTCAATATGTCCAGCGACCCGCTTTTCCAGCCCTATGACCTGAAGCATCTGCGCCTGAAAAACCGCCTGATGATTTCCAGTCATGAGCCGGCCTATCCCGAAGACGGTATGCCCAAGGACCGCTACCGCGCCTACCATGTGGAGCGCGCGCGGGCCGGTGTCGGGCTGACGATGACGGCGGGGTCTGCCTCTGTGTCGCGGGACAGCCCGCCGGTCTTTAACAATATCCTGGCCTGGCAGGATGAGGTGGTGGGCTGGATGAAACAGCTGACCGACGAATGCCACGATCACGGCTGTGCGGTGATGATCCAGCTGACGCATCTGGGACGCCGCACCCGCTGGGACAAGGCTGACTGGCTGCCGGTGGTCTCGGCCGGGCACGAACGCGAACCGGCGCACCGGGCCTTTCCCAAGATGGCAGAGGACTGGGACATCGCGCGGATCATCGAGGATTACGCCGATGCGGCAGAGCGGATGCAGGCGGCGGGCCTCGACGGGATCGAGCTTGAGGCCTATGGCCATCTGATGGAGCAGTTCGTCTCTCCGCTCACCAATGCGCTGGACGGGCCTTATGGGACGGGCTCTCTCGACAACCGGATGCGGTTCATGATGGACACGCTGGCGGCGATCCGCGCGCGGGTGGGCGAGGATTTCATCGTGGGCGTGCGCTATGCCGGGGACGAATGCCAGGCGGGCGGGATCGACCGGGCCGAGGGGATGGAAATCTCGCGCCGGCTGAAAGACAGCGGCCTTGTCGATTTCCTGAACGTGGTGCGTGGCCATATCGACACCGATCCTGCCCTGACCGATCTGATCCCGGTGCAGGGGATGGCCAGCGCGCCGCATCTGGATTTCGCCGGAGAGATCCGGGCCGCGACCCAGTTCCCGACCTTTCACGCCGCCAAGATCCAGGATGTGGCCACGGCGCGCCATGCCATTGCCTCCGGCAAGCTGGATATCGTCGGGATGACGCGCGCCCATATGGCCGATCCTCATATCGTCGCCAAAATCCTGCGCGGAGAAGAGGATCGCATCCGGCCCTGTGTCGGCGCGAATTACTGCCTCGACCGGATTTACCAGGGCGGCATGGCGCTGTGCCTGCACAACCCGTCGACCGGGCGCGAGCTGGAACAGCCGCATGCCATTGCCGCCGCGCCTGACCGGCGGCGCGTGGTGATTGCCGGCGCGGGTCCGGCCGGGCTGGAGGCCGCGCGGGTCGCCGGAGAGCGTGGGCATGACGTCATCGTGTTTGAGGCGGCGGATGCGCCGGGCGGGCAGGTACGTCTGGCCGCCCGGACCCCGCGCCGGGCCGAGATGATGCAGCTGATCCAGTGGCGGTTTGCGGAATGCGAACGGCTGGACGTCACGTTCCGGTTCAATACCTATGCCGAGAAGGACACGATCCTGGCGGAGGCGCCCGATGTCGTGGTGATCGCCACCGGTGGCCTGCCCAATACGGAGGTGCTGGAGGAGGGCAATGCGCTGGCCGTCTCCACCTGGGATATCCTCTCCGGCGACGTGGCCCCGGGCAGCGACGTGCTGATCTATGACGATGCCGGCGATTACGCCGGGCTGCAGGCGGCGGAGAAGATCGCCGCCACCGGCGCCCGGGTGGAGATCATGACCCGCGACCGGACCTTTGCGCCCGAGGTCATGGCGATGTCGCTGACCCCTGCCATGCGGGAGCTGCAGAAGCGCGACGTGACATTCACCGTCACCTGGAAGGTCGAGGCGCTGAGCCGCCACGGCAATGGTCTGCAGGCCCGTATCGGCAGCGATTACGGCGGTGTCTCGCGCGTGCGGGAGGTCGATCAGCTGGTGGTGAACCATGGGACGCGGCCGCTGGACGAGGTCTATTTCGACCTGCGCCCCGGATCGATCAATCTGGGAGAGCTGGATCACGCCGCCATGATCGCCGGCCAGCCGCAGGCGGTGAGCCGCAACCCCGCCGGCGGGTATCAGCTGTTCCGGATCGGCGATGCCGTGGCCGCCCGCAACACCCATGCCGCAATTTACGACGCGCTGCGGCTGGTCCGGACGGTCTGACCTGTGAAAAGGCGGGGCCGGCTACGACGCCGCGGCCAGCTCTGAGCGCAGCAGAGCCACCAGATCGGCGGCGGGCATGGGTCGTATCCGGGCGGCGGCCTGTCCGGCCCATTGCGCCCCGAAGCCATATTCGCCCGCGGCTTTGGCCGCCGCATTCAGCGCCTTGGCCGCGTCATAGGCTATGGGGTAGGGCGGTGCGGGGATCGCTGTGTGACTGTCGGCCCAGCTGGTCATGCGATTGACCAGACATCTGGCCGGCCGGCCCGACAGTCGGTCCGTCATGACCGTCCCGGTCTGCGCCGCGCGGCCCAGTGCGGCGCGATATCCGGCGTCCGCGGCGCTTTCCGGACAGGCGACAAAGGCGGTGCCAAGTTGTGCCGCCACCGCACCAAGGTCCAGCGCCGCGCGGATGCCCGCCCCATCCATGATCCCGCCGGCGGCAATCACGGGGAGCGCGGTTTCCAGCACCAGCTGGCGGGTCAATGCGGCGGTTGGCAGCCGTTCGTCGCGGGCCGAGGGGTCGAACATGCCGCGATGCCCGCCGGCCTCATAGCCCTGAGCGACAATGGCGGTCATCCCGGCCCGTTCCGCGGCCCGTGCCTCCTCCAGGTTGGTGGCCGTCAGCAGCAGCAGGCATCCCGCCTGTCTGAGCGCCTCTATCGTGTCCTGATCCGGCAGGCCGAAATGAAAGCTCACCACCGGCGGGGCGAGATGGACCAGCAGACGGATCAGGGGTTCGTTACCCGCAAAGCTTTTGTAGATGACATGCAGTGCATCGGGGGGTGTGGCGCCGTAGGTGCCGAAGAGGGGCCGCAGCGCCTCGCACCACGCGGCGGAGATTGCATCGTCCGGCGTCGGGTCGGCATGAACAAAGACATTGACGTTGAATGGGGCCGTGGTCCGGGCGCGCAGATCCGTGATCATGCTGCGGGCGCCTTCGGTATCGGTGGCGCCGATGCCGATCGACCCGAGCGCGCCGGAATTGGAGACGGCCGCGGCAAGTTCGGGTGTCGAAACCCCGGCCATCGGCGCCTGAATGACCGGAACGGAAAGGCCAAGGGTGCTGAGAAAATCCATCGGTCGGGTCCTTTCGGGGCAGCTGTGCCGGGGCAGGTATCTGCCCGGCAACGGAGCCCATGATATCCCGACCCGTCAACAGGTAACTGGCCGGGCCGCGCAGTTTTGGTCATGCCGGGGTTGGCCCGGCGCAGGTGCGGGGACCCGCCGGACCGCCATTGCCCGGCGGGTCCTTCGGTTCAATGCAGGCTGACCGGGCCGATATGCGGATACAGCTCGCCGGGCCCGGGATTACCGGCTGCGCCCTGTCCGCCCAGATGCTTGAGGATCCCCCAGACGGCATTGAGGCTGGTCTGGACCGCGCCCTCGACCCAGGCCGGGGTCCAACTGATACTGTCACCCGCGAGGAAAAGGCCCCGCTGATGCGGCTGCAGCCCGTCCTGCATGAAATGCCCGAACATGCGCCGGTTGTACCGGTAGTGGCCGGGCAGAGCGCCCTTGAACGCGCCCAGAAAATTCGCATCGCTTTCCCAGCTGACGCAGATCGGGTTGCCGCGGATATGGCTGGCGATATCGACCGTCGGATATATCTTCTGAAGCGCAGACAAAGCCAGTTCGACCCGCTTTTCGGACCCATAGGGCAGGACCTTCAGCGCATCGGTCATCCAGGCATAGGACAGGCAGATCACCGCCGGTCTGTCCGGCCCGTTATCAAAAAGATAGGTTCCCCGGGTGATCCGGTCGGTCAGCGTCATGGACATGAGAGGCCGTCCGGTCTCGGGGTCGATATCTTTCCAGAAGGGGCGATCCACCATGACAAAGGTTTTTGCGGCCTGCATGTATCGCGTCCGGTCCAGCGCCATCCAGAGCTTCTGATCGAAGAGGCTCTCATCCGTGTCGATCGAGGTGGTCAGAAGGTGGCTCTGACAGGTCACCATCACGGCGTCATAAAGATCGGTCCGGTTCCACCGGTCCGTGACTGCCAGCCGCCCGCCGGTGTCACGCGCGATGGCAACGGCGCGGCTGCGGGTTGCGCCGTCATTCAGGCTTTCCAGTGTGGTGCCCGCGGGCCAGTGAGTGCAGGCCGCCGGCATCTTCCACAACCGCCGCAGCACCTGGCCGACGCCACCGGTGATCATATGCTGGTTGTCATCAAGGCCGCAGAGGTTCACCCGCAGAATTTCGAGCATCGAATTCGGGAAATCGCTGTCCCATCCGCCGGTGCCGAACCCGACCTGGCCAAAGACTTCCCGGTGGCGGAACGTCAGGTTGCGGAAGGCGTCCGAGGAGGCCACGAAATCGTAAAACGTCCGTTCGTCCCACGCCGCGACAAGGGGATCCCAGAGCTCTTTGATGCGGGTGACATCGCGGGTCCGCATAGCTTCCTGGAGCTGCGAAAATCCTGCGCCCTGTTCCAGTGCGGCCTGATAGGCCTGCGCCACGTCGCGGTAGAGTGGCGGCAGATCGTCCAGGCACCGGGCGAACATCGTCTCACCCTCTAGGTCGATCACGGTAGACCCGGCTGCGTCTGTCAGCGGATTTGGGAAGGGTGTGCTTTCGCAGCCAACAAGCCCGACGTAGTGAAAAAAGGCTTCGGACGACAGAGGGAAGCGCATGCCGCCGAGTTCCGCGATGATGTCGTCGGTGCCATCGAAAACCTGCGTCTTCAGTCGCCCGCCAAAGGTGCCTGCTTCGTAGATGACAGGGTGCAGGCCCAGTTTCATAAGTTCAAACGCCCCGATGATCCCCGCAGCGCCTGCCCCGATAATCGCAACACGTGTGCCCAGCTGATCCGTCGGAAGTGACCCGATTCCGTTCCTGTGGGTCAGCCAATCGACATAGGCAAAGGGAAAGTCCGGTCCGAAGGCGGTAAGGGACATGTGACGTGTGCTCCTGTTTCGGATCGTCTGAATGACCGGAACCTTGGACCGCCGGGCGCGCGGGCTCAATATCCGGGGCCGGCCGACCCGGACAATTCGTTGCAAAAGTCGCGCTGAGATCAGCGGGTTTGCGAACCGGTGAGGCGGGAACCGGCACCTCGCTGCCGGGCCGTGGCCGGCCAGCCTGGTCGTGCCTGCGCCGCATTACTCCGTCAGAAGCGGCATCACCAGAGTGAAGAGCTCTGCCTGGGAGGAGATGGCGCATTTCCGGTAGAGCTGCTTGCGGAAGACCTTTACCGTCTGCGGGCTGATCTCAAGCCGGAGCCCGATGGAGACGGAGCTGTGGCCACGCAGGATCAGCAGCGCCACCTCTGCCTGACGATGGCTGAGCGCGATTCCATGCCGGGCCTCCAGCCGCTGCCGGAGATGATCGACCAGCGCCGCATCCGTGTAATCGCCCGATGATGACAGGCCGGACCAGTGTTTGGCAATCAGCCCGCAGGCGATGCTGCTCAATCTCTGGGCGGTTTCCAGGTCGCGGGGCGAAAAGACCCGGCCGGAACTGGCGTCCCGCCCGAGGCAGACATGCACCGACACCCCGTCCGCCGGATAGGCGACATAGGCGATCTCGTCGATCAGGGTGGTGCGGCGATAATAGCTCGCGAAATACTCGTTCCGCTGGAACTGGTCGGGCGCGAAATCGCGCAGCCGGTAGAGCCCGGCAGGTACCCGTGCCACATGCAGTTCGTGAAAGGGGTCGAGCAGGTAAGCCCCTGAAACATAATCAGTATCTATCTTTTCATGCACGGTGGGGATGCGCGCCTGACAGAACAGGATTTCCGGCCTACGCGACTGGAAATAGGCGCACATCGTGGTGTTGTCGATCTCCATGCTGCGGTCCAGCCAGTCATAGAGCGCGCGGGCAAATCCGTCGCTCCCAAGGGCGGTGATCGCGGTGCCAAGCTGGGCCTCGGCATGGTTGGGAAGTGGCAGCATCATACCCCCTTGGGGGTATATACCCCCTCATTCGGCGATACCTAGCATTATTCCATGAATTCGGGGGTATGCCGCAAGGGGGGCAGATGCCGCAGGACATTGCCGTAGAGATCGACCACGTGGTGAAGCGCTATGGTTCTGTCACCGCGTTGCATGGCGTGTCGATGGGCGTGGGGCAGGGGGAGTTCTTTACCCTGCTGGGCCCGTCGGGCTGCGGCAAGACCACGCTCCTGCGCTGCATCGCGGGGTTCGAGGATGTGACCGAAGGCGCGATCCGGCTGAACGGGTCCGACATCGCGCCGCTGCCGCCGCACAAGCGGCCGGTGAACACGGTCTTCCAGCAATATGCGCTCTTCCCCCATATGACCGTGCTGGAGAACGTGAGCTTTGGCCTGCGCCGACGCGGCTGGACCCAGAGGGATGCGGAGGGCCGTGCCAAACAGGTGCTGGAGCTGGTCCGGCTGGGCGATTTCGCGCGGCGTCTTCCGGCGCAGCTCTCGGGCGGGCAGCAGCAGCGGGTGGCGCTGGCGCGGGCCCTCGCGCCGGGGCCGGAGGTGCTGCTGCTGGACGAGCCGCTGTCGGCGCTGGACCTGAAACTGCGGCAGGCCGTGCGGGTGGAGCTGAAGCAGATCCAGCGGGAGACCGGCATCGCCTTTGTCTTTGTCACCCATGATCAGGAAGAGGCGCTGACCATGTCGGACCGCATCGCCGTCATGTCCGAAGGCCGGGTGCAGCAGGTCGGCGCCCCGCGGGAGATTTACGAGGCCCCGGTCAACCGCTTTGTCGCCGATTTCATCGGGGAGACGAACCTGCTGGGGGTCGAGGTCCGCTCTGTCACAGGCGGAATGGCAGAGGTCGTGCTGCCCGGCGGTGCGGTTCTGTCCGTCCCGGCCGCAGAGGGCGCGGGGACGGGGCGCGGCCATGTCTCGGTCCGGCCGGAACGGATCGCGCCGATGGCGGGCGGGCTGCTGGGCGGCGTGGTGACCGATCACACCTACCTTGGCACCGATATCCAGTTTACCGCGCGGCTCGCCGATGGCGCGCCGGTGATGGTGCGGATGCAGAATGCCTCCGGCGCGGCAATCCCGGAGGTGGGCGCGGCCATCACCTTGGGGCTGGCGGCGGATTCTGCCCGTCTGCTGGCCGACTGATGGCGGGCGGCGTGCCACAGCCCGGCAGCACGGGGTCGGAGATCTACCGGGGCAACGGGCCCCGGATGCTGGCCCCCGCCTGGATATTCATCGGCATTTTCCTTGTCCTGCCAGTGCTGCTGATGGCGGTCTATTCCTTCCTGACCAAGGAGTTCCGGGGCGGCGTGATCTGGGAGCCGACGCTGGCCGCCTATGACCAGTTCTTCCTGAACCGGGGCCTTTTTGGCGATGAGCCGCCCCGCATCGAATGGACTTATATCGGCATCTTCTGGCGGTCGATCTGGCAGGCCGGGGTGGCGACGGTGCTTTGCCTGCTGATTGGCTTTCCGACCGCCTGGTTCATTGCCACGCGGGATGCGTCGCGGCGGGCGACCTGGCTGTTGCTGATCACCATACCCTACTGGGTGAACCTGCTGATCCGCACCGTGTCGATGAAGTTCCTGATCCGCGATACCGGGCCGCTGAACGAGTTTCTGCTGTGGCTGGGCGTGATCGGAGAGCCGCTGTCGCTGGTGAACACCAATTTCGCGGTGCAGATCGGGCTGTTCTATTCCTACCTGCCGTTCATGGTGCTGCCGATCTATGCGGCGGTGGAGCGCTATGATTTCTCACTGTCCGAAGCGGCGGCGGACCTCTATTCCGACAACTGGACGACGCTGCGGCTGGTGATCCTGCCGGTGGTGAAGCCGGGGATCGTGGCGGGCTGTATCCTCGTTTTCGTGCCGTCTTTGGGGGCGTTTCTGGCGCCGGACCTGCTGGGCGGGGCCAAGACCTTTATGATCGGGTCGCTGATCGAGGAGCAATTCAAGGGCGCGGCCGGGAACTGGCCCTTTGGCGCGGCGGCGGCGATGATCCTGATGTCCATCGTCATGGGCGTGCTGCTGATCCATGCGCGCGGGCAGGCGAGGGGAGGGCGGTGATGGCTGTGGTTCGTCTGACACGCCCGGTCTCCGCTCGTCCCTGGCGCGGGGCGACCAGCCCCGGACCGCGCCCGAGCCTCCCCCGGGAGGGCGCATGTTGATGTCAGTCATCAGAAAGCCGTCGTCCATTTCTTTTGAGATAAAGCGCAGACCACAGGCGGAGCGGGGCGCCCTCCCAGGCTCGGGCGCGGCCCTCCGTGCCCATGACGACCGCTCCCCGGCGCTTCGCGCGTTCGAGGCGGAAACGCTCCACTGGAGCGTTTCCGGGTCGCCTCTCACCTCAGGGTCGGGCGCGGCCCTCTGCGTTTCTGACAGACGGAGGACCGCGTGATGGCCAAGCCCGACCTCCGCCGGTTCACCGGGTTCCGTACGGTAACGTATGTCTGCCTCTTCATCCTCTACGCGCCGCTGGTGATCGTGGCGATCTACAGCTTCAACGCCTCGACCTCCATCACCCGCTGGGGGGGATTTTCGCTGCAATGGTATGCGGATGTCTTCACCGGGGTGGAGGCGCCGAAATTCCGAGCCGCCGCGACGAATTCCTTTGTCATCGCCATCGGCGCCGCGACCTGTGCCACGATCATCGCCACCGCCGCCGCCGTGGCCATGCACCGTGCGGGCCGGTTCCGGGGCAAGGTGATGAGCCTTGCGCTGATCAACCTGCCGCTGATGGTGCCGGAGATCGTGACCGCCGTCGCCTCGCTGATCTTTTTCATCACCATCGGGTTCAGGACCGGGCTGATGACGATCTTCCTCGCCCATCTCGTCTTCTGCATCCCCTTTGCCTACATGCCGATCTCGGCCCGGATGCAATCGGTGCCCGATATGTACGAACAGGCGGCGATGGACCTTTACGCGACGCCGTGGGAGGCGTTCCGGCTGATCCTGCTGCCGCTTATGGTGCCGGGGATCCTGTCGGGCTTCCTGCTGGCCTTCATCATTTCCCTCGACGATTTCCTGATCACGAATTTCGTCAAGGGCGCGGGGATCGAGACCCTGCCAACCGCGATCTTCGGATCGGTCAAACAGGGCATCAAGCCCAATATCATGGCCATTTCGACGCTGCTTCTGGGCGTCTCGGTGGTCTTTGTCACGCTCTCCTGGCTGATCGGGCGGGCGGGGCAGGCAAAACGATAATCAACAGCGGAGTATCCACGATGAAAACCTTCATGACCACCACCGCGCTGGCGCTGAGCCTCGCCACTGCTGCCGCCGCCGAAGGCGAGCTGAAGATCTACCACTGGTTCGAATACATCCCGCAGGAGCTGCTGGACAAGTTCGCGGCTGAATATGATGTCGAGGTGACGATGGACACCTTCGACAGCAACGAGGCGCTGCTGGCCTCGCTGAAGGCCGGGCGTCTGGGCGAATTCGACGTGGCCGTGCCGGGCGATTACATGGTCAAGATCATGGGCGACGAGGGGATGCTGGACACGTTCGAGCCCTCCGAGCTGTCGAATTTCGGCAATATCGAAGAGCAGTGGGTCGATGTGGATTTCGACCCGGGGCGGAAGTCGTCCATTCCCTACCAGTGGGGCTCCACCTCCTTTTCGGTGAATAAGGAGGTCTATGACGGGCCGCTCGACAGCCTTGGCCTGATCTTCAGCCCGCCGGAAGAGCTGAAGGGCAAGATCAACGTGCTGGATACCTCGGGGGAGACGCTGACGCTGGCGTCGCTCTATGCCGGGATCCCGCAGTGTTCGTCGGACAAGGAGCAGCTGAAGAAGCTGAACGAGGTGGTGCAGGGGGCCAAGGCGGACTGGGCCTCCTTCGGGTCGGACGTGGCCAAGGATGTGCTGGTGTCGGGCGATGCGGCGGCGGGCATGATCTGGTCCGGCTTTTCGGCCAAGGCCCGGGGCGAGGGCGCGCCGATTGAGTATGTCTTCCCCAAGGAGGGCATGATCGTCTGGATGGACAATGTCGTGCTGCTGAAGGATGCGCCGAACCGCGACAACGCCTTGAAGTTCATGAACTTCCTGCTGGAGCCGGAGAATGCGGCGGCGGTCACCAACTATGCCCAGTACACGGCGGGCGTGAAGGGTGTGGCGGAATTCCTCGACCCCGAGGTGGCGAATTCGCCGGAGTCGAACCCGCCTGCGGACGTCAAGGGCGTCTTCGTGGAGGCCTGCCCGCAGGAGGTGCAGGTCATGTATGACGCGATCTGGACCAATCTGAAGAAGTGACGATGAAGCTCGCGCTTTATCAGGGGCCGCCGGTGGGCGGGGATGCGGAGGCGGGTCTGGCCCGCCTTCGCGCCATGACGCAGGCGGCGGCGCTGGCAGGCGCGCGGATGATCGTCTTTCCGGAGCTTTTCCTGCCGGGCTACAACCGGCCGGATTTGCACGGGGCGCTGGCTCAGCCGCTGGGCGGGGACTGGTGCACCCGCGTGGCAGAGATCGCGCGGGAGGCCGGCTGCGGCGTGACGCTGGGTTGGGCCGAACGGGACGGGGAGGTCGTCTATAACGCAGCCACCTGTTTCGATGCATACGGTACCGTATGTGGCCATTACCGAAAGGTGCAGCTATTCGGCCCGATGGAGAAGGCGAGCTTTGCGCCCGGGTCGGATTATTGTGTCTTTGACTTCGAGGGCGTGAAGGCCGCGCTGATGATCTGCTATGACGTCGAATTTGCTGGTCATGTGAAGGCGCTGGCGGGGCAGGGGGCGCAGCTGATCCTCGTGCCGACGGCGAATCCGGCGGGGTTTGGCCATGTCTCCACCGCCTTTGTCCCCGCGCGGGCGGCAGAGATGGGGGTGACCATCGCCTATGCCAATTTCTGTGGCGAGGAAGAGGGGCTGCGCTATGGCGGGCTGTCGCTGATCTGCGGGCCGGATGCGCGGGCGCTGGCCGCAGCCGGGACATCCGAAGCGCTGCTGATCGCTGATATCTCGCAGCCCGTCGACCCGTCGCTGCGGCCGACACAACTGGACGACTACCGGGAGATACCCAGATGAAGACCGTCTTTTCCGAGGACCATCTGCTGCGGCAGGCCAGGACCGAGCTTTACGGCGGGCAGCTGGTCGAACCTTTTGAGCGGCCCAGCCGGGCGCGCTATATCTTCGACCGTCTGAAGGCCGTCGATCTGGGGCCGGTGCTGCCGCCCGAAGATCACGGGATGGACCCCATTCTGGCAATCCATGACGCCGGGCTGATGAGGTTTCTGCAAGGCGCCTGGCAGGAATGGGTGGCCGAAGGATATAAGGGCGAGGCGATCGCGACCTGCTGGCCCGCGCGGCGGATGCAGCAGCGCTGCCCCAACCACATTGACGGCAAGCTGGGCTATTACGCGCTGGCGACGGAGACCTCGATCACCGAGGGGACCTGGGGCGCGGCCTATGCCTCTGCCCAGGTGGCGCTGACGGCGGCGGATCTGGTGCTGGGCGGGGAGAGGGCGGCCTTTGCGCTCTGCCGTCCGCCGGGGCATCACGCGGCCTATGACATGTATGGCGGCTATTGCTTCATCAACAATGCGGCGGTGGCGGCGCAGTGGATGCTGGGGCAGGGGGCGAAACGGGTCGCGATCCTCGATGTGGATTTCCATCATGGCAACGGGACGCAGGATATCTTCTACGACCGGGATGATGTGCTCTTCATTTCTCTGCACGGCGCGCCGGAGGATGCCTTTCCGCATTTTCTGGGCTATGCCGACGAGACCGGCAAGGGCGCGGGCGAGGGGTATACGATCAACTACCCGATGCCGCCCGGCACCACCTTTGCCACCTGGCGCAAGGCGCTGGCGGCGGCCTTGCAGCAGATCGCGGATTACGCGCCCGACATGCTGATCGTGTCGCTGGGCGTGGACACGTTCGAGACCGATCCGATCAGTTTCTTCAAGCTGACCTCGCCGGATTTCACCACCTATGGCAGCGATATCGCCGGGCTGAACCTGCCGACGCTTTTCGTGATGGAAGGCGGGTATGACATCGACGAGATCGGGCTGAACACGGTGAACGTTCTTCAGGGGTTCGAAGGGTAAGGGAGAGAGAGATGACCAAGATGACAACGGCGGAGATCCTCCGCGATGACAGCCACCTGGTGCAGAGCTGGGCCGATCTGGACCTGCTGAAACAGCAGGGCAACCGCACCGCGATCGTGGCCGCCGACGGGGCCTATGTGACCGACAGCGACGGCAACCGGCTGATCGACGGGATCGGGGGGCTGTGGTGCGTGAACGTCGGTCACGGTCGGCGGGAGATCATCGACGCGATCACCGAACAGCTGCAGACGCTGGATTTCTATTCGACGTTTTACAACTTCACCCATCCCGCCGCCGCCGCGCTGGCCACCAAGCTGGCAGAGCTGGCGCCCGGATCGCTGAACAAGGTGCATTTCGGCAATTCCGGGTCGGTTGCGAACGAAACGGCGATCCGCATCCTGCATCACTATTACAACCGGCTGGGCCAGCCGAAGAAGAAGCGCATCCTGTCGCGGCACGGGGCCTACCATGGATCCACCCATCTTGCGATCACGATGACGACGCCGGGCTATTCCGAAGGCTGGGACAATGCCGGCGAGATCGTGCATCACCTGCGCTGCCCGCATCATTGGCGGGAGGGCGCGGGGATGACGGAGGCGGAATTCCTCGACGCGCTGGAACAGGATCTGAGGGATACGATCCACCATTACGGGGCAGAGACCATCGCCTGTATGGTGGCGGAGCCGATCATGGGCGCGGGCGGCGTCATCGTGCCGCCGGAGGGCTATCATCAGCGGATGGCGGCGATCTGCCGGGCGCATGACATCAAATATGTGACGGACGAGGTGGTCACGGCATTCGGGCGGCTGGGGCATTTCTTTGCCTCCAAGGACGTGTTCGGGGTGGAGCCGGATATCATCAACACGGCCAAGGGGCTGACCTCGGGCTACCAGCCGCTGTCGGCGACGATCATGTCGGATGAGATCCACGAGGTGATCTCCGGCCCCGGGGGCATGTTCTTCCACGGCATGACCTATTCCGGCCATCCGGCGGCTGCGGCGGCGGGTCTGGCCAATATCGCGCTGATGGAGCGGGAGTTCCTGCCGGAACAGGTGCGCACCACCGGCAAGACCTTCGAGGGCAAGCTGCGCGCGCTGGCCGATCTGGAGATGGTAGGCGAGGTGCGCGGCAGTCATTTCATGATGGGCATCGAATTTGTTCGCAACCGCGAGACCAAGGAAGGCTTCGCGCCGGAGGAGATGGTCGGCCTCAAGGTTGCCCGCGCGGCGCAGAAACGCGGGCTGATCGCCCGGCCTTTGGGCAATATCCTGATCCTGTCGCCGACGCTGGTGATGGATGATGTATTGATCGGCCGGACCGCCGATATTCTGCGCGAGAGCATCGCGGAGGTTCAGGAGGGGCTTTGATGGAAAAGACCGAAGTTCTGGTGATCGGCGGCGGGCAGGCCGGCATCGCGATGAGCGAGCATCTGGGTGCCGCCGGCGTGGCGCATCTGGTGCTGGAGAAGGGCAGGGTGGCGGAACGCTGGCGCTCGGGCCGCTGGGATTCGCTGGTGGCGAACGGTCCGGCCTGGCATGACCGGTTTCCGGGGCTGGAATTCAGCTGCCCGCCAGAGGTCT
Organism: Pseudooceanicola profundi; assembly: GCF_050897955.1. Taxonomy (NCBI): domain Bacteria; kingdom Pseudomonadati; phylum Pseudomonadota; class Alphaproteobacteria; order Rhodobacterales; family Paracoccaceae; genus Pseudooceanicola; species Pseudooceanicola profundi. Next base: position 141,472 of record NZ_JBPAXZ010000003.1, on the reverse strand, counting down.
TTCCCGGCAAGGAAGAGGTCGCGGATTACTTTCAGGCCTATGCGGAGAAGATCGACGCGCCGGTGCGTACGGGCGTCGAGGTGACCGGCCTGACCCGGCTGGAGGGGCGGCACGGCTTTCTGGCAGAGACGACGGTGGGCCCTGTAGAGGCCGAATATGTCGTCGTGGCGACCGGCCCGTTCCAGGTGCCGGTGATCCCGCAGCTGGTCCCCGAAAGCGCCGGTATCATGCAGATGCATTCCGCCGATTACCGCAACCCGGACCAGCTGCCCGAGGGCGGCGTGCTGGTTGTGGGGGCCGGGTCATCGGGCGTGCAGATCGCGGCGGAGCTGGCGGCCTCGGGGCGCAAGACCTTTCTGTCGGTCGGGCCGCATGGCCGCCCGCCGCGCGCCTATCGCGGGCAGGACTGCTGCTGGTGGCTGGGGGTGCTGAACCGCTGGGATGCGGAGCGCACGCCGGGGGTGGAACATGTGACGATTGCCGTCAGCGGGGCGCGGGGCGGCCATACGGTGGACTTCCGCGATCTGGTCCAGCGGGGCGTCACGCTGGTTGGCCGGGCCGAGGGCTTTGAGGGTGGCCACATGACCTTTGCCCCCGACTTGCCGGAGAATATGGCGGCGGGGGATCGCAGCTATCTGGCCGTGCTGGACGCTGCCGATGCCTATGTGCGGCGCAACGGGCTCGACATGCCCGAGGAGCCGGAGGCGCGGGTGATTGCCCCTGATCCGGATTGCGTGGTGAACCCGATCCTCGATCTCGACCTCGCGGCGGCGGGGGTGCGCACGATACTCTGGGCGACCGGCTACACGTTCGACTACAGCTGGATGAAGACCGATGCCGTCGATGCCGAGGGGCAGCCGCGCCAGCTGCGCGGTATCTCGGAAGAGCCGGGCATCTATTTCCTGGGCCTGCCCTGGCTGACGCGGCGGGCGTCTTCGTTCATCTTCGGCGTCTGGCATGATGCGAGCTATATCCGCGATCATATCCTCAAGCGCCGCGCCTATCTTGAATTCAACGCACAGTCCTGATCGGATCCTGCCATGGCCCATACCCGTATCCGCAAGTTCAACACCCGCGACACCTATCCGGAACAGAAGCTCGACAATGACCTCTGCCAGGCGGTGGTGGCGCGGGGGGCCACGGTCTTTCTGCGCGGGCAATGTCCGCAGGATCTGGACACGGCGGAGAATATCGCCAGCCACGACCCGACCGAACAGGCGCATAAGGTGATGCAGAATATCAAGCAGCTGATCGGGGAGGCCGGCGGCAGCATGGAGCATCTGTGCAAGGTCGTCGTCTACCTGACCGATGTGCGCCACCGGGAGGCGGTCTATCGCGTGATGGGCGAGTACATCCGTGATGTCTATCCGGTGTCGACGGGCGTTGTGGTCACCGCGCTGGCCCGGCCCGACTGGCTGGTCGAGATCGACGCGACCTTTGTGATCCCGGATTGACCCCGAACGATTCCGGACTGAACCCTGACTGAGCGGCCGGAAGGAGAGCCCATGACCTTTTCCATCGTTGCCCGTTGTGCCAGCACCGGCCAGTTCGGGGTCGCCATATCCTCCTCCTCTCCGGCGGTGGCGGCGCGCTGCGCTTTTGCCCGTTCCGGGGTGGGCGCGGTGGCCAGCCAGAACGTGACCAACCCGATGCTCGGGCCGTCCGTACTCAGCCGTATGGAGGCGGGGCAGGGGGCTGACACTGCCGTGGCGGAGGCCATCGCGGAAGAGGACTATCCCGACTTCCGGCAGCTGCTGGCGGTGGATGCGACAGGCGGGGTGTCGGTGCATTCGGGGGCGCGGGCGCTTGGCCTCTGGACCTCGGCCACGGGGCGTGACTGCGCATCGGGTGGCAATATGCTGGCCGATATCGGGGTTCCTGCGGCCATTATCGCGGGGTTCGAGGCGGCGCAGGGTGATCTGGGTGACCGGCTGATCGCGGCGCTGAAGGCCGGGCTTGCGGCGGGCGGAGAGGCCGGGCCGGTGCATTCCGCCGGTCTGCTTGTCGTCGACACGGAGGCCTGGCCCTATGTCGATCTGCGCTGCGACTGGACCACCGGGGATCCGGTGGCGCAGGTCGCGGCGGCATGGGAGATCTATCGCCCGCAGGCCGGCGATTATGTCACCCGGGCGAAAAATCCTGCCGGCGCCCCGTCCTACGGCGTTCCGGGGGACAGCTAGACACGGCTCCGGGGCGGGGGATCGTCCACCGCCTGCCCGGGTACGGCGGCACCCCTATGTAACCGGCCTGGTTCGCGCCCGCGGCCGCCCGCCCGATGCCAGCGCGATCAGGATGAGACCCTCATCCGGCAGGGGGGCATCCGGCGCCACAAAGGTCGCGGCATCAAAGTGGTCGAAGGACCACATGTCGGAGAGGCCATGCAGCGGGATGTCGATGGACGTGCCCGGCTGGCCACGTTTTTGTGTCGATGGCATGATCTCGGTCGCGCCGGGTATCAGGGCCCGGACGCTGGCACCGAACCGCGGGTGAAGGATGGCAGCACCGAGTTCTAGTTCGCCATTCGTGCCTATCAGGGCTGCTTTGCCATAGCCCTGCGGGTCTGTCCCGGGTCCGCCGATGAGGCGCATCAGGCCAAGCGCGCGCCGGGTCAGCTCTGTCCCCAGCTCTGCCCCGATCTCGGCCAGCGGGCCCAGATCCCCGGGAAGGGCACCCGGGTAGGGGGTGGCGATCACCGCCCCGACGACCACCCGCACCAGCGGAGGCATCACCGGCTGCCCCGCTTCGGCATGGATGATCTCGGTCTGCGACAGGTAAGACCGGATCGACAACTCAGGCATCGACCGCATCCGCAATGACCGGGGCGGGGAAACGCCCGCGCGCCGCCTCATACCCCGCGCCGATCCGCAGGACCATCGCATCCGCATAGCGACGGGCGACAATCTGAAGCCCGACCGGCAGCCCGGCATCGGTGAGGCCACAGGGCACCGACAGCGCGGGCTGCATCGTCTGATTGGCCCAGGAGGTCAGCGGCGGCGTCCCCTGGATCGAGGCTGGCATGCCGGGCGCGGGCGGGGCGGGCACATGGAAGGTCGGCAGCACCAGCGCGTCATAACGCCCGACCAGCATATGCATCTCCTGCGCCATTCTTTCGCGGGTGGCGAGTGCGTCCGTGTAGACGCTGAGCGGGATGTCATCGGCGATTGCCGCCAGCTTGCGGATCTCGGGTGCCACCTGGTCCAGCATGGCGGGGGGCAGGCGCGACAGGCTGCGTTGCAGGGCGCAGATCCACTGGATGCCATGGATCGAATAGCCTTCGGGAGAGACATACCCCTCCATCGGCGGCACGGCGATCTCCTCGACCTCCGCGCCCTGCGCCCGCAGCAGTGCCACGGCGTCGACCAGCCGGGCCGCGACCTGCGGATCGACCTCGCAGATGCCGAGATCGGGCGAAAAGGCGATGCGCAGACCGGCAAGCCCGCCGGTGAGATTGGCGGTGTAGTCGGTCGCTGCCGTCTCCATCCCCTGCCAGTCGATTTCGGGGCGCTGCGCCATGACGTTCAGCATCGCGGCGGCGTCCCTGACAGTCCGGGCAATCGGCCCGGTATTGGCGAGCGATCCGAACCCCTCGCCGCCGCCCGTGGGCACCCGTTTGAACGAGGGTTTGAAGCCCACCACGCCGCACCAGCCGGATGGGATGCGGATCGACCCGCCCCCGTCGGTCGCCAGCGCCAGCGGGCCGATGCCGGCGGCCACTGCGGCCCCCGCGCCGCCCGAACTGCCGCCCGCATGGTGCGACAGGTTCCAGGGGTTGCGGGTCAGCCCGGTCAGGGCGGTTTCCGTGACGATCTGCACCCCGAATTCGGAGGTCGTCGTCTTGGCAAAGATCACCGCGCCCGCCTCGCGCAGACGCGCGACGGCAGGGGCGTCAAACTCCAGCGGTTCGGGCGAGGACCCCGGCGTGCCCAGCCGCAGCGGCATACCACGCGCGGGCGTCAGGTCCTTGACCGTCACCGGGATACCGTCGAGCGGACCGCGCGGCGCGCGCCCGGACCAGCGCAGGGCAGAGGCCTCTGCCGCCGCGCGCGCCCCGGGGATATCCAGGGCACAGACCGCATTCACCGCCGGATTGACCGCCTCGCAACGGGCCAGAACGGCATCCAGCGCATCGACCGGCGTGGCCGACCCATCCGCAAAGGCGGCGGCAAGCGCGGCCGCATCCAGATCATGAAGATTGGTCATGTGCAAATCGGCGTTGCCGGTCCCAGAGTTTCAAGGATATTGAAGGAGTTATCCTCCATGCATTCACCGACAAAGGCCGGAGAGACGATATGGCTGGCCGCCGTGTCGAAAGTGACCCGACCACGTGGCGCGGCGAAATCGACGCTGGCATAGGCCTCCCGCACCGCGTCGATCTCCAGCGTGCCGGCGATCTCTGCCGCTGCGGCATAGGCCATGAGGCCGGTATAGGTCGCCTCGCCGAAGGGCAGGATCGGCACCTTGCTGCGTACCCGGCGTTCGGTAAACGTGGCGTAATCGGCGCTATAGGCGTCGATGAAGGCGGCATTCTCCGGCGTGTCGATGGACATGTAGTAGTTGCCGCATCCCAGCGTGCCCACGGACCCGCCCTGCGTCGCGGCGGCGATGGATTCGTGGGTCAAAGCCGTGGCCAGCTTGGCCCCGGTGCCGAAATCGCTGAACTGCTTGACGAAGGTGATCGGATCGTCGCCGATGCTGTGCCAGACAAGCTCTGGCGCGGCTGATCGGATCTGTTGCAGGACGGGCGCGTAATCCCGGGTGCCGAAGGGGAAATATTGGACCTCCACCACCTTGCCGCCCGCGGCCTCATAGGCCTCCTTCAGGCGCGGCACGAAGATGTCGCGGTAGGAGCCGAGGTCGGAGGAGACGACGAACATCGTCTTGCCCTGATGCTCGCCCACCCATTTGCCGACCGGATCGACCAGCTGGTTCGTGGCGAGGCCCGAGGTAATCAGGTTCGGATGGCAGCGCCCCTCGTCATTGTTGCAATGCAGGACGAGCGTCCCGGTCGGCTCCGCGATGGACAGGGCCGCTTCGCGTTCGGAGGGCAGGACCATCCCCGTCAGCACCGACACGCCGTCGCGCCCGGCCAACTTGCGGGCCTTTTCGACGGCGGTCTTGGTCGACATCTGCGTGTCCTCGACCACCATTTCAACCGGACGGCCAAGAATTCCGCCCTTTTCATTAAGGTGTTTCAGCGCCAGTTCCGCGCAGTTGCGGTTGGTCTGGCCGACAAAGGCCAGCGCGGCGGAAATCGGCGTCAGCACCCCGATCTTCACCGGATCGTTCGCCCGGCTCAGGCGTGGCATGGCCAGTGCAGCTGCCCCGGCGGCGAGGCCGCTCAGCACATGTCTTCGGTTCAGTTTGTTCGTCATCTATTATTCCCTGTCTTCGGTTGCGGCAGGCATGCCGGTCCCGCCCCGTCAAAACGGGCGAAGCCGATCCGTGCCGGTGGGTGGACCCCCTCCGGCAATACCCGGCGGGGGGATCACCGGGCCGGGCGTCTTCACGCGCCCTGGCCCGGTCGTTCTCAGATCGCCAGAAAACGGGCGGCCGTTTCCGGATTGGCGAGGTCTTCTGTCGCGCCTCTGTGAATGACCTCGCCCCTGTCCATCACGATGCAGCGGCCCGCGATGGACAGGGCGAAGTCGAGGTTCTGCTCGACCAAAATCAGGGCCAGCCTGCGCTCGGCCACGATACGGGGGATCAGCGCGCCCAGCATCTCGAGGACCGAGGGCTGGATGCCATCTGACGGTTCGTCCATCAGCAGCAGCCGTGGCCGCCCGCAGAGCGCACGGGCAATGGCCAGCTGCTGCTGTTCGCCGCCCGACATCGTGCCGCCCGGCTGGTCGATCCGGTCGCGCAGGATGGGGAAGTAGTCGAAGACCTCCGCCGGGATCGTGCCGCTTGTGCCTGCGCGCGTCCCGATCTCTAGGTTTTCGCGCACGCTGAGCTCCGGGAAGATGCCCCGGCCCTGCGGCACATAGGCGACGCCGCGCCGGGCACGCCGGTGCGCGGGCAGGCCCAGAAGGCTCTTGCCATCCAGCTCCATCTGCCCGGTCACCTCGGGCAGCAGCCCGACGATTGACTTGATCAGTGTCGACTTGCCCGAGGCATTGCGCCCCGCGATCACCAGCCGTTCGCCCTCGGCCACATCAAGCGATACGTCGCGCAGCACCGGGCCAAAGCCATAACCCGCCGTCAGCCCCTCAATCCGCAGCATCGGCCAGCGCCCTCCCCAGATAGACATCGCGGACGGTTTCGTCGCGGCGCAGGTCGTCATAGGCGCCTTCGCCGATCACCCGGCCCTGATGCATCACCAGCGTCCGGCAGCCCAGCCGTTCGACAAAGCCCATGTCATGTTCGATCACGATGATCGCGTGGCGCGCCCTGAGCCGCAGGATCAGATCGGCCATGTCGCTGGTGCCGACCGCCGTCATCCCCGCAGCAGGCTCGTCCAGCAGCAGCAGGCGGGGCGCGCACATCAGGATCATGCCGACCTCAAGCCATTGCCGCTGTCCATGGCTGAGCCCGGTGGCGTTCAGTTCGGCCTGCGGCACCAGCTTGATCGTTTCCAGCACCTCGTCGGGATCGGGCATGGCTCGGCCATGGACCGCCGCTGTCTCCATCCCCGCCGTCAGCAGGTTGTCCCGCACACTCATCCACTGGAAGACATTGCCGCCCTGGAATTTCCGCAGGATCCCGGCGCGGGCAAATTCATGTGTCCGCCGCCCGGTCATCTCCTGCCCGGCAAAGCGCACGGTCCCGCCGGTCGGGGGCATCGCGCCGGACAACAGCCCCATCAAGGTGCTTTTCCCCGCGCCGTTCGGGCCGATGATGCAGGCCAGTTCGCCCGCGTCCAGCGACATGTCCACCCCATCGACGGCGCGCACACCACCATAGTGCCGGTGCAGCCCGGTAATACTTAGCAAACTCATGTCGGCACCTTCCGTACAAGGCTCTGCAGGCCACCGGGCATGAACAGAACCATGGCCAGGAAGATGACCCCAAGGATCAGCGGCCAGAGGCTGACGGAGATCGAGGAGAGCTCGTTCTGCGCCAGGTTCAGCCCGATCGCCCCGATCACCGGGCCCAGCAGGGTGCCGCGCCCGCCGACCGCGACCCAGATGATCGCCATGGTCGACATCAGCGGGGAGAAGATGTCGGGCGCGATGACCCCGCTGGCCGCGGCGAAAAGCGCCCCGGCAAACCCCGCCAGTGCGCCGCCGGCGGTGAAGACCACGGTCAGGTGGAAGTCCGTTGCATAGCCGAAATTGCGCGCCCGTGTTTCATTCATGAAGATGCCGGACAGAAGACGGCCGTAGCCGCCCCGTGTCAGCAGCCAGAGCCCGAGCATCACCATGAGCATCAGGGCAAGGTGGACGTAGTAGGACAGTGTCACGTCCCAGAGCGCCGGCACCAGCGGCGGAACACCGAGGATGCCGACATCACCGCCGGTCAGGCCGGACCACGCGGTGGCCAGTTGCGCCACGATCAGCAGGAGCGCCATGGTGGCAATGGCAAAATTGTGTAGCCGGACCCCGGCATAGATCAGCAGGCCGCCGACAACGGCAGCCAGCGCTGCGGCAGCTGCCATGCCCATTGCCATTCCGACGAAGGGGGACGCCCCGTGCATCACGGTCATGATCGCCATGCCATATGCGCCCAGCCCGAAGAAAACGGTCGGACCAAGCGTCAGGATGCCCGCCTTGCCCCAGATCAGGTCGATGGCCAGCGCGAAGATCGCCATGATAAGCGCGTCCCGTGCCGTCGACAGCCAGTAGTCCGAGGCAAGGCCCGGGATCACCGCCAGCCCCGCCGCCAGAAGCAATACGCCCGACAGAAAAGGCCATTCGGCGCGGCGCAGGGGCGGCTGACGGAAGTAGAGCTTCAGCCGGTGCGCGACCGGTGCGCGGTCGGTGGCCTCTGCCGTTGAAGGAATATCGGTCACAGGCTTACCCCTTTCCCAGAAGCTGACGTGCGGCCGAAAAGCCCGGCACGAGGCCACGCGGGCGCAGCCGGATCAGGACAATGGCACCCGCCAGCACGATCGCGGAGGCGAAGGAGGGATCGACCTGATAGTTCAGCAGCGTCTCCGCCCCGCCGATGGCCGCCGACCCGGCAATCGCGCCAAGGATCGACCCGATCCCGCCAAGGATCACGGCAAGGAAGGCCTTGCCGAGGTAGAAGATGCCCAGATGCGCCTCCACAGAGGCGAGCGGCGCCACCAGAACCCCCGCCAGCGCGGCGAGCGCCGAGCCTCCCGCAAAGGCCATCTGGTTGACGCGTTTCGCGTTTACCCCAAGCGCCTCGGCCATGGTCGGGTTCTGGATTACCGCGCGCAGATCAGTGCCGAACCGTGTCCGCGCCAGCCCGACAAGGCAGATCACGATCACCAGCGCCGAAATCCCCAGCACCAGCAGACGATAGGCCGGATATTCGACACCCAGCACGGGCACAGTCCCTTGCAGTGGTGCCGTGATGATCTGCGGCTGCACGCCAAAGATCAGGTCGATGCTCTTCTGGATGATCAGGCTGACCGCAAAGGTGGCAAGGATCGTGTCCAGCAGTCGGGTATAGAGCCGCCGGATCACCACATATTCCAGGATCAGACCAAAACCTGCCCCCACCAGCGGCGCCAGAAACAGGCAGATCCACCAGGCCAGCGGCCCGTTGCCAAACCCCAGCAGCGCCTGCACGAAGGACAGGGTATAGGCGCCGATGGTCATGAACTCGCCATGCGCCATGTTCACGATATCCATCAGGCCAAAGACCACGGCGAGGCCTAGCGCGATGATCGACAGGATGCCGATATAGGTCAGCGCATTCAGCGTGAAGGTCACGAAATCCTGCATCGGGTTACCTCCGCCGGCCGATATTGACGCGGACATGCATGCCGTCATCGTCCAGCAGTTCGCTGCGGATCTCGGCATTCATACGGTTGAGGACGAAATCACGCACCTCAAGGATGTGCAGCCGCATCTCGTCGCGCACCTGATCGCGGTCGCCCGCGCGGCAGGCACTGAGGATCCGCCGGTGCGCCTCGGCGTTGGAGCGGCCGAATTCGCCGTAATGTTCCGCTGATTCCGCCCAGCTGATCTCCACCACGGTGCGCAGCGTTTCGTTGATCATCTGACCGGTGAAGCTGAGCATGGAATTGGGGTTGGACCGTGCAAAGACATCATGGAAGTTCAGATCCTCCTGACGGCTGCGCATCGCTTCCTCGCTGTCGGGGGCGGCATCGGTGGCGCTCAATTCGATCGAGCGCTCCATCATCGCAAAATTGTCTTCCGTCAGATATGGCACGGCCCCGGCCGCCAGCTCCGGCTCGATCAGCAGGCGCTGTTCATAGATGTCCGCCACGCTGAGCCCCTGAAAGAAGAGGTAGTTCTGCACAAAGCGGAAGGTCCGGTCGAAGGGCGGCACTTCCAGCCGCGCCCCGCCCTTGGGTCCGGTTGAAAGCGTCACCAGCCCCTGCACCTCCAGCACCTTCAGCGCCTCGCGGATCACCCCGCGGGAGACGCCGAAGATCTCCTGCAGCTCCGCCTCCTTGGGCAGGCGGTCGCCGGGCGACAGCGCGCGGTCGCTGATCCAGGCCTTGATTTCGCCGACGACGAGGTCGCCGCGCTTGCGGTGGCGCAGCGAGCTTGCGGTCAGGATCTGGCTGTCTTCGGTCATCTGGAGCCTCTGTGTCACGAATCGTTGATTTATTTGATGGACCGATTATCAGTTTGTCAAATTATGATCATAAATAAACTCAGGACGAGGACGATTAAGATGGATCTGCCCACACCTTCAGCCCGCACCCCCGGAATTACGGCCCTGACCAATGGGTTTCGCGATGGGTCTGACAGCCCGGTCGCCGCGCTGGCGCGTACCATGGCGCAGGCAAATGCCTCCCAACCGGTCCTGAATGCCTTCACCGCCTTTGACCCGTCGGCGGAGGAGGCGGCGCAGCAATCGGCAGATCGCTGGGCGCGCGGGGCTGAAATCGGGCCGCTGGACGGAATGCCAATCTCGATCAAGGACAATATCCATGCCATGGGCATGCCGTCGCGCTACGGATCGCGCTCCACGCCCGACGCCCCGGACACATTCGACAGCCCAAGCGTGGCAAGGCTGAGAGAGGCGGGCGCGGTGATCTTCGGCAAGACCACGCTGCCGGAATTCGCCCATAAGATCACCACCGACAGCCCGCTGACCGGCATTACCCGTAACCCCTGGGACCTGACGCGGACGCCGGGCGGCTCCAGCGGCGGCGCCTCGGCGGCCATGGCGGGCGGCATCGGTGCGGCGGCGATCGGGACGGATGGCGGCGGGTCGATCCGCGTGCCCTGCGCCTGGACCGGCCTCTTTGGCCTCAAACCCAGTTTCGGCCGGGTACCGCATCACCCGCGCGGGCCGTTTGCCATGCTCAGCCATGTCGGCCCGATGACCCGCTGCGTCGCCGATGCCCGCCTGCTGATGGAGGCGCTCGCCCGCCCCGATGTGGCGGACTGGTTCGCCCTGCCCGAAGGGGCAGAGGGGCGGCGCATGCCGGAGCGCGGCGTCACGGGCCTGCGGATCGCGCTCAGCCCGCAGCTTGGCCTGCCGGATCAGGTGGAGCCGGACATTGCGGCCACCGTCCGTCATGTCGCCGACCTCCTCTCCGACGGGGGGGCCCAGCTGACGGAGGCCAATCCGCCGCTTGTGGCGGAGGCCACGCAGCTGCACGGCGTTCTCTGGAGCTCTTTCTGCTATCGGGTGCTGTCGAAAATGTCAGCCGAAGCACGCGATGCGGTCGACCCAACCCTGACCGAGCTGGCCGATCTGGGCGCGACCATAACCCGCGACCATGTGGTGGAGGCGATCATCGCGCGGGGTGAGATCGGCCATGCCGCCAACCGTTTTTTCAGCGACCATGACATCCTGATCGCCCCGGTCACGGCAACCGTCGCGCCGGAGATCGACGGACCCGGTCGCCCGCGCCCCGGCTTCACACAATGGAGCAATCATACCGGCTTTCCCGCCGCCAGCATCCCTGCGGGCCTCACCTCCGCCGGGCTGCCCATCGGTGTTCAGATCATCGGCCCGCGGTTCAGCGATGCGCTCGTGCTGGATGTCTGCGACTGGCTGGAAGCCCGTCTGCCCGTCATGCCGGAGGCGCCGCATGTCTTCTGAGGACTGGTCCCCGCGCCGTATCACCGTGACCGAAGACACCTGCCTGCGGGACGCGGGACGGCCGGTCGACCCGCCGCTGCGCCGCCTTGCTGTTGCGGCCATCCTGCCGAACCCTTGCGCCGGGGGATGGGATCAGGACCTTGCGGCGCTGCGGACGCTTGGCAAAACGGCCGGCACCGAACTGACCCGGATCGGCTGCCAGAACCTTGGCACCGGGGCGATCCAGAGCTACGGCAAGGCGGTTCTCGTCGGCCTTGGCGGAGAGCTGGAACATGCCGCCGCGATCCTGCATGTCGGCTTTGTTCCGGGCCTGCGCGCGGTCCTGCCGTCCTCCTCGCTCATGCCCGCCACGAAACGGGTCTGCGCGCCGGGCGCGGAAATTACCGTGCCGCTGGGACATATCCACGATGCCTGGTCGCCTGAGCACTGGGATGCGATGCATTTGACCATGACGGATGGGCCGGCGCAGGACGAGCTTGCGATTATTCTGGTCCTGACAACGGGCGGCCGGCCGAATTTCAGGGTTGGCGATCACCGTCCCGAGGCACACTGGCCCGAGGTTTGAGGTCTCGGGCCCATGGCGGCCAATCACGCGGCGCGGTCACTCCGCGATGAGGTGTTTCAGGGCGTCAGGGTCGATATCGACACCCAGGCCGGGCCCCTCCGGCATCATCAGGCATCCGTCCGAGATCGTCAGCGGTTCTGTCAAGATATCGTCGCGCAGCGGGTTCCGGGTGATGTCATATTCCACCATCATGTCGGAACAGGCGTAATGCGGATGGCGCGGCAGGGAGGCGGTGAAATGCGCCGCCGCGATCTGGGCAATCGCCCCGCCCCAGACATGTGGCGAGAGGTTGAGCCCCGATAGCTGCGCGTAATCCGCGATGATCCGCCCTTCAAGGAAGCCGCCGCAGAGGTTGAGATCGGGCATCAGTACATCGACGCCTCCGGTCTCTGCCAGCGCCTTGAACTCATGCCCCATGATCGCGACCTCGCCGGAGGCGATGCGCAGCCGGCAGGTCTGCGCCAGCCTGCGGTAGCCGTCGAGGTTTTCGGGCGCGACGGGTTCTTCGACCCACCAGGGGTCGCAGTCCTGCAGATGCTGCAGCGACCAGAGCGCATCATCCGCCGAATAGCTGCCGTTCATATCGATCATCAGCCGGGCGTCGGGGCCGATGATGCTGCGCGCCAGACGGGCGCGTTCGGCATCTTCGCGCGGGTCGCGGCCGATTTTGATCTTGTAGCCGATGAAGGAGCCTGCCACGCGCTCAAGCTGGGCGCGCAGATCCGGCGCACCCTCTTCGTTGAACAGCCCGCCCGAGGCATAGAGTGTGACCGATGTCCGCGCCTCGCCGCCCAGCATCCGGTAAAGCGGCATGCCCAGCATTTTGGCCCAGGCGTCATGCAGCGCGATATCGACGCCGCTGACGGCGGCGGCCAGCTGGCTGGACCCGCGCACATGGTAGAACTTGTTCACCATATAGCGCCAGATCGCGGGATGATCGGTCAGCGGACGCCCGATATAGGCCTCCCGGATCAGGTCGAGATAGGCCATGCTGGCGGCGGGCATGCCAAAGCATTCGCCCAGCCCCTCGACCCCGCCGCGGGTCTTGAGCCGCAGCAGCGTGGTGCCGCGCTGGCCACCCATCTCCCGGGCGCTGCCGGTGGCCGCACCGCCATAGGGGGTGCAGCGCAGCGGGATCATGTCGATCGACACGATCTCGGAATCGCGCAGGAAGTCACCCGGCATAATCTGTGCTGTGGACATGGTCATCCTCCGTAGAAGACACTGGGCAACCACATGGTCAGCCCCGGGATGAAGGACACGCAGAGCAGCGCGAGCACCAGCGCGATGAAGAAGGGGGCGGTGGCCTTGACCGCAAAGGCCATGGTCACGCCGGAGACGCGGGCCAGGGTAAATGTCACCAGGCCGACCGGCGGCGTCAGCAGACCGATCATCAGGTTCAGCACCATGATGACCCCGAACTGGACAGGTTCGATCCCGACATCGGCGGCGATCGGCAGCAGGACCGGCGTCAGGATCATGATGGCCGCGCCCGGTTCCATGAAGCAGCCGACGACCAGCAACACGAGGTTGAGGAAGAGGATGATCAGGATCGGATTGTCGGAGATGGAGGTCACCCACTGGGCAAAATCCGTCGGCACGCCTTCGCGCGACAGGATCCAGGAGAAGATGCCCGATGCCGCGACGATGAAGAGCAGAACGCTGCTTGTCTCCACCGTTTCGATCAGGATCCGCACGAGGGCGGCGGCGCTGAGGCGGCGATAGACCAGCACGCCGAGGATGAGCACATAGGCCACGGCCGCGACGGCGCTTTCGGTGGGGGTGAAGACGCCCAGAAGGATGCCGCCAACGATGATGACGGGCGTCATCAGCGACAGGCCCGCGCGCAGGAAGGTCCGCCCGAGCTTGGCGATATGGAAGGTCTCATCCGCCGGATAGCCGCGGCGATGCGCGATCACCCAGACCACGGCCATCAGCAGCACGGCCATCAGCAGCCCCGGCAGGATCCCCGCCACAAAAAGCTGCCCGATGGAGGCGGAGGCCGCCACGCCATAGATCACCATGGGCAGCGACGGCGGAATGATCGGCCCGATGGTGGAAGACGCCGCCGTGATCCCGATGGCGAAATCGTCATCGTAATTGCGGTCGCGCATGGCCTTGATCTCAACAGCGCCGAGGCCGCCGGCATCGGCCACAGCCGCGCCGGACATGCCCGCGAAGAGGACAGAGGCGCCAACGTTCACATGGCCCATCCCGCCCTTCATCCAGCCGACACCGGCCATGGCAAAGGCAAAGATCCGGTCGGTGACACCGCAGGCATTCATCAGGCTGCCCGCCAGCACGAAGAAGGGCACGGCCAGCAGCACGAAACTGTCGACGCCTGCGACCATGCGCTGCATCATGACGATCTCGGGCAGGCGTTCGCTCATCAGCAGATAGATCAGCGAGGATCCGGCCAGGGCCACGCCCACCGGAAGACCAAGCAGGATCAGCAGGACGAGCGCTCCGAACAGTACAGTCATTATTTGGTCTCCGGTTCCGCCGGGGCGATCACATGCATGGCGGAGCGCAGGGTCGCGGCGATCAGGCAGAGCATGACGATGATGAAGATCCATCCACGCGAAAGATCGACGCTCGACATCGAACTGGGCCAGACGCGGCCAGCGGTTTCCCAGGCGAGCCAGGCGCTGTAGCCATAAAAGAGCGTGCAGACGAGGTGCCGTCCGCGCTGAAGCCAGAGCGGCGCACCGCCCAGAACCTCCCATATATCGGCCGCGATATGGGTTTTGCGGTGCACGGCCGCGGCCGATCCGGCAAAGACCGTCATGATCAGCAGGGTGCGCGACATCTCTTCGCCCCAGAGGATCGAATAGCTGGCGAGGTAGCGCAGGCTGAACTGGGCAAAAACCAGCACGCAGAGCAGAACGATCAGCACCAGCGCGATGATCTCTTCGAATGACAGGCGCGCCAGTGTGGCGCGCAAGTCGTTGGTTTCGACATCGGTGTCCTGCACCGTGTCACTGCTCAGAACAGGGTCCTGCATCATTTAATGGCGCTCAGCGCATCAAACTGCTCGGGTGTCCAGGTGGCGTCAGGTCCGTTGATCACGGATTTGACGGCCTCGGCAAACGGGGCGCGGTCGACCTCGTTCACGTTGACGCCATTGTCGCGATACCAGGTGATCAGGTCTGCTTCCTGCTGACGGATATCTTCGCTGCCCTGAGCACAGGCTTCCTGAAAGACTTCACGGAAGATCTTCTGATCCTCTTCGGACAGGCTGCCCCAGGCAGAGCCGGAGATGATCGCCAGCTGGGCATCCACGATATGGCCGGTCAGGCTGATATCGGACTGCACCTCGTAGAACTTCATCGCCTTGATGGTCGGCAGCGGGTTTTCCTGCCCGTCAACGACACCCTGCTGCAGCGCCAGATAAACCTCGGAGAAGGCGATCGGCGTCGGGTTTGCGCCCACGGCCAGCGGGAACATCTTCAGCAGCGGCGCATCCGGCACGCGGATCTTCATGCCCTTCATGTCGTCGGGCGAGGTCACCGGCTTGTTGGCCGTGACATGGCGTTCGCCGGCATAGATCGTGGCCAGCGGCACGTTGCCGGTTGCGTCCTGATAGCCGTCTGCCAGTTCGTCAAAGAAGTCGCTGGCGGCATAGGCCTGCCAATGTGCAAAATCCCGGAAGACGAAGGGCGCGCTGGCCACGGCAAGCGGGCCGTAGCTGCGCCCGGCAAAGGCGTTACCGGTGTAGATGATATCGACGGTGCCGAGGGCCAGACCCTCGTTGGTTTCCGTCTCGCTGCCCAGCTGGGCGCCGGGGAAAATCTCCAGCGTGTGGCGCCCTTCGGTCCGCTCTTCGATCTGAGCGGCGGCCCATTGGGTCCATTTGTGGTGCGAATGGCTCTCGGGCAGAATATGCGCGAAAACGAAATTGTCGGCTTGTGCGGTGGTGGTGAAACCAAGAGCTGCCAGCGAAACGGCAGCAGCGGTAAGAGTCTTCAGCATCTGTACCTCCCAATGCGGATGCTCTGCGGTTCGTAATCCTTGCCAGAGGTCCGTAAATTGTCTAGTTGTTCGTGATTATGGCGAACAACTAATTAATAAGTCTCTGGTAAAGAAAGATAAAAATAATCATGGTAAGGTCGACAAGGCAGACAAATTCTGACACCCGATCCGATGTGATCTTCCGGGAACTCTACCACAGGATCGAACGCGGAAGCCTGGTTCGCGGGGAGCGTGTTCCGACGGAGGCCGATCTTTGTGCCGAGTTCGGTGTCGGCCGGATGGCCGTCCGGCGCGCGATTGAACGGCTGCGCAGGATGAACCTGGTGGAGACACGGCAGGGCTCCGGTTCTTATGTGATGAGCCGCCCGGAGTCGGATTTCGACGCCCCGTCCCAGGTTCATACGGAGCAGGACCTTGCGCGGCTCTTCGAATATCGCATCGTTCTGGAACGGGAGGCGGCCGCGCTGGCCGCGGAACGTCGCGAGGCGGCCGATATCATCGCTCTCAAGGCGCGGCTGGGGAATATGGATCTGGCGGTGAACGAGGGGCGCATCACCTTTGTCGAGGATTTCGACTTCCATCTCGATATTGCCCGCGCGTCAAAGAACGCTTTCCTGATTTCCGGCATCGCGGCACTGAGGACCGACGTTGTGTTCCGCATGCATGAAGGCCGTGCGGCGCAGATCCTGTCGCCGCGCGAACGTCTGAGCCTGATCGAGGCCGAACATCACGATATTCTGGATGCAATCGTGACCGGGTCTCCTGCACGGGCGCGCAGTGCGATGGAACTGCATATTCAGCTGTCCTTGCGCCGGGTGCAGGTCGGTATCGTCTGACATCATTGAGTGCCGGAGAGGCCGGACGCCCGATCCCGCCGCGCACTCTCCGCGATCACCGGCGTCAGGCGGATTTTCGATCCGGAGCGCACAGGCTGGTTACATAATCAGGATTAAGCGGTGCGGAGCCGTGAGCGGGTGCGCTGTCCTTTGGATTCAATACGGAGCGGATACGGCGCCCGTTTTTAATGCGGGTGTGGTCCCTCTGATGAGCAAGGCCATCACCGCGTCGGCGGCGACCTGGGTTCCCGGGCGTTTTTTCATATCGGCGGAAATGTTGCGCAGGCGATCGTGGAGCAATTTGTCGGACAAGAGCGCGTCCAGCGCGCTGTGCAATTCCTTTGCCGACCAGTCGCTACGATTCATCCAAAGCCCAAGCTGGGCTTGAACGGTGCTCTGCGCATTATCATGGCCGTCCCAACAATACGGCATCACCAACGACGGCACGCCGTGAAACAGGGCCTCGCAAAAGCTGTTGTTGCCACCGTGGTGAATGAAGAGATCACATTGCGCCACCACCGAAGGCTGGGGGAACCAGTCGCCCAGGTGCACATTGTCGGGCACCCGATCGTAGGTTTCGAGAAAGCCGCCGACATTGACAAGGAACCGCGCGGGATAGTCGCCGAAGGCCTCAAGCAGGCGCTGGATCAGTTCGGTGTCCAGCGCACCGAGCGATCCGAAACTGGTGTAGACCAGCGGCCCCGCATCATTGGGAAAAAACGGCAAGTCATAGGGGCTTTCCGTGCGGACACAGCCCTCAAGATAAGTGAACCGGTCCGCAGGCAGCGGGTCCTGCCGGTCATAGCGCACCACCGAGGGCGCCAGCAGAAGATTGAGATCGGCGGAGTTTTCAAGAAAGACCGCGTCGGGCAGCGGACGAAGCCCGCAGGTCCGACGAAAATCATTATAGCGTTTGTGCGCCGCGGAGGTCGCGCGACTGTATTCGGCGCGGAAGGCATCACAGGCAGCCCCGTCCTGCGGGTCGAGGCCGGACAGATAAGGCGGCACGCGGGCGTCCGGGATTTCCGTTTCAGCACAGGATACGACGCGCACCCAGGGTACGCCGGACTCTGCAATGGCAGGAAACATGATAACATTGTCCAGCAGCACCGCATTGGGGCGGATCTGCGCCAGCACGGATCGCAGGCTGTCTTCGACCTCTATCGCGGTATCGACGATGGCATCCCAGGTTGGCCCGACATAGGTTGTCAGCTGGTCACGCGGACTGAGATTGAAATGCGGCAGATGCGTGGTGACGAAGTCGGTCCAGCGCGCCTCTGTCGTCTGGCCGTCGGGAGCGACCTGCCGCGTCAGGTGGTATTCCGTGAAACCGTACTCCGCAAAGACCCCGACAAACCCCGGATGACAGATGAACACCGGCCGGGCACCACGTTTGCGCAACTCCTGAGCGATGCCGACGCAGTTCAGCGCGGCGCCGAAACTGGCCTCGGGAAACAGGGCTATTGTCGGGGGCGCGTTCACGGGTCCTAACCTCTCGAAAGCGGGGAGATCCCGCGATTGGCCGCTTCGGGACGGCGGATGTTGGACCTGCGCAGATGGACGATCATCTGATCGGCGGCAAGATCATTCTGTTTGCGATCAAGGCTGTCGAGGATTTCAAGATGTTCCTCCATCGCCTTGCGCATGCGGAACGAGGGGATCGTGCCCCCGGTTTTCGAGGCCATGCGCAGACGGTGATGCGCCATCAGGGTCGCGCGCAGAAACCGGTTGGCCGCGCTCTCGGCCAGCAGCATGTGGAAATCATTGTCCGTACGGCGAAAGCGGGCGCCGGTCGCAGCTGCCTCATCCAGCAGCAGAAACTCTTCCATCTGGCTGCGCAGCACGCCCGATTTCTTGCCGTCGAGCGTAAATCCCGGTGAGGTGAGCGCCAGCGGCTCCATCGCGAGGCGCATTTCAAAGCTGTCGCTGAGCGCCCGGGGCGAGTCGATCATGGGCTGAAACGCCCAGGCCCGGCCGGGAAGCTGAGTGACCATCCCCTCTCTCGACAGTACTTTTAGCGCAAATAGTACTGCACTCCGCGAAGCGCTGTATCTGCGGGCAAGTGCGCTGACGGACTGAATCTCGGAAAGGCGGCGTCCTGTGCGGTCAGCAAGGATACGATCCGCCAGCGTGGCCTCTTCGCCCTCCAGCTCAGACAGGGCGGCGGTTATGGCATCGGGCGCATCCAGCGCAAGAAAATAGCCCCTCTCCTGTCGCCACTCAAGAACATTGCATGTTTCCAATAGTTTGAATGCAGATCGTACAGGCGTGCGCGACACGGAACAGGCGTCGGAAAACACCTGCTCCGGCAGATGATCGCCCGCGCTCAGCCCCTTCTCAAAGGCGACGCCCACGATCTGTCGGGCCAGATCGAGATGACTTTGATGAGAGGCGCGCCGGGTTCCCGCCAAATCTTACTCCAGTTCACGCGGTTTATTGCGGATGTCGCGGTCAAATCTAAAAGAACAGCAAATACAAATTGACGTTCTTTTGATCACAAAAATACAGTTTAGCCAGGCGGCAAGCAATAGCTGCCACGAAAATTTCTCGGCCCATATGCCGGGTGAAAACCACACAGGGAGTTCTTTGATGGGTACGAAATCTTTTACGACCGCGGGCCTCTCCGCGCTGGCCCTGGCGGCCTCGTTCGGTGCGGCGCAGGCGCAGAGCCTCGTCGTCTCGAACTGGGACGGCTACATGGCGGCAGACGCAATCGAAAGCTACACTGCCGCCACCGGCAACGAGGCAGAACTGGTGCTGCACGGCACGAACGAAGAGATCATGGGCAAGCTGATCGCTTCCAAGGGCAAGGGCTATGACGTGGTCTTTGTCTCTTCCCCCTTTGCCGAAGTGCTCAACAACCTTGGTCTGGCGGAAACGCTGGATCACGCCAAACTGCCGAATATCGCCAACCTCTATCCCGAGGCCGGGGAGCTGGAGCATGATCCCGGCAACACCTTCTCGATCCCCTACGCCTGGGGCACGACGGGCCTGTGCTACCGGTCCGATCTGGTCGCGGATGCGCCGGACAGCTGGAATGACCTGTTGATCCCCGCCGCCGATGTGTCGGGCAAGACGACGATGCTCGCCACCGACCGCTGGCTTCTGGGCGCGGGCTTTCTGGCCAAGGGCTATTCGGTCAACGAAACCGACGAGGACAAGGTCGCGGAAGTGCGTGATCTTCTGATCGATGCCAAGAAGACCCTGCTCGCCTATGACGACACGACTTTTTACGCCAAACTGGTGTCCGGCGAGGCCGAACTGGTCCACGCATGGGACGGCTGGTGCAACTACGGCATCGGCGAGAATTCGGACATCAAATATGTGATTCCGGAAGAAGGTTCTGACCTCTGGGTGGATACAATGGTGATCCTGAAAGGATCGGAAAACAAAGACGCGGCCTATGCCTTCGTCGACTTCATCCTCGATGCGGCGAACCATGCCTGGGCGGCCGAGAACATCCTTTACAAAGTTCCGAACAAGCCTGCGATGGACAGCTTGTCCGCAGATCTCCTTGAAACCTTCCCGAACATGGCGATCAGTGCGGAACAATTGCTGAGCTACGAGCAATTGCGCGATGTCGGCGAAGCACAGCGTCTTTACAGCCGCACCGTCTCAGAGATCAAGGCGGCGCAATAAGCCGTTGCGGTCGGACCGGGACGCAGCGTTCTGGCCCGACCGAGAGACAGCCCCAAAGGCAAGAAAACAAGACCGGACCCGGATGGCAGGACACCGCGCCGCCGGGTCCCGATATTGCAAAGATCGCAGCTCTCCACGGGCCTGCGTATGGAACAAGCCTCGCGATGAAAGACCGCAGACCTCTCTATCTGATGGCACCGGCCCTTGCATGGCTGACCGCCTTTATGGTCATTCCCTGCCTGCTGATCCTTGCACTCGCATTTTTTCGGCGCGGTATTTACGGCGGCATCGAATATACATTCACGCTCGAGAATCTGGCGCTGGTCTTTGATCCGCTCTATGCCGGGATCTTCTTAAAATCCGCCATGATCGCAGGACTTTCAGCGCTGATTGCCGTCATTGTCGGCTATGCTGCCGCCTTTGCCATAGCCGCTGCGCCGCCGCGCCGCCAGCCGTTGCTATTGTTCCTGGCCGTGCTGCCTTTCTGGTCGAATTATCTGGTGCGGACCTATGCCTGGATCGTCCTTTTGAACCGCGAAGGGCTGATCGCCGGAATAGCGCAATGGCTCGGGTTTGAAGGTGACCTGCCCAAGCTGCTGTATACGGAAGGCGCGGTCGTCGTGGGCCTTATCTACAACTACCTCCCCTTCGTCATTCTAGCCTGTTATGCGCCACTATCGCGCCTCAACCCCGAGATTGCCGAAGCATCGCATGACCTTGGTGCTTCTGGCTGGACGACCTTCCGGCGGGTGACGGTGCCGCTCACGTTTCCCGGAATTGCCACCGGTTTTGTCTTCGTCTTTGTCCTGTCGATCGGCAATTTCGTCACCCCCGCTCTGCTTGGCGGTGGCCAGTTTCAGATGATCGGCAACCTGGTTTATGCGCAATTTCTGACAGCCAATGACTGGCCTTTTGGGTCGGCGCTCTCAATGATCCTGATCGCGCTCATGATGGGCATGCTGACACTTCAGACTTTTGCCACCGAACGCGCCTCCGGCGCCCGTCGAGAGGAAGGCTGACATGGCGCAGCACGCAAACTCTCGTCTCATGCTCTGCATTCTCGCCGCTGTCTTCGCCTTTCTTTACGTGCCGATTTCAGTTCTTGTTGCGCTGTCGTTCAATGACGGCGGCCTGCCGACCGCGTGGACCGGGTTTTCCGTCAAATGGTACGGAGAGTTGTTCCGAAATGCCGATATAATGTCGGCGGCCTTCAACACTCTGATCGTGGCGTTGATCTCAACCGTTTTTGCAACCCTCTTTGGCACGCTGCTGGCCATCGGAGTAGAAATCCGTCGCCGAAAGGGACGGTTTCTGGAAACTGTAATTTTTGCCCCGATGATCATCCCGGACATCGTGCTGGCCATCGCACTGCTGTCGTTCTTTTCCATGCTGAATGTCACGATGGGCCTGCATACGGTCATTCTCAGCCATGTCGTCTTCAATCTGGCCTTCGTCTGTTCGGTCGTTCGCGCGCGTCTCAAAACTTTTGACTGGTCGATCGTGGAGGCGTCGGCCGACCTTGGAGCATCGACGCCAACAACCATACGGCGCATCGTCATTCCGGTGATGATGCCGGCGATCATCGCGGGGGCTCTCTTGGCCTTCACCCTGTCGGTCGATGAATTCATCATCGCGTTTTTCACCGCCGGTGCGGGCCGTGCATCTATCACTCTGCCAATGCAAATCTTTGCCATGATCCGCTTTGGCGTCACCCCTGAAATCAACGCGCTCGCCACCATCGTCATGGCCGTTTCGGTCATCGCACTGAGCCTGTCGCAACGCCTGAATCGCGGAGGTCTGCCCGGTCAATGACCCAGCCCCTGTTGTCCCTCAAGAACATCCGGAAATACTACGGCACCGCCCGTGCGGTGGAGCATCTGGATCTCGATATCGAGGAAAACGAATTCTTTGCCCTGCTTGGCGCATCCGGCAGCGGCAAAACCACGCTGTTGCGGATGCTGGCCGGATTCGAAACGCCCAGTTCGGGCCAGATCCTGCTGAACGGCGAGGACATTTCCCACCTGCCGCCGAACCGGCGTCCGGTGAACCTGATGTTCCAGTCCTATGCGCTGTTCCCGCATATGACCGTCGCCCAGAACATTGCCTACGGGCTGGAGATGGAGCGCCTGCCAAAAGCGGAGATCCGGGCCCGTGTTGACGACATGCTGCATATCATCCAGCTGGCGCATCTGGCGGGGCGCAAGCCTGACCAGCTGTCCGGCGGACAACGCCAGCGCGTCGCGCTTGGCCGGGCGCTTGTCAAACGGCCGCGGCTGCTGCTGCTGGACGAACCGCTTGGCGCCCTGGACAAGAAGCTGCGCGGCGAGATGCAGCTTGAGCTCAAGCGTATTCAGGCCGAATTCGGAATCACCTTCATCGTCGTGACCCACGATCAGGAAGAGGCGCTGGTCATGGCCGACCGCGTGGCGATCCTGAAGGATGGCGCGCTGCTGCAATGCGGCACCCCGCACCAGATTTATGAACATCCCGAAAGCCGGTATGCGGCCGATTTCATCGGTGTGATCAACTTTGTCGAGGCAACCGCCGGGTCCGATGGCCTGGTGGCCGCAAACGGTCAGACCCTGCACGCCCCCCTGCCCGACGGAATCGCGCCCGGCGATGCGGTATCTGTCGCGATCCGGCCCGAACGGCTCAAGATCGGGAAACAGGGGTTCGACAACACCGTCACCGGCACGGTCGTGGCGACAGCCTATCAGGGGCTCGATCTGCAACTGCATCTGCAGACCAACCTGTCCCCGCAGCCCCTTCTCATCCGGCTGACAGCGCAGGATGTGGACGACACCCCGCTCGACGAGGGCAGCACGCTCAGCGTCGGCTGGGCCGCAAAGGACGCCCGCGTCTTCAAGACGTGACCCATGAATAAACCCCGCCTCAAGGGCGGAGAACAACAGGAGAGAGATCAATGACGCAAAAGACCTTTGCCTTCTTCCCCGAAGCGGCCTTTGGCCCCGCGCTCAATTCCGTCGGCATCGCACAGGCGGTGGAACGGATGGGCCACAAGGCGGTGTTCCTGTCTGATCCCGGCTTTGTTGACGTCTACAAGGGATACGGGTTTGAGGCGCATCCGGTGAACCTGTCCGAACCCATGCCCGCCGAACAGATGGCCAAATTCTGGGAAGACTTTATCAACGGCCACATCCCCAATTTCCGCAAGGCGCCGATCGACCAGATCGACAATTACGTCAAGGAATGCTGGGAGGCGATCGTGGACAGTGCCAAATGGGCGCAGAAGGATCTGCCCGGCATCCTGGCAGAGGTCAAACCGGACGTGATCTCTGTCGACAATGTCATCCTCTTTCCGGCGATCAAGCAGCATGGTGTCCCCTGGGTGCGCATCATCTCGTGTTCGGAGAACGAGATCGAGGACGACGCGATCCCGCCGCACCTGTCTGGCATGTCCGAAAAGGACACCGAAGGTCACAAGGCCTTCCGCGCGAAATTCAATGCGATGGTCAAGCCGCTGCATGACGATTTCAACGCCTTCCTGGCCGAAAACGGTGAAGACCCCTACCCGCTTGGCCAGTTCTTCGAGGCCTCGCCCTATCTGAACCTGCTGCTCTATCCCGAACAGGCGAAATACAATCGCTCTGTCCCGCTGGACCCGGCGCAGTTCCAGTACCTTGAAGGCTGTGTGCGCCAGGATGAGCCCTACGAGGTGCCGACCTTCAAAAAGAACAACGATGGCCCATTGCTCTATGTCTCATTTGGCTCGCTCGGCGCGGGGGATACGGATCTGCTGAAACGGCTGATCACGCTTATCGGGACAACGCGTTACCGGGCGCTGGTCAATGTCGGCGATTACGAGGCTGAATATTCCGATATCCCCGACAATGTCATCATCGGCAGCTGGTTCCCGCAGCCTTCGGTCATCCCGCAGGTCGATGCGGTGATCCATCACGGCGGCAACAACTCTTTCACCGAATGTCTCTATTTCGGCAAACCCGCGATCATCATGTCCTATGTCTGGGACGGGCATGACAATGCGATGCGGGTGCAGGAAACCGGTCACGGCTTCCGCTCGGAACGCTATGACTGGACCGATGCAGAGCTGATCGAAAAGATCGAGGCCTGCCTGACCGACCCGGATATCGCCGCCCGTCTCAAGGCCACTTCGGAGCATATGCAATCGCAGAACGGTCAGGAAAAGGCCGCGCGCCTGCTTGTCGGGTTGACGGAGGGCGCATGACCAATTTGACCTCCTCGGCCCCGCATATTCACGGGGCCACCATCTATGACGATCTGGTCGACTGGGGCCCCCAGCCCGACATGATCGCGGGGCAGTCCTATTCGACCGGCCGCCTGCTGCACAAGGGGCCGGACAATTCGCCGGAAACCGGCGTCTGGGTCTGCACGCCGGGCACCTGGCGGATCGCTGTCCCGCGGGATGAGTTCTGCCATTTCGTGTCAGGCCGGGTGATCTATCGCCGCGATGACAGCGACGAGGTGATCGAGGCGACAGCCGGCACCTGCGTGCTGTTTCCCGCCGGCTGGACCGGCACGGCGGAAATCACCGAGACGCTGCGCAATATATACATGCTTGTCTGAGCAAGGAAAAAAGACATGAAAGCACCCGTGATGCACAAGCCCCTCGCCGTCACCGATACGGTCGACTGGGGCGTGATCCCTACGATGATCGAGGGCGAAAGCCGTACCTCTGGCAAGGTCCTGCACAAGGGCCCCGAGGGTCAGAGTGAATGCGGCCTGTGGATCTGCACCCCCGGCAAATGGGAATGCCACGTCACCAAGGACGAGTTCTGCCACTTCCTCGAAGGGCGCTGCACCTATGTCCACGACAGCGGCGAGGTGATCGAGATCACGCCGGATACGGCCGCCTTTTTCCCGCAGGACTGGAAAGGCACCTGCACCGTCCATGAGACGATCAAAAAGGTCTACATGATCCGATGACGCTGGCCGTGCCGCCCTTTACTGCGGACATGCTGCCCGCCCCCGCGCCAGCCTTTCTGGCGCAGCACGGGCTGGGCGGTGTGGCCACGCAGGGCTTTGTCGCCGACGCCTCCAGCCGGTCCTATGTCCGGCTGATCGGGGCGCAGGCCCTGCTGATGGACGACCGGCATGATCCGGCGGGGTTCACGGCCTATCTGGCGATCTCGGACCACCTCAACCGGCTGGGTCTGTCGGCCCCGCGTGTGCGTGCCGCCGACCGCGACACCTGTCTCGCGCTGGTCGAGGATTTCGGCGATGCAACCTATGCCCGCTGTCTGGCCGAGGGACAGGACGAAGCCGCGCTTTACGGGCTGGCGGTCGATACGCTGCTGCATCTGCACCACGCGCGTGAGGGCGCGGCGCTCGACCGGCCGCGCTATGACCTTGGCGTTCACCTTGATGAGCTGTCGGTCTTCTCCCAATGGTTCGCCCCGGCGGTTTGTCCGGATATAAACCTGCCCGCCTTTGGCGCCGAATTCCGCCGTCTGTGGACCAAGGCCCTGACGCCTGTTGCCTCACGGCACGAAACGCTTGTCCTGCGGGACTTCCATATCGACAACCTGATGCTGCTGCCCGGTCGCCATGGCGTCGCGCGCTGCGGGTTGCTGGATTTTCAGGACGCGATCCTCGGCCCCTGCGAATATGATCTGGTCTCGCTTCTGCAGGATGCGCGGCGCGATCTGGGTCCGGGCCTCGAAGAGGCGATGCTTGACCGCTATTGCGCAGAGGCGCCCGCGCATCTGGGCGGCGCAGAGGCGATCCGCCAGCGCTATGCGTTGCTGGGCGCACAGCGGCACGCGCGGATCCTCGGCGTCTTTCTCCGCCTCGACCGGCGCGATGGCAAGCCGCGATACATGGCCTTTCTGCCCCGCGTACTGGCGCAGTTCCGCGCCGCGATGACCGCTGCCGGGCTGACTGAGATCGCCGGTTTCCTCGACACCGCGCTGCCGGGCTGGACGGATCGCGCCGCCCGGCTGGCCCCCGTGACCCTTGATCCGAACGGACCCTCCGATGACTGACACTCCCTCCCCCTGCTATTACCTCGCGCCCGGCTATGTCGCGACGCAAGGGCCGCTGCATGACGTCCAGGACCCGGCCACGCTGGAGCCGGTCGGCCAGTACGGTGAACCCTCGCCCGACCAGCTGGAGACGATCCTCGACCGGGTGAACGTGGCGCAGAAGAAATGGGCGGCGATGGATTGCAAGACCCGCGCGGGCCTGCTGCACCGGGTCGCCGATGCGATGGAACAGGCCGATATGACCGAGATCGCCGTGATGATGACGCGCGAGATCGGCAAGCCCTATCCCGAAGCGATCGGAGAGATCGCCAACATCGCGCCCGTCTTCCGCTATTTTGCCGAAATGGCGCGCGATGACGCGGGGCGCATTGCCGGTACGATCCAGCCCGGATCGTTCCAGTTCCAGACCTATACGCCCTATGGCGTGTCGGTGCATATCGTGCCCTATAACTTCCCGCTGATCCTGGGTTGCTGGACGATGGCTGCCTCGCTTGCAGCGGGCAATGGCGTGGTGCTCAAGGCCGCGCCTGCGGGCACCATCTGCACGCTGATGTTCATGAAGTTCTTCGATGCCCTGCCTGCCGATCTGATCGCCTGTGTGGGCGGCGGGGCCGAGATCGGGCGACAGCTGATCGACAGTCCAAAAACCCATGCCATCGCCTTTACCGGATCGGCAGAAGTGGGGCGCCAGATTGCCATGCAGGCGGCGGCCCACATGAAACCCTGCGTGATCGAGGGCGGCGGCAGCGACCCCATGATCGTCTCGCGCCATGCCGATATTCCGGTGGCGGCGGCGGGGGCGGTGACTACGGCGTATCTGCAATCGGGGCAGGTTTGCACCTCGGCCGAACGGATCTATGTCGAGGATGCGGTGCATGACGCCTTTGTCGCCCGGATGGTGGAAAACACCCGCCAGCTACGGGTCGGTAACGGGCTGGGCGTGGCCGAGATCGGGCCGCTTGTCTCAAGCGCCGCGCGCGACCGGGTCCTGGGCTGGATCGACAGCGCCCGCGCCAAGGGAGCGACTATCGCCATCGGTGGCGGCATTCCTGCCGATCAGCCCAAGGGCTGGTTCGTGGAGCCGACCATCGTCACCGGCGTCACCGCCGATATGGGCCTGCACGACACCGAAATATTTGGCCCCGTCGTGTCGATCATCCGGGTCGCCTCCTTTGAAGAGGCCCTGACGCAGGCCAATGACTCCCGCTTTGGCCTGGGCGCCAGCGTCTTTACCTCTGACCTCGCCGAGGCGCATCGCGCCATTGACGCCTTTCAGGCCGGGATGGTCTGGGTGAACAACCCGCTGGTGGACAATGATGCCCTGCCCTTCGGCGGCATGAAAAGCTCTGGCCTGGGTCGCGCGCTTGGCCGGGCCGGACTGGACGCCTTCCGCCAGCCCAAGATGGTCATCCTCGATCCCGTCGCAAAGATGGCGGACTGGTGGTACCCCTATCCGGACGACTGGTTCCTGGATGCGGGCGGACGGAAACACGTTTGACAGCAAGGGGTTGGCAGCACCTCGCCTCAGGAAAGGACAGCGATCATGACAACGCGGCTTTATATCGACGGCCAGTTCCGCACGCCCGTGAACGGTGGCACGCTGGCCGCCATCGACCCCGCGACCGAGCAGGAATTCGCCCGCGTTGCGGCGGCGGATGCAGCCGATGTCGACCTCGCCGTGCGCGCCGCGCGCCGGGCCTTTGACACGGGCGTCTGGTCGGGCCTGAGCGCTGCCGACCGCGCCGCCACGCTGCGCCGCATCGCCGAAGGCATCCGGTCCGAGATCCCGATGCTCGCCGCGCTTGAGACACGCGACAACGGCAAACCCCTGCCCGAAGCCATCTGGGATATCGAGGACGCGGCCTTCTGTTTCGACTATTACGCCGATCTTGCCCTTTCCGATGCCGAGGCGCCGGGGCGCAGCATCGACGTGGGTGACGCCCGGTTCGACAGCCGTGTCTGGCGCGAACCCGTTGGTGTGGTCGCCGCGATCACACCGTGGAATTTCCCCATGCTCATGGCCGTGTGGAAGGTCGCACCGGCGCTGGCGGCAGGCTGTTGCGTCGTGCTCAAACCCTCCGAACTCTGCGCGATGACCTGCCATGAGATGGCGCGGATCATTGACGCCGCCGGGGTGCCCGCGGGGGTGTTCAACCTGCTGACGGGCGACGGCCCCGCCGCTGGGGCGCCGCTCTCGGAACATCCGCTGGTCGACAAGGTCGCCTTTACCGGATCGGTCGCGACCGGGCGCCGGGTGATGACTGCCGCCGCCGCCGGGATCCGCACCGTGTCGCTGGAACTGGGCGGCAAGTCGCCCTTCGTTATCTTCGACGATGCGGATATCGAAAAGGCCGTGGAGTGGATCCTGTTTGGCATCTTCTGGAACAAGGGCGAGGTCTGTTCTGCCACCTCGCGCGTGCTGGTGCAGCGCGATCTTTATGCGCCGCTGCTCGCGCGGCTGAAAGAGGCGACAGAGGCGATCACCATCGGGCCGGGCGACCGGGACGGGATCAAGCTGGGGCCGATTGTCAGCAAGGGCCAGTATGACAAGATCATGGGGTTCCTCGACCGGGCGCGGGGCAATGGCGCCACGCTCGTGACCGGGGGCGGACGGCCCGAAGGGATCGGGACCGGCTATTTCATCGCCCCCACGATCTATGCCGATGTGCCCGCCAATGCCGAGATCTGGCGGGAAGAGATCTTTGGCCCCGTGGTCTGCCTCGCCCCGTTCGACACTGAAGAAGAGGCGCTGAGGCTGGCCAATGACAGCCCCTTCGGGCTGGCGGCGGCGGTCATGTCGCATGACCTTGAACGCTGCGACCGGATGGCGGCCAAACTGCGGGCCGGGATCATCTGGATCAACTGCTCGCAGCCGACCTTCGCGCAGGCCCCCTGGGGCGGCTACAAATCTTCGGGCATCGGGCGGGAGCTGGGCCGCGAAGGCTATGACGCCTATTTCGAGACCAAGCAGGTCACGCGCTTCGCCCGCGACGAGGACTGGGGCTGGTATCTGGGCGGGGAGGGGCAATGACCGCCCCCGCGCAGCGCATGGGCGGGGCCTCACGTGGCTGACCTTTCCGGCCTGTCGCCCCGCTTTGCAGAGACCCGGTTCCACCCCTTCTGGCAGGAGACGGTGACCGATCCGCTGCACCTGCCCCTGCTGAACGGGCCGCAAAGCTGCGATCTGGCGATTGTCGGCGCGGGGTTCACCGGGTTGTGGTCGGCGCTGAAAGCGCGCGAACGCCATCCCGATGCACGGATCATCGTGCTTGAGGGGCGGCGGCTGGCCGAGGCCGCAAGTGGCCGCAACGGCGGGTTCTGCGCGCCCAGCATTTCGCATGGGGTGGGCAATGCGCTGGCCCGCTGGCCAGACGAGGCAGAGACGCTGGTCCGGCTCGGGCTGGACAACCTCGATGCGCTGGAACGCGATCTGAGCCGCTACGGTATCGCGGCAGAGTTTGAGCGCACCGGCAAGATCAACCTGGCTGCGACGCCCTGGCAGGCCGAGGGGCTGGCCCAGATGCGCGCCGCCCATGCGCGGTTCGGCATCGACAGCCGCCTGATGACCGGCCCGGAACTGGCGGCAAAACTGCTCAGCCCGGTCTACCCGCATGGCCTGTACGAAGAGAATTACGCCTATGTGAACCCGGCGCGACTGGTGCATGGGCTGGCGCGGGCCTGTCTTAACGCCGGTGTCGAGATCTATGAGAACAGCCGCGTCACCGCCCTGCGCGACAGTGGCGAGGCGCTGCGTCTCACCACCCCCGGCGGAGAGGTCACGGCGGGCCGGGTCGCGCTGGCCACCAACGCGGATATGCCGCTCTTGCGCCGTCTGCGCCGGACCGTCGTACCGATCTACGACTACACCATCATGACCGAACCGCTGAGCGACGCGCAGCTTGCCGCAATCGGCTGGACCGGGCGGCACGGCGTGGCCGACAGCGGCAACCAGTTCCACTATTCGCGCAAGACGGCGGACAACCGCATCCTCTGGGGCGGGTATGACGCGATCCATTATTTCGGATCCAAACGCGCAGCCCACCTGTTGAACCGGGCTGAAAGCTACACCCGGCTTGAGACGAATTTCCTCGCCGCCTTTCCGGCCCTTGACGGGGTGCGGTTCAGCCATGCCTGGGGCGGGATCATCGACACCTCGGCCCGGCTGACGTTCTTTGTGGGGACCGCATTTGACGGACGGCTGGCCTATGCGCTTGGCTTTACCGGGCAGGGCGTCTCGGCCTCGCGGTTTGCGGCGCTGACCATGCTGGACCATCTGGACGGGCTGGATAGTGAACGTACCGCACTGCGCATGTCGCATCGTCTGCCCGTGCCTTTTCCGCCCGAACCCCTGCGCAGCGCCGCAATCGGTTGGGCACAGGCCGACCTTGCGAAAGAGGACCGGACCGGGCGGCGCAGCGCCATGTTGCGCGTGATGGACCGCCTTGGAATCGGCTTTGGTTCCTGACCCGTCCTGACCTAAACCTGCCGGAGACAGACATGACCCGACCAATGACCCCTTCGCATGTGATCGCCTTTGACGATCCCGCCACCCCGTGCACGACCAGCGTGACCGATGATCCGGCCCTCGTGGACGCGGCCTACACCAGCCATGCCTGGCGGCATTTTACCAACCCCGAGAAATCGGCTGTCGCCGGTATCTGGGAGGCCGGGCCGCATTGCCAACGCGAGGTCGCCGATTACGACGAGATGTGCCATATCCTCGAAGGCCAGGTACGCCTGACGGATGCAGACGGGACTGCGCGGGTCTTTGGCCCCGGCGACAGCTTCACCATAACACGCGGGTTCACCGGCACATGGGAAAACCTGACCTTTGTGCGTAAGGTCTATTTCATATTGGGGTGAACCCGCGATAGGGTTTCGTGCCGGGGCGTACAGGTATGTTTGCCGAACGGGGTGTCGCTGCTGCTGCCGCGAGCCTGCACCGATGAGGTCGAAACCCTGGCACCGAATTTCGGAGCCGGGCCCAAACCCGGCACCGCTCCCGGCGTGGCCCCCGATGGCAAGTCGACGGGACCTACCTTTGTGTGACCGGGCCTGTCGCCTTTGTCGCGCATCGACGCGCGATGGCCGGCCAACCTTGACCGGGGATGTCCTCAGTCGAGGGCGTAGTGCATCTTGGCCTGCTCGGCACGGAAAGCTGCAATCTCGTCCTGCTGCCGGACGTCATCCCATCCCAGTTGCTCTGCCAGACTCGCGGCCGTCTGCTTGATCCGGTCCTCGCCAGCATCGCCGTTCCAGATCGATCCTTCGCGCCGCCACAGCAGGTCTGTCAGATGCTGGACATGCGGATCGCTACGCCCGGGCACATGCCGCAGCACAGGCGGGGTGCGCCGGTCAGTGGCAGAGAGACCGAGGGCATTGGCGAGGTCGGTCGCGGTAACCGCATGGGCACCGATGGACCCATTGGTCAGCGCCACGAACTTCGGGCCGGGAGAGCGCCCCAGCGAATGGATGATCCGCATCCGGGCTGCCATCATCGTGCTGGGCTCATGGGTCAGCGGGCGCAACCCGGCCCAGCCCATGGCGGTCTGGCCCAGGTCAAACTCCAGTCCCGGCAGCTGGCGGTCCAGATCGGCAAGCAGCTCGTGCTTTTCCTCCACCTCCGGCCGCACATGATCGGGGTCCTCACTGCTGCTGACCTCCGTCGGGCCGATGAAATGCCGGTCACGCCAGGGGAAGCAATAGAAGGGATGGTCAAGGCCGCTCATGGTCATGATCCCATGGCCACGGAACCGCTCCGGCAGGGTCATGACCAGATGGGACCCGCGCGTCGTGTTGACCATCCGCGCATGCGGTTCCGTGTCCAGCGCGGCGACCCGGTCGACCCATGGGCCCGCGAGGTTCGCCACGGTCTTTGCCGTGACCGGCCCGGACCCGGACTCCAGATGCCAGAGCCCGTCCTGCTCGCGGATACCGGTCACCGGTGCATAGTTCCGGGCCTCCGCGCCGAGGGTCTCCGCCTCGTGGATCAGGTCGACGGTCAGGCGCTCCGGCCAGTCAACCTGGTATTCGGTATAGGCGATGACATGGCGCAGCCGCTTGGTTCCGGGCAGGCAGTCGACAAAGGGCAGAGTCTCCCCCAGCCGATCCGGGTGATAGCGGCGGTAATCGAGAGGCGCCCCGCCCCGGCCGAAGGTCCGCAAAACGGCAAAGGCGGCATCCATCTGCCAGCCCTTGTAGGTGTCGCCCTCATAGATCGGAAAGGTCATCCGGATGGGTTTCAGAAGGTGCGGCCGTTCGCTGACCAGCGCGTTCCGCGCCGCCATGGACCGCTGCACAGTCCGCAGCGCGCGGGTCAGCTGATCCGGGTTGGTCAGGAACCGCGCCATGGATGAGCCGGGCGCGAGATACCGCAATCCGCAGTGCAGCAGCCGCGACGACCGGCTGGTCGAGCCGCTGCCGAAATCCGACCGTTCCAGCAGGATGGCACGGGCGCCCCGGGCCGCGGCCTCCCGCAGGAGGGCGGCGCCGTTGATGCCTCCCCCCACGATCGCGAGGTCGTAGACCATCACGCCACCGATCGGCGCAGCGGCGGCATAGCCGGCAGCTCTGTCGCGAAGTGGCAGGCGGCGTGATGCGTATCGGACAGCCGGACCGGTCCCGGCAAGGTCGTCTTGCAGATGTCCGTGGCATGGGCGCAGCGGGTGTGGAACGGACATCCCGGCGGCGGCGCGATCGGCGAGGGCAGCTCGCCAAAGCTCTCCATCTGTTCCAGTCGGAAATCCGGGTCCGGAACGGGGGTCGAGCGGATCAGCATCCTTGTATAGGGGTGCCGCGGGTCGGAGAATATCTGATGCCCCTCCCCCACCTCGACCGGCCGGCCGAGGTACATGATGACCACCCGGTCCGACAGGGCGCGGACGACCGACAGGTCATGCGAGATGAAGATCAGCGTCAGCCCCAGCTTGGCCTTCAGATCCTCCAGCAGGCGGATCACCTGCAACTGGATCGACACGTCCAGCGCCGAGACCGCCTCATCCGCGATCAGGACCTCGGGCTCCAGCGCGATGGCGCGGGCGATCATGATACGCTGGCGCTGGCCACCGGAGAACTCGTGTGGATAGCGGTCGAAATCGGCGGCGGACAGGCCGACCATGTCCAGCAGCTCCCCAACCCTTTCACGCCAGCCACGCGGGGCGACGCCATGCACGATCAACGGCTCACCAACGGTCTGGCCGACCGTCTGCTTGGGCGAGAGGGACGAGAAGGGGTCCTGGAACACGATCTGCATCGCCCGGTGGGCCTTCTTCCATTCCGCGCGGGATGCGGCGGCGAGGTCCAGCCCCCCCGGCCCGATCTCGGAGGTCCGGGGATGGAACCCGATATGCCCATCCTTGATCGGCACCAGTCCCATCAACGCGCGGGCCAGAGTGGATTTTCCACAGCCGGATTCCCCCACGACGCCCAGCGTCTCGCCGCGCCGTACCCGCAGGTCGAAGCCTTCGACCGCCTTGAGGATCTTCTTCCCCCGGCCCATGAAGCCGCCGCCAACGGGGAAGTGGACCGACAGGTCGCGGATGTTCAGCACGTGGTCGAGTGTCGGATCGGTCATCTGCTTTCGGCCTCCAGCCAGCACCGGGCGGTCTGGGTTTCGCTAATGGTCATGTTTGGCGGCGTCTCAGAGGCACAGCGCTCCAGCGCCTTGCGGCAGCGCGGCTGGAACGGACAGGCCGCCGGATTCGCGGGTAGGTCACGGACGGATCCGGGGATGGGGTTCAGCCGCTCCGTGTCGGCCTGCTCATCCCGCGCCAGCGACGGGACGGAGGCCAGCAAGCCCTGTGTGTAGGGATGGCGCGGATCCTTGAAGATCTCGCGCACCGTGCCGCTTTCGACGATGCGCCCGTGGTACATGACATGCACCCGGTCAGCCAGCTGCGCCACCACGCCCAGGTCATGGGTGATGAAGAGCGTGGCCGTGTCGCGTTGCTGGCTCAGTTTGCGGATCTCATTCAGGATCTGGGCCTGCGTGGTCACGTCCAGCGCCGTTGTCGGTTCATCCGCCAGCAGCAGGCCGGGATCACAGGCCAGCGCGAGGGCGATCATCACCCGCTGCCGCATCCCGCCGGACAGCTGGTGCGGATACTGATCCGCCCGGATCTCCGGTGAGGGGATGCCCACCAGCCGCAGCATGTCCAGCATCCGTGCCCAGGCCGCCCTGCGCGACAGGTCGGTGTGCTGCCGGATCACCTCGACGATCTGCTTGCCGTTCTTGTGGGCCGGGTTGAGCGAGGTCATCGGCTCCTGAAAGATCATCGACATGGCCCGGCCGCGCAGATCGCGGTAGGCCCGGCCGCGCGGGGCCAGGGTGGCGAGGTCCGTCACCTGGTCGCCGTCGCGCAGCAGGATCTGGCCACGTGTCACCGACAGCGGCGGCGTCTGCAAGAGCCCCATGATGGCCAGCGAGGTGACGGATTTCCCGCAGCCGCTTTCCCCGACGAGGCAGACCGTCTCGCCGCGCCGGATGTCGAAGCTGATGCCCTTGACGAGTGGCTTGGCCCCGTCGGACCCGCTCAGCGTGATCTCCAGATCGCGCACGCTCAGCTGCACATCTGCGGGGAGGCTGTCCGGTCCGGGCCCGTCCGGGCGGGTCGTTGTGAGTATCTGTGTGGACATGAAGTCTGTACCTAGCGGTAGTGCTTGGGGTCGATGATGTCGCGGATGGAGTCGCCGACGAGATTGAAGAAGATGATCGTGAGGAAGATCGCCGCACTGGGCACCAGTGCCATCCAGGGCGCGATCGGCAGATAGTCCAGGCCGTCCTTGATCATGTTCCCCCAGGTGGGCTGCGGCGGCGGGACCCCGATGCCGATGAAGGACAGCGACGCCTCGATCTGGATCGCCGTCCCGATCCAGAGCGCCCCGACAACCAGCACCTCGGAAAAGATGTTGGGCAGGATGTGGACCCGGAAGATGCGGTGGAACGGGGCTGAGACGGCATTGGCGGCCTCGATGAACTCGCGCGGGCGCACCGTCATCGTGGCGCCGTAGGCGATGCGGGTGAACCGGGGTGTCATCACGATGGCCAGGCACAGGATCACCTTTTCCAGCCCCGACCCGAGGATCGCCATGACCGCGATGCCGAGGATGAGAGCCGGGAAGGCCATCAGGCTGTCCGCGACCCGCATGATCGCGATCTCTGTCCAGCCGCGCCAGTAGCCCGCCAGCACCCCGAAGATCGTGCCGAGGATCATCGCCGCCCCGATCGACACGATGGAGACCAGCAGAGACACGCGCGCCCCGTGGACAGAGCGGGACAGCAGGTCGCGGCCCTGATTGTCGGTGCCGAGGATATGCTGGGCCGAGGGGGCGGCCAGCGTGTTGTAGGGATCGTGATCCAGCGGGTCCGCGATCGGCAGCACCGGCGCCAGCGCCGCAATCAACAGCAGGATCGACAGCCCCGCCAAGGCAAATGCGGCCACGCCATTGCCGCGGAAACGGGAGAGGAAGGTCGTCATTTCGAGCGGATCCTTGGGTTCGCGATGCCGTAAAGGATATCGGCGATCATGTTCACGAGGATGATGAGGAAGGCGTAGACC
The DNA here is from genome assembly GCF_050897955.1 of Pseudooceanicola profundi. Taxonomy (NCBI): domain Bacteria; kingdom Pseudomonadati; phylum Pseudomonadota; class Alphaproteobacteria; order Rhodobacterales; family Paracoccaceae; genus Pseudooceanicola; species Pseudooceanicola profundi. The sequence goes on along the minus strand of NZ_JBPAXZ010000003.1, from coordinate 105,762 downwards.
ACCAGAACCGATTGCAGCGAGACGTAGTCGCGCTGCCGCATGGCACCAACCAGCAAACGGCCCAGCCCCTGCCGGGAAAAGATGATCTCGACCATGACCGAGGAGGAGATGAGCATGATGAAGTTGATGGCGCAGAGCGAGATCAGCGGCACCAGGCAGTTCGGAAAGGCATGGCCGAGGATCACCCGCCATTCGGGGATGCCCTTGGCCCGCGCGGTCCGCACGTAGTCATCGCTCAGCACGTTCAGCATGGCGTTGCGGGTCACCCGGGTCACATAGGCCATCATGATGAGGCCCAGCGTCCCGGCCGGCAGCACGAGGTGCACGAGGATATCCAGCGGCTCTCCGCGTGTGCCGCCACCCACGGCGGGCAGGATGGGAATGTAGATCGCGAAGACCAGCATCAGCACGATGCCCAGCACGAAGCTCGGGATCGACAGCCCGGCCAGCGACAACACCCGGCTGCCGTGGTCGACAAGCCGGTCCTGGTGCACGGCCGAGATCATGCCCAGCGGCACCCCCAGCAGCACGCCGATCAGCAACGAGGTGAACGACAGCTCCAGCGTATAGGGAAGCGCAGACAGGATTTGGTCCGCAACCGGCCGCCCGGAGGACAGCGACGTGCCGAGATCCCCCTGAAGCAGCCCCAGGAGGCCCTCGCCGTATTGCACCAGAAGCGGCCGGTCGAGGCCCATCTGCGCCTTCAGCGTGGCGACCGCCTCGGCCGAGGCATAGTCCCCCAGCATCGCGGTCGCCGGGTCGCCCGGTGCGATGCGAAGCAGGAAGAACACGATTGTATAGACGACAAAGCAGATCGGAATGACGTTCACCGCCCGCTTCAGGATGATCTCTAGCATGACTTATTCCAGTATGGCGGACCGGCGGCGCGGGGCTGCCGGTCCGACCATGCTCAGGTTACTCGACGATGTCTGTTACTTCCGTAACCGGCATGAAGAAGGCAAGGTTGCCCTCGAGTTCGTAGCCCAGTTCCAGCGCTGTCGTATGGGCGATGGCGCTGCGGCCCTGGAATACCGGGATGGAGGGAAGATCGCGCAGGATCTGCTCGGAGGCCTGTTTCCACAGCGCCGCCTGTTCTGCGCCATCCACGGTATTGCGGGCCTGAGCGATCAGCTCGTCGACCCCCGCATAATGCGAGAAGTTGGTGTCGGGCGACGCGCCCCCCGTGATGTCCGAGGCGCTGTCATAGAAACGGGTCAGGAAGACATCGGCATTCGGGCGCCAGGCCATGTAATGCACGATCTGGCTGGCATCGTCGCGGATCAGCGAATGGTAGGTCGAATGGTCGACCACCTGCAGGTCCAGGTTGATGCCGGACTGGCGCAGCTGGGCCTGCACGTTTTCCATCGGGCGCAGCATGACAGACAGTTCCGTGTGCACGACCGTCAGGGTGATGCCATCAGGATAGCCGGCCTCGGCCAGCAGCGCCTTGGCCTTCTCCGGGTCGAAGTCATAGGTCAGACCTTCGGCCTCGACCTCTTCGTTGGTCAGGCCGCCGGGCAGGTATTCACCAGGAAACGGGGCTTCCAGCGGCGTTGCGGTTGCCGGCCCGATGGCCGCGACCACTGCGTCACGCGAAATCGCATGAGCAATCGCCTGCCGCACCTTCAGATCGTCCAGCGGCGGCTTGTTCATGTTCAGGAACAGGACGGAGGCGGAGCCGGGACCAAAGACCTCTACTTCCACGTTCGGGTAGCTCTGCATCAGCTGCACCCAGGACTGCTCGCTGCTGCCCTCGATCACATCGAGCTCGCCGGTGCGCAGGCCGATGCCGCGCGCGGAAACGTCGGGCATGAACAAGATGTCGACGCCAGGCAGCTTGGGCGTGCCGCGGAAATAGTTCTCGTTCGCGACCAGGTCGACTTCGCTCTGCGGTGTATAGCCCGAGAAGCCGAAGGGACCGGTGCCGACCGGATGAAGACGGAAGCCATCTGCACCCATCTGCTCATAGGCCTGCTTGGAGATGATGAAGCCCGCCCCGTAGTTCATCAGCTTGGCCAGCATCAGGGTTTCCGACAACGGTTCGGGCGTGGTGATAGCGACGGTCATGTCGTCCGTGGCCTCGATCGTCATGCCGGTGTATTCGCCGGAATAGGCGGATTGCTCCGGGTCCATCGCCTTGTTCAGCGAGAAGACGACATCCTCTGCCGTCATCTCGTAAGGCTCGCCCCCGTCCCAGCCCTGGAACATCACGCCGCCGCGCAGCTTGAAGGTCCAGGTCAGCCCGTCTTCGCTCTGCTCCCAGCTTTCGGCCAGGTCGGGCTCGATATCGGCCATGTTTGCACTTCCGGCGGGCAGGCGGACGAGACCATTGAACACCATCGAGGCGATGGCGCGGTCCACGTGGCTGGAGGCGCGGTGCGGGTCCATCGAGCTGATGTCGCCCACGTCGTAGGCCACACGCAGATCACGGTCGGCAGCCTGGGTTGCAAGCGGGGCAGTCAGCGCGACCAGCGCGGCGAGACTGACGGAAAGGGGTCGTTTCATGTGGGGGCTCCCTGATTTAGTCCGATATGCGAACTTTCTTGTCATGCATATGATCCAAGCGGCACTTGGCCAGTATGTCAACAAAAATACGACAATACGGTAACTCTTAGTTTCCCTTGACAGCAAAGGCTGCATGAGAAAGCTTAAATGCGGACCAAATAGTCCGCTATATGAACCTCAAGGATCACCATCGTGTCAAAGCAAGAATTCCTCTATCTGAGCCAGGAAGAGGCCGTCGCCTGCGGGGCGGACGACATCCCTGCAACCGTTGCCGACGTGAACCGCGCAACCTACCTGCTGTACCGAGGTGACGCGATCGAGGCAACGACAGCCACCCTGTTCTGGGACCTGCCCAAGGACGACCTGAAGAAGACCGTCGGCTACAAGGGCACCAAGCGCGCCAACATCCACGCGGCCTTCCTCGACGATGACGGCGACCGCATGGTCGGCCTCAAGAACATCCCTTCGAATCCCGAGAATCCCGCCAAGGGCCGTGGCCCGCGCGCCTCGGGTCTGCTGACGATGCTGGACCCCGAAAGCGGTTATCCCATCGCCCTGATGGACGCGGCGGTCATCAGCTGCATCCGCACCGGCGCGCTTGGCGCCCTCGGGGCGCGCTACCTTCGCAAATCCGGCAAGAACGACGTTGCGGTGATTGCGACCGGCCCCATCAACCAGGCCGCGATGGAGGCGCTGGTCCACGTCTGCGAAGATGGTCGCGACATCGGAACCGTGCATGTCTTCGACATTTCCGCCGATCGCGCCGAAGCGTTTGCTGAAAATTTGCGCAAAACCTATGAGCTTGAAGTGATCGTCTCCGAAAGCGCCGAGGCGGCGGTCCGCGCCAGCGACATCATCATGCCCGCCACCACGCTGACCGATCCCGGCCAGGCGTACATTCCCTATGACTGGCTGCGTGCCGGCGCGCTGTTCATCGATCTGTCTATATGGGACGCGGAGTACGAGGTCTTTGCAAAGGCCGACAAGCTCTACGCCAATTCGATCGACGCTCTGGACCGCAAGAACCTGACGCCCGGCTGCCTGGTCGACGCAGGCGTCATGACGCCCGAACAGCTTCTGGACTTGGGCGGTGTCATCGCGGGTGAGGTGCCGGGCCGCGACAATGACGAGCAGATCATCGTCTATTTCGCCCGTGGCATGGCTATCTACGATGCGATCTGCGGCCATCGCGTCCACAAGGCCGCACTGTCCCGGAAGACCGGGCAGGATCTGCCGCTCTGGACCGAGCCCTACTGGTCCTGACCGGCGCCGGCGTGTCGGCCTGCCCTATCAAAGGGCGGGCCGATCCCGTATCGAGGAAAGGTTAACACCGTGCGAGGAGGATATCTGATGCAAGAGCAGCTGACCGCCCCCAAGGGGCGCGACACGACAAAGCCGCAGAGCTCGATCAGCAAGAGCATCGATATCCTGTTCCTGCTGGCGGACGGCGAAACCCGGTTCTCGCGGATCGGCAAGCTGCTGGGATATGCCAATGGCACCACCAGCCGCCTGCTGAAGAACCTGATCGACGCTGGGATGGTCACGCAAGATCCGCTGACCAAGGATTATTTCCTCAGCAGCGACATCCTCAAGCTTTCCGCCCGCGTAGAGAGCAGCTACATGCAGGTGTCTCTCGCCGCCCTGCCGGAGATGGAGCAGCTGCGCGACCTGACCCGCGAAACCGTGACCCTGTGCAAACGGGTCGGCCTGCGCAAGGTCATCGTGGAGGAAATCACCTCGCCCCACGGCATCAAGTTCGAATACGGCAAGGGTTATTCCTCCTCCTTCCATTCCGGCGCCACCGGGATCGCCCTGCTGACCCACCTGCGCCCGCAGGAACTTGAGCTGCTGCTGGGCCAGGGTCCGCTGGAGCAGGAAACCCCGACAACCATCGTCACCCCGAACGAGATCGACGCCCGGATCGCCGCCGCCCGGCGTGATGGCTACGCGATCAGCTTCGGCGAGGTGACGGGCGGCACCGCCTCCGTCTCCGTGCCGCTGGACGACGGCACCGGGTCCTATGCGCTGACCTGCGTTGGGCCGGCCAACCGCTTCCACCCCCAGGCGGCCGCAGCTGCCGTGATGGAAGCGGTCCAGCGGATCGAGACGCGCCTGCGCAAGAGACCCGCCTGACCCATGCCCTCCCCAAAGCCGGTAATAACCATCTGCGACGCGGATCCGATGATGCGCCTCGCGGCCATCGCGCTGCGCGGCCCGCAGGGCGATGATGCTGACTGGCTGGTGCGTTACGCCTCGCCCGACGTGATCGACCTTGCCACCCTTGAGGCATCCGGACACCGGCACAGGCTGCGCGGGGCCGACGTGCGCGTGGTCGGTGCCAGCGAAGAGACCCGGCTGGCCCGGATCAGCGCCGGATCGGACGCGCTGATCTGCCGTCGGGCCCCGGTTGGTGCCGCAGAACTCGCCGCATCTCCGAACCTCCGCGTGGTTGCGCGGCTGGGGTCCGACTCGGCGGGGCTGGACCTCCCGGCGCTGGACCACGCGGGCGTCCATACCGTTTGTATGGAGCGCCCTTCCCTCGCGTTCACCGCCGAACACGCCGTGCTGATGATGCTGGCAGCGACGAAGGATATCGTCATCGCTGACCGACTGTCCCGCGACCCGGAATGGGACCGCACCCAAGTTCACCCCATCGACAATGTCGCCTACAACTGGCCCGGTCTCAGCGGCCTCGGAGGGCTGTTCGGGGCCACGATCGGCATGATTGGCATGGGACAGGTCGGCCTGCTGGTCGCGGAACGGCTCAGGCTCTTCGGCGCGAAACTGCTCTACACCAAACGGTCGCGTCTGCCGGCCGCGCAGGAGGCCGCGCTTGGCCTGACCTTTGTCGACAGCGACACCCTTCTGGCGCGCTCCGACATCGTGTCGCTCCATGCCCGTTGGACCCCCGAGACGGAGCGCATGATGAACGCAGAGACCTTCGCCCGGATGAAACCTGGCGCGATCTTCGTCAACACCAGCCGGGGATATCTCGTCGATGAGGCAGCACTGGCCGAGGCCTTGCACGCAGGTCACATCTTCCGCGCGGCGCTGGACACCCATGCCCCCGAACCGCGTGATCCAGACGCGCCGCTGACCCATGCGCCGAACACGATCTTCACGCCCCACATCGCCGGAGGCTCGCGCGGAGTGCTCGCGCAGGAGGTCGACATGTTGCTCGGGCATGTCGCTGCGGCGCTGTCCTCGCCAGACCCAATGGCACAGGTTTGACGTTGTGATTTGAGAAGGATTTGGTCGTGGACGACGAGAAATCGTTGCGCCTGGCGTGGTGCCGACACGGGGTTCGTCACAGGCTGCGACCAGTCGGCCGGTGGGCCTGTCATCTTCTTCAGGTTTAAAACATAATGCCATGACGGCAACAGCGGATGATTCGGAATGACGGGACCGGCAAGGCAGGGCTACAGGGATGTCGTACTGACTGTCCCGGTGACCGTGCCCTACCGTCGCTATTCGATAGAGCCCGCGCATTGGTGGTTCGCCGCCGCGCTGCGCGCCCTGTCGCAGCAGTCGGGCATTTCGCATAAGGAGATGGACGGGCTCTGCGCGGCAAGCTTCTCTCTGGCCCCGGACAGCACGATTGCCCTGACGCAGCATCTTGGCATGTCGGTCCGCTGGCTTGATACGGTTGCGCTTGGCGGTGCATCGGCGATTGCATCGATCCGCCGGGCTGCGCGGGCAGTGGAACAGGGCGATGCCGATGTTGTCGCCTGTATTGCCGCCGATACCAATCATATCGACAGTTTCCGCCAGAACCTGTCGAACTTTTCCCGGTTCGCGCAGGATGCCGTCTATCCTGTCGGGGCCGGTGGTGCGAATGCCAGCTTTGCCCATCTGACCCGCAACTACATGTCCCGCTTTGGCGCCCGCCGCGAAGACTTTGGCCGTATCTGCATCGCCCAGCGGACCAATGCGCTGGAAAATCCAAATGCGCTGATGCGCAAAGCGCTGACGATGGAAGCCTACCTTTCGGCCCCGCCAATCGCGGAGCCGGTGCATCTGTTCGACTGTGTCATGCCCTGTGCGGGGGCGGATGCCTTTCTGGTCATGCGGGAGGATACCGCGCGGGCGCAGGGGCTGGAATTTGTCCGGCTGACCGGGTCGATCGAGCGGCACCACGCCTTTCCCCAGGACCCGGTGCAGGAGCGCGGCGGATGGGCCCGGGATGTCGATGACCTGTTCGCCATGGCCGGAACCTCGCCCGGCGGAATCGACCTGTTGCAGAGCTATGATGATTACCCTGTGATCGTGATGATGCAGCTGGAGGATCTGGGCTTCTGTGCCAAGGGCGAGGCGCCGGAGTTTGTGCGTGCGCACGACCTGACCTATGCCGGTGACTTCCCGCATAATACCGGCGGCGGCCAGCTGTCGACCGGACAGGCCGGTGCGTCGGGCGGGCATCTGGGCATTGTCGAAACGCTGCGCCAGCTGCTGGGACAGGCCGGTGCGCGTCAGGTGGCCGGGGCAAGGCGGGGCATGGCGCTTGGCTTCGGGATGATCAACTATGACCGGGGCCTGTCCTCCGGCGCCGTTATCCTAGAGGCCGCCGCGTGACCCGCCCTGTTCCTCCCAAGAAGAACCCTCTGCTGCGGACCCGGGTACCGCTGCTGCCACCTCAGCCACGGTCGCTGCGGGCGCAGGATCTTGCGGCGGCGGCGGCGCTTGGCCGGTTTGCCCTGCAGCGCTGTTCCGGCTGTGGCACGGTCCTCTATCCGGCGCGGGACGCCTGCCCCGAATGTCTGGGCCAGGACCTGCCGCTGACCGATATCGCTGCAGGCGGCCAGCTGCTGAGCGAAACGGTGATTCACAGCACCGCCGATCCTTATTTCCGCAGGCTGACCCCGATCCGTCAGGGCCTGATCCGCAGCGATGCCGGCCCGACCCTCATCGCCTTTCTTCACCGCGCCTGTCCGCCGGATGGCCGGGTGCGGCTGTCGCTCAGGCTGGACCGGGGCGGACAGGTGGTGGTGTTTGCTTATCCCGAAAAGACCCCCGGTCCCGAAGACGAGGAGGACCCGATCTTGCGTGAACTGACCGCCGACCCCCGCCATGCGCGTGTGCTGCTGACCGATGGCCGGCACCCCGCCAGCCCCGCGATATGCCGCGCTCTGCTCGATGCCGGCGCGGCAGGTGTCTGTGTCGGGCTGGCCGAGCGCTGGAAACCTTCGCCGCAGATCGACACGCTTGGCGCGATGGCAGGTGTGGAGCTCATCGACCTCGATCCACGCGACGAACGCTCGGTGACAGAGGCCGCGGCCGATCTTGGCGGTCGGACCGAACTGATTATCCACAGCGGGTTTCACTACCGGCCCGGCGCGCTGTTCGATGGCGGCGGCGCGCTGCGGATCAAGGATATGATGGAAGGCGGTGCCCTGGGCATGGTGCGCCTGGCCGAAGCCTTTGGGCCGGCGCTGATGGGACGGGGCGCCGATGGCGACCGGCCTGCCCTCGCCTGGGTTAATCTCCTGTCACTCACCGCCCAGATGGCCAGCCCGGAGGCGGCGCTCTATTCCGCCGCCCAGGCGGCAGAGCTGTCGGTGTCGCAATCCCTGCGCGCGACCCTGCGTCAGGGCGGTATCCGCGTCGTCAATGTCTTTCACGGCGCGCTCGACATCGACTGGTTCGAACAGGTGCCGCCGCCGAAACTTGGGGTTACGGCTCTGGCGAAAGGCGTTGTCAACGCGCTCCGTCAGGGGCTGGAAGATGCCTATCTCGGACCGAAAGCAGAGGATTTCCGCGACCGGCTGGCCCGCAATCCCAAAGAAGTCGAAAGATCGAGGTGGATGTGATGCCGGACAATCAGACACCCTCGGATGTCCTTTCTGCGCTGGCCGGATTGCTGTCGACCGGGGGGGTGTCCCTTGTCGATCTGACGCGCACCCTGTCGCCGGACGATCCGACCATCGTGATGCCGCCGGAATTCGGCCAGTCCTGGCCGGTCCGGATCGAGCGTATCTCGCGCTATGACGGCAAAGGTCCGGCCTGGTACTGGAACAATATCAGTTTCGGGGAACATACAGGCACGCATTTCGACGCGCCGGTCCATTGGGTCACCGGGCGCGATCTGCCCTGCAACACGGTGGATACGATGCCGCTCTCGCCGATGCTGGCCCCCGCCTGCGTGATCGACTGCACCGATGCCTGCGCCCGCGACCCCGACCATCTGCTGACCCGCGAGGCGATCCTAGCGTGGGAGGCGCAGCACGGCCGGATCGACCCCGGCTGCTGGGTGCTGATGCGCAGCGGCTGGGGCCGCAAAACCGGCGCTGACTATGCCGGGCTGCGGGCCGACGGGGCGCATACGCCGGGCCCGGATGCAGATGCGATCCGGTTTCTGGTCGAGGACCGCGGGATACTCGGCTTCGGGACAGAAACCATCGGGACGGACTGCGGACAGGCCGCGCATCTCTCGCCCCCCTTCCCCGCCCATCACTACCTGCACGGCGCCGGGCGGTACGGGTTGCAATGCCTGACCGGGCTGGAGGCGCTGCCCGAACGCGGCGCGCTGATCTTTGCCGCCCCTCTCAAGATACTGGCCGGATCGGGCAGCCCGCTGCGGGTCCTGGCGCTGGTGCCGGGGGCCTGAACGCCGGACATCTGTCCTTTGGCCGGTCGGCGCCGCCGGGCCAGCGTCGGATCGCGCTTGACCCGGTGGCCCGGTTTACTTCAGACATAAAGGATCATTGGCCTGCCGGACGTCTCCGCGCCGGTGTCTGCCTGTCGCTGCTGACGGAGGGTGATCATGACCCTGTGCTATTTCGTGCTGTTCTTTCATCCGGAGGATCCGGAGCTGCGGATCGATCCGGAGGAGGCCGCCGCGCTGCGAAGCTGCCTGACGGTCTTGCTCGGTCTGACCCGCGCCAGCCTGTATAGGCCTGCCACGGCGCGTGACAGCCTGTCCGACGACGGGGCGCCGCCGGTGTTTGGCATGCAGCTGTATTTCGAGGATCTCGCGTCACTGGAGGCGGCCGTGAACCCGGGCCCGGGGACAACCCTGTGCGACTTTGTCCGTGCGGGCGGGCTGGACAGTCTGGCGGGGACCGATGCGGCGCAACAGGCCATGTATCTGCGCCCGTTCGATGTGCCGGAGCCGCGGGCGCCTGGGCCCGATGCCTGCAGCTATATCGTCTATTATCCCGGCCCGGCGGAGGATCTGACCGGCTGGCTTGACTGCTATCTCAGGCAGCATCCGCCGCTGATGCTGCAGTTCCCCGGGTTGAGGGAGCTGGAGATTCTCACCCGGCTCGACTGGATCGACGCCATGCCATGGCCGCGGGTACATTTTATGCAGCGCAACAGGGTGATGTTCGATTCACCAGAGGCGCTGACTGCCGCGTTGCATTCCCCCGTCAGGATTGCCCTGCGCGACGATTCCGCCAGTTTTCCGCCGATCGAAGGCGGCAACCGGCACTACCCGATGCTGACAGAGGTGATCCGCCCCGGCGGAGCGACGGGCTGAACCCGGGGCGGAACAGCCGTGCGCCTGTGCGGACACCGCCCGACCGGGACACAGATACGTTTTAGGATTGAAGTAATTTGCGCCGGCTCGCATAGTGGTGGTGATCCGGCCCGCAGACTGCGGCCGGGCCTGCTGGGATGATACGGAGGACAGCATGCGCAGCGACGTCAAACATTTCCGGTGCGAGATCTCGCAGGGCATTGCCCGCATTTCGCTGGATCGCCCCGAACGGAAGAACCCGCTGACCTTTGACAGCTATGCCGAACTGCGCGACTGGTTCCGCGACCTGGTCTATGCCGATGACGTGCATGCGGTGGTGATCCTGCCCAATGGCGGCAATTATTCCTCGGGCGGGGATGTGCATGACATCATCGGCCCGCTGACCAAGATGTCGATGAAAGAGCTGCTGGCCTTTACCCGGATGACCGGCGATCTGGTCAAGGCGATGATCGGCTGCGGCAAACCCATCATCTCGGCGGTTGAGGGCATCTGCGCCGGCGCCGGGGCGATCATGGCCATGGCGTCTGACCTGCGGATCGCGGCGCCGGATGCCAAGGTCGCCTTCCTGTTCAACCGCGTGGGCCTTGCGGGCTGTGACATGGGCGCTTGCGCCATGCTGCCCCGCATCATCGGGCAGGGCCGTGCGAATGAGCTGCTGTACCTTGGCCGGGCCATGTCGGCGGAAGAGGGTGCAAACTGGGGGTTCTTCAACCGTCTGGTCGAGGCCGCCGATCTGGACGCCACCGCGATGGAGATGGCCGCGCGCATTACCGCCGGGCCAACCTTTGCCAATTCGATGACCAAGACCATGCTGATGCAGGAATGGTCCATGTCGCTGGAACAGGCGATCGAGGCAGAGGCGCAGGCGCAGGCGATCTGCATGCAGGGCCGCGATTTCACCCGCGCCTACGAGGCCTTCGTCGCCAAGCAGAAACCTGTTTTCGAGGGCGACTGATGGCGGACCAGTCCTTTCTTCACTGGCCGTTCTTTGACGACACACACCGGGCGCTTGCGGCTGAACTGGACACATGGGCCGCGACCCATCTTGCCGATCTGGACCATGGCGATACCGATGCTCTGTGTCGGCACCTCGTCTCCGGTCTGGGGGAGGCCGGGTTTCTGACCCATTCCGGCGCTATGGACGGGCGGCTGGATGTCCGCAGCCTCTGCCTGATCCGCGAAACGCTGGCCCGGCACGATGGGCTGGCGGATTTTGCCTTTGCAATGCAAGGGCTTGGCACCGGAGCGATCAGCCTTTTCGGCACCGAGGCACAAAAGGCCGAATGGCTGCCGCAGACCCGCGCCGGCCGTGCTATTTCCGCCTTTGCCCTGACCGAACCTCAGTCCGGATCGGATGTCGCCAATTCCACGATGACGGCCACGCGGGACGGGGACGCCTATGTGCTGAACGGCGAAAAGACCTGGATCTCCAACGGCGGGATCGCCGATGTCTATACGCTTTTCGCCCGGACCGGAGAGGCGCCGGGCGCCAGGGGTCTGTCGGCCTTTGTCCTGCCCGCCGGTCTGCCCGGCTTCGAGGTGGCGGAGCGGCTGGACACCATCGCGCCGCATCCGCTGGCCCGGTTGCGGTTCACCGACTGCCGGGTTCCTGCCTCTGCCATGCTGGGCGAACCCGGACAGGGGTTCCGCATTGCCATGTCGGTGCTGGATGTGTTCCGCTCCACCGTTGCCGCCGCCGCGCTCGGGTTCGCCCGTCGCGCGCTGGAGGAGGCGCTGGCCCGTGTCACCACACGTCAGGTTCAGGGCGCGCCGCTGTTTGATCTGCAGATGGTGCAGGGGCATATCGCGGATATGGCGCTGCGCGTCGATGCCAGCGCTCTGCTGGTCTATCGCGCGGCCTGGACCAAGGACAGCGGCGCCCCACGTGTGACCCGCGAAGCGGCGATGGCCAAGCTCTATGCCACGGACGAGGCGCAGAAGGTGATCGACGCGGCCCTGCAGCTACATGGTGGCGATGGCGTGCGCTCTGGCGCGACGGTCGAGAAACTCTATCGTGAAATCCGGGCGCTGCGGATCTATGAGGGCGCCTCGGACGTGCAGAAGGTCATCATTGCCCGACAGACACTGGACGCATCCCGCCCCTCCCGGACGTCCTGAGCGGCATTAACCACGGTTTCGCAAAAGGTGCACAGCATGGCGGATCGAAACACAGCGACGGTCTATTCCGATGCGGCCCGTGCCGCCTGCAGCCTGCTCGACCCGGTGACAGCGCAAGACTATTGCCGCGACTCGCACCGCCGGGCCGACCTTCTTGAACGCAGCACGCCACCGGCCGGCCGGACTTTGCCGGCATTGCTCCGGGCGCGGGCCGACACGGCGCCGGACGCGCCGCTTCTGCGGATGGACGGGATGGACCTGTCGGCCCGTCAGATCTGTGACAGCGCCGCGCGGCTGGCGGGCCGGCTGACCGCGGCGGGCATTGCCCCGGGCGACCGCGTCGCGCTGATCAGCGCCAACCGTCTGGATTTCATACCCATCCTTGCCGCCATTGCATGGGCCGGTGCGGTGGCTGTGCCGATCAATATCGCGTCGCGGGGCGATCAGCTGAGGCATATCCTGGACAATTCGGCCGCCCGGCTGCTGATCATCGAAGCGGATCTGCTGGACAACCTTGCCACGGTCGACCGCGAATCTCTCATGCTGGAGACGGTCTTTGTGCTGGATGCCGGGACGGCCGATCTGCCGGCTGGCGCGGTCCCCATGCCGGACCCCGGCGCCCCGGTCGAGCCGCATGACGTCCGGCCCGCCGATCCGATGGCGATCCTCTATACCTCGGGCACGACCGGTGTTTCCAAGGGGGTGATCTGCCCGCATGAGCAGTTTTTCTGGTGGGCGATCACGACGGGCCGCCAGCTGGGTATCCGGCCCGGAGATGTGCTGCATACGACATTGCCGCTATTCCATACCAACGCGATCAACTGCTTTTTCCAGGCGCTTGTCTTTGGCGGGGCGCAGTCGCTCTCCGTCCGGTTTTCCGTGTCGCGCTTCTATGAGGCGCTGAAAAAGTCGCAGGCGGATGTCACTTACCTACTGGGGGCGATGGTGCCGATGCTGCTGTCGCGCCCCGAAAGCCCGGAGGAGCGCGACCACACCACCCGTATCGCGCTTGCGCCCGGCGTTCCGGCGCAGTTCCACGACGCATTTGTCCGCCGGACGGGGATTCTGCTGCTCGACGCGTTCGGATCGACCGAGTCGAACAATGTCATACAGACAGAGGCGGACAGCCTCAGCCCCGGGTTGATCGGGCGGATCACAAAAGGGTTCGAGGCCCGCGTCGTCGATGAATTCGACAATTGCGTGCCGGACGGGACATCGGGCGAGCTGCTGCTGCGCGCCGATCAGCCGAATGCCTTTGCGCATGGCTATTTCGGCATGCCGGACAAAACCGTCGAGACCTGGAAAAACCTCTGGCTTCATACGGGCGACCGCGTGGTTCGGGATGCTGATGGCTATTTCCGGTTTGTCGACCGGATCAAGGAAACCATCCGGCGCAGGGGCGAAAACATCTCGTCCTACGAGGTCGAACAGGGTGTGCTGAGTCATCCGGCAATTGCGACCGCCGCCGTCTTCCCCGTCGATTCCGAGCTGGCCGAGGACGAGGTCATGGTCGCCATCGTTCTGAAAGACGGCGCGACCCTGGAGCCGGAGGATCTGATCCGCCATTGTGAAGACCGGCTGCCCTATTATTCGGTGCCCCGGTATATCGATATCCGGTCCGACCTGCCGCGGACCGAGAACGGCAAGATCCAGAAGTTCAAGCTGCGCGAAGAGGGTGTCACCCCCAGCACCTGGGACAGAGAATCCGCCGGGGTCACCCTGCGCCGCTGAAGCGGTCCGGCGGCCGGACAGCCCTGCACATTCGTCATCCGGCCTGACCGGGCGTCGTGTCACCGGCCCGCCGGTCAGCAGGGCTGCCGCGCAAACAAACTGCAGATCCAAAGCTTTGCGGAGGTCCGCCCGCTGCTCTCTTGAGCGAGATGCACAAAATCGTTGACGCGCCCTCAGATTCTTCTTGCTAAATTTATTTCATGTTTAAAAGTATACAGAGAAGCCAGCAAGGACGATCATGTACCATCCGTTGCGCAGACGAACCCAGCCACTTGGCGAAAAGGTCTACCAGGATCTGCTGGACGACCTGGTCGAACAGCGCCGCGCGGCGGGAGACCGGCTGATCGAGGCAGAGATCGCAAGGGCGCTCGATGTGTCGCGCACCCCGGTGCGCGAGGCCCTGAACCGGCTGGAAAAAGACGGGCTGATCGAAGGCGCCCAGCCCGCAGGATATGTCGTGATCCATCCCTCCATGCAGGACGTCAGAGAGATTTTCGAGATCCGGCGCGCCCTGGAACCGGTTGCCTTTGTCTCTGTCGTTGCGGCGGCGGGAGAGGAGGACCGCGTCCAGTTCCGCCACCTTCAGACGGCCGTGGCCAATGCCCGGACCCCGGCCGATTCAGCCGCGGCCAACCGCGCCCTGCGCGCCTTCTGGTTTGACCGGATCCCCAATGCCCGGCTGCGCGAGACCCTGACCCGGTTTCACCTTCAGGTGCATCTCGTCCGCGCGACCACGCTGCATTCCGAGGCCGGCCGCAAAGCCGCCGCCGAAGGTACCCGGCGGCTTCTGGCGGCCTTTGACGCCGGCGACACTGCGATGGCCCATGCGGCCATGCAGGATTTTGTAGATGCGGCCCTGTCGTTCTTTGAACAGGCCGATGCGGATCGCATTCTGCATGCCACCCCCGTTCCCGGATCGGACGGGCAAGATCCACCACTGGCCAGCACCAAGGTCGACCAACGACCGGGCCGATTCACAACAGAGAGGACCACATGAAAACGTATCAGTTTCTCAAAGGCGCAGCGGTTGCATCCCTGATCGGGCTGTCCGCTGCGGCCGTCCAGGCCGAAGAGGTCATCCGCGCCGTCACCTTCACCCCGGCGCAGGTGTCATTTTCCAAGAACTTCATGAAGTTCGTCGATCTCGTCAACGAGCGCGGCGAGGGCGTCGTGCAGATTCAGGTCATCGGTGGCCCCGAAGTCATCCCCAACGAACGTATGGGCGAGGCGCAGATGAACGGCATCGCCGACATGTTCCTGCTGCCCGCCGGGCTTTACCTGAACCTCGTTCCGGAAGGCGAGGCATTTGCCGGGTCCAACCTTGACCCGATGACCGCGCGTGAAAAGGGCGGGCTCGATCTGGTGAACGAAGCCTATCACGCCAAGGCCAACACCCATATTCTGGCCCATGTCGACGGTGGCGCCGGGTTCCACCTCTGGACCACCGAAAAGCCGGGCACGACGGCGGACGGACAGGTCGACCTGTCCGGTCTGCGCCTGCGCACCTCTCCGCTCTACCGCGCGTTCTTCGAGGAACTGGGCGCCACGATCGTCGTCCAGGCCGCAGGCGAGGTCTATACCTCGCTGGAGCGCGGCGTGGTCGACGGAACCGGATACCCGGTGTCCGGCATCCGCGACTTTGGCTGGGACAAGTTCCTGAAATACCGGATCGATCCGGGCTTCTTCCAGACCGATGTTCTGATCTCCATAAACCTCGACACCTGGAATGGCCTGTCGGACGAGGCCAAGGCGATTGTCGAGGCCGCCGCGATCGAGCATGAAAAGACCTCGTACGAGGCAAACCTCGTGCTGAACGAAACCGAAAGCAAGGCGCTTGCCGACAGTGGTATCGAAACGATCACGCTGGAAGGCGAGCAGGCCGATCTGTTCCTGAACAAGGCCTATGACATTGCCTGGGCCCGGCTGAAGGAGCGTGACCCGACCTATCACGACCAGCTCAAGGCGATCTTCTTCGAAGACTTCTGATCCGGGCAGGGCGGGCAGTGATCTGTCCGCCCGCCTCTCCCCTCTTTCGTGAAGGACGGCTCCCATGGCCCTACTGCTGCGCGCGCTTGATACTGTTTCCCGGCTGATGTTCTTCCTGGGCTGTCTGTTTGTCGTCGCGATTGTCTGCATCGTGAATTACGACGTGTTGTCGCGCAATCTGGGGCTGCCGACGGCCATCTGGGCGGTCAATACGGTCGAATATGCGATGCTGCACCTGACCTTTCTGGTGCTGCCCTATCTCGTGCTGACCCGCGGACATGTCTTTGTCGGCGTGCTGCTGACCTATCTGCCCGGGCGGATGCGCCGCTACTGGGAAGCGGGCCTTCACCTGCTGTCGGCCGCGATCTGCTTTTACATGATGTGGTACAGCGGCAGCGCATTCCTGAAAGGCGTTGCGGACGGCTCTTACGAGGTCCGCGCCTATGACATGCCGATGTGGGGGGTCTATCTGACGATGCCCATCGGGTTTCTCTTCGGCGGTCTGCAATTCCTCGCATTTTTCCCGCGGGGGCAAAGCTTCTTTGACGGCGGCGCAGATGCGCATGCCGGTCTCTGAGGAGGGCCGGGATCATGATGGACTGGACCATTTCAATCACCATTCTGATCGGCGGCTTGCTGCTGTCGATGGGGATTGGCCTGCCGGTTGCGCTTGGCTTTCTCGTGATCAACGTGATCGGCACCTATTTCTTCATGGGCGGATCGCGCGGCATTGGCCAGATGGTGGCAAATGCCACCATGGCCGTATCGACCTATTCGCTGGCGCCCGTCCCGCTTTTTCTGGTGATGGGGTCGCTGTTTTTCCATTCCGGGCTGGCCCGGCGGGTGCTGGACGCGATTGATGTGCTGATCGGCCGGCTTCCGGCCCGGCTGAGCTATCTGACCGTGACCTCGGGCACGGTGTTTGCGGCCCTGTCCGGGTCGTCGCTGGCCAATACCGGCATGCTGGGCACGCTGATGGTGCCGGAAATGATGAAACGCGGATATAAAAAGCATATGGCCATCGGTCCGATCCTTGGGTCGGGCGGCCTTGCGGTGATCATTCCGCCCTCGACTCTGGCCGTTCTCTTCGGGTCGCTGGCGCGGATCGATATCGGCGGGCTGCTGGTGGCGGGGCTGATCCCGGGGGTCATTCTGGCGATCTTTTACGCCGTGCTGATCTTTATTCAGGCCCGGATCGATCCCGATGCCGCGCCAAGCTACGACTACGAGCCCAAACCGCTGGCCGAACGGGCCAAGATCTTCTGCCGCGATATCCTGCCCATGGCGGTCATCATCTGCGCCGTTGTCGGGTCGATCCTGACCGGCGTGGCGACCCCGACGGAGAGCGGCGCGCTTGGAATTCTTGCGGTCGGCATCCTCGCGCTGATCTTCCGCGCGCTCGACATGAAGGCCATTACGACCGCGGTGACCGATGCGGCGCGGGTGACGGGCATGACCTTTCTGCTGATCACCGCCTCTTCCACCTTCGCTCAGCTGCTGGCCTTTTCCGGCGCCTCCGCCGGGTTCGTCCGCTGGGCGACATCGCTGGAGATGGGGCCGACCCAGACCCTGCTGGTCATGGCGCTGATCCTTCTGGTGCTGGGCATGTTCATGGATCAGGTCTCCATGATGCTGATAACCCTGCCGATCTTTGTCCCGCTGGCCATGTCGCTGCAGTTCGACATGATCTGGTGGGGGCTGATCATGCTGCTGATGCTGGAGGTCAGCTTTACGACACCGCCCTTTGGACTGCTGCTGTTCGTGATGCATGGGGTCAGCCCGCAGGGCACCACCCTGCAGGAGGTCGCGCGGGCCGCCCTGCCCTATATCTTCTGTGTTTTCCTGCTCGTGGCGCTTGTGATCATGTTCCCGATCCTCGCCACCCTGATCCCTTCGCTCATGTAGGCCGGGTATGGATATTCTCGACAGACTGACCGCCGTCACCGGGCCCGGCGTGATCCTGCCCGGCGCCGACAGCCCGGACCGATATCACCATGACTGGACGGGGCTGCCCGCCGTCGTGCCGCTGGCGGTCGCCCGGCCCGGCACAACGGCAGAGGTTTCGGCGATCCTCGCCACCTGCCACGCGGCCCGGGTGCCGGTCGTGCCGCAGGGCGGGTTAACCGGGATATCCGGGGGGGCACATCCCGTCGCAGAGGGCATCGTGCTCAGCCTCGAACGTCTGAACGGGATCGAAAGCATCGACAAGGATGCCGGGACGCTGATCGCCGGGGCCGGCGTGGTTCTGGAAACGGCACAGGCCGCTGCGGCCGATCAGGGTCTGCTGCTGGGCATCGATATCGGTTCGCGCGGGTCCTGCCAGCTGGGCGGCATCCTTGCCACCAATGCCGGCGGCACCGCTGTCGTGCGCTACGGCATGGCGCGCGATCAGGTCCTGGGGCTGGAGGTCGTGCTGGCCGATGGCACGGTGATCGACGGGATGAACACCATGCTCAAGAACAATGCCGGGCTGGATCTGAAACATCTGTTCATCGGGTCGGAGGGCCTGCTGGGCGTGATCACCCGCTGTGTCCTGCGGCTGCATCCGCTGCCGCCCGCCCGGACCACCGCCTTTGTCGGCTGTCCCGATACGTCCCGGATCATCGCCCTGCTGGGCGCGGCACGCGCAACGCTGGGTCCGGCGCTCTCCGGGTTCGAGGTCATGTGGCCCAGCTTCTTTGACTTCATGTCCGGGGCGACGGGTCTCGGCTCTCCGCTGGCCGGGCGTCACGGGGCCTATGCGATCATCGAAGCGACGGGCTTTGATATGGCGGAGACCCGGGCCGGGCTTGAACGTCTGCTCGGTGAGGCGCTGGAGGACGGGACGGTGGAGGATGGCGTTATTGCAGGCTCTCTGAAAGAGGAGCGCGCGCTCTGGGCGGTCCGGGAGAGCCCGGCGGAATATGCCCGTGTCCTCGGCCCTGTCATACCCTTCGATGTCGGCATTCCGATCGGCCGTATGGCCGAGGCGGTCACGGCGATCGAAGCGGGCGTCAGCGCGCTCTTTCCATCCGCCCGGACCTTGTCCTACGGCCATATCGGCGATTCCAATCTGCATGTGGTCGTCAATGTGCCCGAGGCCGGGCAGAACCAGCCGGAAAAGGCGGTCAAGGCCTGTGTCTATGGCATCACCCGCGATCTTGGCGGGACCGTCTCGGCCGAACATGGGATCGGCGCGGTCAAGCGTGACTATCTGGCCCACAGCCGCACGGCGGAAGAGATCGCCCTGATGCGCAGCATCAAGAACCTGCTGGACCCTCTGGGCATCCTGAACCCCGGCAAAAGCTTTGACGAAGGGCAACCGGCATGACCTCTCTCAGACGCCGGATCGCGGAAAAACGGCCGATGCGCGGGCCCTTTCTGTCCATCCCCTCCGTGGTGGCGGCGGAAATCGTCGCCGGGGCGCGGCCTGATTTCCTGTGCATCGATACAGAACACAGTCCGATCGACGATGCCCTTGTCGCCGACATGATCCGCGTGGCGGATCTGGCCGGTCTGCCGGCGCTCGTCCGGGTCCGCGCCAATCTGGGCCAGAATATCGCCGCCGCGCTCGACGCCGGGGCAGCGGGCGTGCTGGTGCCGCATGTCTCCACCGCAGAAGAGGCCGAGGCCGCCGTCCGTCATGCCCGGTTCCCGCCTGAAGGCGCGCGCGGCGCCGGGCCCGGGCGGGCCGCCGGTTATCTGCGCGATATCCCCGGCCACGTCGCCAGGGCCCGGCAGGACACGGTTGTCATGGTGCAGATCGAAACCCTGAAAGCGGTCGAAAATCTGGACGCCATCCTGGCCGTCGCGGGAATCGACCTGGTGTTTATCGGTCCGGGCGACCTCTCTATCGACCTGGCCGCACGCGGCGGGGCCGACAGCACCGATCGCGTGATCGACCAGATCCTGGATGCCGCCGATCGTGCCCGGCGCCCTGTCGGAATATTCTCCGCCGATCGCGGGACAAGTGCCAGGTGGCTGCGCCGGCTTGCCTTTGTGATCGAAGGCTCGGACGCGATGGTCCTGTCGCAGGGCACCGATCTGGCCTTTGCGCCGCTGTCGCCGGAGGATGGCTGAGGCATGGAGCACAGCTATTTCGATTTCGCGACGCTGCCGCCTGCGGCCCGCTACGGGCTGATGGCAAATGCCGTCACACCCCGGCCCGTCGCCTTTGTCACCAGCCTAAGCCCGGAGCGTGTGCCCAATGCCGCGCCGTTTTCCTTTTTCGGCCTGCTGAGCCATGATCCGGCCACGCTGGCCATCGGGATCGAGCCGCGCCCCGACGGGCGGCGCAAGGACACGGCCCGCAATATCGTCGAGACCGGCGACTTCATCGTTCATATCGCGGATCGTGCCCTCTGCGCACAGATGGATGCCTGCGGCGCGCCGGTGGAGCCGGAAGAGGACGAACTGGCGCTGAACGCCATTGCAACCGTTCCCGGCACAATCGTCGATGTCCCCCGTATCGCAGACGCGCCGGTTGCGCTGGAATGCCGGTTGCACAGTTTGCTGCCGCTGGGCCCGGCACGGGATATCGTCATCGGTTCCGTGGTCGGATGTCACATCCGGGCGGACGCCATGGGCCCGGAGCTGAAGGTCGATCAGGCGATGATCGACACGATCGGACGGGTCGGCGCGGCCAGCTACTGCTCCACCCGCGACCGGTTCCGGCCCTGACGGGTCGCCGCCCTGCGGTGCGGACCCATCCCTCCGGCTAATCCTTTAGAGTTGAAGTAACCGGCGCGCGCCCGGCGTCTCGCTTGGGTCGGATGTCATCCATGCCTTCGCCTGTCGGGCAGTGCTGAGGTCATGTCAGCCCGATTGAGCTGCCCAAAATATTTGCAGAGCAAAATTAATTTTCCGGGCGCGATTTCCACATTTTCCGTGCCAGCAAGGAACTTGCCGCTCTGCAGCATGAAATGCTGCGCCGGGGCGATTAAAAAATGTTTTGAATTTGAAGCACAAAAGTACATGCATTTGCATATCTCGTGTCACGAATCTTTTGCACACCGACGGAGGAAGACCCATGACTGCCAAGGATACTCTGGCCCAGCTGGCGGGTGCGCTGCTTGACGGATCGATCAAGATCGTCGACTGCACCGCACCGCTCGGTCCCAAAACACCGCTGCTGAAACTGCCGCCCGAGATCGCCGACGACACGCCGCCGATCGAGATCCACCAGATCTCGCGCTATGGCGACCGGGGGCCGTTCTGGGCCTGGAACTGGCTGAAACTGGGCGAACATTCCGGCACGCATTACGATGCCCCGCATCACTGGATCACCGGCAAGGACTATCCCGACGGCTCCGTCGATACGATCAACCCGCAATATTTCATGGCGCCGGCGAATGTCATCGACTGTTCCGCCGAATCCGCCGCCGATCCCGATTTCCTGCTGACGGTCGAGCACGTCAAAGCCTGGGAAGCCGAGCATGGCGAAATCAAGGAAGGCGAATGGGTGTTGATGCGTACCGACTGGGATCAGTACAACACGGACGAGGAAAAATTCCTGAACGCCGATGAAGCCGGGCCGCATACACCGGGGCCGACGGCCGAGGTCATCCAGTATCTGATGGAAGAGAAAAAGGCGCTTGGCTGGGGCTCGCAATGCATCGGGACGGATGCCGGGGCCGCCGGCGGGTTCGAAATTCCCTTCCCCGCGCATAACCTGCTGCACAAACATAACCGCTACGGGCTGGCCTCCCTGACCAATCTCAAGGAACTGCCGGCAAAGGGCGCCATTCTGGTGACCGCCCCGCTGAAGATTGTCGAGGGCACCGGATCCCCGATCCGTGCCATCGCTCTGGTTCCGGCAGGCTGAGCCATGTCTGCCGCCGTAGACATCGCCATCGTCGGATCGGGGATCAACGCCCTGACCGCCGGCGCGATGCTGGCCAAGGCCGGCAAACGGGTCGCGCTTTACGAGCGGGAACCGGTGGCCGGCGGCTGTATGCGGACGGAAACCCTGGCCGAGGAGGTCCTCTATGACCCCCTCGCCACCACCTTTGTGCTCTGGGTCACCGGCGCGGCGCATGCCGTGCTCGGCGCCGATCTGGCGCGGCACGGGGTCGAATTCTGCGCCACCGATACGCCGACGGGCGTGCTGCTGCCGGACGGACGGGCGCTTGTCTACAAGATGGACCGGGCCGCCAATGTGTCGGCCTTTGAGGCGGCAGCGACGGGCGACGGGACACAGCTGGCGGCCGATCTGGATGCCTTTGGCGCCGATGCGAACCTGCTGTTTGGCCTGATGGGCGGCGATCCCTGGTCGCGGACCACCGCAAAACTGATGGCCAGAGAGGCCTGGTCGCGGGGGCCCCGCGGGCTGGCCGCGACACTGGGCGGCGCCTTGCAATCCATGCGCGGCTGGCTGGAAACCTCCTTCGACAGCGATCTGACGCGCGCGCTCTGGGCGCCATGGTGTCTACATGCCGGGCTGGGACCGGAGGCCGCCTTTTCCGGCCAGATGGGTCAGGTGATCGGCTTTGCGCTCGAAGCGGCGGGGGCGCCGGTTGTCAAAGGCGGCGCGGCGCAGATGGTCCGCGCCCTGGCCGCCATCATCGAAGAACACGGCGGCTCTGTGACCTGCAACGCCGAGGTTACGGACATAACCACCGACCGGGACCGCGTGACCGGCCTGACCCTGGCATCCGGCGAAAGCGTCGCCGCGCCGGTGGTGCTGGCCTCTGTGACACCGCATCAGCTATATGACCGGCTGGCGCCGCAGCCGGACCAGGCCGAGGCACTGCGGCGGTATCGCTACGGGCGCGGAAATTTCCAGCTGCATTACCTGCTGGACGGGCCGGTGGACTGGAACACACCGGGTCTGGACAGCGTCCAGCTTCTGCATCTGACGCCCGGCCTCGACGGCGTATCCCGCGCCGTGAACGAGGCAGAGCGCGGGCTGTTGCCCGCCGTCCCCACGATCTGCGTCGGCCAGCCCTGTGCGGCGGATCCGGGCCGCGCCCCGGCGGGTCAAAGCATCCTCTGGCTTCAGCTGCCAGAGGTGCCGCGTGTCGTCAAAGGCGATGCCGCGGGTGTCATCGATACCCCGCAGGACGGACACTGGACCGCAGCCCTGCGCGACGCCTTTGCCGACCGGGTGGAGGCAATTCTTGCCAGCCATATCACCGGCTTCCGCGACCGGATTGTCACCCGCCGTGCGATATCTCCCGGCGATCTTGAAGCGATGAACATGAACCTGGTGGGCGGCGATCCCTATGGGGGCGCCTGCACGGTTGATCAGTTCTTTCTCTGGCGGCCGTTTCCGGACACGCAGCGCCATGCCACGGCGATCCGGGGCCTCTATCACATCGGCGCCTCGACACATCCGGGCCCGGGCCTGTCGGGCGGGTCGGGCTATCTGACGGCAAAGGAGCTGGGCGCATGATCGACCGGCCCGAAGAGCTTGAGGAATTCACGCCATATCTGATGAACCGGATCATGGCGCGGTACAACAAAGGGGTCGAATCCGCGCTGAAAGAGGTCGGCGTATCTGTCGCCCAGATGCGCGCGCTGGCGGTCCTGGCCGAAGGCGGGCCCTGCACGATCAACGAGCTTTCCGTGCTGACGGTCATCAAGCAGTCGACCCTGTCGCGCACGCTCGACGCGATGGAAACCGCCGGCCTGATCCTGAGGGCCGCGCAGGACGGCGACAACCGTTACCGCATGATCAGCCTGACGGTGGCGGGCGAGGCCGCCTACCGCGCCGCCTGGCCCGCGATGCTCGACATGCGCGATACGATGCTCCGCTCGCTCGATGCGGGGGAACGCGACCATTTCAACAAGACCCTGCTGCGAATTTTCTACGACATCCGCCATCACGATTTCTGACCTGTTTTCCCTTTGCCCCTACAGGATCCACACATGAAACGCGCCTCACTGATTGCCACATTTGCCTGTCTTCCCACCCTCGCCATGGCGCAGGGCCTTCCCGGAATGCGGGGCATCGATCACGTCGGCATGACCGTGCCCGACCTGGCCGAGGCCGTGACCTTTTTCGGGGACGTGCTGGGCTGTACCGAGGTCACCGGCTTCGGCCCCCTGTCGGACCCCGAAGGCACGTTCATGCAGGACCTGCTGGGCGTCGATCCAAAGGCGGTGATCGAGAAGGTCACGCTGATGCGCTGCGGCTTCGGCGCGAACCTCGAGCTTTTCCAGTATTCCGCGCCCGACCAGCAGACCATCACCCAGAAGAATAGCGATATCGGCGCCTATCACATCGCCATCTATGTCGACGATATCGATGCCGCCGTAGCCTATCTGGACAGCAAGGGCGTGCGCCACAACTGGGGCCCGCTGCCGGTTGGCGACGGCCCGACCGCAGGCCAGAAGATCATCTATTTCTACGCGCCCTGGGGCCTCCAGATGGAGGCGATCACCTATCCCGAGGGCATGGCCTACGAAACCGGCGCAGACACCATCCTGTGGTCGCCCAAAGCCCCCGCAGAGTAACCCGAGATACGAGGAGGCCGACATGGCCGAACGCTCTTTTGCCAAGGAAGTCCAGAAGCTTAAAATGGGCGACGGAGAGACCTTCTCCGGCGAAGGCATCCTTGCCATCACCAAGGCGCTGCTGGAAAACGGCGTGGGCTATGTCGGCGGGTATCAGGGCTCGCCCATTTCCCATCTGATGGACGTGCTGGCCGATGCGCAGGAGATCCTGGGCGAGCTCGGCGTGCATTTCGAAGCTTCCGCCTCCGAGGCCACCGCCACCGCGATGCTGGCGGCCTCCGTGCATTATCCGATCCGCGGGGCGGTGACCTACAAGTCCGTCGTCGGCACCAATGTCGCCTCCGACGCGCTGTCGAACCTCGCCTCCGGCGGTGTCACCGGCGGCGCGCTGATCATCGTGGGCGAGGATTACGGCGAAGGCTCCTCCATCATGCAGGAAAGGTCCTATGCCTTTGCGATGAAAAGTCAGGTCTGGATGCTGGACCCGCGTCCCAATCTTCCGTCGATCGTCAAGGCTGTGGGCGATGGCTATGAGCTGTCGGAAATCTCCAACACCCCGGTGATGCTGCAGGTCGGCATCCGGTCCTGTCACGTGCACGGGCATTTCACCGCCGCTGACAACAAGCGGCCCGAGATGACGGTGACCGACGCGCTGGAAAACCCGGCCCGCCGGCTTGACCGGATCGTCCTGCCCCCGGCCACATATCTGCATGAACAGGAAAAACTGACAAAACGGAAACCGGCGGCCGAAGCCTTCATCCTCGACCGGGGCATCAATGAACGGCTGGGCTCCGACACTGCCCGGGTTGGGCTGATCATCACCGGCGGCAGCTACAATACCGTCATCCGCGCCCTCAACCGGCTGGACCTGGCCGATATCTATGGTGACACCCAGCTCGACATCCTTGTGCTGAACTGCGTCTACCCGCTGGTCGACAGCCAGATTGACGCCTTCTGCGCCGGCAAGGATGCCGTTCTGATCGTCGAGGAAGGCTTCCCCAACTACATCGAACAGCAGATCGGCCACATGCTCTACCGCTCCGGCCGCAGCGTTAAGCTGGAGGGCAAGGGCAAGCTGCCGATGGGCGGCGAATACACCGGGCAGGTCATGGTCGACGGCATCGCCGCCTTCCTTGCCGACCATGCCCCGGGCCTCCTGCCCGCCGCCAAGGTCGCGACCAATGAAGAGCCGGTGGCGATCCCCGACCTGTCAAAGACCCTGCCCGCCCGTCCGCCCGGGTTCTGCACCGGCTGCCCGGAACGCCCGATCTTCGCCGCCACCAAGCTGGTGGAGGAAAATCTGGGCGAGCATCACATCTCCTCCGACATCGGCTGTCACCTGTTTTCCATCATGCCGCCCTTCGATCTGGGCGCCACGACCATGGGCTACGGGCTTGGCCCCGCCTCTGCCGCGGCATTTCACAATGAAAACAAGGGCGGGCGCCGGTCGATCAGCTTCGTGGGCGACGGCGGGTTCTGGCACAACGGCCTGACCTCTTCCATCGGTAATGCGGTCTTCAACAAGTCCGACAATGTCATCATCATCGTCGACAACTTCTATTCCGCCGCGACCGGCGGGCAGGATATCCTGTCCTCCCGCGCCACCAACAAGACCAAGCAGACGCAGAATTCCATCGTCGACGCGGTCAAGGGCATGGGCGTCAAATGGGTCCGGCACATCGACCGCACCTATGACGTCACCAAGATGCGCGACACGCTGACAGAGGCGCTGACCACGCCTGAGGAAGGGCCGAAGGTCATCGTCGCCTCCTCCGAATGCATGCTGAACAAGCAGCGGCGGGTAAAGCCGGAACTGGCCAAGGCCGCCAAGGAAGGCAAGCGCGTTGTCCGCCCCCGCTTCGGCGTGGATGAGGATGTCTGCACCGGCGATCACGCCTGCATGCGGCTCTCGGGCTGTCCGTCGCTGTCGGTCAAGGATACCGGCGACCCGCTGCGCGACGATCCGGTCGCCGCCATCGACCAGAGCTGCGTCGGCTGTGGCAATTGCGGCGAGGTGGCGGATGCCGCCGTGCTCTGCCCCTCCTTCTACCAGGCGGAGATCGTCTCCAACCCGACCGAACGTGAAACCCGCCGCGCCACCCGGGCGCAGAAGCTGATGACCTGGCTCCAGTCGCGGCGCGACGCCAAGCGCATCGTCTACGCCTGAGGAGGTGACGCCATGAACATGCCCGTGCAACCCGTCATCGCCCGCCGCTCTCCCGGCCCGGACGGCGAAAAGATCATCACGCTCGCGGCCCTCGCGGTCGGCGGACAGGGCGGCGGAGTTCTGACCAGCTGGATCGTCGATGTGGCCGAAGAAAACGGCTACCGGGCGCAGTCGACCTCCGTCGCGGGGGTCGCGCAGCGGACCGGCGCCACGATCTATTATATCGAGATGTGCCGTGACACCGGGCGCATGCCGGTCTTTGCGCTCTCGCCCGCGATCGGGGATGTCGACATCCTCATGGCGTCAGAGCTCATGGAGGGCGGGCGCGCCATCATGCGCGGGTTCGTGACGCCGGGGCGCACGACGATGATCGCCTCCACCCACCGGATCCCGGCCGTTGCCGAAAAGATCGTGCCGGGCGA
The DNA here is from genome assembly GCF_050897955.1 of Pseudooceanicola profundi. Lineage (NCBI taxonomy): Bacteria > Pseudomonadati > Pseudomonadota > Alphaproteobacteria > Rhodobacterales > Paracoccaceae > Pseudooceanicola > Pseudooceanicola profundi. The sequence goes on along the minus strand of NZ_JBPAXZ010000003.1, from coordinate 78,920 downwards.
CGGCCGCGCCAACGGGCCGGAGGTGGTGGAGGCCATGGGCATTGCCGCCGACAAGGTCGTGGCCTTCGACATGGAGACGGTGGCGAAAGAGGCGGGCTCCGTCATCTCTGCCTCTCTGCTGGGGGCGCTGGCCGGGTCCGGTGCCCTGCCCTTCCCCCGTGACACCTACGAGACGGTGATCCGCCGCGGGGGGCGCGGGGTCGACGCTTCGCTCCGCGCGTTCAATGCCGCCTGCGACATTGCCGAGGGCAAGCACCCCGTGCCGGTGCTGCCACCGGAGGAGGTCAGGCCCGCCCCCGCGCTTGCCGTGCCCGAGGCGCTCAGGGCGACATGGTCGAAGCTTGAAGCGCGGGTGGACGCCCTGCCCGCCCCGGCGCAGGCGCTCGCCACTCTCGGGCTGCAGAAAGTCGTCGACTATCAGGACGTCAAATACGGCGCCCAGTATCTCGACATGGTCGAACAGGTCGCCGCGCTGGATGCTGCGCCCTTCGAGCTGACCACAAATGCCGCCAAATACTGTGCCCGTGCGCTGTGCTATGACGACCTGATCCGCGTGGCCGATATCAAGACCCGCGCCACCCGGATGGACCGCGTGCGCGGCGAGGTCGCGGTAGCGGACGGCCAGGTCCTGATGCTGACCGAATATTTCCATCCCCGGTTCGAGGAATTTGCCACCACCCTGCCCCGGTCCCTGGGCCGCTGGATGCAGAACCGCAAGGGGCTGGAGGCCTGGTACGGCCGTACAATCGACAAGGGCCGGCGCATCCGGACCGACAGTATCGGCGGGTTCCTGATGCTCTGGACCGTGTCCTCGCTGCGCCCGATCCGTCGTCGTCTGCTGCGCCACGCCACAGAGATGGCCCATGTCGACAGCTGGTTCGCGACGGTGCTGGACACTGCGAAAACCGACCGCGCCATGGCGGCAGAGCTGTTGGCGAACTACCGCCTGATCAAGGGCTATTCCGACACCCACGCCCGCGGCCTGTCGAAATTCGCCCGTGTCATGGGCGCGCTCGATATGCTCCGGGGGCGCGAGGACGGCGCCGACTGGATGCGCCGTCTGCGCACCGCCGCGCTGGATGACGTGAAGGGCGACAAGCTCGACGGCGCCCTTGCCACTGTCCGCAGTTTTGCCGGGTAAGCCATGACCGATCCGATCGTCATCATAGGTTCCGGCATCAACGGCCTCGTCGCAGCGGCAGAGCTCTCTGCCCGGGGCAAGCCGGTGCGTGTCCTCGAACGCGGCCCCACCCCCGGCGGCGCAGTGCGGACCGAAGAACTGACGCTCCCTGGCTTCCGCCATGACGTCGCCGCGATGAACCTCTCGATGTTTGCGGGCTCCGCCTTCATGGCGCAGCATAGGGATGCAATGGCAAAACACGGGTTCGCGCTGGTCCCGATCTCCCGCCCCTTTGCGCAGGCCCTGACGCCCGGCGATCATGTCGGCATCTCCACCGATGTCGAGGAGACGCTGGCGACCTTCGCCTCTGACGCCGACAAGGCCGCCTGGCGCGATCTGATGGCGGCCTTCCCCGATCGGGTCGCCGGCATCGGCGGGCTGCTTGGCACGCCGATGCGGCGCGGTCCGCTGCTGAAATTCCTCTGGCAGACCTGGCGGCGGCTCGGCACGTCCGGCTCTCTTGAGCTGGCGCAGTTCCTGATGACCTCGCCCCGCGACTGGCTGACGGAGACCTTCGAGGACCCCCGCCTGATCGCGGCGCTGTCCAGCTGGGGCATGCATCTCGACTTTGCGCCCGATATCGCGGGCGGCGCGATCTTTCCCTATCTGGAGGCCATGGCCGGTCAGGCCATGGGCATGGTCATCGGAGAGGGCGGCGCAGATACGGTCACCCGCGCGCTGGTGGCAATGATCGAGGCCAATGGCGGCCGGGTCGACTGCAATTCCGAGGTCACCGCGATCACCCATTCCGGCGGCCGCGTCACAGGTGTGACGGCGGATGGCCAGACCATCGCGGCCGCGACCGTTTTCGCAGGGCTGGCGCCCAAACATCTGGCCCGGATGATCGGCGCCTCGGGCAACGCCCGGTTCGACCAGGGACTGAAGGATTTCCGTCACGCGCCCGGCACAATGATGCTGCACCTCGCCATGGACGGGCCGACCCCGTGGCTGGCTGAGCAGCTTGGCCAGTTCGCCTATGTGCATATCGGTGCCTCCATCGACACGGCGGCGCGGACCTATGCGCAGGCCAAGGCCGGGCTGCTGCCCGATACGCCGGTGCTGGTTGTCGGTCAGCCCTCCGTCTTTGATCCGACCCGCGCGCCGGAGGGCAAGCATGTGCTCTGGGTGCAGGTCCGCGTCGTACCGGCCGAGATCCGGGGCGATGCCGCTGGCCAGATCGCCGCTACCGATTGGGACAGCGCCAAACCGGCGATGACCGACCGGGTGCTGAACCTGATCGAGGCGCAGGCGCCCGGTTTCCGCGATCGCATCCTCGCCTCGCACGCCGTCTCCCCGCGCGATCTGGAGGCCGGCAATCCCAACCTCGTCGGCGGCGACCAGCTCTGCGGGTCGCACCATCTGACGCAGAACTTCCTCTTTCGCCCGGTCCGCGGTTTTGCCGACGGCACCACGCCAATAAAGGGCCTGCACATGATCGGCGCCGCCTGCTGGCCGGGCGCCGGTACCGGCGCGGGATCCGGCCATTTCACCGCCTCGGCCCTGCCATGACCGAGGCACCGACATTCAAAGCCCAGAGCCCGGATCACCGGGCCGATCTATCCCAACAGGAGTAAACAGATGACACACCTTCCCTTGTCCCGGCGCGGTTTTCTCGGCGCCGCCTCTGCCCTGGCCGCGCTCGCGGCGGCGGGCCTTCCGGTCAGCGCACAGGATGGCGGCCTGACCATCGCTTATAACATTCCGGTCCAGAGCTGGGATCCGACCACCGGCCCGGCCGCCGTGAACCCGGTGCTTCAGTCCTATTACCTTGCCGTGTTCGACCGCTATGTCGGCCAGGCGCCGGATCTGTCCTTTGAACCGGGCCTGCTGACCGAATGGGGCTTTTCCGACGACAAGAAGACCATCACCATGACCGTCCGCGAGGGCGTCAAATGGCATAATGGCGATGACTTCACCCCCGAAGACATCGTCTGGTCGCTGGAACGCGCGGGCAAGCCCGAAACCGGCAACCCGATCCAGTTCGTCTGGGGCAAGTTCGGCAATTACAAGATCGACGGCCAGACCATCACCGCCGATGTTCTCGAATTCGAACCGACCCTCTTCAAATGGATGGCCTTCCTCACCGGCTATGTCCTGCCCAAGAAATACTACGAGGAGGTCGGCGCCGAGGGGTTCGAGAAGGCCCCGATCGGCACCGGCCCCTACATGGTCGACGCCTTCGAACAGGGCGCTTATGTCCGCCTCAAGGCCTTCCCCGACTACTGGGGCGAGGCGCCGGCCTTTGACACCGTGACCATCAAATTCGTGACCGATGCCGCCTCCCGCGTGGCAGAGGTGGAATCGGGGTCGTCGGATGTGACCGTCAACATCCCCTATGAGGACTACGACCGCCTGATCGCCAAGGACGGCCTGTCGGGCGAGGCGATCCCGATCACCGATATCGGCATGATCTTCCTCAACGATATTGAGGTGATGACGGACAAGAACGTCCGGCTGGCCGCACATCATGCCATCGACAAGCAGCTGATCATCGACCGGCTTCTGCGGGGCTATGGCGTGCCGCTCTCGACCCTCGAAGCGCCGGGCTATGCGGCCTATGACGAGAGCGTCACGTTTGACTATGACCCCGACAAGGCGGTGGAGTTGCTGGCGGCCTCCGGCTATTCGACCGACAATCCGGTCAAATTTACCATCCAGACGACGCGCGGCTTCAAGCCCAAGGATTACGAGATGATCCAGGCCATCGTCGGCATGTGGCGCAAGGTCGGGATCGAGGCCGAGATCGAGGTCTACGAAATCGCCAAACATTACGAGCTGCGCGCGACCGACACGCTGGCCCCGGCCGCGTTCTACAACTGGGGCAATTCCATCGGGGATCCGTCGACCTCCACCGGATTTGCCATGTTCGGCCCCTCGCCGCATTCGGTCTGGGACACCCCCGACCTGATCGAAAAGATCGGACCGCTGTTTGGCGAGGCTGACGAGGAAAAGCGGATCCAGGGCTATAAGGATGTGTCGAAATACATCACAGAGGAGGGCTATGTGATCCCGCTGCTGCAATATGTGATGCCGATCGTGCATGCCTCCTCGGTGAACGTGGTGCCTTATACCTCGGGCGACCTGCTGCCGCAGGCCATGTCCACCTCCTGACCCTGACCTGACGCGCCGCCCGGGCCCACAAGCCCGGGCGGTGACACAGCCGAGGACCAAATGCTGATCAAGACCATCCTGATCCGGCTGCTGACCATGATCGTGACGCTTTTTGGCGTGGCGGTTGTGGTCTTCACGCTGGTGCGCGTGGCACCGGGCAATCCCATCGCCATGATGCTGCCGCCCGGCGCCAGCGAAGAAGATATTGCCCGGCTCACCGCGCTTTACGGCTTGGACAAGGGGCTGGTGCAGCAGTTTGCGATCTGGCTGGGTGGCATCGTGCAGGGGGATTTCGGCACCTCCATCACGCTGCGCCGCCCCGTGGATGACCTTGTTCTGTCGCGCCTGCCCGCCACGCTGGAGCTTGCGGTGATGGCGCTGGTCATCGCGCTGATCCTGGGCGGTATCGTCGCGGTCTGGGGCGCGCGCAACCGGGGCAGCGGCACGGAGGTCGGGCTTGACCTGACCAGCGGCGCGGTCCTTTCGATCCCCGATTTCCTCTGGGGGCTGATCTTTGTGCTGCTGTTTGGCGTGCTCTGGCCGGTGCTTGCCATCTCCGGCCGCATCGATCCGCGGATCGAGTTCGACTTTGCGACCAATTTCTACCTGCTCGAAGGGCTGCTCAGGGCCCGGTTCGACGTCGTCGGTTCGACCCTGTCGCATATGATCATGCCGGCGATGTCGCTGGCCCTGCCGCTGGCCGCGATGATCGCCCAGCTGCTGAAACAATACCTCAAGGCAGAGCTGATGCAGGATTACGCCACCCTCGCCCGCGTGCGCGGATTTTCCGAAACCGCCGTGATTCTGCGGGAAGCGCTGCGCAACGCAGCCCTGCCGACCATCGCCCTTGTCGGAGTGCAGTTCACCTTTCTGATTGGCGGTACCGTGATCGTCGAACGCCTGTTTGCCTATGAGGGGCTGGGCAATATGGCGATCGATGCCGTGATCAACCGGGATCTGCCGCTGATACAGGGTATCGTGCTGATGTTCGCGGCGATTTTCATCCTGATCAATCTTGTGGTCGACCTTTCCTACGCCCTGCTGAACCCGAGGCTCCGTCATGGCTGATACCGCGCTCTCCACGTCGCGCAGCCGTGGCCGCAGCCGTCGAAGTGGCGGGCTGAACCTGCGGCTCTGGCTGCCCGTGAGCTGGGTCGCCCTGCTGTTCGGCGCTGCGATCTTTGCACCCTGGCTGGCCCCGCATGACCCGCTGGCACAGGATCTGCTGATGGAACGGCTGCCGCCCTTCTTCATGGCCGGCACCGAACCCGGCTATCCGCTCGGGACAGACAGCCTGGGCCGCGATGTCCTGTCGCGCATGATCTACGGGGCGCGGATCGCGGTCTTCGTCAGCTTTGTCGCGGCGATCAGCACCTGCATCTTCGGCTCTGCCCTGGGTCTGCTCGCGGGCTATTACGGGGGATGGTGGGACAGGATAATTTCGCGCCTTGTCGATATTTGGATGGCCTTTCCGCCCGTACTCTTCGCCGTGCTGCTCGTGGCTGTGATGGGCACCGGCCTGACCTCTGTCATCGCCGCCATCGCGCTGATCGACTGGACCCGCTTCGCCCGCGTTATCCGGGCCGAAACCCTTGTGCAGACCCGGATGGATTACGTCGACAGCGCCCGGATCGGGGGCGCGCGCCGTCTCGCCACCCTCTGGACCGAGATCCTGCCGAATGTCCTGCCGACCATTGTCGCCCTGCTGACGCTTGAAATGGGCATCGCCATTATTGTGGAGGCGATCCTCAGCTTCGTGAACCTGTCGATCTCGACCGATGACCCGACCTGGGGTTCCATGATCGCCGAGGGACGCAATGCCATCCATTTTGCCTGGTGGGTGCTGCTCTTTCCGCTGATCGCGCTGTTTCTGAGCGTGCTCAGCTTCTCCACTCTGGGCGAGGGGCTGAAACAGCGCTTCGATCCGGTGCTGCAATGACGCAGGGACAGAGCAAACCGACGCTCGACATCATCGGGCTGACCGTTGCCCTGCCAGACGGAAGGCCGATCCTGCGCGATGTCTCGCTGCGGCTGGAGCCGGGCGAGGTCCGCGCGCTGGTTGGCGAAAGCGGCGCCGGGAAATCCATGATCGGCAAGGCGGTGCTGGGCATCCTGCCGCCACAGGTCCGTCTCAGCGGCGGCGAAATCATCCTCGACGGCAAGCATCTGAATGGCATGACCCCGGCGACCCGGCGCCAGACCGTGGCGCGGATATCGGCCCTTATCCCGCAGGATCCGCTAACTGCGCTGAACCCGCTGCGCAAGGTCGGGCCGCAGATCCTCGACCCGCTGCGCCGCATTCATGGCTGGAGCGCTAAGCGCGCCCGTGACCGCGCGCTGGAGCTGCTGGACCGCGTCCAGATCCGCGCGCCCGACCGGGTGATGAACAGCTACCCGCATGAATTGTCGGGCGGGATGCGTCAGCGCGTGCTTATCGCCGCGGCCTTTGCCCCCGCGCCCCGGCTGATCGTGGCGGATGAACCGACCACCGCGCTTGATGTGACCGTGCAAAAGGAAATCCTGCGCCTGATCCGCGAATTACAGCAGGAGACCGGGACCGCCGTGCTCTTCGTCACTCATGACATGGGGGTGGTCGCCAAGATCAGCCAGAAAGTCACCGTTCTGTTTTCCGGCAAGGTGATGGAGGATGCGGCGACCGAAACCGTCTTTTCCGGGGGCGCGCATCCCTATACCCGCGCGCTGATTGCCGCCACGCCCAGCTCGGCCGATATGAGCCGCAGCTTTTCGCCAGTGCCCGCCGGGCTGATCACCGCCCTGCAGGAAGAGATCGCAGCCGGCGACCTTGCACAACAAGGAACGCGCGCATGACCGGAACACCGCTTTTTTCCGTACGCGGGCTCAGGCTGTCCTTTCCCGACCGGGCGCGAAAGCCGCTGATCGGAGCCGCGCCGCGGGTCGAAGTGCTCAAGGGGCTCGACTTCGACATTGCAGAGGGCCGGATCACCGGCATCGTCGGCGAATCCGGATCGGGGAAATCGACGCTCGGCCGCGTGCTTGTCCGGCTGCTGCGCCCCGATGCCGGAGAGGTGCGGTTCCGCGATCGCGAGATTGCATCGCTGGACGAGACGGCACTGCGGCCATTGCGGCGTGATCTTCAGATGATCTTTCAGGATCCAATGTCGGCGCTCAATCCACGGCACCAGGTCTGGCAGATCATTGCCCAGCCCATGCGACGCTTTGGTCTGGGCGGCAGCCGGTCGGATGCCGAGGCCGCGCTGCACAGGGTCGGCCTGCCCGTGGACTTCGCGACCCGCTATCCGCATCAGCTCTCCGGCGGTCAGCGCCAGCGGATCGGGATCGCCCGTGCCATTGCCCTGAACCCGCGCTTCATCCTCGCGGATGAGATCGTCTCCGGCCTCGATGTCTCCAGCCAGGCGCATGTGCTCGATCTGCTGCAGGGGCTGGCGCGGGAAATGGGGCTGACCGTGGCCTTCATCAGCCATGACCTGTCGGTGATCCGTCACCTCTGCGACGATGTGATCGTTCTGGACCACGGGGTGATCGTCGACAGCGGCCCGGTGGCACAGGTGTTCGACACGCCGGGATCGCAGGTCACGCGCAGCCTGCTCTCCGCGATCCCCCTGCCCGAAATCGACGCCGGATGGTTCGACCGCTGATCAGCGCCCCGCCCGCAACCCGTGGAACCGCGACCGGGCATAGACCAGCGACTCGCGATCCGGCGACAGGCAGACCTCGACGATCCGGCCGATGAAAACGCTGTGGCTGCCCACCGTGTTCTGCCCGTCGACCACGCAGGACACCGAGGCCAGCGCCGACTTCAGACGGGGCTGGGCGCCGCGGCATTCGCCCCAGTCTCCGGCAGAGAACTTGTCCGCGCCTTCCGCCCCGGTGGCGCCGGCGAAATGCAGCGCGAGGTCCTCGTCCTGATCCGACAGCAGCTGAACGCTGAAACGCCCGTTCTCCACCATCGCCTGATGGGTGGCGCTCGACAGGTTGACGCAGACCAGCAGGCTGGGCGGCGTGTCGGTCAGCGCACAGACAGCCGTCGCCGTCAGACCGCGGCGCCCCGCGCCGGTGCCCGTGGTAATCAGCGTCACCGCCCCGGCAAACAGACCCATGGTGCTGCGGAATTCCTGCTTTGAAATCGCGTCGGGCAGATCGTCCGTCATGTCAGCACTCCATCTGCGTCAAAAGCAGTTCATACAGCCAGGTCAGTGCGGCATCGGCGGCAAACGCCTGGCTGACCCAGAAACTCACATCGAATGTAGGCACGCCGAAGGGCAGATCCAGATGGTCGAACTCTCCGTGCCGGTTCATCATCCTGCAGACGGAATAAGGGAACAGCGCGACAAAATCCGTCCGCCGGAGGATTTCCGGCACAATCGTGAAATGGTTAAGCTGCGCCACGGTCCTGTAGGGTATCCCAAGATCGGCAATCTGCTGCCGCGCCAGACGATAGCCGGTCGCGTCCCGGCCGACATCGATAAAGCTGAGCCCGCCAAATGTCTCGGCGGTCCAGTCCTGCCCGGCCAGCGGATGCCCGGAACGGAACAGGCAGACGATCTTGTCCTGCATGATGTGGCGCGGCACGGCCCCGACCGGCTCCAGCCCGGGCTGGAACCCGATAGCGGCATCGATCTGCCCGGTTCGCAGCGCCGAATGCAGATCCTCGGGCGCAATGCGCATGGACTGGACCGTCACCTCCGGCGCCGCCTTGTGCAGCGCGGCAAGAAGCCGGGGCAGGATCACAAATTCCCCGGTATCGGTCATCGCGATCCGGAACTGGCGGGTCGATACCGTCGGGTCGAACTGGCGCGACGCCTGCACGGTATCGCCGACAAGACGCAGAGCCTGTTCAAAGGCAGGTCGCAGGGTCATCGCGGTCTGCGACGGTGTCATGCTATTGCCGACCCGCACAAACAGCGGATCGCCGAATTCGTCCCGCAGGCGGCGCAGGGCATGGCTGACCGCGGGCTGCGTCAGGCCCAGACGATCGGCCGCCTGGGTCAGGTTGCCGCAATGGCAGATCGCCAGAAACACCTTGATCAGGTTCAGATCGAAACGATGCAGCGACTTGTGATCCATATGATCCAACCGGAACCCTGTCGCGGTCACGCCTGCGCCGTCACGGAAAACCGCGCGGCGGCGTCAGCCCGGCCAGAACCGCCCCCGCCTGTTCCAGCGTCATCTGTGTCACCGCCGCATGCTGGGTCACCACCATTGCATCCCGCATATGCCGTTGCATCGGGCTCTTCCGGCTGATCACCCCCATGCCGGAGATGCGATAGGCCGTCTGCACGACCTCCGCCCCCGACAGCGCGGCATTGGTGGCGCTCAGCCGCAGCATATTGGTCTGGTCCACAGACACCGGATCGCCCTTGATCAGGCTCTCCCAGGCCGCCTCTGCCGCCTCATAGAAAAAGGCCCGCGCGGATCGCAGCTTGGCTTCGCATTCGGCCAGCCCGGTCAGGAAATACCCCCGGTCGCACAGGCGCGCATGACCCACCATGATCTTGGCCGCCCCCGAAACCGATTTGGCATAGTCGATTGCCGCCCGGGCCAGGCCAAGGTTGCAGGCCGCATGAACCTGCGCCTGATAGGCAAGCGCCGGATAGCGGTAGAGCGGTTCGTCAATGACACCGGGCGCACCGCGTTCGCAGATCCACATGTCGGCATAGAACTTGTCGGTGACGGTGGTGTCGTGGCTGCCGGTGCCCTGCATGCCCGACACATCCCATGTCTCGACAATCTCCACCTCGGCAGCTGGCGCCACGGCCATCATGACCTTGGGCACGTCGCCCTTTTCGGCGCCCTCCGCCCGGCCGCTGATGCCGACACCGATCCAGTCGGCGCCCATACAGCCCGAGGCGAATTTCCACCGGCCCGTGACGGTCCAGCCGCCCTCGACCCGGGTCGCATCCTGAACCGGGTGCAGCCCCCCGGCGAACACCTGGTCAGGCCCGTCGGCATACATGATCGCCTGCGCCTCGACCGGCAGGGCCGCGGTGTAGGTATTGGCCGATCCAAAGGCCGCAACCCAGGCCGCCGATCCGTCCACCGTTCCGATCTTGTCGACCATCTTGAGGAAATGATGCGGCGCCATGGCATCGCCGCCAAAGGCACGCGGGGTTGCGGACCGGAAAATCCGCGCCTGTTTCATCAGCCCGATCACATCGCGTGGGATATGGCCCAGCTCTTCGAACGTGTCTCTGCGGGCGGTCAGCTCTGCCAGCAGCGCGTCGAATTCAGGTGTTTCGGTCAGGCGAGAAAAATCAACGGTGTCGGCTGGCGCGACGCTGTCCAGCGCGGGCGTCTGAGCAATGGTCATGTGGCGTCCCCTGATGGCATCATAATAGCTTGCGTCAGGGCCATCAATCAATCCAATTCATAATCCTAATTGTTTGCATGAACAGAAATAATACCATGATGAGACAGCTGATCGAAGGTCAGGACCCCCGCGACCAGAGAGAAATTGTTTTGGGTCTAAATTATAGGCACCAGCCAGACGCGATGAAATAATGGCCTGAGCCGGCTGGCAAACCAGCAAAGAAAACATTTCCAGAAAACCCGGTCAGGGCAATCCGGTCACAGACCCCGATATTGCTTTATACTTGAAATAGTTTTGCGACTCAGTATTCTGATCTGACAAAACAGGGAAACGTGCCATGAAAATCGCCGTTCTGGGAGGAGGCCCCTCCGGCCTCTATTTCGCCATTTCCATGAAACTGCGCGATCCCGCGCATCAGATCACGGTCTATGAACGCAACCGCCCGGACGATACATTCGGCTGGGGCGTCGTCCTCTCGGACGAGACGATGTCGAATTTCGACGAGAACGACCCCGTCTCCGAAAAGATGATCCGCGATCACTTCGCTTACTGGGACGACGTGAAGGTGGTGCGCGGCGAAGAGAGCATGACCTCCGGCGGCCATGGTTTCTGCGGCATCGGACGCAAGCAAATGCTCCTGCTGCTGCAACAGCGCGCCCGCGATCTGGGCGTCACTCTCGAATTCCAGACCGAAATCCAGCCCGACTGGATCGACGGGCTGCGGCGCGATTACGATGTGGTTGTCGCCTCTGACGGGCTGAATTCGAAAACCCGCAGCCTCTATGCCGACCGCTTCCAGCCCGAGATCGACATGCGCGCGAACCATTTCGTCTGGCTCGGCACGCATCAGAAATTCGACGACGCCTTCACCTTCATCTTCGAGCAGACAGAGCACGGCTGGATCTGGGCCCATGCCTATCAGTTCGACGATGACACGGCCACGTTCATCGTCGAATGCGGGCCGGCGACCTACAAGGCCTTTGGTTTCGACACCCTGTCGCAGCAGGACAGTATCGCGCTCTGCGAGAAGATCTTTGAAAAGCATCTCGGCGGCCATCCCCTGATGACCAATGCCGGCCATATCCGCGGCTCTGCCTGGATCCAGTTCCCCCGCGTGACCTGCGAAAACTGGTTCTTCGAAAATGTCGTGCTGCTGGGCGATGCCTCTGCCACCGCGCATTTCTCCATCGGCTCGGGGTCCAAGCTGGGCATGGAATCGGCCATTGCGCTGGCTGATGAGCTCAGCTCCGGCAAGCCGCTGGAACAGGCGCTGCAGGATTATCAGGACGAACGCAAATTGCAGGTGCTGCGCGTCACCTCCGCCGCGCGCAACTCCACCGAATGGTTCGAAGAGGTGGAGCGCTACCTCACCCTCGACATGATGCAGTTCAACTACGCGCTGCTGACCCGGTCGCAGCGGATCAGCCATGAAAACCTGCGCCTGCGCGATCCTGAATGGCTGGGCTCCGCCGAGGCCTGGTTCCAGAAACGGGCGGGCAGCAATTCCACCCGCAGCCCGATGTTCGCGCCCTTCAAGCTGCGCGAAATGGAGCTGAAGAACCGCGTCGTCGTCTCTCCCATGGCGCAGTACAAGGCGAAGGACGGCATGCCGACAGACTGGCATTTCGTCCACTACGCCGAACGCGCCAAAGGTGGCGCGGCGCTGGTGTTCACCGAAATGCTCTGCGTCAGCATGCAGGGCCGGATCACCCCGGGCTGTCCCTGCATCGGGCCGGATCAGCTGGCGGACTGGTCGCGGCTGACCGGCTTTGTCCACGCCGAAACCGACGCCAAGATTTGCGCCCAGATTGGCCATGCCGGGCGCAAGGGCTCCACCCGCCTCGCCTGGGACGGGATCGACAAACCCCTGCCCGAGGGCGAGAATTGGGCGCTGCTGTCGGCCTCTGCCATCCCGCTGATGGAGGGCAATGTGGTGCCCAAGGCGATGGACCGCGCCGATATGGATATGGTCAAGGATGAGTTCGTCACCGCTGTGAAGGCCGCCCGCGACGCCGATTTCGACATGATCGAGATGCACGCCGCCCACGGCTATCTGCTCGCCTCCTTCATCTCGCCTGTCACCAACAAACGGACCGACGACTACGGCGGCACGCTGGAAAACCGCATGCGCTACCCGCTGGAGGTCTTTGCCGCGATGCGCGCCGAATGGCCCGAAGGCAAACCGATGACCGTCCGTATCTCTGCCCATGACTGGATGGGCGAGGATGCGGTAACTCCGGATGAGGCGGTGGAGATCGGGAGGATGTTCAAAGACGCCGGCGCCGATGCGATCAACGTCTCCTCCGGCCAGACCGACAAGGCCGAACAGCCGATCTATGGCCGCATGTTCCAGGTCCCCTTCGCCGACCGTGTCCGTAATGAGATCGACCTGCCCACGCTGGTGGCCGGCAATATCTATGAACCCGACCATGTGAATTCGATCCTCATGGCCGGACGCGCCGATCTGGTGCTTCTGGCCCGGCCGCATCTGGCCAACCCCTACTGGACGCTGCACGCGGCGGTGGAGCTTGACGATCAGGCGCAGGCCTGGCCCGCGCCCTATGAAGGCGGCAAGCGACAGGCATATACGCTGGCCGAACGCGCCCGGGCGATGTCCACGTGACCCTCTCCGGCAAACGGGCCTTCGTGACGGGCGGCGGATCCGGCGCCGGCGAAGCGATTGCCGTCCGGCTCGCCCGGGAAGGGGCAGAGGTGACGATCTGCGGTCGCCGCGCCGCGCCGCTGGACAAGGTGGCCGCAGCCCATCCGGGCATCACCGCCACCACCTGCGACATCACCGATGAGGCCGCGATCGCGGAGGCCATCGCCACAGCCGCCCCCGATATTGTCGTCGCCAATGCCGGCGCGTCGGAAAGCGCGCCGTTCACCCGCACCGATCTGGACGCCTTCCGGCGCATGATCGACGTCAATCTGACCGGCACCTTCCTCACCCTGCGGGAAGGGGCCCGCGCAATGTCGGGCAAACCCTGGGGCCGGCTGATCGCCATCGCCTCGACCGCCGGGCTCAAGGGGTACCCCTATGTCGCGCCCTATGCCGCCGCGAAACATGGCGTGGTCGGCATGGTCCGATCGGTCGCACTGGAACTGGCCCGCAAGGGGATCACCGTGAACGCCGTCTGCCCCGGATTTCTGGATACAGAGATGACGGCGCGCTCCATCGCCAATATCGTCGAACAGACCGGCCGGTCCGAGCAGGAGGCGCGTGCCGCGCTCGAAGCGACCAACCCGATGCATCGGCTGGTGCCGCCCGGCGATGTCGCACAGGCGGTGATCTGGCTCTGCGGTCCGGGCAGCGACATGGTGACCGGCCAGCAGATCTCGGTCTCGGGGGGCGAGACATGAGCCGCCGTTTTATCCTGCGCCGTCAGGTCGAATTCAATCATTGCGACCCCGCTGGCATGGTCTTTTATCCGCGCTATTTCGAGATGATCTCGGCCACGATTGAACGGTTCCTGGCTGATGAAATCGGCTATGGCTGGGCCGATACCGGGGTCAGCTCCGGCGGCACCGGCACCCCGATGGGCCATATCGAGGTGCGGTTCAAAGCGCCGTCGCTGCTGGGCGACTGGCTGGATTTCAGCCTCGCGATCCAGCGGCTGGGCCGCGCCTCCGCCACGTTCGAGATCATCTGCTCCGGTGCGGATGCGCCCCGGTTCACCTGCAGCGCCACGATCGTTCATGCCGAAACCGGCGGTGGCCGGTCGCTGCCCTGGCCAGATCCGGTGCGGGACCGTATGACCCCGTTTATCATTGCCGCCCACGACCCGTGAACAAGGACCGCTCATGAGTATGCCCCATCCCCACACCTTCCTGCAGCCCAAGGGCTGGGTGCCTGCCAAGGGTTATGCCAACGGCGTTCTGGCGCAGGGCCGCATGATCTTTACCGGCGGGCTTGTCGGCTGGAACGAGGCGCAGGAATGGGTCGAAACCGACATGGTCGGTCAGTTCCGGCAGACGTTGAAGAACATCGTCGCGGTTCTGGCCGAGGCCGGCGCAGGGCCTGAACATCTGGTCCGGCTGACCTGGTACATCACCGACAAGGCGGAATATAACGGCAATCTCAAAGAATTCGGCGCCGCCTACAGAGAGGTGATCGGCCGCCATTTTCCAGCGATGGCCGTGGTGCAGGTGGTGGCGCTGATGGAAGATGCCGCAAGGATTGAGATCGAGGCAACCGCCGTCATTCCCGAAGCCTGACACCCCCGCCGGATCGCTGTTTTATCCTGATCCTCCGGATCCGGGCCACGCGTCATTTGGCACGGGTCGGTGCGCCGTTGCGCACTTTACTCTGCCCGCATTTGATTGATATGCAAAATAACGCACCCTGAAACGATGCGAGGTCGGATGGAAGACACGGCACCCCCCTATCAGCATGCCGACCGCAACGCGGTCGACCGTCTGCGGCTGTGGCTTCAGATGCTCAAGGCGGTCCGCCATGTCGAAGGTGTGCTGCGCGAAAGGCTGCGCTCGGGCTATGACACCACCCTGCCCCGCTTTGACGTGCTGGCGGCGCTGCATGCCCGCCCCGTCGGCATGAAGATGAGCGAATTGTCCCAGCATCTCATCGTCTCAAACGGCAATGTGACCGGCGTGGTCGACCGGCTGGTCGCCGACGGGCTGGCCGAACGCCACAGTCTCGCCAGCGACCGCCGCGCCATCGTCGTGCAGATCACCGACAAGGGGCGCGCGCTGATGGACGATATGGCCGCCGCGCATCTGACCTGGATCAACGAGATGTTCGGCGCCATTTCAGAGGCAGACGCGGCCCGCGGCATGTCCATCATGCTTGATATTCGTCAGGGACAGCCCGACCCGGCCGAGGCGCAGGTTCCCGGCACGGACTGACCCGGCCCCGGCCGGCAGGCGCATCAGGCTTTTGCCGCCTCCGTGCGCTGCCGGGCTCCAAAGATCCGCGCCACGATCACAAAGAACAGCGGCACCAGCAGCACGCCCAGCACCGTGGCCGAGATCGTGCCGCCCAGCACGCCCGCGCCGATGGCATTGCGCCCGCCCGATCCCGCGCCAATGGACAGGACCAGCGGCAGCACACCCAGCGAGAACGCCATGGAGGTCATGATGATCGGCCGGAACCGCTGCTTGGCCGCCTCCGCCGTCGCGACCAGCAGCGGCTCTCCCGATTGCTGCCGTTCCCGGGCGAATTCCACGATCAGGATCGCGTTCTTGCCGGTCAGGCCGATCACGGTCAGCAGGCCGACCTGAAAGAACACGCCGTTTTCATAGCTGCCCAGCCAGGCCCCGACCAGCGCGCCCAGCACCCCGATCGGCATGGCCAGCATGACGGCAAAGGGGATCGACCAGCTTTCATATAGCGCGGCCAGCGACAGGAAGACCGCCGCCAGGGACAGCGCATAAAGCAGCGGTGCCTGATTGCCCGATTGCCGCTCTTCCAGCGACAGCCCGGTCCATGCCAGGTCAAAGCCCGGCGGCAGCTGCGCGGCAAGACGTTCAAGCTCTGCCATCGCCTCGCCCGAGGTGACGCCGGGCGCGGGGTTGCCCTGGATCTGCATCGCCGGCACGCCATTGTAGCGATAGATGCCCTGCGCCCCCATCTGCCACGACCCGGTGGCGAAATTGGCAAAGGGCACCAGCCCGCCGCTGGTATTGCGCACCCGCCACTTGGCCAGATCCGAGGGCGTCGCCCGGCTGTCGGCCTGCCCCTGCACATAGACCCGTTTGATCCGGCCCTGATCGAGGAAGTCGTTCACATAAGACCCGGCCCAGGCGATGCCCAGCAGGTTCGACACATTGGTCGCCGAAATGCCCATGGCCCCGGCCTTGCGCCAGTCGATATCCAGCTTGAACTGCGACGCATCCTCCAGCCCATTCGGACGCACACCGGTCAGCAGCGGGCTCTGCGCCGCCATGCCCAGCATCTGGTTGCGGGCCGCGACCAGCTCGTCATGGCTCTGCCCGCCGCGCGCCTGCAGATACATGTCAAAGCCCGAGGCATTGCCCAGTTCGGGCACGGAAGGCGGCACGATCGGAAAAACGAAGGCATCCTGAATCTGCGACAGTGCCCCATAGGCCCGCCCGGCCACCGCCTGCACGGAGAGCGCAGGATTTTCCCGCTCGCTCCAGTCCTTCATGCGGACAAAGGCCAGACCCATATTCTGCCCCTGCCCGGCAAAGCCAAAGCCTGCAACGCCAAAGACCGCCTCTACCGCATCGGATTCCTGTTCGAGGAAATAGGTCTCGATCTTGTCGATCACCGCCTCGGTCCGTTCGGTCGTGGCGCCGGTCGGGCCCTGGATCATCACCAGCATGATGCCCTGATCCTCCGCCGGCAGGAACCCGGTCGGCGTGCGCAGGAACATGAAGACCATCGCCGCAACCAAAGCGAGATAAACCAGCGCCATGCGAAACGGCCGCTTGATGATGCCGCCAACCAGCCCGCCATAGCCGCGCGTTGTTGCGTTGAACCCGCGGTTGAACAGGCCAAACAGCCCGCCCCGCGTGCCATGGCTCTGCTTCAGCATCGTCGCGCAGAGCGCCGGCGTCAGCGTCAGCGCCACCACCACCGACAGCGCCATGGCCGAGACGATGGTGATCGCGAACTGCTGGTAGATCACCCCGGTCGACCCGCCGAAGAAGGCCATCGGCACGAACACCGCCGACAGCACCATGGCGATCCCGATCAGCGCCCCGGTGATCTGACCCATGGATTTTTTCGTGGCCTCATAGGGGCCCAGGTTCTCCTCCTCCATCACGCGCTCGACGTTTTCCACCACGACGATGGCGTCGTCGACCAGCAGACCGATGGCCAGAACCATGGCAAGCATCGTCAGCGTGTTGATGGTAAAGCCAAGCGCCGCCATGATCCCGAAGGTCCCCAGCAGCACCACCGGCACCGCCAGCGTCGGGATCAGCGTTGCCCGGAAGTTTTGCAGGAACAGGAACATCACGAGGAAGACCAGCACGATCGCCTCGATCAGCGTATGCACCACGGATTCGATAGAGATCTCGACAAAAGGCGTGGTGTCATAGGGGATGACATATTCCATGCCCTGCGGGAAAAAGGCCGCGAATTCCTCCATCCGGTGCTTGACCAGCTCGGAAGTGTCGAGCGCATTTGCCCCCGGCGCCAGGCTGATTGCCATGCCCGTCGCCGCCTGCCCGTTATAGGTGGCAGAGAAATTGTAGCCTTCCGCGCCGATCTCTACCTCTGCCACGTCGCCCAACAGCACGAGCCCGCCGTTTTCCTCGGCCCGCAGGACGATCTGGCGGAAATCCTCGGGCGTTTGCAGCAGCGATTGCGCCGTGATCGTGGCGTTCAGCATCTGCCCTTCCGGCGCGGGCCGGGTGCCAAAGGCCCCGGCGGAGATCTGGGCGTTTTCCGACGATACCGCCGATACGACATCCGACGGCGTCAGTTCATAGGCCGAGAGTTTCGACGGGTCGAGCCAGATGCGCATCGCATATTGCGACCCGAAAACCTGGACAGAGCCGACACCCTCGATCCGCGACATCTCGTCGACGAGGTTGGTCTGCAGGTAATCGGCAAGGTCGGTCTCGTCCAGCGTCCCGTCGGGCGAGATGAGCGAGACAACCATCAGGAAGCCGGCGGAGGATTTGCGCACCGTCACCCCCTGCCGCTGCACGCTTTCCGGCAGCAGCGGCGTGGCCTGGGACAGCTTGTTCTGCACCTGCACCTGCGCGATATCCGGGTCGGTCCCGGTCTCGAAGGTCAGGGTCACGGTCGTTGTCCCCGCCGATGTGGCGTTGGACGACATGTATCGCATCCCGTCCAGCCCGGTCATCTGCTGTTCGATGACCTGCGTCACCGTATTGGCCACCGTCTGGGCGGAGGCGCCGGGATAGGTCGCGTTCACCGTGATCGCGGGCGGGGCGATCTGCGGATACTGGGCGACCGGCAGGGTCAGGATCGACAGCAGGCCGACCCCCATGATGATGATCGAGATGACCCAGGCAAAAATGGGCCGGTCAATGAAAAAACGTGCCATGTCAGGCCCTTATTCTGTCGCGCCAGCGGCGGAGGCGGTCTTTTCACGCTCCTGCGCGGTGACGGTGGCGCCCGGGGCGGCGCGCTGTAGCCCGGCCACGATCACCCTGTCGCCGGCTGCCAGCCCCTCGGTCACGACCCAATGCGCCCCGCGGTCCTGCAACACCGTCAGCGGACGCGCCGCCACCTTGCCATCTTCGCCGACGACGAGGGTCTGCGGATTGCCCCGGCGGTCGCGAGTCACGGCCTCCTGCGGGACGAGGAAGGCGTTGTCGACCCGGGCGGTCGGCATCTCGACCTGCACATACATGCCGGGCAACAGCAGCATGTCCGGATTGTCAAAGGCGATCCGCAGCACGACCACGCCGGTCTGCTCATCCACATGCGGCTCCGCGGCCGTCAGCAGACCCTTCTGATCAAAGGTCGATCCATCCGCCAGCGTCAGCGTCACCTCCGCCGCGTCCAGATCGTCGCTCCCGCCACTGCGCCGCCGCTGCAACAGCTCGGCCGCCGACTGGGTGACATCGACATGCACCACATCCAGCTTGCGGATCGTGGTCAGCGCCGTCGCCTGACTGGCCGTGACCAGCGACCCGGGCGAGGCCTCCGACAGGCCGATCCGACCCGACAGCCGGGCCCGAACCTCTGTATGATCCAGCTGGATCTCTGCGGTCCGCAGCGCCGCCTCTGCCACATCGACCTGAGCCAGCGCAGTATCGCGGGCAGATACGGCGGTATCCATGGCCGCCTGGGTGGCGACGCCGCGCCCGCTCAGCTCGTTCACACGGGTAAACTCCCTGTCCGCCGCCCGCAGCTGCGCCTGCGCCGAACTGACCGATGCCCGCGCCTGTGCCACCGCCGCCTCGTAACTGGTCGCATCGATGCGGAACAGGACATCGCCCTCCGACACCATGGAGCCCTCGCGGAACAGCCGTTCCGTGATGATGCCATTGACCTGCGGCCGGACCTCGGCCTCCGCCGACGCGCGCACCCGCCCCGGCAGGGTTGCCGTCAGGGTCAGTGCCTCCGGCTGCAGGGTTTCAACTGTCACGGCCGGCGGCGGCGCCGACCCGGCCTGCTGCGCCCGCGCGGTCCGAGGCATCAGGGACAGCGCAACCAGCAGGGCCGTGCAGGCGGGAACGAGGAACGATCTGAGGCGGGACATCCCGGTCTCCTTTCGGGCGGCGCATGGCAAAGACACTTGGAACGCGCCACGCAGATATATAAAAGACTTGTGAGTCTCTTAAATCTGTGCAGGCGTGATCCGCAAGCCATTTCAGAAAGAGGACGGAGCGATATGGCTGAAAAACGAGACAAACGCGCCTGTGCGGCACCGGAGGAGGCCCCCCGGTCCAAGGGCCGGCCCGTTGTCATGCGGCCCGAAGAACGGCGCCGGATCATCCTGGCAACCCTGGACGAGATGTTCCGGGAGGTCGGTCTGGCCGGCATGACCATGTCCGCCATTGCCCGCAGTGCCGGCATGTCCAAGCAAAAGCTCTACGACCTGTTCGAAGACCGCGACGCCCTGTTCGAAGCCTATCTCTCGGATAGCTACAATGTCGACATCGACCCGCCCGATCCCGATGATGATGCCGATTTCGAAACCCGCCTGCGCCGCATGTTCCGGTTCGATCAGCCGTCACAAGCCTGGGATCTGCCGATCGCCCTGTTCCGGCTGGCCATCGCAGAGGCCGCGCATCATCCCCGCCTTGCGCGGCGCTGCCTCGAAGAAGGACCCCGCAACAAACAAGCTCGTATGAAGAAAGAGATCGAAAGGGCTGTCCAGCGGGGAGAGCTCTCTGTCTCCGACACCTCCGCCGCGGCCCAATTGCTGATGGATATGCTGCATCTGCCGATTATCGAGGCGCTGGCCAGCCCGCAGTTCCATCCCTCCACCCGTGCCTGGGAAAGCCGGTTCGAGCTGGGCCTGAAGGTGTTCCGCCACGGGATCAGCTAGGGACCATGAACTGAGCCATCGCGTCGAGGTTGCGACGCCTCCGACGACGGACCGAAATGGGTTGGAGCGTCGGTCACAGCCAGTCGCCCAACAGTGCCAACCCCTCCGCCAGTCCGACAGGATGCTTTTGCTGGTGTTCGGTTTTGTCGGCGCTTGCGGTCCGAAGGTTTCCTGAGATGGCTTTCAGCCAAGTCCGCAGGCGCGTCACGCGCCCGCGGCAATTCTTACGCGCCGGGCGGGATGCAGTCTCAGTCTGGTCCCGGATTGCAAGGGAAACCGCCCCGAACAGCCGCAAAGTTGCAAATATTTTCACAATATAGAATTGTTGGAAAATTTGAGCAGATAAATTCAGGCATTTCTCTAGGTTTTTCTGAAATTCATTGACGAGATGCGGTTTACCTCATCATCATGAAATTAATCTTCCTCGATTATTTCATAATATGGAAAACGTGACACAATGAAAAATCTGCTCCTCGCCTCCGTTGCCGCAGCCTCCATGAGCCTCATGGCAGCCCCGACCATCGCCGGAAAGGCAGATGACTCGCTTGTCTGGGTGACGAACCGCGAGGCCAATATTCCTCTCGTCTGGTGGGAGAACCTCGTCGATATCGCAGCCATGCAGCACCACTATTTCGACACACTGGTCTATCGCGACCCCGAGACCATGGAATACCTGCCGCTGCTGGCCACCGAATGGACCCGGATCGACGACCTGACACTGGAATTCAAGCTGCGGCCCGGTGTCACCTTCCATGATGGCAGCGCCTTCAGCGCCGACGATGTCGTCTCCAGCTATTCCCATCTGATCGCCCCCGAGACCGCCGTGATGAACGCGGGCCTCGTGAAATGGATGAGCAAGGTCGAAAAGGTGGACGATATGACCGTCCGCATCACGACGGCCAAACCCTTCCCCGCGATCTTTGAATTCCTCTCCGGCACCCGCATGGGCATCATGCCCTCCGAAGTATGGGAAAACCCGCCGAAGAACGCCGCTGGAGAGCCGGACTATGCCAATATGCCCGTGATCGGCACGGGCCCCTACAAAATGGTCAGCTTCCAACCCGGCGGCGATATGATCCTCGAGCGTAACGAGGAATATTTCGACGGACCGAAGGGCCAGCCGGCGATCAAGACCCTGCATATGAAGACGATCCTCGACCCGGAGACCGCGGTGGCAGAGCTCATGGTCGGCTCGGTCGACTGGGTGACCGGCCTGACGCAGGACTCGGTCGACAATCTGCGCGGCGTGCCGGGTATGCAGGTCCTCGACGGGCCGGACATGCGGATCTCTTATCTCATGCTCGATGCCACCGGCCGCTCCGGCGACACGCCCGTGGCCGATCTGAAGGTCCGGCAGGCCATTGCCCATGCCATCGACAAGAAGGGCATCGCGGAAAACCTCGTCGGCCCCGCTGCCAATGTCCTGAACGCCGGGTGCTATCCGACCCAGGTCGGCTGTTCCCAGGAGGTGGAGCCCTATGCTTATGATCCCGCGAAATCGAAGGAACTGCTGACCGAGGCGGGCTATGGTGACGGTATCAATATCACCATCGATGCCTACCGCGACCGCTACCTGCTGGAAGCGATCATCGGGAACCTGCGCGACGTCGGCATCAATGCGGATATCAACATGCTGCAATGGGCCGGGCTGCGTTCGAAAATGAACGATAGCAAGGTGCAGGTCGCGCAGACCGGATGGGCGTCTTCGGGGCTGAACGATATCTCCGGCATTGCATCTGTCCTGCTCAAGATGACGCCGGATGACTATTGCCAGAACCAGACGGTCAAGGACCTGCTCGACAAGGCCGACACAACCATCGACCCCGAGATGCGCGATGCCACCTACAAGCAGGCGCTGGAAGAGGTCGCAAAAGAGGTTTGCTGGGTGCCGCTCTATTCCCATTCCAAGCCCTACGCCTATAGAGAAGATCTGGAATTCTTTGCCACGGCCGACGGCTTCCCGCTGTTCTTCCTCTCCAGCTGGAAATGAACCGCATCAGATAGGCGGATAGAGGGCGCCCCGTTCCGGGCGCCCTGCCCCAATTCCGAAGGACCAAAATATGACGAAGACCCTGATCAAGGGCGGCCAGATCCTCTCCATGGATGACGGCCTCGGCAGTTTCACCGGCGATGTCCTGATCGAGGATGACCGTATCGCCGCGCTCGGCCCCCAGATTGAAGCCGAGGATGCAGAGGTCATCGACGCCGACGGCCGGATCGTCCTGCCCGGCTTCGTCAATGCCCATCTGCATACCTGGCAGGGCGCGATCCGGGCCATTGCCGCGGATTGGCCCTCAGGCGGCTATTTCAAACATGTCCATGCTGGCATCTCGCCGCATTACACGCCTGAGGACACCTATATCGGCACGCTTGTCGGCGCGCTCAGTCAGATCGAAGCCGGCACCACCACGCTCTTTGACTGGTGCCACAATAACGCCACGCCGGCCCATACCGATGCGGCCATCGACGCGCTTGAGGAGGCCGGACTGCGCGCCGTCTTCGGCCATGGCACCGTCAAGCCGGAGCCGAAGCCGGGCGAGCCGCATTTCTCCACGATCCCCCACCCGGTGGCCGAGATCGACCGCCTCCGCAAAGGCCGTCTGCACGACGATGCGGCGCTGGTGACGCTCGCCGCCTGCATCCTCGGCCCGGACTATTCCGGCATCGAGGTCTGCCGCCACGATTTCCGTATGGCCCGGGACTATGACCTTCTCTCCAGCTCCCATATCTGGGGCCTGAACCGCCTCGTCGCCGACGGCTACATGACCATCGCCCGCGAGGGCCTGCTGGGCCCGGACCACAACATCGTCCACGCGAACTACATTGGCGATGAGGAACTGCGCGTGATCCTCGACCACGGCGCCACCGTCACCTCCACCCCGCCGGTTGAACTCGGGCCGCATCCGGTAGAACCGCTTGTGTCCCGCATCCTGCGCATGGGTGGCCGCCCCTCCATCGGCCCGGATACGGAGGTCGATCTGACCGGCGGGATGCTCGACACGATGCGCGCCTCGCTGATGGGCGCGCGGCTTTACAACACCAAACATGCCGATGGCCTTCTGGCAGAAGAGGACGTGAAGGAACGCAAGGTCGGGGTGCCGACCGCCCGCGTTACCGAACCGCCTGTCGCGTCGATCGAAGCTTTGAAATGGGCCACGATCGACAATGCCCGCGCCCTCCGGCTCGATCACCGTATCGGCTCCCTCACGCCCGGCAAACAGGCAGATCTCCTCATCATCGGGCGCCATTCGCTGGCGATGATGGGAACGGTCGACCCGGCACAGACGGTCGTGCATTTCGCCCAGAACGCGGATATTGACCTGGTCATGATCGCCGGCCAGATCCGCAAGTCCGGCGGCAGGGTCCATGGCGTGGACATGACGCGGATCGCCCAGGAGCAAGCTGCCTCAGCCAAACGCCTCTTCGCGGCCTATCCCATTTCGATCTGATCCCGGCCCTGCCCCCTTTTTTCTTGCCGAAAATATCCTGCAGGGGGGGCGGGGGGATGCAAAATCCCCCCGCGGCGCCACAGCCCGCCAAATGTCGCGACCAACAAAAAAGGCGCCCGAAGGCGCCTTTTGGGTCAAATGCGCAATGTCACTCTTCCCATTTTGCTAGGAAAAACAACGGGAACCCGTCTGCCGTCGGGAAAAAATCCAGCCTGTCCTGCGTCGCATAAACCTTGGAATAGGAAAAGAGCGGTATCCAGCAGACCTCCTCTGCCACCATGGTCAGCGCCTCCTTGTAGACAGCGGCCCGCGCCGTTGGATCGATGGTGCTGTCGCCCTTGTCGAGCAAGGCCTTGATCTCCGGCGACTGGCACAGATCGTCCGGCCCCATCTTGAGAAGGACAGAGGCGATGGCCGAAACGTCGTTCAGCCCGGACGACGCCCATGTCCGGAGCGCCATGTCGATATCGCCGGCCTTCAGCCGCTCGCGCAGGCCGGACCATTGCAGATAGGTCATCTCAGCATTGATCCCCGATTCCCTCAGCGACCCGAGGACCGCCTCCGCATGGGGCCGCTCACGATAGGCGCCCATCTCGATGGTGATGCCGTCCGGATAGCCTGCCTCGGCCAGCAACGCCTTGGCTTTTTCCGGATCGTAATCGTAATGCGGCACATCATCCGTACAGCCGACCTGAGTCGGATAACAGGCGGCATTCACCACCTGCGCAGCCGGGCCCACAATCTCCCGGGCGATGGTCTCCCGGTCGATGGCATGGGCTATGGCCTGGCGAACCTTCAGATCGGCCACCGGCGTGCCGGCGTGCCGCCCGGTGCGGTCCAGAACCAGATAGGCAATCCGCATGTCGGGCCCGGCAACGGTCTTCACTCCCGGTACGGCCCCCAGCTGATCGACCATATCGGCCGGCAGATCGGTCAGCCAATCTACGCCGCCCACCATAAGCTCGGCCACCCGCGTCTCCTGATCGGGGATCGTGCGGAAGCTGATCGTCTCGATCGCCGGCTGGCCCTTCGGCCCGTCAAAGTAACCCGGGTTGCGGGTCAGGGTCAGACCCTCGCCCGGCGTGAAACTCTCCATCCGGTAAGGCCCGGTGCCGATAGAGGGCATCTGCGCGAAGTCCGGCGTGCCATCGGGTTTGGCCGGCAGATTGTCCCAGACCTCCGCCGCAGGCACGGCAAGCCGCGTGCCAGACAGGAATTCCAGTGCCGGCGGAAAGGGCTTGGCCATATGGATACGAATGGTGAAATCATCAACCTTTTCCACCGACTCCATCCAGGTGATCAGGCTCGCATTGACGACGCCGGTCTCGGGCTTGAGCAGCTCTGTATAGCTGCGCACAACATCATCGGCATTGAACGCGCTGCCGTCATGATAGGTGACATCCTCGCGCAGGGTCAGTTCCAGCGTGGTGTCGTCGATCCAGTCCCACCCGGTGGCCAGCAGGGGCTCGTATTCCATCGTTTCGGGATTGCGATACACCAGCGTGTCATAGATGTGGTACATCATTGCCCCCATTTCGCTGACGGTATCCCACCAGACGAAGGGCACGCTGATCTCCCGGTCAGTCGACCAGACCAGCGAATTGTTATCAGGTCCCGCGACCACCGGCCCGGTCAGGGCAAAGGCGGCGGCACCGGCGAGAAAGGTTTTGCGCAGAGCGGTCATAGGGGTCTCCTTCCGGGGTCAGGCTGCATCGTAGGAAATCTCGGGGAGACCCTTTCCGGGCTCCGGCGTCAGGACGGAGGCCAGCAGCATCCGGGTGTAAGCGCTCTCCGGCGCGGCAAAAAGCGCGGCCGTGGGCCGGTGTTCCACCACTTCGCCCCGGTTCATCACCATCACCTCCGTCGCGATATGTTCGACAACCGCGAGATTGTGGGAGATCAGCACATAGGTCAGGCCCAGCTCCTGCCGCAGCTCCTGCAGAAGATTCAGGATCTGCGCCTGGATCGACACATCGAGCGCCGAAGTCGGCTCGTCGCAGATCACCAGCTCGGGGCGGGAGATCAGGGCACGGGCAATCGCCACCCGCTGCCGCTGGCCGCCCGACATTTGACTGGGGAAAACCCCCGCCAGCCGCGTGGGCAGGCCGGTCATTTCCATCATCTCATGCACACGCTGACGGATCTCGCGCTCTGCGATACCGGCGACGCGCAAAGGCAGACCGATGATCGTCTCCACACGCTTGCGCGGATTCAGCGACAGGTAGGGGTCCTGGAAGATCGGCTGGATATGGGCCGCACGGGTCATGCGGGACATGCCCGAGAGCGGCTGCCCCTGGAACAGCACCTCCCCCGCCGTCGGGTCATCCAGCCCAAGCAGGATCTTGGCCAGCGTGGACTTTCCGCAGCCCGACTCACCGACGATCCCCAGCACGCCGCCCCGCGGCACATCAAGGCTGACGCCCCGCACCGCCTGCACCAGCCTTTTGCGCTTGCCGAAACCGGCGGAGACAGAGAAGTCGCGCCGGATGTCGCGTGCACTCAACAGGATATCGCTCATGCGGCCGTCTCCTCCGGGGTGAAGTTGCATTCATAGATATGGCTCGCCGCATCGCGCCGCCGCGTGGCCTCGGTCGCGCAGATCGGGGAGGCCGCGGCGCAGCGGTCCCGGAAGGCGCAGCCCTGCTGCGGCCCGATCAGCGAGGGCACCACGCCGGGGATCGCACCTAGCGGCTCGCCCGGTTTCGTCCGTCCGGGGACAGGAATGCAGTTGATCAGCGCGCGGGTATAGGGATGGCAGGGCCGCGCGAAAAGCTCGTCCACCGGCGCCGTTTCCACGATCCGCCCGGCATACATGACAGCGACCCTGTCTGCGAAACGCGCCACCAGACCGAGGTCGTGGGTGATGAAGAGAATGCCCAGCCCCATGTCACGCTTCAAGTCCTGCAGCTGGCGCAGGATTTGTAGCTGGATGGAGACGTCGAGCGCGGTGGTCGGTTCATCCGCAATCAGCAGGTCCGGGCCACAGATCAGCCCCATCGCGATCATCACGCGCTGACGCAACCCCCCCGATAGCTGGTGCGGATATTGCGTCAGCCGCTCCTCTGCATTGGCTATGCCGACCTTTTTCAGCATCTCCACCGACTTTGCCCGTGCTTCCGCCCGTTTGACGGGAAAATGGCGCAGGTAGACCTCTTCCAGCAGCGACCCGATGGTGAAGCTCGGATTGAGCGAGGTCATCGGGTCCTGGAAAATCATCGACATTGAGCGTCCGCGCAGCCCCTGCCACTGCCTCTCCTTCAGCGTCCGCAGATCGGTTCCATCGAAGGACAGCGCATCGGCCTTTACCTTTGCCACCCGCGGGCTCAGTCCCAGCAGCGCATGCGAGGTCAGGGACTTGCCGCAGCCGGATTCGCCGACAATGCAGAGCGTCTCTCCCTTTTCGACCGAAAAGCTCACGCCGCGCACCGCATGCAGAATGCCGCGCGATCCGGGGATATCGATGGTCAGGTTCTCTACGTTCAAAAGGCTCATGCCCGGCCCTCCGGTGCGGTGACATCCCGGATACCGTCGCCCAGCAGATTGATCGCGAGGACGAGGATGAACAGCGCCGTTCCCGGAATGGCGATGATCCAGGGCCGGAAGAACATCTGGCTTTTCCCTTCGGAGATCATCAGCCCCCAGGACGGCGTCGGCGGCTGCACGCCAAGGCCGAGGAAGGACAGGGCGGCCTCGAACAGGATGGCCTGCGCGATTTCCAGCGTGGCCACGACGATCAGCGCGCCCATGATATTCGGCACGACTTCGGACAGCAGAATGCGCGGCACCGAGGCCCCGGCCGCCCGTGCCGCAGACAGGTAGTCGAGCGTTCTGATCTGTTGCGTTGCCGCCCGCATGACCACGGCGAACCGGTCCCAGACCAGCAGGCCCAGCGTCCAGATCACCACGGTCAGCGACCCGCCAACCAGCGCCACCACCACCAGCGCCACAAGCATGGCCGGCAGAGCGAGCCGCACATTGGTAACGAAGCTGACCACGAAATCCGCCCAGCCGCCGAAATAGCCGGCCAGCACCCCCATTGTCGTGCCGATCACGGCGGCGATGGCCGTGGCGCCAAACCCGATCAAAAGGGAAATCCGCGCCCCGTAAAGCATCCGTGACAGGTAATCGCGGCCAAGCGCATCAGTGCCCAGCGGATGTTCCCAGCTGCCGTCGGCTGACCAGACGGGCGGGATCAGGCGTTCGGTCAGGGATTGGGTGTAGGGGTCATGTGGAGCCAGCAATGGTGCGGCCAGCGCCATGAGCACGATCAGCAGCAGCACAGCGCCTCCGATCAGCAGGCCGGCATGCCCTCGCGCCCGGCGCAGCGTGTCGGACTGGGGTCGCTCCGGCACGGCCGGGGACAAGGCGGGCGTCTGGGTATTCAAAGTCTCGGTCGCGGTCATAGGGTCTTTGGTCTCCATGCCGTCACTGCACCCGCAGACGCGGGTCGAGCAGGCCGTTGAGCAGGTCGGCAAAATAATTCAGGGCGAGGTAGATAACAGAAATGATGAGGACGAGCGCCTGCATCACCTCCAGGTCGGTGCGCTGGATCGACTGCCAGCCAAGCCGCCCGATCCCGTTCATGGAAAACACGCTCTCCACGATGATCGAACCGGACAGCATGAACCCCATCTGAACGGCCGTCAGGGACACCACCGGGATCAGCGCATTGCGCATGGCGTGTTTGAATATGACCTTCCACCGCGGCAGCCCCATGGCGCGGGCGGTGCGGATATAATCGCTGTCCAGCACCTCGATCATGCCTGCACGGGTGAGCCGCATGATCGCAGGGGTAGAGAAATAGCCAAGCGCAATGGACGGCATGATGTAATGCGCAAAAGACGTGTCGCCAGAGATGGGCAGCCAGCGGAACATCACTCCGAAGACGAGGATCAGGAGCAGCGCAAAGAAGAAATTGGGCAGGGCCTGACCAACGACCGCAATAGACAGGGCAATCCGGTCGATCACCGTGTTGCGTCGCGCCGCTGCAATAACGCCCAGCGGCACAGCCAGCACGAGCGCAAAGATCAGCGACAGCCCGGCAAGCTTGGCCGTGACCGGCAGACGCTCCATCACGACATCCATCACCGGGCGCTGCAGAATGTTGGAAAAGCCCAGATCGCCCTTCATCACATCGCCCAGCCAGCTGAAATATTGTGCCGGCAGCGGCCGGTCGAACCCGTAGGCGAGCCGCACCGCTTCGATTTCCTCCGAAGAGGCTTCCGCCCCTGCCAGCGCCACCGCCGGATCACCTGCCAGCCGCACGAGCGCAAAGGTAATGATCGAGACGCTGATCAGGACAAGAACCGTCAGTCCGAACCGTCGCATCGCAAAAGCTAACATGTCTCACCCAATTTTTCATATTACTGAAGAGTTGTTGTTCGTATTTTCAGCATCTCTGGAAGGAAACCGTGAAGTCAACGAGTTTCATGAAAAAAATATCGGATTTCCCCCTTGCGGCGGCATTTGGCACGATCAATAGTCGAAATATGCCGCGGCCTTCGCGAATTTATTCTATATTATGAAAAGAGACTTTGATGTCCGCTTATGTGATCAAAGGTGCCGCGATCGTCTCCGTCGACCCCGGGATCGGGAACCTGTCGCGCGGCGATATTCTGGTACAGGGTGACCGGATCGCGGCCATTGCGCCCGACCTCGGGACAGTGGATGCCGAGGTAATCGACGGCGCACGCATGATTGCAATGCCGGGTCTGGTGAATGCTCACAACCACCTCTGGCAAACGGTTATCCGGGGCATCGGGTCGAACTTCGGCGGGGCAGACTACTATAATTACCTGCACGCGGGTGCAGCGCCGCGGTTCTTGCCGGAGGATCTGTATTATTCCGAACTGGCGGGCGGGCTGTCACAGATCGATGCAGGCACAACCACAGTGTTTGACTGGTGCCACAACAACCCGACGCCCGCGCATACGGATGCGGCCATTGACGGGCTCGCGGCCAGCGGCGTCCGGGCCCTCTTCGGGCATGGCACAGTCAAGCCCAAGCCGAAACCGGGCGATCCGCATTTCTCCGAAATCCCGCATCCACGCGAAGAGATCGAGCGGCTGCGCAAGGGGCGCTTTGCCTCGGATGACGGGCTGCTCTCTCTGGCCATGTGCGTGCTGGGGCCCGACTATTCCACCATCGACGTCTGCCGGCAGGATTTCGCACTGGCAAAAGAGACGGGGCTGATCACCTCCGCCCATGTCTGGGGCCGCCGCAACCGCCTGAACCCGGGCGGATATCTCGACCTGCAGAAGGAAGGACTTCTGCCAGAGGGGCATAATGCTGTTCATGCCAACTATATTTCCGATGCAGAAATCCGGGCGCTTGTTGACGCAGGCTGCACGATCACCGCAACGCCGCCTGCCGAGCTGCGCGGCCATGGTGTTCCGCCGCTGATCGGGCGCGTCGCGGATCAGGGCGGCCGGCCGTCGGTCGCCAATGACAGCGAGGTCGGCGTGACCGGGTCCATGTTCGAGACGATGCGACTCTCGCTGCAGGCCGACCGGTTTTACCGCAACGTCCAGACCCAGCGAGAGCTGGAAGAAGGGTCCAATCCCGAGGCCGCGGCCTTTGAGGCGGAGAACCTCAAAACGATCGGAACCGGCGGCGGCGTCTATCAGAAGGAAAAGATCGTTACGGGCGATGCTCTGAAATGGGCGACACTCAACAATGCCCGCGTGCTGGGGATGGAACATATGATCGGTTCCCTCACCCCGGGCAAAAAGGCGGATATCGTTCTGCTGCGTCGGGACGACTGGAACATGGGGCCCGCACTGAACCCGGAAAACGCTGTGGTCATGTTCGCCCATCCCGGCAATGTCGATACCGTCATGATCGACGGTATCCTTCGCAAGCGCCACGGGATGATCCTGGATACCGCGGCGGCTGGCACCGCGCGGAAAGAGATCGCCGAACGGGGACCGCGCCTGATGGCCGATGCGGGGTATCCTGACATTGCCTGGTGAGACGCAGCACCCGGACAGGGCATTCCGCAGGCTGGTCTGGTTGATGGCGATTACCGCAGGTGTGGTCGTCGCGAACAATTATTACAACCAGCCCCTGCTGGCAGAGATTGCGCAGGATACAGGGCGCAGCGAACGCGCGGCGGCGTTGATCGCCACCCTGACCCAGATTGGCTATGCGCTTGGCCTGCTGTTTCTGTTGCCTCTGGGGGACATGATCGAAAGACGCAGGATTCTCTCGATTTTGCTCGTGACCTCCTGCGCCATGCTGACCGGGTTCGCACTTGCCCCGACCTTCCCCGCGCTGGTCTTCATCGGCTTCCTTGTCGGGTTCTCCAGCGTCGTGCCGCAGTTTTTGCCTCCCATTGCCGCGCGCCTCGCGCCGAAAGGACAGTCAGGTCGGGCGGTCGGCTTTGTCATGGGCGGGCTGTTGCTGGGGATCATCCTGTCACGGTTTGTCGGCGGCATCTTCGGCGGGCTTTTCGGCTGGCGGGCGGTCTACCTGATGGCGGCCGCGATGATGATCCTGCTGCTGGTGCTGTTACAACGGTCGCTTCCCCGTATGGAACCGACATTTCGCGGCAGTTATGTCGGCCTGATCCGTAGCCTTGCAGATTTTTTTCTCAGATACGGCCGTCTGCGACTGCTGGCCTTTGTCGCCGCCCTGCAGTTCGGGGCTTTTGCAATGTTCTGGACCACCCTCGTGTTCCATGTCGAACGCTCTATGACCGGGGAGGCGACGGTCATTGTCGGTCTGCTGGCCCTGATCGGTGCCGCCGGCGTCCTGGCGGCCCCCATGGCCGGACGCCTGTCGGACCGGCTGAGCGCGAGCACGATCATTTCCGCAAGTGGCGCGCTGATGGCTTTTTCATTTCTGCTGATGGGACTGGGCGGCGGGACCCTCGTCTGGCTGATTCCCGCGATCGTATTGCTCGATCTGGGCATGCAGGTCGGCCATGTGACATCGATGTCCGAGGTTCTGCGTCTCGATCCCGCCGCGGGCAACCGGCTTAATACAATCTATATGGTGATCCGGTTCGGCGGCGCTGCTCTTGGCACCTTTGCAGGCGCGCAGGCCTGGCACTATTTCGGCTGGACAGGCGTCATGGCACTCGGGGCGGGAATGACCGCGTTGGCGCTTTTTGTAACACTCGCCTCACGCATTGCGCCGGAGGCCGCGACCAATCATGATTGACTCTGCAGGGATCGAGCCGGGGAGCGGCATGGACGACGAGTATCAGAATCTGGTGCAGCACCGGCTTGAACCGGCCGATATCACCAATACCCGGACGCAGGTCTCCATGGAGGATGCTCATACGCCGCAGACCGTCTCCGGCTGGCAGGCGCCTGGCGACAAAGGCGATCAGACAACCGTGCAAGCCGTCGACCGTGCGATAACGCTCCTGGAGACACTGGCGGAGGCCAAGCACGAGCTGCGCCTGCAGGACATCGCACGTATGACAGACCTGAAGCTGTCGACCTGCCATCACCTCCTGAACACGCTGCTGCGGCGGGGATACGTGGCCAAGCTGGATCGCCCCCGCGCCTATTTCCTCGGCCCCCGGATATCGGACATCGCCTCTATGCGCGGCGCCCGGTTCGATCTGGTGCGCGAAGCGCGGCCATATCTCGACCGTCTCGCCCAGGAAACCGGCGCAACCGTGCGTCTTGCCGCCTTTGAGGGCACCGAGCTCTCCACCCTCTTTGAACAGAGCGGAGAGGCCGGCGGCGGCGGTTCAATCAGCGACGCGGCCCATGCCTCCGCGCTTGGCAAGGCAATCCTCGCCTGGCTGCCGGAGCCAGAGATTGCGCGGGTCGTCGCCGACCATGGCCTGCCCCGTCTTACCGGGCGGACTATTACGTCTCTGGGAGAGCTGGTGGAAAGTCTCCGCCAGATCCGGCGGCACGGATTTGCCGTTGAAGACAGGGAGTTCCGGGACAACGAGGTCGCGATCGCCTGCGTGATACGCGAAAAGGCCGGCGCGGTCATCGGCTCCGTCGGTGCCTCTGTCAGTGCCGACAAGACCGACAACGAACGCCTGTTGCAGCTTCAGCTTCAGATTTCCGGCGTAGCGCGTGAAATCTCTGCGAAATGCAGGCTCTGACCCTGAAAACCGGGCGGATGTGCGCCTACTGGACGCCATGAAAGGCGCAACTGTCCGCGACCTTCTGCGATACCGATCTGCGGGCATGACCTTCGTCAGTAACCTCATGATCAAAAAGCTACGGCTATGAATGCCCGTCGCTCAGGTGCCTATGCAACACTCTGCTTTGTCGGGTGCTGCAACCTGGTCTTCGGTCAGCCGTCGCGACAACCTTTTCAGATGCAATGAAGTGTGGGTTGCAGGCAGAGAAACCCGTGCATGTCATTGATATATAGATTTATCTGTTCCTGTCAGTGCTCTCCCGGACTTGTTCGTCAGCCAAAAGACAGCGCCCGGGTCACCGCCTGCACCCGGCGCAAGCACGTCCAGACATCACGCCATGCACAGCGCTCAGGCTTGACAGGTCTCCGCGCTCAGAATTAATAATACTACAAATTGGGAGGAATCATCGTGCAGATCACCAGGGTCTCGGCGATCATCTGCAACGCGGAGATGCGGAACTGGGTTTTCGTCCGGGTCGAGACGGATGTTCCGGGCCTGATCGGCTGGGGTGAGGCCACGCTCGAATGGAAGACCCGCGCGGTGACCGGAGCGATTGCCGACATCGAACCCTTGCTTGTCGGTCAGGACCCGCGCGACATTGAGCAATGCTATCAGATCATGACCCGGCACGGGTTCTGGCGCATGGGTGTGATTGGCATGTCAGCGATCAGCGGGATCGAGATCGCGCTTTGGGATATCCTCGGCAAGTCGCTCAACACCCCTGTCTGGCGGCTGCTGGGCGGGCAAGTGCGCGATCATCTCAGAACCTACACGCATCTCGGCATGGGCAATATGACCTCGGTCTATGAAACCGATGGTGCGGATGAGCTGGCCGAACGTGGGCGGGCGGTTGTTCAGGCGGGGTATAGTGCGGTGAAGGTCGTTTCGATCCCCTACGCGCATTACATCGCGCCAAACCGCGCGATTGATCAGGTCGGGGAAAGCATGGCGGCGCTTCGGTCCGCGGTCGGTCCTGACATCGACATCATGGTCGACTTCCACGGCCGGCCCGCGTCGGCCTCGCTTGCACGGGAATTCCTGAAGGTACTGGAGCCTTCGCGGATCCTCTTTGCGGAGGAACCCGTGCCGCCAGAGAACCTCGATGCGCTGGCCGAACTTACCCGGACCTCGCCCGTGACGATTGCGGCGGGTGAGCGCATCGTCGGGCGGGCGGGTTTCGACACGGCGCTGAAGGCCGGGGCGTTCCATATCGCTCAGCCTGATATCGTGCATGCCGGGGGGCTTTGGGAAACCAAGAAAATCGCCGCTATGTGCGAAACCGCCGGGATCGGCGTGGCACCGCATAACCCCTTGGGGCCGATTGCCGGGATCGCCGCGCTGCACTTCGGTATCTCGACCCCGAACCACATCATTCAGGAAGAAATGGTCGGCGCTGTGCCGTGGTACGACTCCGTGGTTCAGTGGCCAATCGACAAGGTGCCCGGACGGTGGGACCGGCCGGAAAAACCGGGCCTCGGTCTGGACGTCGACGAAACGGAAATCGCCGCGCATCCCTTCCAGCAGGAGGTTCTGCACACCCGCAACGCCGTGCTCGCCGATGGCACGGTTGTGGACTGGTGACCGCGATGACCGGACGTCTTCAGGACAAGGTGGCCCTGATCACCGGTGCCGGACAGGGCATCGGGGCCGCCATTGCGCGTGCTTTTGCCCGCGAAGGCGCGACGGTCGTCGTGGCCGAGATCAACGAGAAGACCGGGACCGCAGTAGCTGAGGAGACCGCTGGCCTCTTCTGTCGGTGCGACGTGACCAAACAATCGGACATCGACGCCACCGTCGCTGCGACACTTGAGCGATACGGTCGGGTCGACATTCTGGTCAACAATGCCGGGGCGAATGTCTTTCACCGCCCGCATGAGATGCCGCGCTCGGAATGGGCCCGCTGCATGGCGCTCGATCTCGAAGCCTGCTGGGCCATGTCCGAAGCGGTCTTGCCCGGTATGCGCACCCAAGGCAGCGGGGCCATCGTCAATATCGCCAGCACCCATGGGTTCAAGATCATTCCCCATACGTTCCCGTATCCTGTCGCGAAACACGGGTTGATCGGTCTCACCCGGTCGCTTGGCATCGAATACGCGGCCGAGGGGATCCGGGTGAATGCCATCGCGCCGGGCTATGTCGATACCGATATCGCCCGCGCCTACTGGGCCGGGTTCGACGATCCGGAGGCAGAGCGACGCAAGGCCGAAGACCTGCATCCGCCGAAACGGATCGGGCGACCCGAAGAGGTGGCGATGACCGCCGTCTTCCTCGCCTCGGACGAGGCGACGTTCATCAATGCGGAAACGATCACCATCGACGGGGGCCGCTCCGCGCTTTTTCACGACTGAGATTTCAAATGGGAGGAGAAACCATGAAATACCTGACCCTTACCGCGCTTGGAGCCGCGGTTCTGATGCCGTTCGCGGCACAGGCGGACGACATCAAGATCGGCTACATCAACAAGATGGGCGATCACCCCTGGTTCGTTGCCGAAGTGGCCGGCGCAGCAGAGGCCGCCAAGGCGGGCGGCGCCGGTTTTGTCAGCCAGGACGTGCAGTTCAATGCTGACCTGACGATCACGACGCTCGACACCATGATCGGCGACGGGGTCGACGGGATCGCAATTGTCGTGCCGGACCGTGCACTTGGGCCGGTCGTTGCAGCACGCGCGGCAGAGGCCGGTGTGCCGCTGGTCGCCGTGGATGACGACATTCTGGACGAGGCCGGCAATCCCGTGCCCTATGTCGGGCTGAACGCCTTTGCCATCGGCGAGCGGGTCGGCGAGGAGCTCGCAAACTTTTACAAGGCGGCGGGCTGGGACAAGGGATCGGTCGGCATCGTCTCGATCGAGGATCGCAAGGCCGACACCTGCATGCAGCGCAACGGCGGGGCGGAAAAGGCGCTTCTGGCAAATTCCGACCTGACCGAAGATCAGATCGTCCGCGCCGCTTATGACAACACGATGGTCAACGCCATCGACGTCATGACCACGACACTCACCGCCAATCCGCAGTACGAGAACTGGATTTTCTACGCCTGTAATGACGATGGTGTGCTTGGCGCCGCGCGGGCCATGGAAAATTCCAGCTATCCGGCCGAAACGGGCATCGGCATTGGTATCGACGGCAGCCGCGCCTGCGACGCTTTCGGCAACGGTCGCGCCTCTGCCTACAAGGGCACGATGTGGCTGAATTCGGAAAATCATGGGCGGGATGCAGTCGCGCTGTTGCTGGCCGCGATCAAGGACGGCACCGCCCTTCCAGCGGCCACCTATTCCGATCCCGAATTCATCACGATGGACAATTTCGGCGAGTACAAGGACCGGCTCTGTAACTGAGCCGCCGGGCCGGGCGATACCCCGCCCGGCCCCCACCCATATACGGGAGGATCACATGACCACCCCATTTCTTAAAACCGAGGGGCTGACCAAGCATTTCGGACCGGTCCACGCCCTGACGGACATTTCCATAGACGTTCGCGCCGGACAGGTGCTGGCGTTGGTTGGTGAAAACGGCGCGGGCAAATCGACCCTGATGCGCCTGCTCGAGGGTGTCTTCCCTCCGACCCGTGGCCGCATTCTGATCGAGGGGCAGGAGTGCCGCTTCGCTCAGCCGAAAGAGGCGCATGCCGCCGGGATCCGGGTCATCCATCAGGAACCGGAAATCGTCCCGGACCTGACCGTGGCCGAGAACATCTTTGCCGGGACGCTGCCCCGCAAGGCCAAATACTTCCTCGACTGGTCGACGCTCCATACCAGGACGGCAGAGCTGCTGGAAACGTTCGGCATGGCGAAAGAGCTTCATCCCCGCCAGATGTGCAGCGGCCTCGGCCCCGCGCAACGGCAGATGATCGAGATCATGCGCGCGGTGCAGGCGGGCGGCAGGATGATCGCCTTTGACGAACCGACGTCATCTTTGACCGACGAGGAATCCGGGCGGCTCTTCGGGATTATCCGGCGGCTGCGCGATGACGGCGTCGGCATCATCTATATCTCGCACCGCCTGCCCGAGATCACCGAACTTGCCGACCGCGTGGTCGTGCTGCGCGACGGGACACTTGTCGACGATCTGCCGGCGGAAGGTGTGACAGAACAACAGATCACCCGGATGATGGTCGGCCGTCCGCTGTCGGACATGTTCCCGGACCGCGACCCGTCCACCGGCGAGGTGGTGCTGACAGTCGACGGCATGACGACGGAGCATGTCCACGACATCACCTTCGAGCTGAGAAAGGGCGAGGTGCTGGGCATCGGCGGTCTGATCGGTGCGGGTCGGTCGGAACTGGCCAAGGGCGTTTTCGGATTTCACCGGCGTACCGCCGGGCGCGTGACGATCGACGGCGTCGACCTGCCGTCAGGTGACACGGCGGCGGCCATCGCTGCGGGGATCGGTTTTGCACCCGAGGACCGCAAGGACGAGGCGCTCCTCCTCCTTCAGACCATCCTCGAAAACGCGGTCCTCTGCGTGCCGCAGAAAGTCTCCAGCGGTGGGTTCTTCAGCCGGTCCAAGGCGCTTGACCTGATCTCGGGCATCTCCGGGCAGATGCGGCTCAAGGCCGCGTCCCTCGATGCGCCGATCACCTCGTTGTCGGGCGGGAACCAGCAGAAGGTCGTGTTGACCCGCTGGCTGGCCTGCGACCTCAAGGTGCTGATCCTGGACGAGCCGACCCGCGGCATCGACGTCGGCGCCAAATCCGAGATCTACGACCTGATCCGCAAGCTCACGGATGAGCAGGGGCTGGGCGTGATCGTGATCTCCTCCGAGATGCCGGAACTGCTTGGCCTCTCGGACCGCGTGCTTGTCATGTCCGACGGACGGATCCGCGCGCATTTCGACCGCAGCGACGCAACTGAGGAAACCGTTCTGCAGGCGGCCATCCCGCATGGCCAGTCCGCAGCGACAAGACATATGGAAGGAGCCGGCGCATGACCGCCCAGACAGCAACCCCCGACCGGGCCGGCATTTCGGTCCACCGCATTGTCGAACGTATCGGCATCCATAACATCAGCCTGCTGGTCGCGCTTGTCGGCCTGCTGGTGATCTTCGGCACGCTGCGCGGAGACGTGTTCTTTTCCACCCGTAACCTGCTGAATATCGGCATGGGCGTCGCCATCCTTGGCGTGCTGGCGATCTCTCAGACCGGGGTGATCGTGTCTGGCGGGCTGGATATCTCCGTCGGCTCAATCGTCGGGCTGACCACGGTCGCAACCGCCATGACGATCCAGGCGACCGATGCGGCCGGCATCGGCATCATTGCCGGCATCGCCGTGGGCGCGCTCGCCGGTCTGGTGAATGGTATCCTCGTGACCTACGGCCGGATCAACGCCGTGATCGTGACGCTTGGCACCATGGCGATCTTTCGCGGCATCGCGTTTATCCTGTCGAATGGCCAGTCGATCTCGATCTTCAATGATGCGTTTCGCTGGATCGGGACGGGGCGGATCATAGGGCTTCCGGTGCCGCTCTGGATCCTCGTGGCCGTAGCCATCGGGTTCTATGTCTTCATGCACAAAAGCATCGTCGGGCGGAACTATTACGCCATCGGCGGCAATCCGATCGTGGCGCGCCTCTCGGGGCTCAACATCCCGCGCTACCGGGTCGCGATCTATGTCGTCTCGGGTATCATGGCGGGCGTCGGCGGCATTCTTCTGGCTGCGCGCACCGGGTCGGGCCAGCCGATCTCGGGTTCGGACGGGCTTGAGCTTGAGGCGATCACGGCGGCCTTCCTTGGCGGCTGCGCGATGCAGGGCGGACGTGGCACGGTTGTCGGCGCGCTTCTGGGCGTGGCGATCATCGGGGTGCTGAACAATGGTATGATCTTGACCGCCGTTCCGACATTCTACCAGATGCTGGCCAAGGGGACGCTTCTGATCCTCGCGGTATTTCTGGCAGAATACCGTCTGAACAAGAACTGAGGCGCGAATGGCAGGCGAACGGGCAAAGGCAATGCGCAGCGCAACCCCGCGTCAGCGGGAAATGGTGACGAGCACCCTGGCGCGGCGCATTCTTTCGGGCGAATTCGCCCCGGGCGCCCGCCTGCCAACCGAAGCCGAACTGGGTCAGGAGATGGATGTCAGCCGAACCGCCCTGCGCGAAAGCGTGCGCATGCTGGCCGGCAAGGGGCTGATCGAAAGCCGGCCACGGATTGGCACCGTGGTTCTGCCGTCGGAACAGTGGAACCATCTCGACAGCGATATCCTGGCCTGGCGGGAAAGCCTGCCCCCCGATGTCGCCTTTATCCGTGCCCTGACCGAGGCGCGGCAGGTCATCGAACCGGCCGCGGCGGAAATGGCCGCGCTGCGGGCAGACGGCACGGATCTTGGCCGCATGCAGGAAGCCTATGACCGCATGTGTGACAGTCAGGCTTTGGACCTGGACGCGACAGTGGGCGCCGACGAAGCCTTTCACCTGTCGATCCTGATGGCCTCCAAGAACGAGATATTCGCCAATTTTGGCGCCGTGATCGGATCGGCCCTCCGCATGAGTTTCCGCATAACCGCTCAGGCATCCGAGAATTTCTCGGCCTCGCTGGACACCCATGGCGCGGTGCTGGAGGCCATCCGGATGCGACAGGCCGACAAATCCCGCGAGTTGATGACAGAGCTGATATCCGTGGCTGCGCAGGACCTCGCCCGCGTTGCAGCCGAACAACGGGGTATCCGAAAGGACCCGTCGTGATGCCGGCCGTGCAGGTCAATTCCAGGTCCCATGGCTGAGCTGTCTGCAGGGCCATTTCATCTGTCCCTCGATCCGGATCATGGCGCCGCGATCCGGCGGCTCGACCTGATCCGCGACAATTGTTCGGTGCCGATCCTTGCAACAGGGGACGGAGGGCCGGATGCTGGACAGTCTGCGCTTTTCCCCATGGCACCTTTTGCCAACCGGGCGCGCGATAACCGGCTGACTGTCGCAGATCGGGAGGTGCAGCTTGCGCCCAACACCCCTGACCCGCTTTGCCTGCATGGCTGGGCGTGGCAGCGGCCCTGGGTCGTCACGCAGCAGACCGATGCCTCCTGCCGGATGGCCCTTCCCTTGCGCGATCATGGTCTCAGGCTGGATCTCACCTATGATATCGCCCTCGATTGCACGGGCCTCGCCATGACCCTGTCTGCGCGCAACGCGGGCGATACGGCAACATTGACCGGGCTGGGACTGCATCCCTACTTTCCGCATCGCCCGGACACGCAGCTGCAGTTTTCAGCCGGGCATGTCTGGCGGGAGGGGCCGGATCATCTGCCAACCCGCCGTGAACCCGTTCAGAGGGCCAAGAGCTGGGTCAAGCCGCGCCCCCTGCCCCATGTCTGGCACAACCAGTGCTATTCGGACTGGACCGGGCACGCCCTGATCCGACAGCCCTCGGACGGGGTGGACATCCACATGGCAGCCACTGGCGCAACAGCTTTGATGCTGTATACCGATCCCGGGCTGGACAGATTTGCGCTGGAGCCGCAAAGCCATGTGAGCGGCGAACTGCATCCGGGCAAAGACGGCCTTTCCCTGCTCGCTCCGGGCGCCCATATGGCCGTGACGCTGCGACTTACGGTTGCGCCAATTGGCACAACCCCCAGTATTGAGGAAACCGCCCATGCCAGAACTTGACCTGTCCGACACGCAATGGGTGGCGGCGGACTGGGGCTCCTCGAACCTGCGGCTCTGGGTCATGGGCCCGGACGATGCGGTCATTGCCGCGATCAACGATCCGCGCGGGGCCGCCGGCCTTTCCGGCGCGGCATTCGAAGACACCCTGCGGGCCTGCCTTGCGCCCGTGCTGGCCGACTGGCGTGGGGGCGATCTGCCCGTCATCGCCTGCGGCATGGTCGGGGCGCGACAAGGCTGGGCAGAGGCGGCCTATCTGACCGTGCCCGGTGTCCCCGTCGATGGCAAATTGGCCCTCCGCGTATCGGACGTAGGCGCAGGTCTTTCCGTCTTTATCCTTCCCGGCATGAGCCAGCAACAGCCCGCCGATGTGATGCGCGGCGAAGAAACCCAGATCGCCGGTCTTCTGGCTACCGACCCCGGGTTCGACGGTATGCTTTGCCTGCCCGGAACCCATTGCAAATGGGCCCGGATCAAGGACGGTCAGGTCCTGTCCTTTGCCACCTGCATGACTGGAGAGCTGTTCGCTCTGCTCGCCGGGTCATCCGTGCTGCGCCATTCGGTGGACCGCGCATCTTGGGACGCCGCGGTCTTCGACACGGCCGTCGCCGAAGCCCTGTCACAACCCGGCGCCCTGACCCCCTCGCTCTTTGGCATTCGCGCCAGTGCGCTCCTCCACGGAACCGGGCCGGACAAGGCGACGGCGCGCCTTTCCGGCCTGCTCATCGGGTCCGAAGTTGGCGT
The DNA here is from genome assembly GCF_050897955.1 of Pseudooceanicola profundi. NCBI lineage: Bacteria > Pseudomonadati > Pseudomonadota > Alphaproteobacteria > Rhodobacterales > Paracoccaceae > Pseudooceanicola > Pseudooceanicola profundi. The sequence goes on along the minus strand of NZ_JBPAXZ010000003.1, from coordinate 37,457 downwards.
AATGCGCGGCCAGTGGGACGGACGGCCCGTCGCGATACTGGGGGCCAGCGGACTTTCCGACAGCTATGCCCGCGCCCTGACCACCGCCGGGGCCGAGGTGTCCCGTATCGACGCCGAAACCGCCACCCTGCGCGGACTGACCGCCGCCTACCACCAGATGAAAGGCCAGACGACATGAGCCGAAACCTGATCGCCATTCTTCGCGGCCTGACGCCGCCCGAGGCCGTGGACATCGCCGAAACCCTGATCGCAGCCGGTATCACACGGATCGAGGTGCCGCTGAATTCGCCCGACCCGTTCGACAGTATCGAACGGATCATCACCGCCTGCGGGGACCGCGCGGACATCGGCGCCGGCACGGTTCTGGACCTGGCCGATGTCGACCGGCTGGCAGGGCTGGGCGCGCGGCTCGTCGTGTCGCCAAACTGCGATCCCGAGGTGATCCGCGCCACGGTTGCCGCGGGCCTTCAGTCCTGGCCCGGCGTCTTCTCGCCAACGGAATGTTTCGCGGCGATCAGGGCCGGGGCGACGGGGCTGAAGATCTTCCCGGCCTCCCTGATGGGACCCGCTGGCGTGAAAGCGATCAAGGCGGTGCTGCCGCCTGACATGCCGCTCTTTGCGGTCGGTGGCGCTGAGCCCGGCAATTTTGCCGACTGGCATGCGGTCGGGATCAGCGGATTTGGCCTTGGCTCATCGCTCTTCAAACCGGGGGTCACGGCGGCACAGGTGTCTGCAGCCGCGACCCAGGCGGTCACGGCCTATGACGCCCTGGGCAAAAGCTAAAGCCGGACCGGCGGGTCGAACCGTCCGGCCAGCCCGACACCGCGGAACATGTGCTCTCTGGCAATCCAGATCGTGCCGCTTGTGATCGTCTCCATGGGGCAGTTCGCGGTCATCATGCTGGGGGACCGACCATCAGCCTGTCGACCGCCAGTGCATCCTTCCTGATCGTCAGCGGCCCGCCACTTGGCCTCATGCACTGTGTACTGGCCGTCCTTATTCCGGTGTCGCCACGGGGTCCGACCGGGGCGCGGCCTTTGTCGCCGGTGATCCGATCAACCGGATCCGGTTCGGGGCCTATATGTTCTGTGGCCTGATGTCGGCAATTGCCGGCCTGATTGTTACCGCGCGCATCGGCAGCGGCGACCCCCAGTCAGGCACGGACATTACGCTCTTGCCGGTGACCGCTGTGGTCGTTGGTGGCCGCAAAACCTTTTCATTTCGGTTAAATTTGGCGTTAATATGTAACCCTGCGGTTCATTGTCGACTGGGATCTGAACCGACGCCTGTCGTTCCAGGGCGGGACAGACCATGAGAACAAGGGGAACAGGAAAGGGCAGAGTATGGGGCAGACCAGCGGCCAGCCGGGGTCGGAGGCGCCCGGCGGCGATGCGACCCGCCGGAACTGGAAACAGGACCCCGATGCCGTCCAGGCGAATATCCTCGACGTGGCACGCCGCGTTTTTGCCGAGGATGGGTTCTCCGGTGCACGTGTCGACGAGATCGCGCGCCGCACCGCCACGTCCAAACGGATGATCTATTACTATTACGGCGACAAGGAAGGGCTCTACCGCGCGGTTCTGGAAGACGCCTATCGCAAGATCAGGATGTCGGAGGATGCGCTCGACCTGGCCGGGGTGCCGCCGATCGAGGCGCTGCGCCAGCTGGCAGAGGTCACCTTTGACCACCATCGCCGCAACACCGATTTCATCCGGATCGTGATGATCGAGAATGTGCACGAGGCACGGCATATGTCGCGCTCGCACCAGATCGCGGCCAAGAACTCCTCCGCCATCCGCCACCTTGAAGATATCTATCGCCGTGGCTGTCAGCAGGGCCTGTTCCGGCGCGGCCTGACCGCGCTGGAGCTGCACTGGCACATCTCGGCCATGTGCTATTTCAACGTCTCCAACCGCTCGACCTTTTCGCTGATCTTCGGGGAAGATCTGTTTGGCGAGATGGGACAGCAGAAGCTGCGCCGGCATGTCGGGGACATGATCGTCCGGTTTGTCCTGCGCGGTGGCGTCGGGCTGGAGGAGGGGCCGCAGCGCGCGCCGGCAGACACCCGCCCGAGCGACCGGGCCATCCATCCCGATATTTTCCGGTTTCTTGAAGTCTGGGACGGCAAATGGGCCGGTCTGCCGCCCGATGCGACGGGAGAGGACCGGCGGATGCGCTTTGAATCCATCGCCCGGGACATGCGGATGCCGACGCCCGCCGGAGTAGAAACGGATGAAGAGCACTGGATCGAAACCCCCGGCGGGCCGGTCCGGGTCCGCATTTTCAGGCCGGTGGCGGCGGGCCCCGGCCCGGCGATGATCTACATGCATGGCGGCGCCTGGATACAGGGCAGCCCGGAAACGCATTGGGATATCACGGCCCGGATCGCGGCCTGGTCCGGTCTGACCGTCATCTCTGTTGATTACGATCTGGCGCCGGAGAGCCCCTACCCCGCGGCCTTCAACCAGTGCTGCGGCGTGCTCGACTGGGCCCTGCGGGAGGCCGGGATGCTGAATATCGACCCCGCGCGCATCAGCGTCGGCGGCGACAGCGCCGGTGGCAATCTGGCCGCAGCGCTGGCGATCCGCGCCCGCGACATCGGGGTCAAGCTGCGGGCGCAGCTGCTGATCACGCCGCTGTGCGATTTCGACCGGACCCGCCCCTCCTGTCAGGAAAACGCCGAAGGCCCGCTTCTAAAGCTCGCGGCGCTCCGGCAGGCGGAGGAGTGGTATTGCCCCGATGAGGCGCTTCGGGCCTCTGACCCGTCGCTTGCGCCTCTGGTGGCAAAAGACCATGCCGGTCTTGCGCCGGCCTTTGTGGCCACCGCGCAATACGACCCGCTGCGCGACAGCGGGACGCTTTATGCCGATGCGCTGAAAGCGGCCGGGGTTCCGGTCGCCTTCGATCCCGGCACGGGTCTCATCCACGGGTATCTGCGGGCGCTGGAATATTGTGACGAGGCCGGGGCGCGGCTGCAGGCGATCTGCGACTGGCTGCGCGAGACCGCCACCTGAGCCTTACTGCCGCGTCACCGCCCCGCGCTCGATCATCAGCGTCTCATCGGCGATGGCGTCCAGCAGCTTTGGCGAGGATTCCGTGACCATCATGCAGAGCTCCGGCCGCGCATCGCGCAGCCGGGCCAGCGTGCGGGCATAATCCAGCGCCAGTGCCGGGGCGAGGCCCTGAAACGGCTCGTCCAGAAACAGCACCTTGTCCGCCACCATCAGCGCCCGGCCAAGCGCCACCATCTTGCCCTGCCCGCCGGAGACACCGCCACCCGGCCGCGCCTTCAGTTTCACCAGTTCGGGCATGAAGTCATAGACCTGCGCCAGCCGCGCCTCGCGCTCCTCGCGGGGCATTTTCAGGGCCACGGCAGGCAGCAGGATATTGTCCTCGATGCTGAAATGACCGATCAGCCGCCGGTCCTCCGGCGCATAGCCGATCCCGTCCCTGGCCCGGTCGTGGCTGGGGCTGTCCTGAATCTCCCGCCCGCCCAGAACGATCCGGCCCGACTGACGCGGCAGCAGGCCCATGATCGACCGCAGCGTCGTCGTCTTGCCCGCGCCATTGCGGCCGACCAGCACGGTGCAGACCCCGGCCTTCAGCTCGAAACTCAGCTCGCGCAGCACCTGCACGCCGGCGATATCCACCGAAAGATTGTCGATCACCAGCATTATGCCACCCCCACCACGCGTTCCAGAACGCGCGGGTCCTTCATCACCACATCGGCGCGGCCCTCGGCCAGCACCTGACCGCTGTCCCAGACCACGACGCGATCGGCATATTTCTCCACGATCTCCATGTCGTGCTCGACAAATAGCGCGGTCATCCCCCGGCTGCGCATCGCCGTCATCAGCGTCTCCATCAGTGGGAAACGCTCCAGCGCCGACACACCGCTTGTCGGTTCGTCCAGCAGCAGAAGCCGCGGTTTCAGCGCCATGGCCACGGTCACATCGGCCAGTTTGCGCAGCCCTTCCGGCAGGGCGCCGGCCAGCGTATCGGCATGATCGGCCAGCTTCAGCAGCTCCAGCAGCTCCATCCCCTCCCGGCGGTAGTCGGGCCGGTCCAGCGGATTGAGCGCCTGCCAGATGCCGCGCTGTGCGGCGATGGCCAGCATTACGTTCTCCAGCACCGTCTGGTCCGTGAACAGCTGCGGGATCTGGAAGGCCCGCGCGATCCCCTGCCGCGCGATCCGTCGCGGCGGCAGCGAGGTAATCGGCATGTCCTTCAGCAGAACCTCCCCCGCAACCGGCCGCACATAGCCCGTGCAGAGGTTGAGGAAGGTCGTCTTGCCGGACCCGTTCGGGCCGATGATGGCGACGAACTCGCCCTCGTTGATGGTCAGGTTGACCCCGTCGGCGGCCTTGACCCCGCCAAAAGCGACCTCAAGGTCGCGGGCGATCAGAAGCGGTGTGCTCACAGCTCGGCCTCCCCTTTCTGGCGGGTTCCGGTCAGCCGCTCGACCAGCCCGAAGAGCCCGCGCGGCAGGAAGAAGATCACCACCAGCATCGCGATGCCGATGATCATGTTCCAGGCCTCCGCCGCATAGCCCACGGCGACGGTATGCACGAGCTCCAGGAAGATCGAGCCGAGGAAGGGCCCGGTGATCCCGGCCACCCCGCCCAGAACGGCGGTCAGCACCAGATGGCCGGATTCCGTCCAGAAGGCATATTCGGGCAGCACATGCCCGATGGAGGTCGCGGCAATCGCCCCGCCGATCCCCGCCAGCGTGGCCGAGATCACATAGGCCACCAGCAAGGTCGCCCGGGCCGAGACGCCCAGATATTCCAGCCGGATCTCATTGCTGTGTACGGCCGACAGCGCATGGCCCAGCGGGCTGCGCAGGTAGCGGTAGACCAGCACGCCCACGACGACCATCAGCACCAGCGCCATATAATAGAGGATGACATCGAACCGGGCCTTCTCCAGCTCCATCCCCAGCAGGGTGGGCACGGGCACGCGCAGCCCGTCGGTGCCGCCCGTGATCCCGTAGGCCTTGGACGCCAGCGCATAGGCCACCATCGACACGGCGAGATTGAGCATCGCGAAAAAGATCGCCCGGTAGCGCACGAGAAACAGCCCCACAATCAGCCCCGACAGCGCCGAGACGGCGATGGAGAAGACAAAGATGGCAAGGATATCCGTGATCCCCATCTTGGAGGCGAGGAAGGCCGCGCCATAGGCTCCGATGGCGTAGAACATCGCATGACCGAGAGAGATCAGCCCGGCCCTGAGCAGCAGGGCCACCCCAAGCGCGGCAAAGCCCTTGGCAATGGCGATGGTCAGGACGAACTGGGTGAACGGGAACAGCACGGGCACGACGGCCAGCACCGCGACGCCCGCCGCGAGGAATAGCGTGAGTTTCGGCATCAGACCCTCCGTGCCGTTTCGCGGCCGAACAACCCGTAGGGGCGGATCATCAGCACGACGAGCATGACGAGATAGGGCGCGACCGCATCCAGCGCAGGCGCAAAATAGATCGCCAGCACCTTGGCAAAGGCCACGATGATCGCGGCAATCGCCGCGCCCTCGACCTGCCCCAGCCCGCCGATGGCGGCGACGGCAAAGGCCAGCACCATGGTGTCGGCCCCCAGCCCCGGGCTGACGCCGGATGTGGGCGTCGCCAACGCGCCGCCGAGTGCCGCGAGGAAAACCCCGATGGTAAAGGCGGTGACAAACATGCGGCTGGTGTCGATGCCCATGGCCTGCGACACCTCGCGATCCGCCACCACGGCCGACAGCAGCTTGCCGGTCCGGGAATAGGAGATGAAGACCTTCAGCGCGATCAGCGTCAGCACCGCCAGCGCGATCAGCAGCAGCTGATAGGTCAGGTAGACGATCCCGCCGATCTCGACCACGCCGAGCAGCGTCATCGGCGTGTCCTGATAGACGGACTGCACGCCAAAGACCATGCGTTGCAGGTCTTCGAGGATCAGGAACAGGGCGAAGGTGACCAGCACCTGCACCGCCTCGCTCTTGCCATAGGTCCAGCGGATCAGCGTGCGTTCGACCAGCGGGCCAAAGATCATCGCCACGATAATGGCAGAGACCAGCAGGGTCGGAAAGGTCAGCCAGCCCGGCGCGCCCGCGGACACGATCCAGAGCCCGGCGCTCGCCGCCAGATAGGCGCCGATCGAATAGAAACTGCCATGCGCGACATTGAGAATCCGCAGCACGCTGAAGACAAGCGTCAGCCCTACGGCGACAAAGAAGATCAGGGCCGCATTCGCCAGCGCGTCCACGATCAGGGGGATGAAAACCATCAACATGACAGGTCCGGTCTTTGGCGGCCCGGGGGCCGCGTCGTGGGGCCGGCCCCCCGCAGGGGACCGGCATCGTCGGTCTTTATTCGTAGCTGCCCGGTTCCGGCAGCGTGTCAAGGAATTCGGGCGTCAGCGACCCGATCCAGGCCAGCGGATCCTCACCCATCGGCGGCAGCAAGGCCTCGCCATCATAGCGCACCATATTGCCCAGCACCGGGTAATCGATGCCCTCGACCATCGTGGTCATGCCGACAACTTGATCGACGATGCCGTCGTTATCCTCGCGGAAGGTCATCTCGCCGGTCAGGGTCTGGGTGGTCAGGCCCTTCAGCGCCGCGATCACCTGCTCCTCGGTCGGCCAGGCGCCGCCATTGTCGGCCATCGCCTTTTCATAGCCCGCCTTCATCACGAGGAAGCTGTTGGCCATCTTGATCGCCGGAAAAACCGGATCCTCGCCGAACTTCTCCGCATAGGCGGTGGCAAAGTCCGACGCCATGCCAATGCTTTCGGCATCGGGCGACCGCCACCAGCCGTCACCCAGCACGCCGACAACCACACCTTCCGGCAGGTCGGAGCGCTGCAGCACCGCCTCGCCAAGCGCCAGAACGGCCTGGCTCTGCTTGAAGATGCCACGCGGCGCGGCCTGACGGATGAAGTTCTCAAGATCGCCGCCCCAGAGGTTGGAGAAGATCACCTCGGGCCGGGTTGCGGCGAGACGCGAAATCTCCGTCTGGTAGGTGGCCGACCCCATCTTGGGGAACAGCTCCGCGACAATCTCCACATCGGGCTTCATGGTGGCGAGCGTCGCCTTCACGATCTCCGCCGCGTCATGCCCGAAGGAGTAATCCGGGTTGATGATCGCGACGCGCTTGATGTCCGGGTTCTGCTTCAGGAAATAAAGCGTATAGGCCATGAATTCGGCAATCGTGTTGCCATTCGGGCGGTAGTAATAGTCGTGCGGTTCCTTGAACAGCTGATGCGTATCGCAGTTCCAGCCGATGGTCGGCATCTTCAGCTGATCAGCAATCGGCGCCAGCGCAAGGCAGTTGCCCGAAGACAGCGCGGCGATCATGAACTCGGCCTCGCCCTCGGCCAGACGGCGGTATTCAGAGATCACGCCCTCCGCGCCCTGCGCCTCGTCGACAAAGGTCGCCTCAATCGGCACGCCGCCGATGCCACCCTCGGCATTGATCTTTTCGATCATCACCTCGGCGCCCTGCTTGCCGGGCATACCATAGGCAGCCGCCGGGCCGGACATGAAGGTGAAGACACCGAGGTCGAGGCTCTCGGGCTTGTCCTGCGCCATGGCACCGGTCGCAGCCGCGATCAGGGCCAGCGCCGTGGCGGTTTTTCTGGAGAAGAGAGGTAGGTTCATAGGGGTCCCCTTTTAAGAAGTGGTCGGGAGGTTTCGGGTATTCCGACGGTTCTGAATGCCATCTGAAATTCTTGTGATATTTTACAGTGCGAAGCAAATCTCTGCGCTGTCAAGCTCTGAGGCTGCTTCAAAACGGGCGACGAACACCTGGCCCGGTGATCTGCCTGAAAACCAGACATCCGTTTTGATTGCACTCGGGCGCTGCGCCCCCGCCTCATGTCGCCAAAGCGCGTCACTCTGTCCCGATCGGGGGCTAGGCGCGCCGCACGACTTGCATTATGTAGCCGCCGGAGGGCACATATTGGTCCTGAAACTTCACACGTATGGTTAATTTCGGGGCAGATGAGCAGCATATCAAAATCCTCAGCCGTGAGCGGCAAACGGGTGTCCCTGCGCGGGCAGGCCTATGACACGCTGAAAAAGCGCATCCTCAGCCTTGAGCTCAAACCCGGCGAGGCGGTCACCGTCGCGGGCCTCGCCGATGATATGGGACTTGGCCGGACGCCTGTCATTCAGGCCGTCGACCGGCTGATGCTCGACGGTCTGGTCGAGGTCATGCCGCGCAAGGGTGTCGTCGTCAGCCCCGTCTCGCTGGAAGACCTCGTGCAGATCATCGAGGTGCGCATGCTGAACGAATGCCGCGCCGCCCGCTGGGCCTCTGAACGGATCACCGAAAAGCAGGTGAAGGCGCTGGAGGATAACCTGAAAACGATGCGCAAGGCCGCTGCGGCCCGCGACATCGACCAGCTGATCGCGCTCGACAGCGCCTTTCACGCCCTGATCAGCCAGGCCGCCGGCAATGACATCCTGTCGGAACTTCTGGGCAACCTGCACGACCGGTCCCTGCGGTTCTGGACCCTGTCGCTGCAGGTTCCGGACCAGAACGACCGCGTCGTCGAACAGCATACCGATATCGTGGAGGCTCTGGCCAAACACGATGCCGATGCCGCCGAGGAAGCCGTGCGCCTTCACATCGCCGCCTTCCAGAGCAATATCGTCGACCGCGTCATGCGCCGATAGGGGATATGCCGGGGCAAGCCGCATCCCTCAGCCCCGCAGCATCCGCTCGACGCTTTTCGCCATGGCGAAGAGCCGCGCGTCATCCATCGTCTCGCCCATCAGCATCAGCCCGGCGGGCAGCCCGGCCGAGCGCATCGGCAGGCTGATCGCGCAGCGGTCCAGCATATTTGCCACCGTCGTATTGCGCAGCGCCAGCAGGTTTGCGGTGCCAAAGGCGGCCTCGTCCTGCATCTCCGCCAGCGTCGGCGCCTCCATGGCGACGGTCGGCATGATCAGAGCGTCATAATCGCGCGTGATCTCGTCCGCCGTGCCGATCATCCCGGTCCGCGCCGCCAGCAGCGCCTCGTATTCACCGGGCTCCTGCGTCTCGCCCTTGCGGATGCGGACCGAAACGCGGGGGTCATAGCCCGCCTCGGAGGTGGCCAGCAGGTCGCGGTGCAGCGCCAGCGCCTCTGCCGCGATGATCCCGCCGCGCGCGTTCAGCCCCGGCAGATCGTCAAGGAAGGGCAGCGTGACCCGGCTGATCCGGACGCCCGCCTTTTCCAGCGCGGCAACTTCCGCCTCAAAGGTGGCGGCGACCAGCGGGCTCAGCCCCTCCAGCACGTAATTCTCAAGAACGGCAAAATGCAGCTCCGACAGGTCGGGCACCGCAACCGGATCATAGCTCTCATCCGCGATCACGCGGTCCAGCGCCTCGACGCAGGCAACCGTCTGGCCCATCCCGCCGATGGAATCGAGCGATCCGGACAGGGGATAGGTGCCCGCCATATCGACCCGCCGCGCCGTCGGCTTCCAGCCGGTCAGCCCGCAGAAGGCCGCGGGGATCCGGCAGGACCCGCCGGTATCCGTGCCCAGACCTACGGCGCTCATCCCCGTGGCCACCGACACCGCCGCGCCGGAGGAGGACCCGCCGGGGATCCGCGCCGGATCGACCGGGTTCGCGGGCGTGCCGTAATGCGGGTTCAGCCCCAGCCCGGAATAGGCGAATTCTGTCATATTGGTATGGCCGGTGATCACCGCCCCGGCCTCCCGCAGCCGTTTGACCACCGTGGCATCCGTCGCCGCAGGCGCGGCCCCGGCCAGAACCTTTGACCCGGCATGGGTCACCCGGCCCTGCAGATCGAACAGCACTTTGACCGAGACCGGCACACCGGCCAGCGGCGATCCCGCCGCCCCGGCCGCCCGCGCCGCATCGGCGCGACGGGCCTGCGCAAAGCTGCGCTCCGGATCGATCATGGTAAAGACGGTCGCCCCCTGCCCCTCCGGATCGAGGATACGGTCGATGCAGGCAGAGGTCAGGGCAAGGCTCGAGGTCTCACCGGAGCCCATCTGCTCCAGAAGGGAGGGGACGCTGTCCATCAGGCTTTCTCTTCGAAGTAGTGGATTTCCATCAGGATGCAGCCGCCGACGGATTTGAACGGCCCGTGATAGGCCCCCGGCGGACGGCAGGCATAGGTGTTGGGCGGAAAGCTCTCGCCGCCCTCGCCATTCTCGTCATTGCCGACGATCAGGTCGCCGGTCAGCTGATAGACCTCTTCCCAGTACTCATGCACGAAGGGCGCGGTGGTATAGACGCCCGGTTCGAACCGCAGCAGGCGGGTCCGGTGGCCGGTCTTGCCCTCTTCGTCCAGCGCGCCGGAGATGATCTTCTGCTGGATGCCCGCCGGATATCCCGGCGGCGTTTCCCAACCCGCATCCATATCGAGCGTATGGAATTCCTTGTGTTCCTTGTTGATGGGCATCTGCTTACTCCGCTGCAGTTTTGATCTGGGCCAGCTCGCTCTCCAGCGAGTAGCTGTCGAGCATCCGGTCGACGAGGCCGGTGCACCGGTCCCAGTCGAAGGTCCGGAAGGAATGGCCCTTGGTGACAAAGGTCGCGCCCGCGTAGAACATCTCGTACTGCGTGTGGCGCGAGGCGAATTCAGACCCGACCGCATCCCAGGCCAGCTTGAAGAACTTCACGCGGCCTTCGGAGGTGGTGGTGGGCGATTGCTGGGTCTTGCCGATCAGCTTCGCCATCTCCGGATTGGCGAAATCCACGACGGAGGATGGCAGCATGATCATCCCGCCCCCGGCCAGATCGCGCAGCGTCGTCATCACGGTGGAATAGAGCTGCTGCGTCAGCACCTGCGCGGCATAGAGCGTATGACGGTCGGGGATGAAATACTCGCCCCGCATACCGCCCTTGATCTCCATCGCATGGACAAGGCTGTCGACCATGGCGCATTGCGCGGCCAGCTGGCCCAGCGTCTCCCGCACCTGCGGGAAGCCGATCACGCCGTTGGTCTCGGCGGTCTTGCGGGCGATCCCCATCAGGAAGCGCATCTTCACCATCAGACGTACCTGCGCCTGATAGTTCTGGTAGACATGCGCAGGCGTCGCGTGGAACTGCTTGTTGCACATCTCGGTGTCCTGATTGATGAACACCCGGTCCCACGGCACCTTCACATCGTCGAAATAGAGCACCGCGTCGTTTTCGTCGAAACGGCTGGCCAGCGGGTTGTCGAAGGTGCTGGTGGCGGCGGCCTCGTAGGATTTCCGCGACAGGATCTTCAGCCCCTCGGCATTCATCGGAATGGCGAAGGAGACGGCATAGGGCTCTTCGCCCTCACGCAGCGGCTGAATGCAGGTCACAAAGACCTCGTTGGCCATGATGCCGCCCGTGGCCAGCATCTTGGCGCCGCGGATCGTCAGCCCCTCGTCATCCTGCGCGACGACACCGGCGGTCAGGAAGGGATCGGCCTGCTCATCGGCCTTCTTCGACCGGTCCGCCTGCGGGTTGATGATGACATAGGTGAGGTAAAGCTCGTTATCCCGCGCGTATTTATAGTAGGTCGACAGGGCCGTGGCGCGGTCGGGATCATGTGCCTCAAACGCCTCGATCCCCATGTACATCCCCGCGATACAGGAGGCGACATGGTCAGGCGCGCGCCCCAGAAACCCACCGTGCAGTTCGGTCCAGGCCTCCAGCGCCTTCCGCCGTTCCACCAGCTCCGCATGCGATGTGGGCAGCTGCCAGATCCGGTTGGCACGCTCGCCACCCGATCCGGGGATCTCATAGGTCATCAGCTCCCGGTTTTCCGGCGCGGACTGGAAGTCGTAAATCTTCGCCATGGAATGCACGACATTGGTAAAGGCGGGATGGGTTGTCACATCCTCCACCAGCTGTCCGTCGATGTAGATCTGGCGCCCGTCGCGCAGGCTTTCGAGGTAGTTCTGTCCGGTCTTGAGCATCTTGTACTCCCTTCGGTCTCGGTATGCGGTCAGTAGTGGATGGCCAGTGGCCAGCCGGTATCGGCGCGTTCCCCGGTCTCCAGCGCGGCGTAGCGGCCGCGCGCAAAGACCAGCGGATCGCGGTCAGGATCGGCGCTGTGTCTTTCGACCTCAGCGATGAAAAGCAGGTGGTCGCCCGCGTCTTCCACCCGGAAGGCGCGGCATTCCATCAGCGCGGTAACCCCCGGCAGGACCGGCGCGTCATGCAGGCCGGTGCCATGCGGCACCCCCGCCCATTTGTCGCCCGGCCGGGCAAAGCGGTTCGACAGGTCCTGCTGGGTGGAGGACAGGACATGCACGGCATACCCTTCCGCCTTTTCCCACTGCGGCAGGCTGCGCGCCCGCTTGTCGATGGAAAACAGGATCAGCGGCGGCGTCAGCGAGAGGGAGTTGAACGAGGTCATCGTCATCCCCAGCTTCTCCCCGCCGACGGCACAGGTGATCAGGCAGACACCGGTGGGGAACTGTCCCAGCGTTCCGCGCAGCGCCTTCTGTTCCTCGACCGACAGGCTCATGCCTCATCCTCGCTGCGCAGCAGGTAGTCGGACAGCAGCACGGCCTTTTCGGCGCTCAGGTTCAGATCGCGGGCCAGCCCGCGCAGGATGTCGAAATTCTCTGCAGTGACCGGGTCGAAAAGCTGGTCGTTGATCTCCTGCTGCAGCGGCGCGAGGCTGTTGAGCAGCTCCTCCCCCTTTGCCGTGACGGTCAGCAGCACGCGCCGCCCGTCTTCGGGATTGGGGCGTTTGTCCAGCACGCCCAGCCTGACCATCTTGTTGGTCTCCGCCGTGACGAAGGCCGGGGAATGCGACAGATGGGTGGCCACGGCATTGGCGCCGATCCCGTCTTCGCCCTGCAACTGCCGGACCGTGATCAGGATCGTGTATTGCGGCCCGCTCAGCCCGATATAGGCAGCGAACTGGCCCCGCACCTGCTGCAGCCGCGCCGAGAAGGCCAGCAGGTTATGCAGCATCTGGCGAAAGGCGGCATCGCTGCCATCCTGCAACAAGGCCTCCCGGCTGACGGTCAGTCGCGTATTGATCGAGCTGTCGGTCATCATCACTCCATGCGGCCTTTCGGGACGCTTGGGTCAGATCGTGAAGTAACTTAATTAAGTCGTCAATGATATTTCACAGGATTTTCACAGAGAGGCGGAGAGGTGCTGAAGATCCGGGCATCGGAAGACGGCTCCACAGCACCCAGTCGGACGGAGGGCTGCGCCCGACCCTGGGAGGGCGCCCCGCTCCGCCCGTGGTCAGCGTTTTATCTCAAAAGCATGGGGCGATGGCTGTGCGGCAAGTGACATCGCAAATGCGCCCTCCCGGGGGAGGGTCGGGCGCGGCCCGGGGCTGGTCGCCCCGCGCCAGTCACGAATGATGACCGGCGCTATAGTCGGAGAAGGGGGTCATTTTGGTCCGCAAAGCGGCCAATACCCCGACTCACCCACAAAAAATCCCGCGGCCCGAAAGCCGCGGGAGGTCGGTCTTCTTTTCAGACGACCCGAGGCTAGCGCCTCAGTCCGCCCCGGCGGTATCCTCCGCCTTATTCGTCAACCCAAGCTCTGCCAGCACCTCTGCCGTATGCTGGCCCAGCACCGGCGGCGCGACCTGCGGCAACGCCTCCCGCGATCCGTCGATCCAGACCGGGTTGCGCACCGCACGCACCGTCCCCTCGGAGGGGTGCTCCAGATCCATGAAGGATTTCAGGTGCTGCACCTGTGGATCATCAAAAACCTCTTCCACCTTGTTGACGGTGGCAAAGGGCACGTCGGACGCGGCCAGCTTCTCCTGCCAGTAGTCCAGCGGATGCTGCGCAAAGCTCCCCGCCGCCTCCCGGCTCAGGTCAAAGTAATTCTCGATCCGCGCGGCCCGTTCGGCAAAGCGCGGGTCGGTGGCCAGCTCGGGCCGGTCGATCGCGGCGAGGAAGCCCTTCCAGAACTTCTCCTGCGAGGACATGTGCACATTGACCAGCCGCCCGTCGGAACAGCGGAACACATAGGATTGCGAGGTCCGCACCCGCAGGTAGGGGTCATTCTGCATCCCCATCTGGGTGTAATAGCCAAACGGGTCGGGCATGAAGGCCATGGTCGCCTCCAGCATATTGATCTCAACCCGCCGCGCCGGGCCGCCGCGTTCCCGCTCAAGCAGGGCCGAGAGGATGCCATAGGCCGCGTAGATGCCCGTCACATTGTCCGAAATAGTGGGTCCCGACAGCGCCGGCGCATCGGGATCGACAAAGAGGCTCGACATCCCCGCAATCGCCTGTGCCACCGCGTCATAGGCCGGGCGCTGCGCATAGGGGCCATCCGTGCCGAAGCCGCTGATCGAACAGCGCACCAGCTTTGGGTTCAGCTCCATCAGGCGCGCGTCGGAAAAGCCCAGCCGGTCCAGCACGCCGGGGCGGAAATTGTCCAGCAGCACATCCGCACCTTCGATCAGCTTCGTCAGCGCCGCCTTCCCGTCGTCGCCCTGCAGATCCAGCGCCACCGACCGCTTGTTGCGGTTGTAGGAGCAGAAATGCGGGCTGTACTGGCCACCCCGGAAACTGCGGAACGGATCGCCGCCGTCCGGGCGTTCGACCTTCACGACCTCCGCGCCCATATCGGCCAGCATCATCCCGGCCAGTGGCGCGGTGATCATGGTCGAGAGCTCAACCACACGAAATCCCTTGAGCGGAGCGGACATGTTCAGGTCTCCTTCGGTTGCCGGGCCGGTCAGGCGCGGCGGATGAATGCGAGAAGCGCGTCGCGCGCCTCATGGGTGGGGAAATGACCGATGCCGGGCCAGAACACCGGATCGACCGACAGCGCCTCGGCCATCTGGGTGACGGCCGCCACGGGCGCCACCGGATCGACATCGCCCCCCGCCACCTGCGCCGCACCAGGCACCAGCATCGGCAGGATCGAGGAGCCGCAGAGCATCTCCCACGCCTGAAGATAGGCCGCCGCCGGGATGCCCGCCATGGTCGCGATGATCTCTGCCACCTGTTCCGGGCTGGCCGAGGGGCCGATGATCGACCCGGTCCGCGCCTCCGCAAAGGCCGCCATGCCGTCCCCTGTGATCTCGCTCACACGGCCCTGCCGCATCTGCGACCGCTGCTCCAGCGGCAGATGGCCCGCCCCGATCACCGGGCAGACATAACTCGCCCGTGTCACCCGGTCCGGCGCCATCCGCGCCAGCGCGGCCACGACAATCGCACCCAGCGAATGGCCGACCACATGCGCCTGCCCGATGCCGCGCGCGTCCAGAAAGGCAAGCAGCCGGTCGGCGTAATCCTCGGCCATGGGGGCCTCCATCGGCAGGGCCCGCGCGCCTTCATAGCCGGGAAAGGCCCAGGCATGGACGTGATGCGCCCCGGCCAGAGGTCCGATCACCGGCAGCCAGTTCGCCGTCGTCCCGCCGATCCCGTGGACCAGCACCAGCGGATCGCCCGATCCGGCCTCGCGCCAGCTCTGCCCGCCATCATTCCGAACTGGGTAGCTCATGACACTCTCCTCACGATAGCCAGGACGGATACCAGGCCACGTTGATGATCTGGTCGAACACCCCCCAGAGCAGCAGCGCGACCCCGGCCGTATATCCCGCCGCCAACAGCGGCTTGGCCCGCGCCTTGATCAGCAGGAAGACCAGCGTAAACACCGGCAGCGCGATCATCTGGCCCACGGCCATCGTCAGCAGCACGATCCCCAGCATCCACAGACAGAATTCAATCAACGGCCAGACTGCAAAAGGGTCGGACTGATGTTCATCCAGATGCCGCCGCCGCCAGTCGGCGACCCCGGCCAGCACCACACAGATCAACCCGGGGACCGCCATGGCCACCGGGAAGGCCGCCAGCGCACCGGGCCAGTCCCGCGCCGCCCAGATCGCAAAGCCAAAGACGCCGACCATGATGACGGAAAACACCGCGCCGAACCGGGCCGACCCGGCCAGCTCGGCCATCGACAGCGCCTCGGCCGCCTGCACCGGATCGGCTTTGTCGAGCTTCGCCTGCTTCGACGATTTCCGAATGGACAGAACGATGGTCAGAACCGCTACGGCCAGCAGGATCAGCACGATCGGACGTCCCAGCCAGGCATAGCCGTAGGACTGACGAGAGATGTGAAAGGCATTCTCAAGGATCGGCGCAATGATGAAGCCCAGGATCAGCGGCGGCCGTGGCCAGCCCGCCCGCTTCATCGCGACACCAAGCGCGCCAGCGCCAAAGAGTGCGATCCAGTCGCCCAGCTGGAAGGTGCTCATCCACGACCCCATCAGGGTAAAGACGGTGACGGCAGGCACCAGCAGCAGCGCCGGGATAAAGATCAGGCGGGAAATGTATTTCGACAGCGCAAAGAGCAGTACCGCCGCCGCGACATTGGCGATCACCAGCGTCCAGATCAGGCTGAAGGTCAGCGACAGGTTTGTCGTCAGCATCGACGGACCGGGCGCCACCCCCTGGATCAGGAAGCCGCCCAGCAGCAGCGCCATCGGCGGGCTGCCCGGGATACCGAAGGCGATGGTCGGCACCAGCGCCCCGCCCTTGACGGCGTTGTTCGCGGCCTCCGGCGCGATCACGCCGCGCACGTCGCCCTGGCCGAATTTCGGATCCTTGCGCGTGGTCTGCACCGCATGGCCATAGGCCACCCAGTCGGCAATCCCCGCGCCCAGACCCGGCAACAGCCCGATATAGACGCCCAGGATCGAACAGCGCAGCGTCAGCCACCAGTTCTGCACCGCATCGCGCACGCCCTGCATCAAACCGCTGCCCTCCCCGGGTGCGGAGGAGACGTCGGAAATCCCGCCCTTGCCCTTCATCAGGTCCAGCAGTTCGGGAATGGCGAAAAGCCCCAGCACCACGGGCATCAGCGGCAGCCCGTCGATCAGGTAGAGCACGTCGAACCAGTAGCGCGGGATTGCCACCTGCTGGCCATAGCCCACGCAGGCGATCAGCGTGCCAAGCGCGGCCGCCGCGATGCCCTTGGTAACCGAGCCGCCGCTCAGCGCGCCGACCATGGTCAGGCCAACGACGCCCAGCATGAAGAATTCCGGCTGCGAAAAGGCGAGGATGATCGGCTGCAGGATCGGGATCGACACCACCACAGCAATGGCCCCCAGTACACCGCCGACGGCAGAAACGGTAAAGGCCGCGCCAAAGGCGCGCTCCGCCTCGCCGCGTTTGGCCATCGGGTGGCCGTCCAGCACGGTGGCCTGTGACGCGGCTGTCCCGGGTATGCCTAACAAGACTGACGATATCGTATCGGCGGTCGAGGTGACGGCATACATGCCCAGCAGGAAACACAGCGCCGGCACCGTCTCCATCGTGAAGGTGAAGGGCAGCAGGATCGCCATGCCGTTCAGTCCGGACAGACCGGGGATCACCCCAAAGAAGATGCCGATAAGAATTCCCAGGAACAGAAATCCGATTGCAGGCCACACAAGCAGCTGTGCCGCACCCGCCATTGCCTGCTCGAGCATCCCAAATCTCCTTGCTGGGTCTTAAACCGTCAGGCGCGCCACCATAGGCAGCGCGCCCGGAATTTGTTGCGAGCCAGAATTACTGATTCACGTAAGCCGTGAAACCTTCGACGAACTCCGGCGTCAGATCGCCCAGCTCGTTGATGATCGCCTGACCGGCATCGCCCACGGTCATGCGCGGCGGAATACCAACGGTCTTTTCATAGTCGGCCAGGAACTCTTCATCCGTCGACAGTTCGGAAAAGGCCGTGCGCATGATCTCGACCGCATCATCGGGCGAATTCGGCGGCATGAATACCGACCGGTACATCGCTTCCATGATGTTGTTGATCAGACGCAGGGCTTCCCAATTCTCGCCCGACGGCATGGTCTCCTCACCGAACTTGGCATGGTAGAGATCCAGGAACGTCGCGGTGTTGTACTGGTCCAGCAGCGGATCCGCGGCAAATTCACCGTCCTTCTCGACATCGAAGTGGAACAGCGGCGTCGCGACTTCGGGCTCGATCAGCATCGGAATGATCGACGACGAATAGCTCGTCAGCGATCCGTTGGACAGCTGCACTTCGTCCTGAAGAACCGCCGTGGCGACATCGTTCAGCCCCTTATAGCCCGAGACCAGCGTAAACGGAATTTCCAGCAGGTCGAGCGCCAGACGTGTCCGGATTGTCTGGTGGATGGTCGGCGACAGTGTGCCCGCCTTGAACCCTTCGGTCTTCAGCAGGTCCTCAGGCGTTTCGACCCCCGGCGCCACGTCCTTGCGCATGTAAAAGATCGTCGGCTGAGAGATCCCGGCGATGAAGTCGAAATCGTTGTAATTGATCATCAGCCCGGGCGCCTCGATGATCTGGTCGATCGGGTTCCAGGTGAAAAAGCCCACCGTCATCCCATCCGCCTTGGCCGAAGTGCCCAGGAAATTCGACCCGATATTGCCGCCGCCGCCGGGCATGTTCTGCACGATGATGTCGGGGCTGCCGGGGATATGCTTTGCCAGGTGCTTGGCGATCAGCCGGCCTTCCACATCGGTGGAGCCACCGGCGCCGTAGTTGATCAGCAGCGTCAGCTGCTTGCCTTCATAGCTGGTCTCGGCCAGCGCGGGGCTCAGCCCGGCGACCATCATCGCCGCACCCGCTGCGAGTGTCTTCAATACATTCATGGCGTTTCCTCTGTTGGGTTGGGGTTTTTCTTGTGGTCGTTACTGCGCGTAGTCCTGCAGGATCTTCTGGGCGAGAGAGCCGCGCAGGATCTCCTCGGGTCCTTCGGTGATCATCATCGAGCGCTGGTCGCGCCAGAATTTCTCGATCGGCAGATCGGTGGTCAGGCCCGACCCGCCATGGATCTGCATGCAGCGATCCATGGCCTCAAAGGCCATCCGGTCGCCCTGCATTTTCACGATATAGGCATCATGGCGGACGTCGGCGCCGGCGTCGTAGCGCAGCGCCGTGTCGTAAACCATCAGCCGCAGCGCCTTGAGATCAAGATAGCTGTCCACCAGCTTCCACTGCACCGCCTGCCGCTCTGACAGGGGTTTGCCAAAGGTCTTGCGCTGCCGGGCCTGCGTCACGGCCATCTCAAGGCTGCGCTCGATCACACCGATGGCGCGGGCGCCGTGGCGGATGCGGCCCTGGTTGATCCAGTCCTGCGCCAGGGCAAAACCGCGCCCCTCCGCACCGATCAGGTTCTTGGCGGGCACCCGGACGTTTTCGAACGACAGCTCGCAGGGCCGGTCGCCCATCATGGTCTGCTGTTCGCGGGCAATGGTCAGGCCGGGCGTGTCCATATCGACGAGGAAGGTGGAAATCCCCCCCTTCCGCCCCTTCACCGGATCCGTCACCGCCATCACCTGTGCGAAATCCGCAGACTGCGCCCCGGTGATGAAAATCTTGTAGCCATTGATGACATAGTCATCGCCATCCCGCACGGCAGAGGTGCGGATATTCCCCGGATCGCCCCCGGCATCGGGTTCGGACAACGCGAAACAAGTGGTCTTTTCGCCCCGCATGACGGGGAAGAGGTAATCCTCCTGCTGCTCCGGCGTCAGGTTGAAGAGGATGGGCGAAACCTCGGGGCCAAAGATCGACTGCTTGCGCGGCGGGCCCGCGATGGTGCGGCCCATCTCCTCCCACAGCAGGACGCGGGCGATCAGGCCAAGGCCCAGCCCGCCCTTCTCTTCCGGCAGCTCGACAAACCAGTAGCCCAGCTCCTTTGTCTTCGCCTCGAACTTGGCGCGGTAGTCCGGCAGGATGTCAAAGCCGTCGCTGGCCTCCCGCTCTACCGGGATCACCTCACGGTCGATGAAACGGCGGACCTGCTCCTTCAGCATCTTGAGGTCGTCGGAAAGCTCGAAAGTCATGGCTCAGGTCCTTCAGGTCTTCTTGTCCGGCGCGGAGGTGTAGGAGCTGTCCGCCGGGCGGTAGCTCTTCTCATCTACGAATTTCTTGATCGCGGTTTCCTGCGCGCCGGTGCCGGCCCGCATCCGCAGCTCCCCGATCTTGGCGGCGAGGTAATCCTCCGCCTCCCGCATCGGGATGTTCCGGACGTAGCGCAGCGCATGTTTGGTCGCGCGATAGGCTTCCGGGTCCTTGCCCATCAGCAGCTCCGCCAGAGCGCGGGTCTTGTCCTTCAGGTCGGCAACCGGCACGGCCTCGTTGATCAGGCGCAGCCTGGCGGCCTCGACCCCGTCAAACTTCCGTCCCGTCAGGCAGAGGTCCAG
This sequence comes from Pseudooceanicola profundi, assembly GCF_050897955.1. Lineage (NCBI taxonomy): Bacteria > Pseudomonadati > Pseudomonadota > Alphaproteobacteria > Rhodobacterales > Paracoccaceae > Pseudooceanicola > Pseudooceanicola profundi. Next base: position 17,363 of record NZ_JBPAXZ010000003.1, on the reverse strand, counting down.
CGCATCGCGATAGCCAAGCGCCTCCGTCAGCACGCGGGTGACAAGGCCACCGGGGATCTGGCCCCAGTTGATCTCCGAAAGGCAGAAGGTCGCGTCCTCTGCGGCGATTGCGAAATCGCAGGCGATCATCTGGGTAAAGGCCCCGCCGATGCAGACGCCCTCGACCATGGCGATGGTCGGCTTGTCAAAGACCTCCAGCCGGTGCCAGCGCCACTCGTTCGCGTTCCGCTGCGCCTTCTTCTGCGCCACCAGATCCCCCGACAGGTCGCGGAAGAACTCCTTCAGATCCTGCCCGGCGCTGAAGGCCCCGCCGCGGCCGCCCAGCACGAGACATTTGACCGAAGCATCGCCTTCGAGCTCGTCCAGCACCGCACACATCTCCGCATGCAGGGTCGGGCTCATCGCGTTCTTCTTTTCGGGACGGTTCAGGTAGACCCAGGCGATTCCGCCTTCGATCTCCACCTCGACACAGGTCAGACCTTCATAGGCCATGCGCTTGTCCTTTCCTGCGGGCTCTGAGCATCTGCGCCTTCGCGCGCTCCGGGCTTTGTCGCACTCTTGTAATATTTCACAAGAGTTACACACGTCAGAATGTATGCGTCAACATAGGAGTGAGTTTCTATGCCGTTTGAGGGCGGAAACTCTGCCCCCGCCAGCTCAACATTCTCAGCTGCGCAATCTGCAATCACTTTTTATTATTACAATTCAATATTTTATTTGCTATGCTGAATTTTTGACAGGGATTTTTGGGGTTTGTTTTGAGAAACGCTAATAAAGGTATTGTGAAATTTCACACCAGCTTTAATAACTTATGTAAGCGCAGGTTCGGGCGGGATTTTGTCCCGTTTCCGGCCCCTGCCCCCATGACCCCGGCCATAAAGGACGCCATCCATGACCCAGCTCTCCCTGCGGATCGACAGCCTCGACGGACCCAAAGATGCCGAGATCGCCATCGACAAGCTGGTCGTCGCCGGCTGGACCGGCCGCAACAAGGACGCGATGGAACATCACATCGCCGAACTTGAAGCGCTTGGTGTCAAACGTCCCGCCGCAACGCCCATGTTCTACCTCCTCTCCGCCTCCCGCCTGACCCAGTCCGGCGCGATCGAGGTGATTGGCGAAGGCTCGTCCGGAGAGGCCGAATTCGTCCTCATCGGCACCAACGACGGCATGCTCGTTTCCCTCGGCTCCGACCATACCGACCGGGAGGCCGAAACCGTCGGCGTCACCCTGTCGAAACAGATGTGCGACAAACCCGTGGGTCCGACCGCATGGCCCTATGCCGAGCTCAAGGACCACTGGGACCAGATCATCATCCGCAGCTATGCCACGATCGGCGGCGAACGCGTCCTCTATCAGGAAGGCCCCATCGCCGGCATGCTCGCCCCCGACACGCTGATCGGGAAATACGAGGAAGACGCAATCGCCCCCGGCACCGCCATGTTCTGCGGCACCCTGCCCGCCATCGGCGGCGTGCGCGGTTCGACCGATTTCACCTGCGAGTTGGAGGACCCGGTGCTGAACCGCAAGATGTCCTGCCATTACACGATCACGACGCTGGAGGTGCGCGGCTGACCGAAGCCGCCTGATTGGCCCGATGTATCTGCACGAAACCATCGCCGACGGTTTGACCCAGCTTGGGGTCACCCATCTCTACGGGCTCTTGGGCGATGCCAACCTCTTCATGGTGCAGAGCTTTGTCGCCACCGGCAAAGGCCGCTACATCGCCTGCAATCACGAGGCCAACGCGGTGCTGGCCGCCATAGGCTATGCCCAGGTCACCGGCCGCACCGGCGTCGCCACGATCACCCATGGCCCGGCGCTCACCAATGCCGCCACCGCCCTGACGGAGGCCGCGAAGGGCGGCATCCCCCTCGTCCTCATCTGCGGCGACACCGCGCCGGGCGACCTCCAGCACCTGCAGAAGATCAACCAGAGAGAGGTCGTCGCGGCCACCGGCGCCGATTACGTCGACCTCCGCACCCCCGACACGGCACTTCAGGACCTCGACCGCGCCTTCCGCCGCGCCGCCCACCTGCGCAAACCCGTCGTGCTAAACATGCGCGTCGACCTGCAATGGGCGGAAACGCCGCCGCAAACCATCCCCTTCCCCGCACCTCTGCCGAAACTGGCCCCCGCGACGGGCGACCTGCTGGAAGAAGCGGTCGGAATGCTGGCCTCTGCCAAGCGCCCGCTGATCCTCGCCGGCCGCGCCTGTATCGAGCCCGAGGCCCGCGACGCCCTGATCGCACTGGCCGACCGGATGCAGATCCCGCTGGCCACCACGCTCAAGGCGCAGGGCCTTTTTCACGGCCATCCGTTCAATATCGGCATCAGCGGCAATCTCAGCCACGCCACGGCGACCGAGACAATCATGCAGTCCGACTGCATCCTGGCCTTCGGGGCCAGCCTGTCGAAATACACCACGGAAAACGGCACCTATACGCAGGGCAAGCGCGTCATCCAGATCCTGCCCGACACGCTGGAAACGCCCCGGATGGAAGAGCCGACGATCCGCCTCATCGGTGACATCGCCGGCACCGCCCGCGCCATGATCGACCTGCTCGACATGGCCGAGATCCCGGCATCCGCGGCCACCGGCACCGATCTGTCCGAAGCCCTGACGGCCGAAGCGGCCCTATTCAGTTCTCTCCCCCCTGTCGAAGCCACCGCACCCGGGACGATTGATATCGTTCCGGCTCTGCGGCGGCTTCATCAGGCACTGCCCCAGCGTCGTGTCCTCGTGGCCGACCTGGGGCGATTTGTCTTCTCGGCCTGGCGCTGTCTGCCGGTCACCGACCCCCGCGATCTGGTCTTTACCGCGCATTTCGGGGCCATCGGCTGCGGCATGGGTCAGGCCATTGGCGCCGCCACGGCGGTGGACGACCGCCCGACGGTGCTGCTGGTCGGCGATGGCGGGTTCCTTCTCTCCGGTCTGGGAGAGCTGTCGGCGATCCGCCGTGAAAACCCCGATCTGATCATCCTGCTGTGCAATGACGGCAGCTACGGCGCCGAACATGTGCAGTTCACCAATCGCAAAATGGCGCCCGACCTGTCGCTGACCGCACCGCCGGATTTTGCCACTATGGCGCAGGGCGCGGGGTTCGATGCTGTCACTGTCACCGATACCGCCGGTCTCGACCGTGCCTGTTCCGCCATCGCCAGCCGGCTGCGCCCGCTTCTGATCGACCTCCGCCTCGACCCGGCGAAGGTCTTCAAATAGCGCGCAGGTGATCCAGCTCAGCAGATGCCCAACATCCCATGAAAGATATCAACACAACCGCAGGCCCGCAGGGCAAGGTTCTCTCGCTTCGGGGCCAGGCCTATGACCTGATCAAACGCCGCATCCTCAGCTGCGAACTGCGCCCGGGCGAGGCGGTGACGGTTGCGGGCCTGGCCGAATCGCTGGGGATGGGCCGCACGCCGGTGACGCAGGCCGTGGACCGGCTGATGAATGACGGTCTGGTCGAGGTGATGCCGCGCAAGGGTGTGGTTGTCAGCCCGGTGTCGCTCGACCAGCTGATCGAAATCATCGAGGTCCGGCTCCTGAACGAAGTGCAGGCCGGACGCTGGGCGGCAGAGAACGCGACGCCCCAGCAGATCCAGCTGATGCGCGGAAATCTGGACAAGATGCGCAAGGCCTCCGCAACGCGAGAGCTGGCCGATCTGATCACGCTCGACAGCGAATTTCACGGGCTGATCGCCCAGACGGCGCGCAATTCGGTGCTGACCGACATGCTGGGCAATCTGCATGACAGGTCGCTGCGGTTCTGGACCCTGTCCCTGCGGATGCCCGACCGGAACGACAGGGTCTGCGACCAGCATGCCGCAATCGTCGATGCGCTCGAGGCGGGCGATCCGGACCGCGCGGAACAGGCGCTGCGCGATCACATCACGGATTTCCAGTCCAATATCGTCGGACAGCTGAACCGTTTCTGACCCGGCACCGCCCAGCCCGGCCGCAGATTTGCCCCGAACCCGCCGGTGTCAAAATTAAATCACGTATCTTCAAGCTGCTGACCTAGCATCGCGCGGGCGAAACCGCTATCCGAAGGGGCGCCGAAGGCCCGGCTCATCCGTGATGCGCTTTTTCTGGCCCCGGGGTCTTGCCCTCGCGCGGCGCAACGACAATTTTGGACGGAACCAGGGAGTCCCATGTCGCTATTTCTCATTGCCGCCCTGCCCTTCCTCGGGGCCCTGCTTCCGGGCTTTATGGTCACAGCCGGCCGGCGCGCCTGCGCATTGGCCACGTTGTGGGTCACGCTTGCCGCCTTCATCGGCCTTCTGACACATGTGCCAACCGTACTGGCAGGCGGCACTGTCTCGGCCCGGCTGAATTGGCTGCCGGCGCTTGGGCTCAATGCGAATTTCCACCTCGACGGGCTGGGGCTGCTCTTTGGTCTGATGATCCTCGGCATCGGCTTGCTGATCATTGTCTACGGCCGCTACTACCTGTCGCGCGAAGACAATATGGGCGAATTCTTCACCTACCTCCTGCTCTTCCAGGGCGCGATGGTGGGGATTGTCCTGTGCGACAACATCCTGATGCTGCTGGTGTTCTGGGAACTGACCTCGCTGTCGTCCTTCCTGCTGATCGGCTACTGGAAACACCTGCCCGAAGGCCGTCAGGGCGCGCGGATGGCGCTGACCGTCACCGGCATGGGCGGGCTCGCCATGATTGGCGGCATGATGATGCTGGGCCAGATTGCCGGATCCTATGACCTGACCGTGATCCTGCAGCACCGGGAGGCGATCCAGGCCTCGCCGCTCTATATGCCGGCGCTGATCCTGATCCTGCTGGGCTGTTTCACCAAATCGGCGCAATTCCCGTTCCACTTCTGGCTGCCGCATGCCATGGCCGCGCCGACGCCGGTGTCGGCCTATCTGCATTCGGCAACGATGGTGAAGGCGGGGATCTTCCTGATGGCGCGGCTCTGGCCGGTGCTGTCGGGCACGGATGCCTGGTTCTATATCGTGACAACGGCGGGTCTGGTGACCATGGTGCTGGGCGCGGTGATCGGGCTTTTCAAGAACGATCTCAAGGCGCTGCTGGCCTTTTCCACCGTCTCGCATCTCGGCCTCATCACCATGCTGCTGGGCACCGGCACGACCTACGGCGCCATGGCCGCGGTGTTTCACATCATGAACCACGCGACCTTCAAGGCCGCGCTCTTCATGACCGCCGGGATCGTGGATCACGAGGCGCATACACGGCACATCCCCGCGCTCGGCGGCCTGCGAAAACTGATGCCGGTGACCTTCGTCATTGCCACGGTCGCAGCGCTGTCGATGGCGGGTATCCCGCTTTTCAACGGCTTCCTGTCGAAAGAGATGATGCTGGAGGAGGCCGCGCATACGACCCTCTTCAACCTGCCCTGGCTGGTGCCGGTGCTGGCGACGGTGGGCGCGCTCTTCTCCGCCGCCTATTCCTTCCGCTTCATTTCGCACACCTTCCTCGGGCCGGTGCGGGACGATTATCCGCATAAACCCCATGATCCGAATTTCGGCATGTACGCCCCGCCGGCTCTGCTGGCCTGTCTGGTCCTGCTGATCGGCCTTGCACCCTTCGTGGCCGAACCGCTGGTCGTGACGGTGACAGAGGCCGTGGTGGGCGGCACCGCCGCCCTGCCGGATGCGCATCTGAAAATCTGGCACGGGGTCACACCGGCACTGCAGATGTCGGCCATCGCGGTGCTGGGCGGCCTGGTTCTGCTGGCAATCTACCCGCCGCTCTCGCGCGCCTGGGAGGCCACGCCGCGCCCCGAGGCGAAGGCGATCTTCGACGCGATCATGGCGGCCGCAGTCCGGCTGGCCCGCAGCATCACCCATGGGGTGCACAACGGCGCGCTGACCCGCTATGCCGCGATCTTCGCCGTCTTTGTCGTGGCCATTGCCGTGCATGCCTGGATGACCGGATCCGTCGCCGCGCCCACGCGGGAGATGATCCCGCTGAAACCCATTTTCATCGCCGGCTGGCTACTGCTGGTCGCCGCCGCCATCGCGCTGGTCGTCGTGCATCGCAACCGCCTGCTGGCGCTGGTGCTGATGGGGGTGATCGGGCTCATGGTCTCCATCGGGTTCAACCTGCTCTCCGCACCGGACCTTGCCCTGACCCAGATCTCGGTGGAGGTGGTGACGATCGTCCTGATGCTGCTGGCGCTGAACTTCCTGCCCAACAAGACGCCGGTGGAAAGCAGCATGGCGCGGCGGCTGCGGGATGGCGTGATCTCCATCGCGGCGGGCGTGGCGGCAGCGCTGCTGATCTGGTCGATCCTGATCCGCGATTTCCGCATGCCGTCGATCTCCGACTACCACCTCGCCAATTCCTACAAGGGCGGCGGCGGCACCAATGTCGTGAATGTGATCCTTGTCGACTTCCGCGGCTTTGACACATTCGGAGAGATCATCGTGCTGGGCATCGCCGCCCTCATCATCTACGCGCTGACAGAGACGCTGCTGTCCGGCCCCGTCCGTGCCAAACTGCTGAACCGCCGGCCGGAGGAACAGCAGGCCGGCGATGCTCACCCGCTGATGATGGTGGTCATGACCCGGGTGATGCTGCCGCTCTTCCTGATGGTCGGTGTCTATATCTTCCTGCGCGGCCATAACGAACCGGGCGGCGGGTTCATCGCCGGGCTGGTCGTCGCGATTGCCCTGCTGGTGCAATATATGGCCTCCGGTCTGGCCTGGGCCGATGCGCGGCAGCGCTTCCCCTATCACGGGGTTATCGGCGCCGGTGTGCTGATTGCGGGGCTGACGGGTATCGGCGCCTGGTATGCAGGCCAGCCCTTCCTGACCTCCGCCTTCGGCTATTTCCAGATCCCCCCGATGGAGAAGTTCGAGCTGGCCACCGCCATGGGCTTCGACCTCGGCGTCTTCCTGGCGGTCGTTGGGGCGGTGATGCTCTCGCTACACAGTTTCTCCCGTCTTGCGCGGACGGCGAATACCGATGTCAGCGAACATCCGATGGATATCGACCCGTCCCGCCCCGAAGATCAAAACGGACAGGAGGCCTGATATGGAACTGCTGATCGCCTCCACCATCGGGCTGCTCACGGCTGTTGGTCTCTACCTTGTGCTACGGCTGCGGACCTTCCCGGTCATCCTCGGGACATCCGTGCTCAGCTATGCGGTGAACCTGTTCCTCTTTGCCACCGGCCGGCTGGTGATAAACCGGCCGCCGATCCTCGACGATGCCGCGCAGAGCTATACCGACCCGCTGCCGCAGGCGCTGGTGCTGACCGCCATCGTGATCTCCTTCGGGATGACGGCCGTGGTCGTGATCATCGCCATGGGCGCCTATCTGTCGGGAAATGACGACCATATCGACGATCAAGACGGGCTTTTCGATCCGGACAAGGACGAACGCGGCGCTGACATGGGCAGCGATATCCAGCCCGGATCAGAGGAGTCCCGCGCATGACGCATTGGATCATCCTTCCCATCGTTCTGCCCGCCATGCTGGCCGCGATCATCGTGCTGGGCCTGCGCCACCATGTGCTGCCGCAGCGGGTTGTATCCTTTGCCGGGACGCTGGCGCTGCTGGCGGTCGCGGCGGGGCTGGCCTGGCAGGCCTCCGACGGGACGATCACCCTCTACCTGCTGGGCGACTGGCAGGCGCCCTTTGGCATCGTGCTGGTCGCCGACCGGCTGTCGACGCTGATGGTGCTGCTGACCGCACTGCTGGCGCCGCTGGTGCTGCTCTATGCCATAGGCTCCGGCTGGGACCGCCGGGGGCAGCATTTCCACGCGCTCTACCAGTTTCAGCTGATGGGGATCATGGGGGCCTTTCTGACCGGCGATGCCTTCAACCTGTTTGTCTTCTTCGAGGTGCTGCTGATCGCCTCCTACGGGCTGATGATCCATTCCGGCGGGACAGAGCGGCTGCGCGCGGGCGTGCAATATATGCTCTACAACCTGCTGGGATCGACGCTCTTCCTCTTTGCCCTCGGCACGCTTTACGCCGAAACCGGCACGCTCAATATGGCCGACCTTGCCGTGCGCGTGGCCCAGTCCGCCGCCGACCAGTCCGCCGGGTTGCGGGTCGCCTCCGTCCTGCTGATCATGGTTTTTGCCATCAAGGCCGCGCTCCTGCCGCTGCATTTCTGGCTGCCGTCCAGCTATGCCAACGCACCCGCGCCGGTGGCCGCCCTCTTTGCGATCATGACCAAGGTCGGCGCCTACGGGATCATCCGCTTCTACACGCTGGTCTTCCCGCCGGATCTTGAGCTGACGCAGGGCCTCTTTGACAGCTGGCTGCTTCCCGCCGCGCTGATGACGCTGGCCATGGGCATGGTCGGCGTGCTGGGCGCGCTGAACCTGAACCGGCTGGTGGCCTATGCGGTGATCGGGTCGATGGGCATGCTGCTGGCCTCCATCGGGGTCTTTACCCCCAAGGGGATCACGGCGGCGCTGTATTATGCCATCCATTCGACCCTTGCGACCGCGGCGCTGTTCCTGCTGGTCGACGTGATCCGGGACCGGCGCGGATCACATGGATCCTCGCTGACCGACGCCGCGCCGCCGATGCTGGGCGGAGCGCTGATCGCGGGCATGTTCTTTGCCGCGGCCATTGCCATGACCGGCCTGCCGCCGCTTTCGGGGTTTCTCGGCAAACTGCTGATCCTTGACGCGGCCACCGACAGCGCGCTGGTCTGGTGGGTCTGGGCGGTGGTGCTGGGATCCTCGCTGATTGCCGTTGTGGGATTTTCCCGCGCGGGCAGCCTGGTCTTCTGGAAAAGCCACGCCCAGGCAGTGGCTGACCCCGGATCCGTCACCGACCCCGAAGATGAACAGGGCGCCAGAGAGGTCCGCGACCCAAGCGGCCCCCTGCCCGCCCTGCCGCTGGTCGCCATTGGCGGGCTTCTGGCCCTGCTGGTTGCGGCCACCGTCTTTGCCGGGCCGCTCAACCGCTATCTGACGGCAACGGTGGATCAGCTTTTCAACCCCGAGCCCTATATCTCCGCCGTGCTGGACACGCCGGGCAAGGAGATCTCGGATCATCATGACGACGATCACGGGGACGACCATGACGACGCGGATGCCCATGGCGATGACCATGGCGCCGCCCCGGCTGAAGACAGCCACGGAACGGAGGCAAGCCACTGATGCTGAACCGCATTCTGCCCCACCCGCTGCTGACCTTTCTGCTGGCCCTGGTCTGGTGCATGCTGATCAACCATATCAGCCTGGGCACCATCGTGTTCGGCCTGATCCTGGGCATCGTGATCCCCTTCATGACCGCGCCCTACTGGCCCGACCGGCCCAAGATGGCGCGGCCCTTCCGCATGGTCGGATATGTTCTGATTGTCATGTGGGACATTCTGGTCGCCAATGTGGTGGTGGCCGGCATCGTTCTGTTCAAAAGCAATCGCGCCATGAAACCCTGCTGGGTCGCGATCCCGCTGGATCTCAAGTCGCCTGAGGCGATCACCATCCTGGCCGGCACCATCACCCTGACGCCCGGCACCGTCTCCGCCGATGTCTCGGACGAGGGGCATTCCCTTCTGGTGCACGCGCTGGATGCCGACGACCCCGATGCCGTCCGCGACGAAATCAAGGACCGCTACGAACGCCGCCTGAAGGAGATCTTCGGATGATCGACATCGCGCTTTATTTTGGCTTCGCCTGCGTCGGGCTGGCCCAGATCCTGGCCATGATCCGGCTGGTGATCGGGCCCGGCATCGGCGACCGCGTGCTTGCGCTGGACACAATGTCGATCAATGCGGTCGCCCTGATTGTCCTGCTTGGCATTGCAGGCGGAACGCAGATCTATTTTGAAGCGGCCCTGATCATCGCCATGCTGGGCTTTGTCTCGACCGTGGCCTACTGCCGGTTCGTGCTGCGGGGGGATATCATCGAATGACGCCCGAAATTCTGGAAATCCTGATTGCCGCAACCATTGTCATCGGGGCCGCCTTCACACTTGTCGGCTCTGTCGGGCTGGTGAAACTGACCAATCCCATGTCCCGGCTGCATGCCCCGACAAAGGCGGGCACGCTGGGCGTCGGCGGCCTTCTGGTTGCATCGGTGCTGTTCAGTATCCTGCGCGGCGAACCGTCGCTGCACGAACTTCTGATCATGGCGTTTCTCTTTGTCACGGCGCCGATCTCGGCTCACTTCATCGCCAAGGTGCATATCCACCGCAATCACACCCGGCAGGAGCTGCCCGATCCCCCGCGCGACACGGTCTGGGCGACCAAGGAGATCGACGCCGACAGGCCGCCGGCCGCCTGATCCGGGGGGCTAGCAATCGCCGCACCGGCGACGAGGTCAGAATTCCAGCTCGATCTGGTCGGCCGGGGTATAGAGCGACTGAAAATAGAACGGCCGGCCATCGGTCAGCACGGTCCGGGCATCAACCGTCAGGGTGCGCTGCGCCATATCCATCCCGAAACTGGCCAGCCGCCGCGGGTCGACATCCTCATAATGCACGCGGTGCTTGGCCCCGGCCGCCTTCACCTTGATCTTCTGTTCGATCACCGTGCGCAGGTTGGTCAGCCGCAGCTCGCTGGCCAGAATCAGATGCGGCGGCACAAGCGCCGGGTCCAGAACCATCTCCGCGCCGACCACCACGCCGCCGGTGCCCTCGATCCGGCGCCGGATCATCAGGCAGGTCGGCAGATCGCCCAGATGTTCGGTCCAGCGGCCCTGCGCCGTGGTCTGAAGAACCTCGATCTCCTGATTATGGATGCGAAAGGGTTCGCCGGTTTGGGCAAGATACATCCGGAAATGCCAGACGGATGGCGAAAAGGCCGTGCCGGCCGCAACTGTCGTGCCATCGCCGCGGCGCCGTTCGATCAGACCCAGATCCTGAACCTGCCGCAGGGCGGCCTGCACGGTTCCCAGGCTGACGCCCAGATCGCGCGTCAGCACGGTTTCCGGCGGCAGCCGCGTGCCCGGAGCGAGCCGGCCGGAATTGATCGCCCAGACCAGGGCAATGCGCAGCGCGTCCCGCTTTGTCTGGCCCTGTGCCTGTTCCCGACCAAGGATATCGCGCAGCAGCGCGGTCAGCGGTTTAGTATCGTCAGCAAGGGCGGTTTCGGTCATGAACTGCTCCGGTTTCGCAGGAACCCGCGCACCATAACCCCCACCGATAGCAGAAGGAACAGGAATGCGACGGGCGACTGCAGCAGTTCCAGATACTTGCCATTATACAGCAGCAGCGTCTGCCGAACGGAAATTTCAAACTGCCCGCCCAGCAGGAACCCGATCACCAGACAGACCATGGAATAGCCGGTCCGCGTCATCGCGATGCCAAGTCCCGCAAAGACCAGCATGACCCCGATATGCCAGAACGACTGGGCGGGAAGATAGACCCCGACGATACAGAAGGTCAGCACCGGCGGCAGGATCAGCCCGCGCGGAATGGTCGCGAAATGCACCCAGAGGTTCACCCCCAGACGCCCGATCACCAGATGCACCACATTGGCCAGGATCATCGAGGCAAACAGCGCATAGACCAGATCGCCATGCATCTGCAGCATGAAGGGCCCCGGCACCACCCCATGCATCACCAAGGCGCCAATCAGCAGCGCCGCCGCGATATTTCCGGGAATTCCAAGCGCGATGGTCGGCACCAGGTTGGCGCCCACCACGGCACTATTGGCGGCCTCTGTCGCGATGATGCCCTCCGGTTCGCCCTTGCCGAAATTCGCGCCATTGGGCGAGCTTCGCCGCGCCGCGCCATAGGACAGAAAGGCGGCCAGCGTGACCCCCAACCCCGGCAGCATGCCCACAAAGGACCCGACCAGAGCGGACCGGATAATCGTCTTCCAGTAGGAGAAGAATTCCCGCGCGGGCAGGCGCGTCTTTTCGCCAGTGGTCGACTGGCTCATGTCAAAGGCCACCTTGCCCCTGGCCCGGCCAATGTCCAGCATCTCGGTCAGAACCGATGCCAGCGCCAGACCGCCGATGGCAATCGGGATCAGCGGCAGCCCGTCGTACAGGTTCATCTCGCCAAAGGTCAGCCGCTGCGTGCTGCGCACCGGGTCGAGCCCCACGGTCGACAGAAAGATCCCTGCAAAGATCGCAATCGCCCCCTTCAACGGTGAATCGCCCGTGATGCTCGACAGCAGCGCAAAGGCAAAGAGGAACACCATGGAATATTCCAGCGGGCCGAATTTCAGCGCGATCGCGGCAAAGGGCACGACCAGAAGGATCAGCAGCACATCCGAAATCGTATCCCCGGATACCGAGGAGAAGATCGCGAATTTCAGCGCCCGCTTGGCCTCTCCGCGTTTGGCCATCGGGTGGCCGTCCAGCGCGGTGGCCGCCGCCTCCGGCGTGCCGGGACTGTTCAGCAGGATCGCCGGGATCGCCCCGCCCGATGTGCCGCCCTTGTTGACCCCGACAAGGAAGGCGATGGCGACAAGCGGCGACATGTAATAGGTGACCGGGATCAGCACCGCCATGGCCGTCGTGCTGCCCAGCCCGGGGATCGCCCCGATGACGATGCCCAGCGTGATGCCCCCGGCAATGGCGATCAGGTTATACAGGCCAAAGGCCGCTTGAAACGCCGTAACGATCTGATCCAGCATCGGTGCCTCAGGGAAGGTTTATGTAAAACAAGGCGTTAACCGCCCATTGCAGAAAGACCGGCAGCCCCAGAGCGATGATGACCGGGATCCACCACCGCCCCCGGTGCCGCGCAACAAGCGTGGCAACCGCGCTGGCAAAGATGCTGGCAGCGATGAAGCCGATGAATTTCAGGACGACCATAAGAAGCGTCGCAAAGACGGCCCAGCCCAGCAGCTCTACCAGCAGGGCCGACCCGCTTCCGTCTCCGCTCATCCGAAGCGCCCGGCGGTTGACGATCACCAGCGCCAGCGAACAAATCAGGATCACACCGGCTGCAAGATTGGGAAACAGCGACGGCGCCACCTCTCCGCGGGCCGCCTCGCCCGGCACGGCAACCGGAATGACCCAGACCAGAGCCAGCAGGCTGATCACGATCAGGATCAGCCCGCTGATCAGATCAAGGCGCGCCGCCGCGCCCTGACCGGTATCATCTGCCCCTGTCACTGGGAGGCCGCGATGTCCGCCAGCACCGCATTGCTCTCCGTGATCGCCTTGGTGATGGCCTCTGTGCCCTGATAGGCCAGCGGAAAGTTCAGCTTGGTGGTCATGAGCTCAACGAACTCCGGATTTTCCATGGCGGCTTCGGCCTTTTCCGCCAGCACCGCGATGGCCTCTGCCGGGGTTCCGGCCGGGACACTCAGAATAGCCTGGCTCGGCATAGAGATGCCGTAAAGCTCCTGGATGGAGGGCACGTCCGGGCTTGCGGCAAGACGGTCGTAATTCATCGACATCAGCACTTTCATCTTGCCTTCATAGGCCTGATGCACACCACCCGACCAGGCAAAATCGATCTTGCCGCCCAGCAGGAAGGGCACCATTTCGCCGCCGCCCTTGGTCGGGATACCGTTCCACTGGATACCTTCCTTGTCGGCCACGGCATCGATAAAGGCGCGCGACAGCGAACTCTGGTCACCATAGCTCAGCGTATTGTCCTTGGAATAGGCGATCAGCTCTTCCATCGTGTCAAACGGCGCGTCGGCCTTGGCCACGACCGCCTGCTGATAGTCAGATATTTTCGCAACGAAATCAAAGCTTTCAAGCGTAAAATCGACATCCTGGGTCAGCGGCGGCCACATCAGCGTCGACGCGGTGGAAAACAGCACCGTATAGCCATCGGGCGCCGCCCGCGACACTTCCGACGCGCCAAGCGCACCGCCGGCACCGGGTTTCACCTGAACAATGACCTTCTGTCCCAGCTCTTCGCCAAGCGCGACAGAGAAGACGCGCGCCATCGTCTCCGTCGTCCCGCCCGCGGCATAGGGAATGACAAGCGTCACAGGTTTCGTCGGATAGTCCTGCGCAACGGCCGCGGTCATCGCGCCGGCGGCAAGGGTTGCCGCAACCATGGTTCTGATGATCTTCATGGGAAATACCTCTCTGGCTGGATGAATCTCAAAATGACTATATTGTTTTACAGGTCCAAAGATTTTCCGGCGAAACGTCAGAATCCTGCATATTTCTCGTTTTTTGCCTGTTTTTCGATCATTTTTGGGGCAATTTGGACAAATCCCACCGGAAAGGCTTACTCATAACACCGCAATAATATCATAACTACATAGTATAAGAACTTAGGAGCCTGCCACATGTCCCTGCCCCGTTATCCCGCCGCCGCCGACCTTGTGGGCGATGCCAGTTTCTCGACCCGCCCCGGCGATGACGCGAATCTTTACGGTACGGCGACCATGCAGGGTCCGGCCACCGCAGAGGTGCGCACCTATCAGACCTTTCGCGTCACTTATACAACGGGCAAGCTGGGGCTGGACGATACCGGCAGCATCCGCATCGCCTTCCGGTTCATTTCGGACGCCGGGCTTTTGCAGACATCCGACCCCACTGCCCCGAACTACGTGACCGCCCGCAGCTCTGGCGAGGGACAGCTGCAGATCAAATATGACCGCAACGGCGGCCAGCGACCCTGGAACGAGACGCTGACCATCTACCAAAGCGGCGGCTATCTGAAGCCCGGCGAAACGATCGAGGTCGTGATCGGCGATACCAGCGGCGGCTCTCCGGGGATGCTGATGCCGACCTTTCTCGACTCCGGCCGCGTGTTCCGGGTCATGTCGGACATTCAGGCCACCGGCGTGCATATTCCCGTACCGGGCGACCCGCTGTTCGTGACGGTCGTGCCCGGACCAGCGCATCGTCACCTTGCCGTGCTTCCGACCCTGCGCCGTCCCGGCCAGCCGTTTCACCTGGGGATCAAGGCCGAAGACCTCTGGGGCAATCCCACCGGCCAGGGTCCGCGGCAGTTCCGCGTCGACAGCAGCCTTCCCGTCACCGGCCTGCCCGAGGTCATCGACTTTGCCCCCGACAGCGGCGCCATGACCCTGGAGGGGCTGAGCTGCGAGACGGAGGGAGAGCTCCGCATCACTCTGACCGATGACAGGGGCCAGATCGTCCGGGCCGGCCCGATGACCGTCGCGGACCGGCCCGAGGTTCATTTCTGGGGCGATCTGCATGGTCAGACCGGCGAAACCGTTGGCACCAATACCGCCGAATATTATTTCGATTTTGCCCGCACGAAATCCTTCCTCGATGTGACCAGCCATCAGGGCAATGACTTTCAGATCACCGACAGGTTCTGGCGCCACCTGAATGACATCACCGCCGCGGCCAACGAGCCCGGCCGGTTCACCGTCCTGCCCGGATATGAATGGTCCGGCAACACCGCGGTCGGGGGCGACCACAATGTGTTCTACGCCACCGAGGGCGCCCCGATCTACCGCTGCTCCCATGCGCTGGTCGCCGACCGCAGCGATATGGACACCGACGCCCACACGCTTACCGATCTCTACGCCAAGTTCGAGCAGGAGCCCGTCGACAAGGTCATGTATGCCCATGTCGGCGGCCGATATGCGAATATCTTTTACGATCACGATCCCCGGTATGAGGCCGCCGTCGAAATGCATTCGGCCTGGGGCAGCTTTGAATGGATTCTGACCGACGGCTTCCCGCTGCGCCGCAGGGTCGGGGTTGTCTGCAACAGTGACGGCCACAAGGGTCGGCCCGGTGCCAGCTATCCGGGCGCCTCTGTCTTTGGTGCCTATGGCGGGCTGACCTGTTTCATCATGTCCGAAAATACCCGAGAAACGGTTTTCGAGGCGATCCGCCGGCGCCATACCTACGGCACCACGGGCCCCCGGGTCTTTGCCGAGGTGACGGTCCGCCTGCCCGAGGGTGGCACCCTGTTTCACCGCAATCCCGATGCCTTCCCCGACACAGCCACCGAAGCGGTGGACCAGTGCATCATGGGCGATATCGTGCGGGTCAATGGCGACAGCGCCGAGATCTCGGTCACGGTCAAAGCGCCAACCGGCATCGTCAGCCTGGAGCTGCGCGACGGTACAGAGGTGATCCGGCGCCTCCGACCCTATGCCGCGGCCGACCTGGGACAGCGGATCCGGGTGATGTGGTCCGGCGCCGAATATCGCGGCCGGGGCCGTAACACCACCTGGCGCGGACGGGCCGATTTCTTTGGCACCCGGATCGAGGAATTTACCCGGATCAACCGGCTCAACCATGAGCAGCTGCTCGATCAGACTGGATCCTCTGCCGTGGTCTGGTCGACCGTCACTACCGGCAATATGATGGGGTTCGACGCCCGGATCGGGCCGGAACCGGAGGCCCGGCTCCAGATCGCGACCAGCCTCGGCAACCTCGATCTCGCTGTGTCGGATATCGGGCTGGAGCCATCGGTCATGCCCGCTGGCGGTCTTGCGCGGGAATTGCGGGTGCAGCGCCTGCCGGACGGCCCCCTGCCCGCATCTGTCACACTGCAGGAACGCGTGCCCCTGCGCGAAACCGGCGACACGCCGCTATGGATCTGCGCCACGCTGGAAGATGGCAATCAGGTCTGGAGCAGCCCGATCTACCTGTTCCGGGACTGATCCCGCCCTGACAACGGGCCGCACTCTCCGGCCCGTTGCCAATTGGCAAGAACTCGGTTTTTTTCTTTATATCAGAACGTTACGGCTAAAGCGGATTGGCCTCGGCGAATTTCCGGAAAAACGCCAGGAAGGCGCGATCCGGATCATTTGGCGGTTCCTTTCCGCTGGACCAGCTCCGCCATTCGCCTTCGACATAATAGAGGTCATAGCCCGGATATCTGAGCCGCGCGGTTTCATAGGTCTGGGTCTTGAGCGCCGCCCCCTGCCGGTCGAGCCAGGCCGGACGCGGGCGGAGAGAGGCGGGCGTCTCCACGGCTTCCTCCCGGCCCTCCGCCCGAGCCCGGCGACCGGGAGAGGCGAATTGCAGCGCCCGCTCCACCTTGTCGCGCGCCTCTCCGTCCTTGCGCCACCAGCGCAGCTCCACATGGGTTACGGACCGCCCGGTTTTGATCGGCTGTATCTCCACCATGTAATCGGACAGGGCCGAGACCTCGGCCACCGCCGGGTCGATGGCCCGCAGCCGCAGATTGGACCACGAGGTCAGCTTGCCCTTCGGCACACCCAAAACGCCGCGCAGCGCCTCCAGGCTGAATTTCTCGGAAGAACGCCAGCGCAGATTGCCGCGCTTCTGCACCATCTCATAAAGGGTCAGTGCGTATTTGGAGGACAGGGCAAACATGACCTCCCGTTGCAGCCGCGCGAAAATGGTCGAATTAGAGATGATTTTCCGCAGCCGCGGCGGGATCTCGTATTCCAGAAGACCATCGGGCCGCGCGGTCTCAACGTTGCCGCCCAGCAGCTGGACCCGCTCGACCGCCGGCTCGCCATCCCAGACCGCCTCGATCTTGACGATGGCCGCCATCAGCCGTTCGATCGATTCCCCGACCCTGTCGT
>NZ_JBPAXZ010000002.1:0-191331 GCF_050897955.1 Pseudooceanicola profundi | reverse complement strand
AGGGC
Source organism: Pseudooceanicola profundi (assembly GCF_050897955.1). NCBI lineage: Bacteria > Pseudomonadati > Pseudomonadota > Alphaproteobacteria > Rhodobacterales > Paracoccaceae > Pseudooceanicola > Pseudooceanicola profundi. Next base: position 191,326 of record NZ_JBPAXZ010000002.1, on the reverse strand, counting down.
CAGGCAGTCGCGATAGAAGTCAGCCGGGTGAACGTTTTCCATTGATTTGAGATGCCGCAGGACCGGCAGCGCACGGTTAATCGCCCCGAGTATCAGAACATCCTGAATTTCCGCGGTTCCGCGCGCCCCGCCAGCCGTCAGCCGCCCGGCCAGCGCTGTCATGCGGTGCCCCAGCTTCCCCTCCAGTTCCTGCAGGAACTCGGCCAGCGGCGGCGCTGCACGCAGGTCCAGACAGCTGGCCATGAAAGCCGTGTCCAGAACGATCTCCTTGTCGGCGCGGACTTCAACGATGCGCGCAACGGGAATGCCCAGCCGATCCGCCAGATCATCCGTTTCCAGCGCAAACTGAAGCCGCATCTTGCCAACCGCGAGCGTTGTCGGCGTGCGCGACCCGCCCATGGTATCGGTCACCTCGATCTCAGCCGGGCGGAGCCGGCTCGCCGACAGCTCCGACCCGGACAGATCGACCTCTGACGCGCCCTGGCGCCGCTGCGGAACGGTCAGCAGGACGACACAATCCTTGACACCCGCCGGGACATCCAGCGCCGGTGGGTGATCCTCGGCCTCCGGAATACGGAAAACGGTCCCGTCCGGTGTCAGCCCGGAACAGCTGCGGATCGCGAACTGGCCGACCTTGAGCGCCTCGTAGTCAAGCTCAAGCGACGACAGACCCCAGGCATAGGGGGCGATGCGCTGCGCGAGCCCCGCGACCAGACCTTCCGCATATCTGTCGGCCTGTTGGAAATGGTGCGGCTGAAGGAAAAGCCCCTCGGTCCACAGCACCTTGCTCTGCCAGGACATCAGCAATCCCCCGAAATAGTAGTCATACGTCTTTCAACCTTTTCAGCTGGTCCTGATAGGCGGCGGCAAATTCGCGTCCGAATTCGTCATAAAAAGCGTTCTCCGCTTCGTCCGACAACCCGGCGTAGAGCGCTTCATAGGCTTCCCAGTAACGGGCTTTCTTGCCCTTGAGCAGGCCGCCCTTGCCGCCTCCCTCCTCGATCTTTTTGGCAACTTCAGCCGGCGACAAACGCCGCAGCAGCCCTTTCAGCGCGGCCTCCGTTCCGGCCATGCTGGCCACTTCATGGGCCCGCAGATCATCCATCGCCTGGCGCGCGGCCTCCACCGGCTCAAGATATCCCTGCACGGCGGGGCGCACCATCGCTTCTACGGCCTGATCGTCGCTGACAGAGAATTTCAGCGGATTGTTCCCCCTGGGCGTGATCCGGGTCTGGGACATGCGGAATTCGGATTTGATCGAGGCCCGGGTCTGCAGGACATCCCGGGTTCCGGCGATCAGGGCGCGCAACACGGTGCCCAGCCGGGCCATCGTTTCCTCCAGCGGCTCATCGTCCTTGCGCATCCCCTCCGCCCCCAGCGATTTGAGCAGGGCAAGTGCGGCCATATCCCCCGACGTCGCGACCGGCGTTGGCGCGGTGGCCCTGTCAGGTGTCGCGGTCGGCTCCGGCGTCGGATCGTCGGGCGGGGCCGAATGTTCTTCCGGCGCAACGGGCTTCTCCTGGACCGTCCGGTCCGGCGTGGGGGTGGCGAAGGGGTCCTCTTCATCGGGGATCGGTTGCGGGCCCGGCCCGCGGCCCGGGTCCGGAGAGATCAGATCGTCCCAGTCATCGGGGATCTGTCCCGGAGCGGTGGTCCCTGACCAGGCATCGTTCAGCGCAGACCCGTGATCGGACTGAGACGCGCCGAGCGCCTGATGCGGGTCGGGGCCAGGCGCCAGCGGGTCCTCCTCCTCCGAAAGCGGTGGAAGCAGGCCGTCCTCACCCGGATCCGGACGGTTCACAAGGCGGGCGCCACCGGGCCGGGCCCCGTCGCCCAGCAGGGACTCCAGGAAATCCTCTTCCTCATCCGGGATGGCATCCGACCGCTGCGGACCGTCGAACAGCCTGTCATCGAAATCGGCCGGAGGCAGATCCTCGGGGGCCGGGCCCGCTGCCGCTTCGGCCAGTTCAACAAGCAGCTCATAGGGGCCGATGCTCAGGATATCGCCATTGTTCAGGACGGTCGGCGTCTTGCCCATCGGGATCTTGCCGTAGTTGAGAAACGTGCCGTTCGTCGACAGGTCGATCGCGACAATCCGTCCGCCGTGGTCCTCGATCACGCAGTGACGTTTCGACACCATCCGATCCGGATCGGGAAGGACCATGTCGTTTTCGTCGCCCCGGCCGATGGTCACGCTGCCGCCCCGCATCGACACAGGGGTCGCGCGGCCCGGGATCCGGCCGGAAGACTGATATCGCAACGTCAGTGCCATCTAGGCGCCTATCCTCCTGTAATCACGTTGAAAGACCCCAGTATGACCGGACCGCCCTTGTCGCAGGTATCGCCCATCCTCAGCGCCATCTTGTTGTTGATAAACACTGTTTTGGAACCGATAGGAAATGAATGCGGCATCGGTGGGGTCGCCGGCGGAACCGGCCCCGTCATCGCCATGTCGGTCATCATCGCCCGCGCGGCCGGCATTCCATTGACCATCACATTGATCGGCGGAAGGGTCAGGATCGGCGAGGGAAATCCCGGCGGCACGGTACAGATGTGCATGTCCAATAGGCGGGCCTGGAATGGCATTACGTCATCTCCTGTTCGTCCGGCTGGTCTTCGGTCAGCAGCCCGCGGGACACCCGGCCATTGCCACCGCGGGCAATGTCGATCACCCGGCGGATCGCAAGGTCCAGATCGCTGTCCAGCCCGTGCGGGCTCTGCCCCAATGTCAACATGACCTGCGCCAGCACCGCAGAGGAGACAGCCGCCGGCGGCGCCGCCTCCCGCGACAGATCGCCCATCCCCAAGGTGCCGTCGCCGTAGAACGCCGCCATGGCACAGAACCGGGTATTGTCATTCGGATCCGCCCCCTCAAATGCGGTCTGGGCGGCGGCCCTGTGCTGATCGTCGGGGTTAAAAACCCAGCCTTTGGCGGCAATCATTGATGGCGTCGCAGACAGGTCCGGATCCTGCATCAGATCGCCCGCCGCAAGGCAGGCCCACCAGACCGCCTCTCTCGTCGGCAGCGCCATCGCCAGCAGATGAAGAAAATCGTAAGGTTCGTCGAGATCCGACAGCCGCTGCAACGCCTCCTCGACCGTCGCACTCGCCGGAAGGTCCAGCTTGGTGGACAATTTCACCCCGACACGGGCCATGACGCGGGTGTAAGGCTCCGAGGGCAGTTTGCGCATATCGGTGAGATCGAGTTCCATCGCCTTGCCTCAGTTGATCATCGTCATGCCGCCGTTCAGGATCAACATGCCCGATCCGCTGACCTTGGTCATCTTGCCGTTCACGGTGACCATGGGCGCGTCGATAATGATCCCGGCCGGGGTAATCTTGATCGAGGACGCTCCGACCGACAATTCGATCGACGCATTAGCCTGAACAACAAAATTCGCCCCGACCGTTTCGGTGTGGCTCGCCCCCACACTTTCCGAAACGCTTCCGCCGATACTGGCAGTAAGGTTGGACCCGACCGTGTCAGAGACACTTGCCGATACGGAACGTGAATGATTTGCCCCGATGTTTTCGGTCAGATTGCTGGCGATGGTCACGCTTTCGCTGGCCCCGATATCGACCGTCCGATTGGCGCTGATGGCAATGGTTTCATTGGCACCGACCTGCCGTTCGGTATTCGCGCCAACTTTCTCTGTCCGGTTGTTCCCGATGGTCACCGTCTGATCCGCCGCGATAGAGCGGACTTCGTTCCCCTGAGAAACCTCTGTGGTCAGATCGCCGGTTTTGATCGTCTCTGTCCGATGCCTTTGGATTGTCTGGGTGAGATCCCCGGCATTGGAACTGTATTCCCCGATGGAAATCGTGGCGTTGTTCTTGACGATCTGGTGGTAATTGAGCTGCGACTGGAACCGGACCAGCTCCGACCCTTTGGTGTCGTCGAAAATCAGCTCGTGATATCCGGTGCCGGCGATGGTGCTGCGGGTCTGCAGCCCCGAGATGTTCTTGCTATTGGGCAAAGCATAAGGCGGCATCGTGTCGGCATTATAGACCATGCCGATGATGATCGGACGATCCGGATCGCCGCTCTCGAACATGACGACAACTTCCTGACCGATGCGGGGAATGTGGATCATACCCCATTCCTTGCCGGTCCAGGGCATCATGCAGCGAACCCAGCATGACGAGGTCTCGTCATTGGCGCCCTCACGGTCCCAGGGAAACTGCACTTTGACCCGGCCGTGTTCGTCGCAGTAAATCTCTTCTCCATCGGGTCCCACAACGGTCGCGGTATGCGCGCCGGTCAGGTTTGGCCAGGGCGTTACCAGCGGACTGCGGTACTGGTAATTCAGCGGAAAGGCCGCGAATTCGGCCTTATAGGCGCGCTGCGTTTCATCGTCGGCGAGAAAGTCCCTGGCGATTGGCCTGACCTCGCCAATCTCGTGTTCGTTCTGCGCCGGCAGGATCATGGTATGCGTTACCTGCAACAGCAGATAGCTGTCATTGCTGGCCTTGCGCGGATGATCCTTCAGTTCGAAATGCCGCCCCGGCGCGATATTGCTCACTGTGCCTTCGCCGCGGACCAGATGATGCTGCAATGCCTCGGCTTCCATTCTGACCTTGGCGCGTCGTTCACCGGTCTCATCGTTTTCGTGATGGCCGGGGTATTGGTAAACCTCAAGGTCAGAGCGGGACTTCTGTTTTCGGGTCACAACGGACGAAACTTCCAATGTCGCCTTGGGGGTCAGGAAATTATAATCCCGCAGCACCCATTTCTGCGACCTGGCCGTCAGGTGATGCTGCCAGAAATAGATATGCTCCGACTCGCGCGATTTACCTGAATCCTGACGGCGGTATAAAAGTTTCTCGGGAGCTTCGATAGGTTCATGCGTCCCGAAGGCGTCGCACAGAAACAGCACCTCGTCGCCGTTCTCCTCTCCGAAAAAGTAATAGATGCCCTCTTCTTCGAAAAGCCGGCTCAGAAAGTCAAAATCCGTCTCGCCGTATTGCACGGTGAATTCGCGCGCCGGGTAAGAGGCGTTCAGCATGTTCCGGATTTCACCGGGATACCCGTGTTCGTTTGCGAGCAGGGTAAACATGTCGGGCACCGTCATGTCCTGGAACACCCGATTATTCTCGGTTTTGGTCATGAACCAGAACCAGGACCGGAATTCGATCCTGAAATGGGTTGTCCCCTCGCTGGCTCCGATATGTTCGACCGAGGTGCAGATCGAAGGAAAGTGCCGGTCAAGCCCGTTCGGCGGATGGCTGACCACAACGATCTTCTCCCCCAAAAGCGCGATCACATCGAAATTCGGGTCTTCGCTGACCAGTTCGATCACGCCGTGCGACGGCTGGCTCATGCCTTCGGTGATGCGCGCGGCGATCAGATAGGCCCCCTTGAGGTTGGCCTCGCTTTCGATCGTGACGGTATGGGCCTTATCGTCCGACTTGGTTGCCATGCGCAATCCTTTCGTCCCCTGATCGGGTCGTCATCCTAACACGGTCACGCCGCATCGGCAGAAGCGTCTCCTGCGAATTCATAAACGAATTCGCCATCCCGGACATCTACCGTCACGCCTGCGACCTCCTTGCCCTCCATCATCCGGCGCAGAAATTCCGCCGAGATGTCGGGCAGCATCGTGTTGGTCACGATGGCGTCGATCATCCGCCCGCCCGATTCCAGCTCCTGGCAGCGCTCCACAATCGTCTCCACCACGGCGTCCGTGTAGTCGAAAGGCACACGGTGGCTTTCCTTGACCCGCCGCTTGATGCGGTCCAGCTGGAGCCGCGCGATCTTGCCGATCATATCAGGGCTGAGCGGATAATAGGGGATTGTGACGATCCGGCCCAGCAGGGCCGCCGGAAATACCTTGAGCAGGGGATCGCGCAGCGCCTTGGCGATCCCTTCGGGTTCCGGCAGCAGGTCCGGATCGGCGCAGAGGTCCATGATCAGTTCAGAGCCGACATTCGACGTCAGAAGGATAAGCGCGTTCTTGAAGTCGATGATCCGGCCTTCGCCGTCTTCCATGACGCCCTTGTCGAACACCTGAAAGAACAGCTCATGCACATCGGGATGCGCTTTTTCGACTTCGTCCAGCAGAACCACGGAATAGGGTTTGCGCCGGACGGCCTCTGTCAGCACGCCACCCTCGCCATAGCCGACATAGCCCGGAGGCGCCCCCTTGAGAGAGCTGACGGTGTGGGCCTCCTGATACTCACTCATATTGATGGTGATGACATTCTGTTCGCCGCCATACAGCACCTCGGCCAGGGCCAGCGCCGTCTCTGTTTTCCCGACACCCGAGGTTCCGGCCAGCATGAACACGCCCACAGGCTTGTTCGGATTGTCGAGCCCGGCACGGCTGGTCTGGATCCGCTTGGCGATCATCTTCATCGCGTGATCCTGCCCGATCACCCGTTTTGCCAGATGATCCTCCAATGTCAGTACAGTTGACAGTTCGTCGCGCACCATGCGTCCGATGGGAATGCCGGTCCAGTCTCCGACAACGCTGGCGACGGCCTGGGCATCGACAATCGGAAGGATCAGCGGGCTCTCGTCCTGCAGCTCGGCCAGCTCCGCATTGGCCGCTTTCAGATCGGCGACGGCCGCGGCACGATCGGCATCGCTCATCGGGCTGCCTTCCGCGCCGTCGTCGCTTTCCACCGGGGCCGCCCCTTCGCGAAGTTTGGCCCGCAGAGCGAGGATTTTCTCCACGACAGCCTTCTCGGCCTCCCAGCGGGTGGTCAGATCGGCAAGCCGGCTTTCCTCCGCCTGTCTGGCGGCGGTGACGGCCATGCGGCGCTCCGTGACATCCATTCCGGCGCTCTCGTCACGGTCGATGATCTCCAGCTCCGTCGTCAGCGCCTCGATCTTCTTGCGGCTGTCGTCGACCTCTGCCGGTACGGCATGCTGGCTGACCGCAACCCGGGCGCAGGCCGTGTCCAGCACACTGACCGATTTATCGGGAAGCTGGCGCGCGGGAATATACCGGGCCGACAGCGACACCGCCGCCTCGATCCCCTCGTCCAGCACCTGCACCTTGTGGTGCTTTTCCAGCATGGTCGCGATACCGCGCATCATCCGGACGGCCTTCGGGATATCGGGCTCTTCGACCTGGACAACCTGGAACCGGCGGGTCAGCGCCGGGTCCTTTTCGATATGCTTTTTATATTCCGCCCAGGTGGTGGCACCGATGGTCCGCAGGGTGCCGCGCGCCAGCGCCGGTTTCAGCAGGTTCGCGGCATCGCCCGTGCCCGCCGCGCCGCCGGCGCCGACCAGCGTATGGGTTTCATCGACAAACATGACGATGGGTTTTGTACTGGCCTGGACCTCGTCGATCACGGCGCGCAGGCGGTTCTCGAATTCGCCCTTCATAGAGGCACCGGCCTGCAGAAGCCCGACGTCCAGCGCCAGCAGCCGCGCCTCTTTCAGGGCCGGCGGAACGTCGCCGCGCGCAATCCGCAGGGCAAAGCCTTCGACGACCGCGGTTTTGCCGACACCGGCCTCACCGGTGAGGATCGGGTTGTTCTGACGACGGCGCATCAGCACGTCGACCACCTGCCGGATCTCTTCATCCCGGCCCACAATCGGGTCGATCTTGCCATCACGCGCCTGCTGGGTCAGGTCGGTACAGAATTTCGCCAGCGCCTCTTCCTTGCCCATCTGCGCGGGCGACATGGCGCCGCTGGCTTCGCCGGGGACAGCCCCGCCACCGACATTGGACCCGTCCTGCGCGCTCATTGCATCCTCGGGCGAGCCATCGGTGATGGCATGGAACCCGTCCGACAGATCGTCCGGTTTGATCTTGGAGAACTCGCCGGAAATCTGGGTCAGGATACTGCGCAGCGCCGGCGTCTTGACCATACCGAGGATCAGATGCCCCGTCCGCACGGAGCTGGAGGAATAGAGCAGCGAGGCATAGACCCAGCCCCGCTCCATCGCGTTTTCCAGATGCGCGGAAAAATCGCTGATCGCCGAGGCGCCGCGCGGCAGCGCATCCAGCGCCCGCTGCATATCGGCCGCAATCCGCGACGGGTCCAGACCGTAGTGACGGATGATCCGGGTGACGTCACTGTCCTGCAGCTGCAGGATCTGCGCCAGCCAGTGCACGACCTCGACATAGGGGTTGCCGCGCATCTTGCAAAAGACGGTTGCGCCTTCCATTGCCTTGTAGCCCATCTCGTTGAGCTTGCCGAACAGTGCGACACGGCTGATTTCCGCCATCGTCCCTCTCCCTTTTTCTAGACCGGCTCGGGGGCCGGCGAAAAAATCACATCTTCCGCGTCCGACCCGTCGGGCCGCCCGCCAAGCCAGCTGGTGTGGCCCAATCTGGTGTTGCCGCCCAACTGCGCGGCCGGCACTTCGTCCCCGCGCAGGATCAGATTCACATCCCAATCGAGCGTCTGACCGACATAGCTGTTGACGATCGCCGTCAGCCGTCGCATCGAATCCGACCCGGGCAGACGCGCCGAATAATCGGCCAGCGACATCGGACCGATATGAATTCGGAATTTTGCGCTGCGCGACCAGACCCGGTTGCCGATACTGGTGTTGTGCCCCAGCCCGGCCCGAGACCCGAGCTGCCACCGGTCCGCCGGGTCCAGCGGAAGCCAGCTGCCGACAAATTCCGATATCCGGACCGATGCGCCGAAAAACGCCGCGACCATTGCCACCAGCCCGCCGGGATGCCGCGGACCCGGCGCCAGAAGCCCGGCAAAATGGCGGCGCGCCAGATCCGGCATTGAATCGCGGTCCGAAAGCCCCGGTCCCAGATGGCCGGACACTGCCGCCACCTTGCGATCCAGATCGCTCCCCTGGCCCCGGTCGAATGCGGCGGCGGGATTGCCCGTGGTCCAGGCCCGGTAGATCAGGCCGGTCACACGGTGGGTCAGCATATTGGCAAAGGCGTAGAAGGTCGTGTCCCGGTGCTGACGCTTCCGGTCTCTGGCATATTCGGTCAGATGCGCCGGCAAGGGTCCCTGCGGCCCGAACAACCCAAAGGGATAGGCCACAAACCGCCCCGGAGTGCTGCCCTGGGCCGCGCTCACGCGCGCGATACTGGAGGGTTCGAAGCTCAGGCTCGGCTCCTGTTCCAGCCGCATACGGTCTTCCTGCGGCCGCCGCGACCGACCAAGCGGGGGCGCATCCGGATAGGCCGCTTCCATGACGCGGAAGGCCAGAAAGATATGAAATGCGGTCGGATCATCCTGCAGTTGGTCGAAAAGCGTCAGATGATCCGGCCCCTCCCTGTTCTGGGCTGCCATCTTGCGATCGTTCCGCTCTGCTGGGTCGACAGGACCGTTTCGGTAAAACTGTTGATGCTCGTGTAATTTGCGAAAAACCGTTCCAGGACGGAGGCGAGCTGAAATATCCCGCTGCCCTGATAGGCGTCGTCGTCAAATGTCAGGCTGATCTCAAGCCCGCGCACGGCCGATGACAGAACCCCGTCGCTGATCCGCCGCACAATGGGCCGGGTCGACACAGAGGTAATGCCTTCGATCTGGCGCCGCATGGCCGCATCCGACCGATCGGAATAAAGCGAGATCAGCTCTTTCAGCGCCATGGCACCACTGCCGGTTTCGGCATCGGCGATCGACAGATAATTCAGCCCAAGGTGCGATATCAGACGCCAGGCGGTTTCGCCCTCGGCGATCGGGCGCTTTGGCCGCGTGGGCGGCACCTGCAGGCGGATCCGCCTGACCGGCCCGCCATCGGGAAGGTGGAACAGATCCGGCGCCCCAACCTGAAGAAGCGAGGGCAGATCGCGATTTGTCACCAGCGCCCGGCAGGCAAGCTGGCTCAGATCGGCAGAAAAGGGCGCGTTGGCACGATCCACCAGTGACAGGTAGATCTCTGTGCCAAGGTAATTGGTCCGGCTGCCGCGCAGACGCTCCTTTTCGGACCGCTGGCGAAGACGCCGGCGGGCGGAGTAATAGGCCGGTGCGACCCCGCCCGCGGCCACGGCATCAGTGACCGCATAAAACGGATAGAACGTATTGTTGGCCTGGTTGTCCCGGCCGATCCCTTCGACTTCCAGAACCGTGTGGACCTCGTAATCCATCGGCGCGATCCGGTCCGGCACGAGGTGGAGTTCCGCGTCGCGCGTGGTCACATGGACCCGGTCGCAGCGCTTTTCGAACAGGTTGATGGCCGGCGTACAGTTCAGACGGAATGCCCGGACATCAACATCGCCAGCAAGGGTTTCATCGCCCTGCCGCAGCTGAATATACAGATCGACACTGTCATTTTCCGACCGGGACATCGCCGGCAAAAGGCCCTGCAATTCGGCAAAGAGCAACCGCTCGGGCAGCGCGAAATATTCCTGCAGCATGCGGTAGCCGTCAAAGCTCTGACGAGGATGCGGCAGCAGCGCCTCTGCCGGATCAAATCCTCTGGCACGCACAGCCCCCTGCGGCAGCTGTAGCCGCCAGTCCTTCCGCTGATCCGTGGACCGCGCCGCAATTCCGATCGCATCGGCACAGAGCGCCTGATGCAGCCGCCGCCCCGGCAGACCCTCGCCGCCCAGGTAAAGCGTCAGCCGGTCCAGCGGGATCTGGTCCAGCTCTGCCCCGCCGAACCGACGGATCCGGAGCCGGATCGCCGCCCGTGTCTCGGCCCCGCCTGCCACGCCGGCGGCGACCAGCTCACCACGGCTGTCGATATATTCGGCCTCCGCGATTTCGACGGGATACATAGTGATGTCCTGCGCCGTCAGAAACGTGCAGGCGGTCTGCGTCCCGTCGATGATCTTGGACCGCATGCGGGTGTGGCGCGGCAGGACAAATCCGGTGGTCAGCGACCCGTTGGCCGGATCAGGCTCCAGCTCGGCGATCATCATCGACGGCGTCGGGCCCAGGTAATGAGGATAGGACGCTTCCAGAAGATGGGCGGCAAAGGCCGGTTGCTGGAGGTCCAGTTCAAACTGAACACGGGCTGTCAGAAAGGCGACGCCCTCGATCAGGCGTTCGACATAGGGGTCAAAGACCTCCACCCCGTCCATCCCGAGACGCCCGGCAATCTTGGGATAGCTGCGGGCAAATTCCCCGCCCATTTCCCGCAGGAAGCTCAGCTCGTTTTCATATTGCTGAAGCAGCCGGCTATCCATGGTCAGCTACCGTGTTCCACGGACACTTCGCCAGTGGACGCATCGACCTCCGATCGCAGATAAATCTCGACAGGCAGGGGCTGCGCCCACATATCCGCTCTGATTTCAAACCGGACACGTGATTTCCCGGTCTCGTCGTCGATCTTTTCCTGCACGACCAGCGTGTCCGGCATGATCCGCGGCTCGAACGTCCGCACGGCACGCATGATATCCGTGCGCATCCGCTCTGTGCGGTCCGCGGTCGTGAAGTCGCCTGTCAGCTCCGGCACCCCGAAGTTGAGGACGGAGGCCATCACATTGGGGTGCCTGTCCGGGTCCAGCTGCGACTCGAAACTGTTCGTATTCAGCAGCCAGCTCAGGTCACGGCGGAGGATCTGTTGCAGCCGGCGCAGGTCGATCACCCGCTGATCGCGGCTTTCCGTCGCCTTGTCCGGCTCATCATCCGTCAGGCGGTCCAGCAGCGCGGGCTGCAGGCGATCGTCCAGCGTGCGGTCAACCATCCGCGGATCCCTCGCCAAAGGTCATGCTGCGAAGATCCATCAGGGCCACGTCTCCTGCCTCTGTCGCCAGAAGCCGCTGGCCAAGGCCGGCAAAGGTCTCGGACCCGAGGTCGGCCCAGTCGGTGGCACGCGACAGTTTCTGCGCGTCATTGCCCTTCGTGGCGGTGCCGGCATAGCGCGTCGGCAGCAGGGCCACCGTATCGCCGCCATTGCGGAAGGTCAGCGTGGCCGGCATCCAGACCGCGTCCCGCAGATCCGCCGGCGGGTCCAGCGTGACCGCGCGCAGCAGATTGAAAGGCAGCCAGTAGTACTTACCGTCGATTACGGCCTCAAGAACCGGGCCGATGCGGCTGTCGGCATCCGCAACCCAGTCAAAGGGCGTGTCATTGATCTGGCCCGCCTCTGCCGGGGCAAGCTCAAAGGCGCGCGCGCGCAGCTCGGCCGCCTCGGCCGGTTTGCCGGCCGCCAGCGTTTTGAGCGCCTGCAGAAGCAGGGCCACCCATTCCTGCGGCTCGCCAAAAATCAGCGGGTCCTTTTCGCCGTCGAAAACCTTTTCGCGGTAGAGCTCGCAGGCAATCGCCTCGCGATATGTCCGCGCCATCGGCTCCGCTGAGCTATCAAGCTCCGCACAGAGCTTGAGCTGCGCGATAGCCCGTTTGAAATCGCCCGTCACACACAGAAGCTGGAACAGAAAAATCCGCAACCGCGCGTCCGCCGGCGATTTGCGCACGCTGTCCTGAAGGGCCGCCAGCGTCCCGGTCAGATCCGCCGCGGCAAGTGTGTCTTGGGCAATCATGAATATTCCGTCACGGGAATTGAAAGCCGCGCGCCACCATAGGGTCGCGCGCGGTGAGCAGATGCTTTACGTCGAGTATTCGTTGGTGTTGAGCACCCGGCTCCACATCATGTCGCTGACCTTTTTGAGGTTGCCGTGGGTGTCCTGATCCCAGTATTCGATCTTGACCGCACCGTAATCGAGAATGAAGTTGTCGATCGATTCAGTGTTGCCCCCCTGCGCCAAAGTCATGTCCGAGACGAGGCACTGTTTGAAACAGAACTTGAGATAGGTGTGACCATTCCTGCGAAGTTCGATAAAGACCTCGGGGTAATGGGTGCCCGTCGACATCGCCTGGAACAGCTGGACAGAGGATTTGTCGGAAAACTTAGTGCAGCTGATCTTTTCGTACATGACCTTGCCGGCACCGCCGCCACCGCCCCGTGACGAACCGATATTGGTGGAATTGTTCCCCATGATGCTGAAGGAGAGAAGCTCGAACGCACTTTTCTGCGAAAGGTCTTTGTCGGTCGTGCTGCCCTGGATCGGGACCTTGCCCCCATCAAAGTACATAAAGGCGTCTTGGATTTCTGCGTCTGCCATTTTGGCGTCCTCCTGCAAAACGCGGATCAGCTCCGCTCATTAAAAACTTAAATGACGCGCGCGGCCTGCCGGACAGGCCGCGGGCAATTCTGAGCTGCCTCAGCCCTTTTCGGAAGGCAGACGGGATACCAGACGGAGCGACGCGGTCAGCCCCTCCAGCTGGTAATGCGGGCGAAGGAAGAACTTGGCCGCGTAATATCCCGGGTTCCCCTCCTGTTCCTCGACGACCACCTCAGCGGCGGACAGGGGCAGTTCGGCCCGGGTCCGTTCCGATGACGTATCGGGGTTCAGATCGACATAGTTGGTGATCCAATTGGTCAGCCATTGCTGCATGTCGTCGCGCCCCTTGTAGGAGCCGACCTTGTCGCGAACGATGCATTTCAGGTAATGCGCAAAGCGGCAGGTCGCGAACAGGTAGGGCAGCCGGGCCGCGAGATTGGCATTCGCGGTGGCATCCGGATCGTCATATTCGGCCGGTTTATGCAGGGACTGAGCACCGATGAACGCGGCCATATCCGTGTTCTTGCGGTGGATCAGCGGCATCAGCCCCATCTTGGCAAGCTCTGCTTCACGACGGTCGGAAATGCCGATCTCGGTCGGGCATTTCATATCGACGCCGCCATCATCGGTCGGGAAGGTATGTGTCGGAAGATTTCCGACGGTCCCGCCCGATTCAACGCCCCGGATCTGGGTGCACCAGCCGTATTCCTTGAAGGACCGGGTGATATTGGTCGCCATCCCGTAGGCCGCGTTCACCCAGGTGAACTTATCGGATTCCGCGGCGCCAGTGTCTTCTTCAAAGGCAAAAGCCTCCACCGGGTTCGACTTGGCCCCATAGGGCTGACGGCCGAGGAACCGGGGCATGGCCAGACCCAGATACTGGCTGTCCGGGCTGTCGCGCAGGGACCGCCAGGCGGCATATTCGGGCGTCTGCTGGATCTTGGCCAGATCGCGCGGATTGCTCAGCTCTTGCCAGCTTTCCATCTGCAACAGGCCGGGTTCCGCACCTGTAATGAAGGGGGCATGGCTGGCGGCCGCGATCTTGGACATCTCGCCCAGAATCTCCACATCGGCCGGGCTGTGGTCGAAATGGTAATCGCCGACAAGGCAGCCATAGGGCTCTCCGCCCATCTGACCGTATTCTTCTTCGTAGAGCTTCTTGAAGATCGGCGACTGATCCCAGGCCGTTCCCTTGAACTTGCGAAGGGTCTTGTGCAGGTCGGTCTTCGAGATGTTGAGAACGCGGATCTTCAGCATCTCGTCGGTTTCGGTGTTGTTCACCAGATGGTGCAGGCCACGCCAGGCCCCTTCCAGTTTCTGGAATTCCGCATTGTGCAGAATTTCATTCACCTGTTCCGACAGTTTCTTGTCGATTTCCGCGATCATCGACTCGATCGAATGCAGCGCGTCGTCCGAGATCAGGCCGGTATTCGCCAACGCCTGCTCTGCCAGAGTTTTCACGGCATCTTCGACCGCGCTGCGGGCCGCGTCCGACCGGGGGCGGAACTGCTGATTGAGCAGCGCGGAAAAATCCGACTCCTGCGTTTCGGTTGCTGCGGCTGCGCCGCTTGCCTGGGTGGCTTCTTCGGCCATGGATCAGTCCTCCGCCTCGGGGTCCTGCGGCTTGGGTGCCGCAGCAAGCGATTTCAAAAGCTCGGGATTGCCGAGCGTGTCCTGGATCAGCTGTTCCGCTTCGGGCTTGCCGTCCATGTAGGTGGTCAGGTTCGAAAGCTGTTCCCGTGCCTCCAGCAGCTTGCGCAGCGGCTCCACCTTGCGCGCAATGGCATCGGGGGCAAAATCGTCCATGCTTTCAAAGGTCAGATCGACGGACAGATTGCCCTCGCCGGTCAGCGTGTTGGGTACCGAAAACGCCGCGCGCGGTTTCATCGCCTTCATCCGGCTGTCGAAATTGTCGACGTCGATTTCCAGAAACTTGCGATCGTTGATCCCGGGCTGGGGCACTTCCGATTTGCCGGCGAGATCGGCCATGACACCCATGACGAAAGGCAGCTGCACCTTTTTCTCAGCGCCATAGACCTCCACATCATATTCGATCTGAACCCTGGGTGCCCGGTTCCGGGCAATGAATTTCTGTGATCCGGACATGTTCTTTTCCCTGTTCTCTCCGTGGTGGGGGCCGCCCTCGTCTGGTGTCCCGTGGCCGGGACGGCCCGATCAATAGTCGCTTTCCGGGGGCGCCTCGCCGCTCAGCACCCGCATTTCATTAACCCCCCCTGGCGCCAGATCACCCATGATGGTCATGAAATCTGCGCCCACCAGCCTGCGCGCCCGTTTCAGAAGCACAGGCAGCGGGCTGGAGGGTTCGTGTTTGGCGTAATAGCCGATGATTTCTTCCAGCAGTTTGGCGACATCGGACTGCGATTTGATCGGCCCGCGCGCGCCGGAAGCCTCCGGGGCAGACGGCTGACCTGCGGCTTCCGCAACAACTGGCTCCTCTCCGACATCCGCATCGGCACCGGTCTCCGCCGCCAGCCGGTCGCAGATCCGGCCGACATAATCGGCGATCGGCTTCAGATCCGGACCCTGCCCCGGCGTATGCTCGCTGAAAATCCGGTCGATCTCTGCCAGATCATCGGCAATCTGCCGTGCCGCGACCAGAAGCTGCTCCAGCCCGTCCCGTTCCGTATCGCGGAAGGCGGCGGCAATAGACGCCTCGGTCTGAACTGCTTCGGAATCGTTGGGCGGGTCGATATCGCCCTGCGCAATCTCGATATCCCGCAGGCAGATGCGGCCAAACTGCCTGCTCTGCGTCAGCGGCGCCAGACGAAGGCCCCTTTGCATCTTGATCGCAGCCAGGTTGCGCACGGCGTTGATGCGCATGGTCGGATCGTCGTCATCTTCTGCATCCAGCTGAGGATGACAGCTGTCCCAATACTCCGTCAGGCATTGCACCAGCCAGTGTGTGACCTCTGCAAAGCCGGTCAGCCCGTTGGAATAAAGCTCCGCCTCGCCCAGCAGAATTGCAGCACGCAGATCATGGCTGCGGGACAGCACATCATGTGCTTTTTCGATCACAACCCCATAATCGGGTCCGGTCGCCGGAATAACCTCTTTTCCGAACTGCTGTTCCTGCCCCGGCTCAGCGGCAAGGGTCAGGTCAGTAAAAATCGGATCGTATTCCAGGTCGGGACCACTTGGGCCGTCTTCGCCTCGATTTTCCAAAGGAATAGGCAATGGTAGGTCCTGCGGACAAAGAAACAAATCAATTCCCGGCGAGGCTAGCAGAAAGGTTTACCCTGTCCAAAGAAATAATTGCCCGTACGTCAACCTCCGCCGATCCCGGATGAACAGACGGTGCAACAATCTTCGGATCGGCAAAAATAAACAGTTGCCGTAGCGGAAACGAGCCGTCACTCTTGAGAATATTGTTAGACACCACGCGGAATAGGCGACGCGCATGCCAGATACGGCCCCTCTTGGAAGTGTACTCAGAACATGCCTTGCGGGGACCTTCGTGGTTGCCTCGCTTTTGGCGGATCCGGTTTCTGCTCAGGGAAAAAACCTGACTCTGGTCGGCATTCCTTCGGGAACGACCGCACCGGCGGGCCTTTTCTTTCTGTCAGGCAGCTACGCCACAAGACGCGCGCCGACTGCCAGCGATGGCGATGGCTCTATCGCGCTTGGCTTCGGCCTGGGCGATGCGGACCGCAATATCGGCTTTCAGGTGACCGGACAGATCACGTCCCTGACGGACGACTTCGGCGATTCCGGGTATTTTGAGCTCAAGGCCTCCCGCCGCATCGATACCGGCTCGGCGCCGACCTATTTCGGTCTGGCCGTTGGCAACCTCGCCCCCTGGGGCGATGCCAAAATTCATGACACCTCTGTCACTGCGGCGATCACGACCTTCACGCAGCTCGATATGGGCGCGGACAGTTTCCCCATCGCACTGACGGTTGGCGGCGGCTCGCATATCCGCAATTTCAACACGGATCCGGGGGTCTTTGTCGGCGCGGGCATTGGCCTGACCGACTATTTCGGCGCCAGCCTCGCCTGGACTGGTGAATCGGTGACAATCGGGACCGCGTTCCGGCCCGGACGCTCGCCGTTCCAGATCAGCCTGTCCGCGGAGGATGTCTTTGACCAGATTGACAACCGCCGTGCCGTCCTCTCAATTTCCTACGTCTTCGACGCGAAAGTCCGCAGATGACCCGTTCTAAACCAGCCCTCAATCTCTGTGTCACCGTGTTGAGCGGTGCGATCGCCCTGACCCCTGCCGCGGCTTTCGCCGGTGGTGAACCGGTCAGCACTCCGCCGTTCTTTCCACCCGCACCGCCGGCGTTCTTTCCGCCAGTTGTGCCGACGACGCCCGCCGCCCCGGCGGCCCCAGCCGCTGGCGACAGCAGCAGCGAGACGGCCGCCGCGGCCACAAAAACAGCATCCAGCGCCGGGACCCGGGCGATTGTATCGCAGATCAACGCCGGCTTTACCGTCTGTCGCAGCGTTCCGGTCCGCGAATACTGGGTCGACTGTTTCGCAGAACGTCTGGACCAGGTCGCCAAGGACATTGCCCAGGACGGCGATTATGCCGAGGCCCGTGCCATCATCGAAGATGCCTCGCGCAAGCTGGCACAGGTGGCGCAGTCCAACGCATCGCGGTCGATCCCGCGCGCAAGGCTGGCGGCCTCTGCCGGTGCCGCACCGATCAACGCGCGTCCGCTGACACCCGTCGCAACCGAAGCGGTCGCCGCCACGGCACAGACCGCCGCGGCCATTCTGGAAGAGGCGGAAACGACCCTGCTGCGGTCGGCCGCCGCCTCTGCCCAGCGGCAGGCGCATTTCCAGCAGATCGCGGCTGCGGTCGGGTCGAACAAGGTTCTGCTGCGGTCGCTTTGACCGCAGCTTGGCAAATCCGTTGATTTAACGGCGTTGAATTGCGATGATCGGGATATGTTTTCCGGCATCCGGACGGAAGCGTTTCCGGTTCGGACACAATTGATGAATTTGACGCAAACGATGCATTATTTGTCAAAAATCACGCTTGCGGCGGTCGCCTGCCTGTCGCTGTCGGCCCCGCTGCGGGCAGAGGGCATCTTTGGCGACGGCTGGACGCTCAAACCCGCGGCCTCGACACTGAACTTCCAGTCGGTCAAAAACCAGTCGGTTGTCGAATCCAGCGGGTTTGCCGCATATAGCGGCAAGATCGACCCCAGCGGCAAGGCAGAGCTCCGGATTGCGCTGGACAGCGTCGACACCAAGGTTGATCTGCGCAACGTCCGGATGCGGTTCCTGCTGTTCGAAACCTTTCAGTTCCCCGAGGCGACGGTGACCGCGCAGATCGATCCCGCTGCTCTGGCCGACCTGCCGGACCTGCGGCGCAAGACCATCGACTTGCCCTATACGCTGAGCCTGCATGGCGTCGCACAGGAGGCGACCGCGCCTGTTGTGGTGACCTATCTTGACCCGCAGACGATCGCCGTATCAACCCAGCGTCCGATTTCGGTCGAGACCAAGAACCACAATCTCGACGCCGGTGTGAAAAAGCTGGAAGAGGCGGCGAATGTGGCGATTGTGCCCTCTGCCTCTGTCACATTCGATTTCATCTTTTCGGCGGACGGATCGGGCACGACCGCGCCGCCAGCTGCCCCCGCGGAACAGCCGGCCCCCAGCACTGCTGCGCTGGAAACGCAGGGCAATTTCAACGCGGAGGAGTGCAAGGGCCGGTTCGAGATCCTGTCGCGGACCGGCAATATCTATTTCCGGTCGGGCTCTGCCACGCTGGATGACAAAAGTGCGCCATTGCTCAACAGTCTGGCGGATATTGTGAACCGCTGTCCCGACATGACGGTCGAGGTCAGCGGCCATACTGACAGTGACGGCTCTGCTGCCACGAACCAGCGATTGTCCGAACGCCGGGCGCAGGCAGTGACCGCTTATCTGACCGGCCGCGATGTCGCCCCTGATCATCTGGTCAGCGTCGGCTATGGCGAGGAAAAGCCGGTTGTCCCCAATACGTCATCGGACAACAAGGCGCGGAACAGGCGGATTGAATTTGCCGTATTGGACTGACCCGCGCGCCTGTCTGCGCATTCTGATGATCCTGATCGCGACGGCTCTGCCCGCCTTGGCAGAGGACCGTATCGCCCTTGTCGTCGGCAATGGCGGCTATTCGCATGTGACCGCGCTCGACAACCCCGTTCCCGACGCGCAGGCCGTGGCCGGCGCGCTGGAACAGGCGGGCTTTGACGTCACGCTTCTGACCGAGACGGATCAGGCGCAGCTGCTGCGGGGCATCGCACAGTTCGGCAGCAAATTGCGCGCTGCCGGGCCCGAGGCGACCGGGCTCTTCTACTATGCCGGCCATGGCGTCCAGAGTTTTGGGACGAATTACCTCGTTCCCGTCGACGCCGTTCTGTCGGATGCCGCCGACCTCGGGCTTGTCGCCGTCGGCGCCCAGACCGTGCTGCGCCAGATGTATTCTGCGGCCAATCGGACCAATATCGTGATCCTCGATGCCTGCCGCGACAATCCCTTCGCAACCGTAGCCGGTCTGGACGAGGCCGGGCTTGCCGAGATGAATGCACCGCGCGGCACCTTTCTGGCCTATTCGACCTCCCCCGGTTCCGTCGCCGTGGACGGAGAGGACGGCAACAGCCCCTTTTCTGCCGCGCTGGCCACCCGTATTCCGACGCCCGGCCTGGCCATCGAACAGCTGTTCAAGGACGTGCGGATCGATGTGCTGAAGGCAACGGGTGGATTTCAGACCCCCTGGGATACCTCCTCTCTGACAGAGGATTTCACATTTGTGGCCGCGCCCAAGCAATCGCCCGAGGACTTCGCCGCGCTTCAGCTCTGGACCTCCGTCAAGGCGACGAACGACCCGGTCCAGCTTTTGCTGTTCCTTCGGCTGCACGGCAACAGCCCCTATGCGGACGAGGCGCGAACCCTGCTGGCCACGCTGATGGAGAAGGAGCTGGGCCGCGACGCAACGACAGCCCCGCAGCCCGAAATACCGGCCACACCCAGCCGCACACCCGAGGAAGACGAGCGCGACGCGCTGGAGGCTGCGCGGACAGCCGGCACCGCCGAAGGCTATCGCCAATACCTCGATGCCTATCCGGATGGCGCCTATGCGGAACTGGCACGGCTGGAGCTGGCGACGATCGAGGAAAAGGCAGGCGCCGCAGCCCCTGCCCCGGTGGTGCCCGACACGACGCCCCCGGCGATTACGACCCCGCCTGAGACCGTCACATTCACCGGGCCGATCGGGACCGGCGGCCCCGATTTCGCAACGAAGTCGATTCAGCAGCTGATCGAGGGCACACCGTTTTTCCCGCCGATCGAAAACCTCCCGGACGAGGTCTGGAAGGACAAGACCTGTCATGCCTGCCATGAATGGACCCAGGAGGCGCTCTGCACGCAGGCGAAAACTTATCTGACGGAGGCCGGTACGCGGGCGCTGGCCAAAGAGCATCCGCTGGGGGGCTTCTTCAAGAACACCCTGAAAGCCTGGGCGCAGAACGACTGCCGCTAACGCGATCTGGCGCGGGTTTCGACAAAGAAATAGACCCATTCGCCCTTGAACGCCGGATCCGCCGCACGGGCCTCCCGAACCGCGTCTCTCAGCATATCCAGATAGGCACCGGCCGGTTCCGTCAGCGGCCGCGCGCCCAGATCCAGCAAAGAGGACGTGGCAAAGGCGACCATGACCTCCAGCCCGAAGGGCGGTGCGGCCCGCAGATCAAGCCCGCCCGCGCCGCCGATCACAACCGGCTGATGGGCGGGCAGGCGCAATGGCGGAACGTATTCGTTCGGCTGGAGATGCAGGACCGCCCCGTCCGCATCGTAGAAATCAATGTAGACGAAAGCCGGGTAGTCCGCCCCGGTCAGGTCGAAGCTCAGCTTTTGTCCTTCGACGAACTGATAGTTGCGCACCTGCGTATCCGGCCCGACGATCCGCGGGTTGTCCCGCTGATCGCTGGATTGCGGCAGACCGGTTTGTTCCAGCCCCAGAAGAACGCCGCATTGCGGGCGGGGCAGGACCCGCAGATTGTCCGCGACGGGGATCGACCGGCCGACCTGCGCCTGCAATGCAGATACCAGCGGCCCGCGCGCTTCGGCCTCCGGAACGTGGCCACGCAGGACAAGCTGGCCGGTATCCGGATCGAACTCTGTCTGTAGCCGGGCGCAGGGGGGGCCGTTCAGCGTGGCGGAGAGGCCGTCGCGCAGCTCTGCTCCGGCAGGGGTTCCGGGCTGTGCAAAAGCACTGATCGCCGCAAAGGAAACCGGGTCCAGAGAGGATGCCGAACCGGACCAGATCGCCGATGCCCTGCCGCGCTGGACCTGTGGCTGGGCCGGATCTGCGCGCTCTTCCGGCGGCGTCGCCCGGGCCAGCGGCTGCGCCACCGGCCGGGCAGAAGGCGCGGGCGACGGATCCGTTTGTGCAACAGGCAGGGGCTGAGCGGCCGGAACGGCAGCAGCCAGCTGCGCCCCGGCCGGGGTGGCCGCATCAAGCCGGTCTCCCGCCACGACAGAAGGCGGCTGAACCACCTGTGGTGCGCTTGTCGCGACCGGAGCGGTCGCCGGCGCGGATGCAGGTAGGCGCGTGCCGGCCGGCACCGTCGCCGAAACCTTCTGAACCGGAACGGCGCCGCGCCCGGCGCGTGCGCCCTGAACCGCCTGGCCTTGGGTCGGTTGCGCCGCGGCCTCCTGCAATGCGGCGCTCTGACGAGGGACATCATAGGTCGCGAGATCGAGCGCAACCGGCCTGGCGGTTCCTGCCTGAACCGGCGCATCGGGCTGCACACTCACCCATATGATCGTTCCGCCCGCACCATGCAGCAGCAGGGTGCCGGCAATCGCCAGCACAGTGCGCCAGACCGGGATCATTCGGCTTCCGGCGTGACGACAAGGACAATGTCCCGTGCGCCCGCCGCCTCGATCCGGGATGTCAGCGGCAGCACCAGACGCAGTGGGGCCGCCCGATGCGCATTGATCCGGACCAGAAGCGCGGGCGTCGTGGCAAGCCGCGCCTCCAGATCCGTCAAAAGCTCCGCCTCTGTCCTTGGTGCGCCGTCCAGCGCCAGCATCCCCTCCGCCGAAATGGCCACGGTAATGCCGCCGCCCGGCAGATCCTCTCCGGCGCCGGACCGCGGCGGGACAACGTCGAACGGCGCGGTCGCATCCATCCGTCCGATCAGCAGAAAAAACACGAGCAGAAAGAACACCACGTCGATCAGGGCGATAATCGGCTCGCCTGTCATCTGCGGTGTCCTGCGTTTCAGCTTCATGGATCGGCCTCCAGCCGGATCACCCGGATGCGGGTCGCCCCTGCCCCCGCCGCCATATCCAGCGCTGTCACCAGAGCCTGCGCCGTGGCCTGGCCCGAGGGCAGGAACAGGACCTCTGCCCCGGGTTGCTGCTGCAGCGCCGATTTCAGGCCGGCCGGGTCAAGCTCTGACCCGCCACGCAAGATCCGTCCTGCCGCATCGATCCGCAGGAACAGGCTCGGCTCCTCCGCAGCACCGGCACCCCCTGGCATAGCGTCCCGCCGCAGCGGCAGCATATCGAGATTGCGGAAGGTCGAGGTGACCATAAAGAACACCAGCAGGATCATGAGCACGTCGATCATCGAAACCAGCGGGATGAGGGTCGCAGGCGTTTTTCGACGTGTCAGACGCATGGCTCAGCGACCCTCGGACGCGAAAAGGCGTCCGAGCGTGGTTTCGATCTCCTGCGTGATGCGGTCCAGACGGGAGGTCATGAGCCCGGCCGCGACCGCCGCTGGAATGGCCACCACCAGACCTGCCGCCGTGGTCAGCAGAGCCTGCCAGATCCCCGAAGCCAGCAGCGCCGCATTCGCTGCCCCTTCGGCCTGTGCCAGTTCCCGGAACGACTGGATCATGCCCAGAACGGTCCCCAGAAGACCCAGCAGCGGGCTGATCATCGCGATCAGTTCGAGGCTACGGATATGACGCGCCAGCCCCGCGACCTCCCGGTTGCCACGCCATTCAAGCTCCGCCTCCAGCGGCGCCTGCGCGACGCCCTCGTTCAGGGATGCCATCGCATGGAGCAGCAGGCTGTTGACCGGACCGTCAGAGGACACCGTGGTCAGGGCCGCGTCCCGCTCTCCCTTCGACCAAGCCGCGAGGGCCGCGTCGCGGCTGTCCTGCCCGCGTAACGCGCCGGCAAGATGCAGCGCCTTCCAGAGGATCAGAAAGATGGAAACGCAGGACAGCAGACCCAGCAGCAGCAGAATGGGTCCCCCGTCCCGGATCGGGTCCAGAACGCCCATTTCAGTAGAAGAACCGCGCCGCAGCCCGGCTTTCGAGTTTGATCAGCGGGAAACAATCCATCGCCGTGCCGTTCTGCGGCTGGCAGGCGGGAATATCATGCAGCAGAACCTCGGACACCGCGCCGCAATCCATTCCGGAAATGTCGAAGAGCTTCAGCATTGTGCGCCCGGCCGGCAGGGGGGCGGCATCGACGCTGAGGACGCGGTCGATCACGCCCTGCCCGTCCAGGATAGCCAGAGACATCTCAAATGCCTCAAAGCTGGTCTCCGTATCGTTTCGGAACAGAAAGAACATGCGGCAACTGTTGTCCGGGGCGGCTTCCAGCTTGTTCAGTTCCAGGTTCAATGTCCCCGACTGCCCCATGACTGCGGATGCGGTCAGCGATAAGGCCACGCCGGCACACAGGGCCCGGATAATTCTCTTGCCTGACATGCCAATCCCCCTCGGTTGCCAAGGTATGAAGCCCCCTGCCCCCTGCTCCGGTCAAGCCCGGATTTTACGCTTTGATGCGGCGGCGTGGACTGTCACACTCCTCAGGACGAGGCGAGAGGTGAAAATGACCCCAGCACAAAACCCCGCATTCCGGACCTGCCCCACCTGCCGCCGCCTGATCGCGCAGGGCGAAGACTGCACGACACTCGCTTGCGTCAACCAGGCCAAATTCGCCCCCGCGCTGGACCATGCCAGGACCAAGCGCGACCGGCTTGAGGCACAGCGCCAGCTTCTGCGCGACCGGACAGACCGCCTGTTCCCGAATATCGCCAAGGCAGCCGGGCAGAACCCTGACGACATACCGGCGACAACCGTCCCATCCTGCAATCCGGAATTCGCGCCGCGGAACACGGACAGAGAGCGCGTGATGGCACGTCGTCTGATGGACCTGATCGACGAGGTCTTTGACCCGGCCACCGCAGAAGACGAAGAGCGCATGGCGAGGTTTCGCGCGCTGGCCGACGAACAGGAGGTCCAAAAGAAACCCGAAATCCCCGCAATTGCGGCGTCCTGCATCGCCTGTCAGGGCGCCTGTTGCCGACAGGGGATGAGCATGCAGGCATTTATCTCTGTGGAGACGATCGCCGTTTACCGTCTATTGAATCCCGGCTGCACCCCGTCAGAGATCCTGACGGCCTACCTGTCCCGCCTGCCGCAGGAGGCCGTGGTGAATTCATGCCTGTTTCATGGCGTCGAGGGCTGCACCCTGCCGCGGGAAATGCGGTCGCAGACATGTAACAGTTTCGAATGCGGCGACCGTAGAAGCCTCTGGGAACAGTTCGAGAAATTGGGGCGGGACGATCACGCGGTCACCATCTCCGTCAAAGGCTATCCGAATGACTTTACGGAGGCATCGCCCCTTGAGGGCCGGATCGTCGAAGTCGATCCGCAGCGCGGCATCACGATCACGCGCATTGAATACCGACCGGATCTGCGCGACTAGGCCACGCAGCTGAGGGAACCCAGGCCCCGGTCCGATTCGGCAATTGAGGCATTTCCGCGTCCATACCCCCGGCAAAGGGTGCAACAACGGCTGAGCACATGCCCGGTTTCTGGATGATTATGTCAACAGTAACCCGGTAACGGCGGCTTTCAGCTCATTCCGGAAACGGTCTTTTCGCAATTGCGGCATGCACAAAGCACATGACTTAAAAATGACCTTGCGTCAGCTGAAGGAACATCAGGGCTAATAGTCCAAAAAATATTGAACCTTATCAGACGGTTAGAGATTTTCTGACGGTTAAGAAAATTCGGCCGACTCCGAAAATCCTGCCACCGGAAGTGTTGCCAACCGCCGAAATCGCCACATTTCGCAGATGCAGCATCTGGACAGACAAACTTTCGCCACCTACCCTCTGATCAAGTCGCAATCCGAAGAAATTTTAACTGGTCCGTTCGATGGCCGCAGATGGCCCGCCATCTGTCACTACCCAACGCGAGGAACCCATCTTGTCTTCGATTGAATTTCAAAACTTCGCCACTGGCACCGAAGCGTCATTTCACGCTCACCGTGCGGCCTGCCGTAAAGACAGCCGCAAATTCTACACCCGCTTTGTGAAACGCGGTTTCGACCTGATTATGGTCGTGCTGATCGCCCCGGTCATCCTTCCTGTCATCGCCCTTCTCTGGCTGATGACAATCCGCGACGGCGGGCCCGGTTTCTTTGGCCATCTCCGGATCGGTCGCAACGGCAAGGCGTTCCGCTGCTGGAAAATCCGCAGCATGGTCGTCAACGCGGAAGAGCATCTTGAGAAGTATCTCAAGGAAAACCCCGAAGCGGCCGAAGAATGGAAGCGGGACTACAAGCTGACCAATGATCCCCGGATCACCCGGCTCGGCAATTTCATCCGCAAGACCAGCCTGGATGAACTGCCCCAGATCTGGAACGTCATCACCGGCGAGATGAGCTTTGTCGGCCCCCGCCCGGTGATCCGCGCAGAAATGCGCAAATACACCCACGGCCGGACCGCCTATCTGACCATGCGTCCTGGCATCACCGGCCTGTGGCAGGTCTCTGGCCGCAACGACGTCAGCTATGACGAGCGGGTCCGCCTGGACATCCGGTATCTGAGCGAGGTTTCGCTCTGGACCGACCTGCGGATCATGGCCGCAACGGCCGGCGCCGTTCTGAACCGCACCGGCAAATAAGACGCCCGTCACCTGAGTAAGGGTGATCCGCCGCACCACAATTTAAACCGCGACCAGGTCCCTGCCTGTGTCGCGGTTTTCTTATTTGGTGTCAGAGATATCTCCGGCGGAACGGTGCGGCACGCTCCCCGCCAGGTCCGGACCTAAAGCTTGAGGTTGTCCAGCCGCTGATCGCCCGGCAATTTGGAGCGTTCCAGAATGATCTGGGAAATGGCACGCGCACGAACCGGGTTCAAAGCGGCAAGGATCGGAGCCGCTGTACGTTCGTCCATCGTGCCCAGAACCATGACCGACACTTCGATATCGAGGTCGTTCATAATGGCCGCGGCATCCTTCGGCTTCATGTTGGAATAAAGCGCAACAAGCCGGCGGACATCGTCGGTCTGGGCGTCTTCGACTTTAGCCAGCAATCCTTCGAGCGCCGTTTTCAGCTCTTCCAGCCGGGCCTGTTCGATCCTGGTTTTCTCCGTCGCCAGATCAACCTCGGCCTGCCGCTTGGCGATCAGTGCCTTCTGCTCGTCAAGAAGCCGGCGCTCTGTCTGGATAACATCGAGCATTTCTTCCGGCGTCTGACAGACATTGGCCTGTACGGGACGCGGCATGGTTTCGGGGACTTCCGGGTCCGGGGTCGCAGCGGTGGCGGCATTCGCCGAACTCACGAACAGGCTGTCTCCGGCCGGCAACGGTGGCTCTGACGACGACATCAGATCAACGCTTAGCTTGGCAACGCCCATCCCCGCCAGCGCCATGAGCATAATCGGAAAAGGACGCAGAGCCATTTATGCCCCCCGGGTCTTGGCAGTTTCGAAAAAGCCGCGGACAAGATCCGATTTGCCGGAAACCCGGGTCACGCCAGCTGGTCGTTCGGCGGGTTTGTCATGGCGAGTGCTGCGGAAAGACACCACCTCTTCCCGCTTTTCCGCCGGACGCGTCATGATGGGGGCCCGCACCTTGTCGCTCATCGATTTCAGCATGGAGACCGTCGACTCGGATTTGTCCACGGCATCGGAAAACTGGCCAACCATCGGCTCCATTTCCCTGAGCACGGCCATCAGCATCCGCACCCTCCGATCCACGAGGAATGCATAGCCCAACGTCCCGCCAAGCAGCAGCAGGATCAGAATATCAATCAGATAGGACATTGGAGATTTCCTCTTCGTCTTTGAGCTGGGTTTCAACCTTGAGCGCCACGCGTCCGTTGCGCTTCCGGCCGGAATGCGCCGTGTACATATCGTGGCCCGCACAGGTCAGCGTCACCTGCTGATCCAGCGAAATACCAAGGTCGAGCATCTCGCCCTTCTTCCAGTTCAGCACTTTCTGCATGGGCACATGAGCCTGGTGGAGCCTGGCAGAGACGACGACCTCGGTATCCGAGATCGCCTCCGTCATGCTCTTCCGCCAGCTCTTGTCGCCGCCCAGATCGCCGCCCTGGAAAGGTTGGGCAAGCATATTGCGGACTGCCGCCAAAGCATTGAACGGCATGATGAAATAGAGATACCCGTCGCGCTCGTCGAGCGTGATATGCGCCCGCATCCGGACACAACCTGTATTTGGTGGTGCCAGGACCAGCGCCAGCGGGTTCGTCTCGACATGGGTGATCGCGAACTGCGTCTCCGTCAGTTTGGAGAAGACCTCGCTCAGCTCTTCCAGGACGATGTTCGTCATCTCCCGGCCGATTTTCCGCTCGATCGCGGTAAAGCTGCGCGGGCTCCATGCACTGCGATCGGCCGCACGTCCGCCGAATGTGATCTCCAGCACCGAGATCAGCAGCGACGGGTCGAGCACCACAGCATAGGGCCCTTCCCACGACACCGTTTCGACAACCGACATCAGCGCCGGGTTCGGGATGACGTCCAGCGCCTCTCCGGTCGGCAGATATTCGATATTGTCGACCGTGACTTCGCAGACCGCGCCGACGTAGGATTTCAGCCGCGGCCCAAGCGCCAGGGCGAAACGGTCAAAGATGACCTCAAGGATCGGCAAGCGGGCATAGGAGCGCTTTGCACGCTGTATGATCTCTTCCTCAACCGGCGCGCCGCGTGGAAGTTGGGATGTGTTTTTGGTCGCCGCCTTCGCCATGGTCACTGCACAATCAGGTCTGAGATGAGTATTTCCTGCGGCGCCTCGGATCCGGAAATCGTCCGGGCGCGCCGCAGAAGTTCGGCTTTGAGAATGGCCAGCCCCGCGCTGCCCTGAAGATCGCGTTCCGACAGCTGACGCAGATAGTCCTGAAAGCTGTCGCGGAGATAGGTTTTGCGCTCTTCGACATGTTTCGCGCCAGGCTGCGCCTCGTCATAGACGAGGGCGGTATTCAGCTTCAGAAACCGGGTTGTCTGCCGGCCTGTGGCTGTTGTGGCGGTGATATTGACGATGATCTCTTTGAAAGGCGTGACAACGATTGTCTTGCCCGGCTCTGCCGGCGGCTGCGGCGGCGCAACCTCCTCGGCGACCATCTCAGAATCACCCCCGCCGAACAACGACATTGCACTGTCGAATCCGACGGCAGCCATAAGCCCGCCGACCAGGGCAACAAGCCCGAGCAGCACGATCGCCGCGATGGACATGATCTTTTTGACCATGGATTAATCTCTGCCTGCGCCTCGCCGATTCTTCTCTTACTCTCGCGCCTTACGATTGTGTAAGAAGGATTAAACCGGCCTTTTCTTGTAAACTCTTGGAAAAGATGCCCGCACACAGGCTGAAATGCAAGTATAAACTACAAAGTTTGCTTGCTATGCAAGGATAGTTCAGCCTATTCTTGGGGCAATGATAAATCTAATTCCCGGGGGACGGCAGTGCAGGCCCTGATCGACAATCTGAAGGCCCTGGGCCAGGGGCGCCTCATTGCGCTTGGGCTGACCGGCATCGTGCTGGCCGCGGCGCTGTTTTTTGGCGTCCGCACGGTCATGCAGCCAACCTATGCGGCCCTTCACACAAACCTGAGCCCGGCAGAAGCCAGCCAGATGGTCGGCGCGCTGGAGCAGGCGGGGTTCCGTGTCCGGGTCGATGGTGGCGGCACGGCAATCTCTGTCCCGCAGGAAGATGTCGCGCGGGCCCGGATGGAACTTGCCGGTCAGGGGCTTGTGGGCGACGGGTCGGCCGGCTGGGAGCTTTTCGACGAAAGCTCCGGTCTGGGAATGAACACCTTCATGCAGAAGATTAACCGCCTGCGCGCGCTTGAGGGAGAGCTGGCCCGCTCTATCCAGACGCTGGACGGGGTCGAGGCGGCCCGGGTCCATCTCGTGCTGCCGGAGCGCGAAGCCTTTTCGCGTGACCGGCCCGTGCCCTCTGCCTCTATTATCGTACGCGGGCGCGCCGGCTATCAGGTCACGACCCGGCAGGCGCAGGCCATTCGCGCCCTCGTCGCTTCTGCCGTTCCGGAAATGTCGCCGGGCAAGGTGACCGTTCTGACAGCCAAGGGCGAGACCGTCCTGGGCGAAGAAGGCGATGGCGCCTCCGAGACATCCCAGCAGGCGATGCGCGCCACGGTCGAAGACCGCATTGCCGCCCGGGTGACAGAGATTCTGACGGCCCGTGTCGGCGCCGGCAATGCCCGGGTCACCGTCAGCGTTGATCTGACCTCGGAACGGCAGGTGATCCGGAACCAGAGTTTCGATCCTGCGCAGCGTGTCGTCCGCTCGACCGAAACCCGCGAGGAGACGCGTCAGGATGTCGACCGCGCGCAGGGCGAAGTTGGCGTGGCCGACGACATTCCCGCCACACTCGCCGATCCCGATGGCGGCACGCAGAGCTCCAATTCCCTGAACCGCACGGACGAGGTCGTTAACTACGAAATCGGCAATACGCAGAGCGAAACGATCCGGGAGCCGGGCCAGATTCAGAAGGTCTCTGTCGCTGTTCTGGTCAACGGCATCTACAATGTTCAGGACAATGGTGATGTCGTTTACGAGGAGCGCAGCGCCGAAGAGCTGGAGCGCCTGAACCAGTTGGTCCAGGCCGCCATCGGATATGATCAGGGCCGCGGCGACAGCATTTCCGTGGATAGCCTGCGGTTCATGGACTACTCGATGGATGTCGGCGAACCCGTGGGCGGCGGCGTTGCCGATGTCCTGCGCGACAATCTGGGGTCCATTCTGCGCGGGCTCTTTGCCCTGGCGCTTATCGCCGCGATCCTGCGGTTCGGGGTGATGCCGCTGATCCAGCGCGCCCTGCCGGAAAAAGCCGAAGGCACGGCCGACGAGAACACCGCGATTGGCGAGGATGGCGCAGAGCTTGCCCTGACTGCCGAACAGCCGCGGAGTCAGGCGCAGATCGCCGGACGTCCGACGGCACAGGCCGCACGTCCGGGCGCGGCGATTTCCGGCGACGCCATGACGGGAACCATCCTCGACCCGCTCGGGCCAGGCGACCCGCATGATCTCGTCAATGTCGCGGCGGTTCAGGGCGGCGTGCAGCGCGGCTGGCTGACCACAGTGCACGAGCTGATCGACAATGAACCGGATCAGGCGATGAAAGTCGTCAAGAACTGGCTGGCAGAAGGGGCATAAGCATGAGTTTCGTCTTTGATCGCAATTTCGACGAAGAAGCCGAGATTGAGGCCCGCAATCTGCTGCGGGCCCGCCGCGCCATTCACACGCCCGAAGACCTGGAAGAGGCTGTACGCAAGGCCCGTAAGGAAGCCTATGAGGATGGCCGTCTGGCCGGACGCGCCGAGGCATCGGTCGAACATGGAGAGACCACAGCGGCCCGGCAGGCAGATGCGCTTGTTGCGCTCGGCCCGTCCATCAAGGAACTTCTGGGTCAGGCCGATCAGCATCGGGTGTCGCTTGAGGCTCAGGTGCTGGATTACATCCTGACCGTATTCAAACAGGTCGCGCCGGAGCTTCTGGAACGCACCGCGACGCTGCGCGTCGAAGAAGAGGTTCGCAATACATTGCGGATGGCCGTCGGCGCCGCGTCGTTGCAGATCCATCTTCCCGCGGACCTGGCGTCGGACATGTCCGTGCAGATCGGCGATATCGCCCGTCAGTCCGGCTTTCACGGGCGCGTCCACATTCTGCCCGACAGCTCTCTGCGGCCCGGCGACTGTCAGGTCGAATGGGACCACGGCAGCATGGAATACAGCCTCTCCTCCATTTGCGACGGCATCATAGATGCGCTGAACAAAGCGACCATCGAGGCGATGGCAAAAAAATCGAAAAGAGCGGAGTAAACGCATGTCGGACGAAACAGACGACACGAACGAGCAGATCGAAAACAGCGAGACCGGGTCTCAGGCCGCGGCGGACAAAGAGCCGACGGTCATGGACGCCATGATGGGCAAGGCGCCCGACAATGGCACAGGCTATAACATCGATGCGATGCTCAATGTCGGGCTTCAGATCCAGATCATTCTGGGCAAGACCCGCATGCCGATCTCATCCCTGCTGAAACTGTCGCGCGGATCGATCATTGAGCTGGACAAGAAGATCGGCGAGCCGGTCGATATCGTGATCAACGACCGCGTCGTGGCGCGCGGCGATCTGGTCAAGCTTGATGGCGACAAGGTCGGTGTCTCGCTGATCGAGATCGTCAAAGACTACGTGTCAGAGGCCTGAATGGTCCGGGCGGGGTCCCCCGTCCGTTACCTTGTCCCAGTGCTGCTGGCGCTCGGGGTGCTTCTTCACGCCCATGGCGCGCAGGCACAGGATGGCGGCGCCTCGCTTCTGTCGACCATCACCGAAGCCCTGAGCGACGCCGCCCCCGGATCGGATGAACGCGCCTCTCTGTCCGGCCGCATCCTTCAGCTGGTCGCGGCGATGACGGTCCTGTCCATCGCACCCGGCCTGCTGGTTGTGATGACCTCTTTCACGCGATTTGTGATCGTCTTCTCGATGCTGCGCTCCGCGCTCGGCCTCAATCAGACGCCGCCGAACATGGTGCTGTCCTCGATGGCGCTGTTCATGACGTTCTTTGTCATGCAGCCCGTTTTCGAAGACGCCTGGGAGGGCGGGATCCAACCGCTCATCGAAAATTCGATCACCGAAGAACAGGCTCTGATGCGCACGTCAGAGCCTTTCCGGACCTTCATGTACGCCAATACACGCGACAAGGATCTGGCCCTGTTCGAAGACGTGGCCGCGCGGGTCAACGGCGAAACCGCACCGGCCGCGATTGTCGAAGACGATGCCCCGCCCTCGTGGCGCGCACTGGTCCCGGCCTTCATGATGTCAGAGCTGCGCCGCGCCTTTTCGATTGGCTTCCTGCTCTACCTGCCTTTCGTGGCGATCGACCTAATTATTGCCTCGGTTCTGATGTCGGCTGGCATGATGATGCTGCCGCCGGTTCTGATCTCCCTGCCCTTCAAAGTCATCTTTTTTGTCCTCATCGACGGCTGGTACATGCTGGCCGGGTCGCTGATGGAAAGCTATCTGCCCGCCGCAGGCGCGGGTTAAGGAAAGGACCACCCCATGGCCGTGACCGAACGTCAGCGCACCGACACCGCGACCCGCGCCAAAAAGCGCCGCCCCCTCAAGGGGCCGGAAAAGGCGGCGATCCTGTTCCTCGTCCTCGGCGAACAGAAGGGCGGTGAAATGATGCAGAAACTTACCGATGCGGAAATCCAGACCATTACCCGCGCCATGTCCGGCCTGGGCGTCATCGACAACGAGCGTGTCGAAGAGGTGCTGACCGATTTCACCGAGGGCATGGCAAATGGCAACGGCGTTGTCGGGTCCTTTGCGGTTGCCGAAGACATGCTGCGGTCCTTCCTGCCCGAAGACCAGGTCAACGGCATCCTCAAGGATATCCGCGGCCCGCTCAAGGAACGCGACCTTTGGGCGCGCTTCTCCGGCCTATCGGAAACGGTGATCGCCAATTACCTGAAGAACGAGCACGACCAGACTATCGCCGCTATTCTGTCCAACGTGAAGACAGATGTCTGTGCCAAGGTCCTGCCGCTGCTGGGTCAGGAGAAAATGCAGAACGTGGTCGAACGGATGATCCGGATGGAAGCCGTGCCGCATCACATGATGAAGCAGATCGAAGAAACGCTACAGTCCGATATCATCAATGCGCCGGCTCAGCCGACCAGTGGCGAGCTTCAGCAGCGCATGGCCGACCTTTTCAACAAGCTCGACAGCAATGCGTTCCAGGACCTCTCCGAAGTGCTGGAAGCGCGCATGCCAGAGACCTTTGGCCAGATCAAAGGCAAGATGTTCATTTTCGACGACCTCGTTCATCTGGATGCGATGGATCTGGCACGCGTGATGCGTGGCGCGCCGGGCAATGCCCTGCCCATGGCGCTGCGCGGTGCCAAGAAAGAGGTGCGCGATGTCTTCCTGAACGCCCTGCCCGGCCGGTCGCGCGACATGCTGGAAGAAGAGATGAATACGATGGGCCCGGTCCGTGGCCGCGACGTGCGCGATGCACAATCCGGTCTGGTCGACTATGCCAAAGAACTGGCCGACGAAGAGGTCATCCGGCTTCCGCTGGGCGGCGACGACGAGGACGAATTCATCTGATCCGGATCGCGGGGCGGATCAGCGATACAGCGAGGATGCGGAGAAGCCGACCGG
Organism: Pseudooceanicola profundi; assembly: GCF_050897955.1. Lineage (NCBI taxonomy): Bacteria > Pseudomonadati > Pseudomonadota > Alphaproteobacteria > Rhodobacterales > Paracoccaceae > Pseudooceanicola > Pseudooceanicola profundi. The sequence continues at coordinate 157,969 of NZ_JBPAXZ010000002.1, read as the reverse complement.
AAGGATATCGAGCGTCGCCGAAATGATCGAGGTGGCGTCCGATCCGGTCAGGATCGTTAGCGCCGCACTGGTCGAGGCCGCCGTATTATTCTCGATATCCGAAATGGCGATATATTTCCGGACCAGCTGTTCCTGCACCTCGGGGTCAGACAGCGTTTCCAGATCGATCTTCGCTTCGATAATCTCGGCCTGCCGGTCAATATCGAGCTGCGCGATAGATTCCGGAAGTCCAAGCGCGGTCCGGAAAAATTCCGACATGCCGGTGTCTTTGAGAATGTCGTAGGGCGAGTCGATATCCGCGACCTTGTTCCGGAACTCCAGCGCCGTGGCAACGGTTTCATTCTCTTCAGCATAAGAGTTGATGAACTGTCGCTCGACGTATCGGTCCACCATGTCCTGCCGCCAAGTCGACGAGGCCGTGTTCAGGTTTCCGACACCGTCAGTGCCGAACCCAAGTTCCTCATACATCTCGCGGAAGCGGACATCCGTCAGCTTGTTGACGAGCGCATCGCTCTCTTCGATATTGCTTTTGAGGATCTTTTCGATCATCGCCTTGCCAAAGATCTGGTCTTCCAGATCGAAGGCACGCATCACAAAGCCATAGAGTTCGGGGTCCTCGATCAGCTGATCAACCGTTTCGACATCCCCGATATTCTCGGAGAAATAGTCAATCGCGCGTTGATGCTGCGCCTGACTGCGGATCGTTTCCAGTTGCCGGTCCTGCGTTGCGTCAATCAGCTTCAGCGCCGTGAACGAGGTCATCCCCGTGATCGATATCATCCCGTCACCCGGCGCACGGCCGCCTCCGAAACGCTTTCATCCGCCTGCGCTTCGCGGATCATTTCCTCGCGGATGCTGTCCGGCCGCGGCAGATGCACGCCCAGGATTTCAGCCTCGCGCTTCATAAGCGGACGAAGCGCGCGCAGCGCCTTGTAATAGTCGCCGTTGGACACGTGATTGGCCGCTTCGAAGACGTAATGCACATTCGGCGGGCCAAATGTGGTGGCAAGCGCGGCCAACTGTTTCTGGATCGGCTTGCGCAGTTTGTCCTGCATCCCGGGGTCAGTCAGGGCCGACTGAACCAGGAAATAGGCCTGGTTGACCGGCGTGACCGCGGCCTTTTTCGACAGCAGGTCGTGACCCCGCACAACATCGGCCTTGGTCTCGATAACCAGGGTCGATTTGCGCGAGGCATTGCGCACGACACAGCCATTGATGACGATGCGCTCGTATGGCTTGAGTGTCAGTTGCAGAGCCATGGATCAGCCCCGCGGTCCAGGCGCATCCCCGGTCAGACCCGCGATGATGCTTTCGTTGATCTGAACCAGCACGCCCGCATTTCCGTTGCCACCGACGATCATCGCGGTCTGGCGTTCCACGAACAGGGCGAGCGAAATCAGCCCGGCTTTCAGCTGGGGCGGGATGCCGTTATCCGGCAGCATGAGGTCATGTTTGATCGTCGACCAGAGTTTCTGGTTCTCGATCAGAGGGTACTGAAGCTCGGTCGCCAGGATATCCGCGCGGGTCTGACGATCTGCGGCCGCGTCATAGCGTTTGGCAATCTCTGCGATGCCGTTGGTCACGCGCACAAACACCCGCCGTTCGATCTGGCGGGGCGTTTCGCTTTCCCGGATGGTCCGCTTGTATGCAGCGATGCTCATTTTAGCCTGTCCTCATTCTCCGCTTCTGCGGAATGTCTTGGGGTTTCCCGGGTTGACCCCGGTTGTTGCGGTCGGAAGGCCGCTCAACGCGCCCTTCCGTATCTTTTTATGTGCCGATTACTGGAACAGGCTCAGAATGTTCTGAGGCGAGGAGTTCGCGATCGACAGGGACTGCGTCGCCAACTGCTGCTGCACCTGCAGCGCCTGCAGCCGTGCGGCTTCTTCTTCCATATCGGCGTCAATCATGGCGCCAACACCGGAGTCGAGACGGTCGGACAGTTCCGAAAGGAAGTCCTTCTGCGTTTCGATGGATTTCTCCGCGATGCCCAGGGCGGTGGCCGACGCGATGGCGTTGCTCAGCTCGGTTTCCGCGTCTTTCAGGATCGTCGCCTGTTCCGAAGCCGTGCTGGCCGCCGAAATGTCGAGCGCGTCGAGCGTATTGGCGATCAGGCCCAGCGACTGGGTTTTGAACGTCATGGAGGTGGTGGTCACGCCCGTTGCCGACCGGCTGATACCGGTAACAACCGAAACATCCGAACCGCCTGTCGCAGTGCCCGACACGTAATCGGTGCCGTTGAACGTCGACTGGGAGATCGTGGTCTTCATACGCGCAACAAGTTCGTCCAGTTCGGCCTGAACATCGGTGCGGACCTCATCGGTCCCGCCCTGCGCGAAGGCGACCCGCTCAAGGAACGAGTTTGCCAGCTCGACCAGCGTTTCTGCACCCAGGCGGGCGGTGGAAACGGCGTTCATCTGCAGCGTCAGGTTTTCGTCGATCGCTTTATACATGCCGGAGTCGCCGGACATGGTTTTGGAAATCGAGAAATAGGCGGCGTTGTCTTTACCCGAAGAGATTTTCAGGCCGGTGGAGATTTTGTTCTGCGTTTCAGAAAGGCTGTTGTTAATGTTACGCAGAGTAGACAGCGCGGTCATCGCGCTGTTGTTCGTAAGGATGGAAGACATTTTCTGCTCCGATTTTTTTATATCGCGTCATCGACTTTCTGTCGAATAACGGGCCTGCCCGTAGGGCGGAAGATATCAGTAAATTTCTGGTTGTGGATAACAATTTTCGAGAACCCGGGTTCTTGTGTTGCGGCCTAGCCACTGTATTTCGGGCTTTTTTTGGGCAGAATGTGGCAGAAACAAGGCAGCCCCGCCCGACTGTCTGAATGGGCACCAAATGTCGACGCGACAGGACCGCGTTCCACTTCAGGTAGAAGCAACCGAAAAATCAGGATTGTGGCAGGGTCTTCATAGCTGACACAAAAAATTTTTATCTACGACGCCCGGTCATTAAAAATAAATTAAAAAAGGGCCGCGTTTCCGCGACCCTCTGCAGTATCAAAAGATCCGGGTTTACCGGAACAGGCTCAGAATATTCTGAGGCGAAGAGTTCGCGATCGACAGGGACTGCGTCGCCAACTGCTGCTGCACCTGCAGCGCCTGCAGCCGTGCGGCTTCTTCTTCCATGTCGGCGTCAACCATCGCGCCCACGCCGGAGTCGAGACGGTCGGACAGCGACGTCAGGAACTCTTTCTGGGTTTCGATGGATTTCTCCGCGATGCCCAGAGACGTGGCCGAGGCAATGGCGTTGCTCAGCTGCTTTTCAGCAGCCTGAAGCACGGCCGCCTGGCCCGCCGCATCCGCGGAAGCCGATGCCGTAAGGTCCAGTGCATCCAGCGCATCGGCAATCATGCCCAGCGACTGAGTTTTGAACGTCATGGAGGTCGTGGTGACGCCCGAAGCTGTCCGGCTGATGCCGGTCACAACGGTCACATCCGTACCGGCCGATGCCGTGCTCGACACATAGTCGGTGCCATTGAAGGTGGACTGCGAGATGGTGGTCTTCATCCGCGCAACAAGTTCGTCCAGTTCGGCCTGCACATCGGCGCGCACTTCATCCGTGCCGCCTTGTGCAAAGGCCACGCGTTCGACGAACTCGTTTGCCAGTTCCACCAGAGTCTCAGAGCCCAGACGTGCCGTCGACACTGCGTTCTGTTGCAGCGTCAGGTTCTCGTCGATCGCCTTGTACATGCCGGAGTCGCCGGACATGGTTTTGGAGATCGAGAAATAGGCAGCGTTGTCCTTGCCCGAAGAGATGCTCAAGCCTGTCGAGATCTTGTTCTGGGTTGATGCCAGATTGGTGTTGATGTTTCGAAGAGTCGACAGCGCGGTCATCGCGCTGTTGTTCGTAAGTATGGAAGACATTTTCTGCTCCAATTTTTTTTGTTTCCCGACTTTCTGTCGGATCGGGCCTGCCCGTAGCTGCAAATTATCATTCCCGAGGTTGCGCGAAATGATAATCTTTCAACACACCTTAAGAGTGTGCTCTTTAAGTAACTGATTTTTAATGGCTTTTTTGTGGCAATGCCAAGGCATCCCGATGGCAAAGCGCCACGGGACACAGCCCGTCACGCCGCTGAAAACAGCGCGCGGGAAACCGGACCGCGTCCGTCCGGTGGATGCAGGAAAAGGCGGATCATCTGTCAGATGCCCACCGGTCCGGAGGACTGCACGGGGCAGCCCTCCGGGGTCATGTCATGTCAGTATTGAAGCTTACTGGAACAGGCTCAGAATGTTCTGAGGCGAGGAGTTCGCGATCGACAGGGACTGTGTCGCCAACTGCTGCTGCACCTGCAGCGCCTGCAGCCGTGCGGCTTCTTCTTCCATATCGGCGTCAATCATGGCGCCAACACCGGAGTCGAGGCGGTCGGACAGTTCCGAAAGGAAGTCCTTCTGCGTTTCGATGGATTTCTCCGCGATGCCCAGGGCGGTGGCCGACGCGATGGCTGCGCTCAGCTGTCCTTCCGCATTCTGAAGCGCCAGGGTCTGCTCTGCAGCAGTATCGGCGGCCGCGGTCAGCAGGCTGATGCTGCCCAGCTGGGTCGCGATGTCGCTCAGATCCTGAGAATTGAACGTCAGCGACGTCGTGGTGACGGAGGTGCCGGTCCGGCTGATACCGGTCACGACGGAAATTGCTGTCGACGGGTTGCTCACATAGTCGGTGCCGTTGAAGGTCGACTGGGCAATCGTCGTGTTCATCCGCGCAACCAACTCGTTCAGTTCGGCCTGGACGTCCGCGCGGACCTCGGCAGTGCCACCCTGCGCAAAGGCGACACGTTCGACAAAATCATTTGCCAGTTCAACGATGGTTTCCGCACCCAGGCGGGCGGTGGAAACGGCGTTCATCTGCAGCGTCAGGTTTTCGTCGATCGCCTTGTACATGCCGGAGTCGCCGGACATGGTTTTGGAAATCGAGAAATAGGCGGCGTTGTCCTTGCCCGAAGAGATTTTCAGGCCGGTGGAGATTTTGTTCTGCGTGTCAGAAAGCGTGTTGTTGATATTACGCAGAGTCGACAGCGCGGTCATCGCGCTGTTGTTCGTAAGGATGGAAGACATTTTCTGCTCCGATTTTTTTATATCGCGTCATCGACTTTCTGTCGAATAACGGGCCTGCCCGTAGGGGGAACCTACCAGCTAACCGAGTCTGTGGATATCTTGAAGATCAGAGAGACGTGTCGAAGTGTTGCGACGACGCCACGGTTTTGGGACGTTTCGCACCGTCCGGTCCGTAAATTCCGCTCAGGGAATGACGGTCCCGAATGCGATCCAGCTCCTCAATCACTGCGCCAGTAGCTTCGGTCATTTTCTCCAATAGCGCGAAATCTTGTGCGATGAGTTCCCTCATCTCCTCCAACTTGTGTCTCAGCTCGGCTGATCGCGGGTGATCTTCCAGCAGCGGGCGCGGCGCGGCAAAGACCTCTTCCACCTGCGACAGCAATTCCTGCTTTTCCGGGAAAAGTTCGTTTACGACCCCCAGTTTTCCGGCCGTGATCGCGGCGATTTCGTCCCGCAACAGCCGGGAAAGGCGGTCAACAACGGTGACGGCGGCGGTCATATTGCTCATATCAGCCCTCCACGGCCTGCGTCGCCGCTTCAACCGGGGCGATGTCGGTAATCATACCGGCGCGATATGCACCGATGCTCCGCTCCACACTCTGAGAGATGCCGGTGGTTCCGCGCGCGGCCAGTTCGTCCGCATAGGCGCGGGCCAGAAAGCTGCGCCACGTCTCCTCGGCGAACCCGCCGCTCATATCGCCGAGATTGACGGTCTTGAGCATCTCATCCATGACCTGCGTCAGAAACAGCGCCTCGAATTCCCGCGCGGCCTGCACGCTCGCATCCGGCTGAGTGGCTGCCCGCGCCAGACCAAGCTGAGCCTGAGCGAGCTGTGTTCCTGCACCTGCGTGAATATCCATGGTCCCTCCTCAGATGATCTCCAGGTCCGCATGCAGCGCACCGGCGGCCTTGATGGCCTGAAGGATCGAAATGGTCTGCGATGCGGTCACCCCGATGGCGTTCAGCCCGTCGACCAGACGCTGCAGACTGACGTCGCCCTCGATAATGGTGAAATTCGCCTGTTTCTCTTCAACCTGCACCTCGGTCTGCGGCACCACGACGGTTGTCCCGCCGATCGAGATCGGGTTGGGCTGGCTGACTTCTATATCCTCGCGCACGATGACCGTCAGACCGCCCTGCGAGACCGCCACCTTGTCGACGCGGACGTTGTTGCCAATCACAATCGTGCCGGACCGGGCGTCAATAACCACTTTGGCGGGGCTGTCGGGCTGCACCATCAGCCCCTCGACCGCGGCCATGATCTCCGGCGCGGCCCCCTTGTCGTTTACCGTGACTTCGATCGTCGTGCTGTCGAGCGCCTGCGCAGTCCGCGGGCCCAGGCTGTCGTTGATCCGGTCCGCCACACGATGGGCGGTCGTGATATCCGGTGTGCGCAGGGCGATACGGAACGACGTCAGCTGCGAGAGCTTGAATTCGACTTCGTTTTCGACGGTTGCCCCGTTTTCAATGCGGGCGACAGTCGGAACGCCTTCGACGATTTCCGCATTCGCGCCCTGCGCGGCATAGCCTGCCACGGCAATCGGACCCTGGGCAACGGCATAGACCTCTCCGTCCGCACCCGAAAGCGGGGTCACGATCAGGGTGCCGCCGCGCAAGGATTCAGCGTCGCCAAGGGAGGACACCACCACGTCGATTGTTGAACCCCGCCGTGCAAAGGGCGGCAACATGGCGGTCACCATGACAGCGGCGGTGTTCTGCGTCCGCATATTCTCTTCCGAGATATTGCCAACGCCGAGCCGCTCCAGCATGCCTTCGATGCTGCGTTCCGTGAACGGGCTGTTACGCAGCGTGTCGCCTGTGCCGTTCAGACCAACCACAAGGCCGTAGCCAACCAGCTGGTTCTCCCGCACGCCCTCGAACTGGGCGATATCCTTGATGCGCACATCGGCATGCGCCGGTGCGGCGGCAAGCAGGATCAGGGCTAGGGCCGTTCGAAAAATGGACATGTTGTTTTTTCTTGTCGCTCGATACAACAACTGTTGCCGCATTTGTTCCGAAAAAACAAGAATAGATTGCAAACTGTTCATGTAGTTTGTCAGTTTAGCTTGACGCTCGCGTATTTGTGTCCCTACTATCAAGAAAAACCAACAAAGGGCCGATCCACCTACAAGGATCGGGGGCAGTATGCAGATTTATCTTTACGAGCCGCGCGCGGATCGTCTGAATGGAGTCATGGACGAGCTTCGGATGGCAAAGATGCGTCCGGTGGCGATCCAGGACACATTCTTTACCGGCGATCTGACGTTAGTGAACCGGGACGGCCACGAAGACAGGCCATTTCTTCTGGCCGATACGCCTTCTGTGATCGACCAGATCACCACACTGAGGGCGGCCGGACTGCGTAATCCCATCATCGTGGTCCGCGATTTCCGATCCTCGCGCGACACGGCCATGACTCTGGATGCCGGCGCGGATGACGACATCGTCATTCCGATCAAATCCGTAGAACTGCGATCCCGGATCAATTCCATCACCCGCCGCGCGCATGGCCATTCGTCTGAAAGCATTCAGGTCGGAGAGATCACCGCCTTTTTCGACGGGCGCGATCCGGAGGTCTGTGGCGGCACCGTGAAACTGTCGCGCCGGGAGCATGCGATCTTTCAGCAGCTTGTCCTGCAGGCCGGTAAGGTTGTGTCCAAGGGCGCGATCTACGATGCCGTTTACGGCATGGCGGAGGATCAGCCTTTCGACAAGGTGATCGACGTCTACATCTGCAAGATCCGCAAAAAGATCGACGCGGCTGCCCAGTCGGGACACCACTATATCGAAACCGTGCACGGCCGCGGATACAAGCTTACCTCTGCCGAGGAAAAGCTGCGTCAGGCTGGAAATTTCTGACGGCACCATAGGCGCTTACGACCGATGAATAGCAAAAGGGCACGCCACACCGGCGTGCCCTTTTCTGTCGTCAACCGGCTGCGCCGGTCATGCCGTAGCACTTACATGAAGTTCAGGAATGACAGGCTCTGCAGGCGGGCTGTCACCGCGTAGCTGGCCTGCAACTGGGTCTCGACCGAGGTCAGGCGGGTAGCGGCCTCATAGGCATCAACCCCTTCGAGCGACGAAATCTGATCGGTCAGGATCGTGATCTTGTAGTCCAGCCGTTCCTGCGTCCGGTCGAGCGTTTGCTGCATCATGCCCGTACTGGATTCCGAGGCCAGCACCGCGTCGACGCCGTTTTTCAGCGCAGAGGAGGCCTCTTTCATCCAGGCATTATAGGCATCCGGATCGGCAATAGCGCCAACATCAACCGAGGCCAGCATGGCGAGGCCGCGCATCAAGTCCCGGAAACCGCTGTCATTTGCCTGGACCGCATAGTCCAGTCGGACCCCCTCCTCGATCTGGGCCGACATCCGTGGATTGGCGTTGCCCAGACCATCTTCGGCCGGGGTGCCATTGTAGAAGCTGGCTTCGTAGTTCCAGTTGGCGTCGGAGGCGCTGCCATCAAAGGCGGCCTGGATTTCCGCAATCTTGGCGGCTGCATCTGTCGCATCGGTCAGACCGCCGCCGATGATGGCCTGCATCACATCATCGGGGCTGAGCCCCGTGTCGCCATCCGTTCCGTCGTAGGTATTCATGGCGATCTTGTCGGTGTCGATCCCGCCATACAACGACGATCCGTTGTACTTCGTGTTCAGGAGACTGGCGATCGCATCATAGGCGGCCTTGGCCGATTGCTGCATGAACTCGACCGTCGGCGAAGAGGAATAATCCAAATTGGCCAGCGCAAGCGTCATCACCTCTTCGGCCTGCTCGCGCATATCGCCCAGCGTGCTGGCCATCAATTCAAGCCGGCTTTCCAGCAGGGCATTGGCATCCTGCTGTGCCTCGATCCTGTCATAGCTCGCCCTGACGCTCAGCGCCTGTACGGCCTGGCTTCCCAGCGATTTGAACATGTCGGCATGCCGCCCGGTTGACATCTCCTTCTCGGCTTCGGCGAGGAGGTTGGTCATCTGCACGGTCGTGCGCTGCCGGTAAAGCAGGCTCTGCAGGGTCGAAGTGGACTGGCTGAAGTTGATCATCTGTTATGCCTCACTCACGTCACACGGCGGCAAGAAGCGTATCGATCATTTCGATCGCGGTCTTCAGCGCCTGAGAATTCGCATTGTAAGCCTGTTCCACCAGCGTCAGGTTCTGCAATTCGGTGTCGATGTTCACGCCTCGTGCGTCCAACCGGGCCGCGCGATAGGTTTCCGCGCTGGCCGAGAGGGATGTCAGGCTGGCCTGCACATCCACCCGGACGTTCTGCTGTTTGGCAAAAATGCCGGAGGTGAATTCCGACAGGGTGTTGGTGCTGCCCTGCCCCGCCGCCGGATCGAAGGCCGTCGTGGCCGAGAAGATATCGACAAAGGCCAGCAGCTGCGTCGGATCAGAGGCCGCGCCTTCGGTCACGGCGCTCATGCCATCCCGGATCCGCCACAGATCGCCGCCTTGCGTCGGATCGACCGCGGCGTTCACCGTGATACGGCCCGCGAGGCCTTCGAGATTGGCCGCATTATAGGCCGCCCCCGCATCGGTGAAGAGCCCGGGATCACCCGCGGCAAGCGAGGTATCGGCAGCCTCGAACCCTTCGATCAGCGCCCGCGCCATTTCGTCCAGTTCCAGCTGCATCTGGGGAACGGTTTCCGTCATCAGCTCGATATGGCCGGCCAGCGTACCGCTGTCGAACCCGCGCCGACCGGATGCACCCGGCGTGATATTTTCATTGCCCGCGGTCAGTGTCTGCGTCGTCCGGTTGTAGGCAAGTTCCTGGAATTCCAGCCCTTTGACCAGCTCTACCCCGCCCTCGGTATAGACTTCCGCGCGGCCCATCTCGTCGTATTGAACCTGGATGCCCATCACCTCGGCGAGGCTGTCGAGCGTGGCGCCCATCTCGTCCTGTAGCGCGGCATAGGCATTGCTGCCCGGCGCCGTCGCCGCGATATTCCTGTTCAGCCGGACCACGTTTTCCATCAGGTCGTTCGCGGCCTCGACATCCGTCTCGATCCCGCTCAGGGCACGGCTTTCCATCTGGCTCAGACCGCCGCTGGCACTTTGCAGGGCCGTGGCCAGCTGACGACCGGCAGAGACGGCCTGTTGCTGAAGTGTCTCGTTCTCGGGCGCGTTGGACAGCAGCGCCATCGCATTTTCAAAGGCCGTCAGGCTTCCGGGAAGGCTGGTTTCGCTGTCGATTTCGCCCAGCGACGTCGTGTAAAGCGTCAGGCTGTCGACCATGACGCTCTGCTTGGCGGCGGCGGCCCATTCGCCGCGGAACATGGCATCCATCGCCGTCTGGGTCGAACGAGACACGCCAAGGATCGAAACGCCTCCGCTGAGCGCACCGGTCACATCCAGCGTGCGTCGGGAGTAACTTTCGTTCTGAGCATTCGCGATATTGGCCGACACAAGTTCGGCGCGCAGGGAATTTGCCATCAGCCCGGTGCGGCTGGCGTTGATCGCGGAAAGAATAGACATGTCAGGCCCTCACTCAGGCAAGGAAAGACGCACCGGGCCGACCCGGTGCGTCAGTCGTCAGGATCAGCGTTTCAGGTTCACTGTCTCGTTCAGCATCTCATCAGCGGTCGTGATGATCTTCGAGTTCGACGAGAAGGCGCGCTGTTTCTGGATCAGCTCGGTCAGTTCCTCGGCCACATCGACGTTGGAGCTTTCGACGGAGGACCCGGCGATTTCACCAGCCGAGCCGACACCGGCTTCGGACAGGGTGAATGCACCAGAGGACTCGCTGACGGCAAAGATGGTGTTATCCGCCGTGGTCAGCCCGTTCGGGTTGGGCACTGTCACCAGCGGAACCTGATAAAGCGCCCGACGCATGCCATTGTCGAAAATGCCCCAGACCGTGCCGTCATTGTCGATTTCGGCACGCGACAGCGATCCGGACTGCGTCCCGTCACCCGAGCTTTGCAGCGGCACATAGTCGCCGGAGAACTGCGTCAGCCCTTCAAAGGTGTTGGGCGCGCCCATCTCGACCTCGATGACCTGAGGCGAGGTGCCGTTGTCGATCGTGATCGTGGCGACCCCGGTCGTGGCATCGAACGCAAAGGCAGCCGGCGCCGTCGCGGTGCTGGTGATCGCGCTATAGGCCGACGGCGTGCCGGCCAGCGCGCCGCTGTCGTTGAAGGTTGCGGTCAGCGACCCGTAGGAATTGCCGTCCGCATCGGTGATCGACAGGCTCCATTCATTGGCCGTGGAGGTCGGCTGCCAGGAGAACTGAAGCCGGTCGGATTCACCCAGGGGCGTGAAGAATTCCATCGAATTGACAAAGGCGTCGCCCGGCGTTGTAAGCCCGGTTTCCTGCGACGGCAGGTTGCCCGTGATCTGCATGGTCGAGGTGGGGTTACCCGCGATGGTCGCATCCGCAAGGTTGATCGTCTCCAGCCCGGAGAACTGGTTGCGGTCGACCGGGCCGAGGCTGCCGGTTTCGTCATAGGGGAACCCGGCGAGGTAGTAGCCGGCCGAGTTGACCAGATACCCGTTGGCATCCTTTTCAAAATCGCCCGCCCGCGTCAGATAGGTCTCGCCGGTATAGAGGTTGTCCTCATCGTCGATCCCCCGGGTCACAGCAAAGAACCCGTCGCCGCTGATCGCGAGGTTGGTCGCAACCGACGACCCGAGAACCGTCCCGTCGCGGGTGTTTTCGTTCTGAACGCTCGCCCGGACGCCAGATGCGTCCGAACCGCTGCCCGGCACCGATGCGCCAGAGGTCAGCATATTGGCAAAGCTGCGCCGATAGCCGTTGGTGTCAGAGTTTGCGATATTATAGGAAATCTTTGCGACAGCCTTTGAATTGGCCATCAGGCCGCTGACGCCAGAGCTCATCGCCTGGGAAATGCTCATAACTGCCCCTCGTTTGTTTTTTTACGGGATCCGTTTTGGTCCCTTGTAGCCGAATATAGTCAATCGGATTTTCAACGAGGTTAAAGAATAGAGAATTTTAATCCTGCGCCGGAACATGTGACATTCAAGGATCACCCGCCCGAACAGCACCGGTCAATCCTTAGACAAACCATGCCCTGAGGCGCCCGTGCGGGTCCGGGTCAGTTGGTCTCAGGCGCGACCGCATCCAGATCGTCCAGCGTGCGGCCCGCGTTCTCAACCCGGCTGGTCGCCGAGTCCTGTCGCAACGGAAACACCTGCGCCGGCGTGTCGGTCAGCCCGCGTGCAATATCGGCCCATTGCGGCAGCTCGGTCAGCTCAGGGAATGCCGCTCCCAGCTCTGTGGCCTTGTCGAGGTCTCCGGACCGGAACGCAGACAGCAGGAACTGCAGCGCGCTTTCGAATGGCATTTCTGCCCCCAGCCGGTCCCAGATCGCCTGATATTCCGACTGGGCCTCTGCCCATTCTTCGCGATCGAACCGGGCATCGGCACGAAGCTGCAAAAACTCCACCGTCGGCTCCTGTTGGCTGGTTTCAAGCACCGCGGCGCTTTGCCCGGTTTCGGCATAAAGCGTCGCCAGCATCTGAGTGCGCCGGTCTTCCAGCTCCGGCTCTCCCGACAGAAGCGGGTCTTTCAGAACCTGCGTCGCAGCCGAATACTGGCCGCCGTAGATCAGGCTCTCGGACTGTTTGAGGCGGAGTTCATCCAGGCGGGTATCGGTGACGCTGTCGTCCAGACCAAGGTCGCGCGCCACGGCCAGGTGATCGTGAACGGATTGATATTCCTGCGCCGCCACAAGGGTCGAGCCCAGCTCACGAAACCTGTCGGCGAATTGTTCGGCGCGGGTTGCGAAACCGGGCTCAAACCGGAAATCGGGCGCAATCTGCCGATGCGCCACGAGAAATTCGCTCAGTGGCAGCGCGCCTGACACGCCGGCCTCATACACTTCCGAAATCAGCGCCCGCGCCTTCTGGCGCGCCAGTTCCGCTGCCGGATTGTCCGGAAACCTGTCCAGGATCGCGGCATATGTCGTGATCGCCCCGACCGGATCGCCCAGAGACTGATCCAGCGCGGCGATATCCGACAGGACCATCAGGGCGCTGTCATCGCCCCGCCAGATCTGGCTCTCTCGGAACAGCAGGTCGCGCGCTTCCTCTGCGGTCATGAACTCGTTTCGCAGGGCAAGGGCAATCGTGGCCAGCCGTCCGCGGTGCCCATAGCCATCATGGGCCGCCCCGGCCAGAGCGTAACTGTCAAAGGCGGCCAGATGATCGCCGCCGGCTTCGGCGGCGCGGCCCAGCAGATAGTTAAACGCGGAACTGCTGCTCAGCCGTGGATTGGCATGGAATTCGCCTGCAAAGTCGCGCGCCACGCGCCACTGCCCGTTGTGGATCGCCGCTTCCAGCAGATCGGGCAGAAATTCCGCGCGATAGGCAGGTGGGAAATAGTCCATCCGGTCACGCGCATCGCCCAGGAACGGGGCGGCGGCAGACAGGTCGCCATTGCGCACGGCACGCAGGGCCAGAAACAGCGGCTGATCCTGCCACCCCGCGTAATCCGGACCAAGCAGCGCCGCGGCTCTGTCTGTCACGGTGGCCCCTCTCGGGTCGATCAGCCCAAGCGCCAGCTCCAGCGCCGCGCGACGCATTTCCATCGGCGGGGACAGATCCGCCCCGTCCAGCCGCGCCAGAAGAGAGAGCCCCTCCGGCGCCAGCGCATACCGGTAATGCAGCGCCGCCAGAGACATCAGCGCATCCGCCATAGCCGAACCCGGTGCGTCACCCGGCCGGGCGCCTTCCATGGCCCGCCCCAGAACCTCAAGCCCGGCCGCCCTGGCCTCGATGAACGGGAGCGGCGTGGTCGCCGGCTGATACAGCACCGGCGGCACCTCCCAGGTGGTCTGCGCCACCGGGGCCGGCCCGACCGCCGGGGATTGCGTCACCGCCGAGGGATATTGCGTCTCGATCACCGCAGGCTGCACCTTCGGCTGTTCCGCGAACGCGCCCGGACCAAGCACCATTCCGGCCGAAAAAATGGATATGCAAAGATAGCTACGCAATTATTGACTTCTTTTCTTGGAGGTGCTTCTATAATGCCAAGAAAAATGCGCCATCCGCAAGAAAAGAAAATGGATAGGACGCAAGGTTTGAGGACAGTTGAGCAAAGGGGCAACGGATGGACAACACCACGTATGTGGCATTGTCTCTGGCCAGGGCCATGCAGCGCGATCTGGATGTGACGGCGAACAATATCGCCAACGCAAACACGGCGGGCTTCAAGGCTGAAAGGGTCGTTTTTTCAAGCTACCTGCACCCCGACGAGGGCGCCGAGGTCGGCGAAGGCACGAACTTCGTGGTCGACGAGGGGTCCTTTCTCGACGAACAACAGGGCGCCTTTACCCGGACCGATAACCCGCTGGACGTGGCCGTGCGCGGCAAGGCCTGGATGAGCTACCGCACACCCGAAGGCACGCAGGCTTTCGGACGTGACGGTCAGTTCGAGGTCAACGCCAATGGCACTCTGGTCACGCTCAGCGGCGCTCATGTGCTGGACGAAGGCGGGGCCGATATCGTGATCCCGCCCGGCGCCGGAGAAATCAAGATCTCCGTCGACGGCACGATCGCATCGGACAATGCCGGCGTTCTGGGCAAGATCGGTCTGTTCGACCTGCCCGACATCCAGAGCTATGTCCGCCTGGGCGCGTCGATGATTGCCCCGCCGGAAGGCCGCGCCAGCATGGCGCGGGCCGCGCAGGGATCTGAACTGGCACAGGGCACATTGGAGCTGAGCAACGTCCAGCCCATCCAGGAAGTGACCCGTCTGATGATGATTCAGAAAGCCTACGACCAGGCGACAAAGCTGATGACAACCGAAGACGAACTGAAAAAGGACATGCTGCGCCGTATGGGCCAGATGTCCGCATAACAAGACAGGCAGGAGCAGGGGACAGGTCATGAAAGCACTCGGGATCGCCGCAACCGGCATGATGGCGCAACAGACCAACGTCGACGTCATTTCGAACAATATCGCCAATGCCTCGACAACGGGGTTCAAATCGGTCCGCGCCTCGTTTCAGGACCTTCTCTACGAACATCTCGAACGTGAGGGCGCGCCGACCTCCGAACAGGGTACATACCGGCCAACGGGGATCGATGTCGGTCTGGGCGTCCGAACCGCCGGCACCGTCCGTCTGAACACGCAGGGCGGGCTGACCCAGACGGAAAACGAGCTCGATCTGGCCATCGAGGGGCGCGGCTTCCTGACCGTGAACATGCCAGACGGAACGGTGGCCTATTCCCGCGATGGCAACCTGCGGATCAATGCCGAAGGTCAGGTCGTCACCCAACAGGGCTATGAGGTGAACCCGGGCATCGTCATTCCCGACGACACCACCCGGATCGAAATTGCCGAAACCGGCATCGTCTCGGCATTTGCCGGCAACGACAACACGCCTGTCGAAATTGGTCAGATCACCCTGTCGACCTTCGTCAACGAAGCCGGGATGCGGCCGCTGGGCAACAACCTCCTGGCCGAAACGGTCGCCTCCGGCGCCGCGACACTGGCCAACCCGGGCGATCCCTCTGTCGGGATCCTGCGCCAGGGGTATCTCGAAAATTCCAACGTCAACATCATCCAGCAGATCACCGACCTGATCTCTGCGCAGCGCGCCTATGAGATGAATTCCAAGTCGATCGAGACGGCCGACCAGATGATGACCACCGCCAACCAGATCCGGTAAGCCTGAGGACCCGACATGCGCAGACTTCTCTATTACGTCACCATCGTCCTTGTGGTCTTTGTCCTGCCGGCCTCGGTCTGGGCAGAGCCGATCGAAACGCTTGTCGACGAACGCGCCCGCGAAAGCTATGGCGTCCAGCTGCCCGATCAGGCCCGGTTCAAGATCGCGCTCAAGGACGGCACCCCGGAGGAGGCCGAGAGCTTTTCCGACTACTGGATGGACAAGATCACCGGGCGGTTTCTGGCCAATGCCATCCT
Source organism: Pseudooceanicola profundi (assembly GCF_050897955.1). Lineage (NCBI taxonomy): Bacteria > Pseudomonadati > Pseudomonadota > Alphaproteobacteria > Rhodobacterales > Paracoccaceae > Pseudooceanicola > Pseudooceanicola profundi. The sequence continues at coordinate 142,018 of NZ_JBPAXZ010000002.1, read as the reverse complement.
GCCCGACGGCAGCGTGAAACGGATCGAAGGCCGCGCAGTTGCGGTCATGGATGTGCCGGTTCCGACCCGGCGGCTTCTGCCCGGCGAGATCATCACCGCAGCTGACCTCCAGCAATCAACCCTGCCGCTGGGCCGGATCGGTGCCTTTACGGTCACGCAGACAGACGCCGTCCAGGGCATGCAGGTCAAGCGCCTGCTGGCCCAGGGCCGGCCCGTACAGACCCAGTCCATCATCCCCCCTGTCATCGTCGACCGGGGCGAACGGGTGTCCATCCGCTATGAAGACGGCCAGCTCGCGCTGTCGGCCCCCGGCCGTGCGCTCAGCGAAGGCCACAGAGGCCAGGAGATCCGGGTGGTGAACCTTGCCAGCAACACATCGGTCACGGCAGTCGCCGTCGCCAAGGGAATCGTGAGAGTGATCCGTTGAAGATGTCTCCTATTCGGTCCGCGTTGCGGACGTCTTTGTCGTGTTTTGCGCTTCTGGCCGTCGCGGCCTGCGGCAACGACCCGTTCAACCAGGACCCGAATGTCTCGGGCATTGACATGTCGCCCACGACAATGCCCGAGGTTGCCCGCGTTCAGGTGCCGATGCCGCCGCCCGAGGTTGTCCATATCCCGGAACGGGCCGAGGGCGCCTCGATCTGGCAGCATGGGTCCGGCGGCTTCTTTGCCGATCAGCGCGCCACCCGCGTCGGCGACATTCTGACCATCAATATCGAGATCGACGACGAAGCGCAGCTGTCCAACGCCTCTGACAGGGAGCGCAGCGGATCCGGCGGGCTGGAACGGCCGAGCTTCTTTGGCTACGGCGGCAAATTGCACAAGATCCTGCCGGGGATCGGCGCAGATGACCTGCCCGAGAACGACCTGGTCGATATCTCGTCTTCCGTGTCCGCCAGCGGCTCCGGCTCGATCAAGCGGAATGAGTCGATCAAGCTGAAGGTCGCCGCTCTCGTCGTCCAGATGCTGCCGAACGGCAATATGGTTGTCGCCGGCCGGCAGGAGGTCAAGGTGAACCAGGAACTGCGCGAATTGCGCGTGGCCGGTATCATCCGGCCGCAGGACATCGCAATCGACAACACCATACCCTACGAGAAAATTGCCGAAGCCCGCATCTCCTACGGCGGCGAAGGCTCGATCTCCGACCAGCAGAGACGGAGTTACGGCGAAGGTGTTCTGGACATAATCTTGCCCTATTAACTCTGATTTTCGACGCAGTTCGGTAAAACTCTCGCCCTTCTTCATCATCATAACGGCACCTGAGAAAAACAGGCTCAGGTGTCGAGATGAAGAAATCGTTGATTGCCATTGCGGCAGTTCCGGTCCTCTGTGCAGGTGCGGGCTTCGGCGCGGGCAAGTTCCTTGTCACCAAGCCCGCTGCCACGCACGAAGAAGCAGCCGTGTCCAAAACGGACGCGGAAGAAGTGCTCGACCAGATGGCAGATGAGCATGACACCCATGCCGCCCCCCAGACCGAAGACCATGGCGCAGCCGGTCACGAAGCCGAGGCGCCCGCCGCACATGGTACGGAAAAGACCCCGGCCGCCGCCCATGGCGACAGCCACGCAGAGGCTATCCCGGCGTCTTACCAATGGGAATCCGGCAGCCTGCCCAACTCTGTCAGCAAACCCACCCGCGTAGCGGAGGCAATGGCCGCGCTGGAGGCCCGGAAAAAGGCCGAACAGGCGAAATGGCCCCGCAATCCGACCGATGGCGAACGGCTTCGCATGGAAGGCCAGCATATTTCCCAGACCCGGACGGAACACCCGGCCCTGCTGCCCGTGAATACCGAAGCCAAGGTCGCACGCGATGCGATCAAGCGGATCGAGGAATCGGACGACCACGTGGTGAAGCTCGGGCGGATGACAGTGCCTGTCTACAAGGCCGCCAATGTGACCTATGTCGTCGCAGATTTCGGCGTATCCGTGTCTGACCTGGACCAGGCGAAAACCTTTTACGAGGCCGAAAATGCCACCCGCCTGCGCGACGTCATCATGAAATCGATGCACGATGCCGCTGGCACGACCCTGCTACAGAGCGATGTGATCAATGCCCAGAAACTGGCCGATCGCGTCGCCGATGACCTCAAGCAGAAATTCCGGGGCGTCGAAGACGTCCTGTTCCTGTCGCTCTATCAGACGGACCTGCCGCGCAGCTGAGGTGGTGGATCACTCCACCGCCTGCACCTCGTCGCTGGAAACCATGTCGCCATTCGCCAGATGCAGCACGGCCAGCCCATCGAGGAAGGTCAGCCGTTCGACCATGACATTGACGTAGCTTTCCGCGTCGACGGTAGTGCCGTCCTGGTCCACCGCGACGATTTCGACACTATAGGTCCCGTCGGTGACAGGCAGACCCTCGTAATCAAGACCGTCCCAGCTGAAGGAATGGATTTCATCCGTTGCCGTTTCCAGCCCCGGGATTTCGCGCAGAACCGTGCCTGATGCGTCGGTGATGACGGCGCTGACACTGGTTGCACCGGCCGCGAGCGTATATTCAAACTCCGCCGCCCCTTCCGCCAGCGTGATCTCGCTCGACGGCACCGTGACCGTGCGACCGATCAGCCCCAGATCGGAGGAAAGCCCGACCGAATTCAGCTGGCTCGCAATCGCCTCCAGATGAGAGTTGGTGGTGATCGACTGTTCCACCTGGCTGAGCTGTGCCAGCTGCGACACGAAGGTCGTGCTGTCCATCGGTTCAAGCGGGTCCTGGTTGGTCAGCTGCGCCGTCAGAAGGGTCAGGAAGCTTTTGTAATCCGTCGCCAGCTTGTTCGCGGCCACGTCAGAAGCCGTGGTCGTCGTCGTCGTGGCAAGTGCGCTTGTATCGGTAATGCTGGTGACCATGGCTGTCTCCTCAGGTCAGAATATCCAGACGGCCATCGCCGACGGTATTGGTTTCGGGCAGCGCCACGTCTTCCTCCTCGGCCGAGGTCGAGATCATGCCGGAGGGTGAGGTCTGTTCAGCCGGCAGTCGTCGCTCACCGCCCTGCCCCATGTTTTCGAAACTCATCTGATCGCCGCCGACCGAAGCGCCGCCGTCCCGTAGCAATCCGGCCAGAAGATCGCGGTCGGACCGCATGGCGTTCAGCACTGCGGGGTTTTCTGCGCGCAGAACCACTCTCAGCCGGCCTTCTTCGTCGGGCGACAGTTCGATCTCGATCCCGCCCAGCCCTTGTGGCGTCAATTCGATCCGGGTGGTGCCCTCGCTGAACGACACGCCGCGGATTTGCCCGGCGAGGTTACGGGCGAACCCCTGTTCCGGGCTTGCCGGCGTTTTGGGTTGCGCGACCTCCGCCGACGGCGCCACCGAATTGAGCGCCAGAGGCTGGACCGTCGCGGACGCCGTGCCCGCCACCGTGGGCACGTCCGTCGCAGCGGTGCCCGCGCGTTCGGACCCGGAGGCGAGCGCCTGCGCCAGCATCAGCCGCAGCGCATTGGGCAGCGGCGGTGTTTCCCGGGGCAAAGCCACCTCCGGGACATCTTCTGTCGGTGTCAGGATATCCAAAGCATCGGCGGATTGGATATCCTCGATAGATGGCTCTGCCGCGTCTTCGGATGTCGCTGCCTGCCGATCTGTCGCTGCGGCGGGCCGTGACACGCCGGAGCCCGTCCCCGCCGGCACAAGCGCGACCAGCGAAGGATCCTGTCCGCGCGTTACCGGCGCTTCGCCCGTGGCGCTGGCGCGTTCTGGCGACGGTGCCGGATCCACGGCGCCCGGTGCCACCTCGCCCTCTGTCGTCAAACCGGAAGTCGCGGCCTCCGGCAAAGCAGGCTCTTCGACAGAGCCCTCTGTGGTGACCTCCGACGACACGAAGGCAGACACCTCCTCGCGCCTCTGGATGTCCTGGACCAGTCGGCCCGACGTGAGGGCCGGATCTGGCTCTGCCTTCAGCAGCTGAACGGCCTGGGTCAACAGCTCTGTCGCCTCGCCGTCCTGCCCGACCAGCTGCGGCATGACCTCCGACAGCATGGACACAGACACGCCTGCCTCGCTCAGCACCGTATCGAGTTCATCAATCATCTCGCGCGCCCAGTCGTCAAAGGCCGGACCGGGCAAAACCTCGCCATCGGGAAACGCCTCTTCCAGACTCGCCTCTGCCGTGGCACGGAAATCCGCAAGCGCGGCCTCCAGCTCTTCAGGCGTCACCTCTGGCGGGATGTCCTGACCGGCTTCAGCCGACCCTTCAGACCCGGAATTCGAAAGGCCTGCGAGCATCGCCGCAAAACTGTCTGCCGGGGCTTCCGTCTGGTCAGACGTCACACCGCGATTTTGCTCCGCACGAAAATCCGCCCTTTGCGCGAGCATTCCCAGAATTGATAAACCAGACATCAGTTCAACATCGTCCTCTGAAAACCGTTTTCCACCAAAACCTGACGGAGCCGCGACAACGCGCGCCGCTCCATCTGCCGAAGCCTGTCCCGCGAAATTCGCAAGGCTCCGGCGACATCTTCCAGACTGTCCGGCACAGACTTCAGCCGCCGCCGGCGGATGATCTCTGCTTCTTCGGACGTCATGGCCAGCAGCGCCCGATCGATCAGCGAACACTGAACCGCATGCAGAGACCCGGCTGCGGCCAGGTCCTCGGGAGACTGTTCATCATAGACCAGCGCGTCATGCAGCGGGGCCGGCCCGTCTTCGCTGCGCGCATCCAGATCGATCACCCCGGAGATCGCTGCTTTCAGACGTTCGATCTCTTCCTCCGCGCCCGCCCCGTTGCGCATGGCCGACATGGCCCGAACCGGCACATCGATGACAGAACGGGTCCGCGCCGCCGCCGAGGCCACACCGTTCATGACCCACCAGGCCGAATAGGTTGAAAACCGGACATCCTGCTCAAGGTCGAAATTATCCGCCGCACGGATCAGCCCCACCATGCCCTCGGCCGCCAGATCCTCCAGATGTGCGGGATTATCCGTCCAGCGCATCGCCATGGACCAGCACTGACGCGCATGCGACCGCACAAGAATCGCCAATGCGTCGCGGTCGCCCTCAAGCTGCCACCGCGTCAACGCATCACGTTCTTCATCGTAACTCAGCAGCGATTCACGCATCGCCGCCTGAATGGAATTGGGCATCATGGTTAAGTGCCTGCTTTACAGCTAAAAAGCATGAACAGGAAAACACAGATCACCAATTCTTTGAAGAATTGTTTGATTTAAGCCGCGTTAAATTATCAATTTCTTTGCGAATTTTTTGTATTTACACCGCGACTTCTTTCCTGCGGCCCCAGTTGCTGCCGGACGGCCGCGCCGATCTGTTCCGCCCAGGTGCCAAATCCACGCGTGCCGCCGACCGGCATCATCAGCCGCATCGAGATCTGTATCGCGTCAGCGCCGGCAAAACTGCCATCCAGGGCCCTGAGGTATGTCACAAGCTCAGGGCGGCGCAGGAAATCGGCCCGGTCGAACAGCCCCGTCACATCGCAGCCCGCCCCCCTGGCGCCGGACCAGTAAGCACCCAGCGACGCCGCCAGACCCAGACGAAATTCGCCGGGCTCCAGGCCGACATGCCGGAACCCGCTGGCTTCGACCAGCCGGTCACAGGAGACGGCCATGGCATAAAGCGCGGCAGTCTCCTGCTCCATCGGGAAGGCACCGTCGCGCAGCAGGTTGAGCATCACCTCCCCCATGATCAGCCCCGCGTCATAAGACACAGGCCCGCGTGACCCGCAGTCGCGCAACACCACAAAGGCGCCGTAGGGAACATCCAGACCCAGCTCTTCGGTCAGCACATCACCGAGCGGGACCGCCGGCATCAGTTCCACATCGTCCATCAGTACGGACACGGCCTCTGGTCGTCCCTCTGCAGACAGAAGAACGTGGTGCACCGGCACCAGCGCGCGCAGCTGGCGCGACAGGGTTTTGGTGTCCCCATCGCGCGCTGCCCGTATGCGCCCGGTCCAGATGTCTTCCAATACTCGGTCGTTCTTCATACCCGTGCCCCAATATCTTGTGGGTCCAAGGTACAGATAGAGGGATCTCTCGAAAAGAAACAATACGCGGAGGGCCACCGAAATATGGGGATAAGTTTTCCACCCGCCCCTATATATGGATCAGCGCCTGGCATGTAGATGGGTGCAACCCAAACAAAACAAAACAGGTTGCTCCGACACCGGAGGTGTGGATGACTTCCCCCTCCCGCCTGCACGCGAAATGCGCAAGCAGAGCGGCGAGGCATCACCGGGCGGTATCTCGGTCCCGCCCGGCGCTCATCAATGATTCGAAATCGGTTACTCCAGGACCGGCTCGGGATAGCTGAGCAGGACAGAGATCCGCCGGTTTTCGGCAGCCTGCGTATCCTCTGGGTTCAGCGGCTCCGTATCGGCAAGCCCGGCAATCCGTTTCAGCCGCGCGGCCGAAACACCGGTATCGACCAGGATGCGCCGCGTGGCATTGGCCCGGTCCGCCGACAGCTCCCAGTTCGTATAGCCGCGCGTATTCGTGAACGGGACACTATCGGTATGCCCGGAAATCACGATGGAATTGTCCATATCCAGGATCGCCTCGGCGATAATGCGGATCAGGTCGCGGGTCCGGGTATCCACCCTGGCAGAGCCGCGATCGAACATCGACCGGCCCTCCTTGTCGACGATCTGGATCATCAGACCCTCGGGCGTCCGGTCGAACCGCAGGTTTTCCGTCAGCTCCTCCAGATCCTCGCGCTCCGCCACGTGCTGACGGATTTCCTGTTCCAGGGCTTCCATCTCGGCTTCACGCGCATCCTTGGCCGCTTCCAGCTGCTCTTTGGCAACCATCTGTTCGACCGCGGAGTCCACGGGCTCTTCCTGCGGGGGGGTCACGGGCACCATGGTGCCGTCTTCCTGGGTGGCGTATTCGACGATGATATCGGTGCGTTCCTCGTCCCGCAGACGGGAGTCGAACACGGCCAGCGGGTTTTCACGACCGAAGGTCGGCACCTGCGTATCGCCTTCCGGTGTCGAACTGCCGTTATAGTCGCCGTTCTCCGAAACGATCTCGCCGTTCAGCAGCCCTTCGCCCTTGCCGCCGGACTGGCTGAGCGACGGGGTGAAGTAATCGGCCAGACCCCGCAGCGCTTCCTCGTCAGAGGCGGCGAGGATCCACAGCAGAAGGAAAAACGCCATCATGGCCGTCATGAAGTCGGCATAGGCCACCTTCCAGCCGCCGCCATGATGGCCGCCGCCACCGCCTTCTTCGATTTTCTTGATGATAATCGGCTGATCGCTCATTGCTTATACCTCGACCGGATTATCCGTCCTGCTTCAGGCTGCGCTCGTATTTCCCGAAACCCGCCTGTTTGGCGTGGCTGGCCTTCTTGCGGGAATAGCTGGGGGCGACCAGCGGAAACTCGGCCGGAAGCCCGAACATCGTGCGATACTCAGCCTCCGTCAGCCCGTGTTCGGCACCGAGATGCCGTTTGAGCATCTTGAAACCGCGCCCGCAGCACAGACAGTAGACCTTGTCTTCGGTCACTGCGCGGTCGATGGGAAGCGCCGGGTTTGCCTGGCCCTGCATCGGCTGGGACGGCACCAGGCCCCCCTCATCCGACATGAGCCTGTTATACAGTTCGACGATCGCGTCAGGTGTCGCGTCCGGCCTTGCGGCGAAGGAGGCGACAATCGTCGCGACCATGTCCTTTTTGTTGTTCTCTGCCATGCCTGTCCTCAGTCACTGCCCGCAGGGTCCGTTGCCCGATCTTGTCGCCGGTGCCGGCCCTGCTCTGTCTTCGTTTTTTATATTATTCATGGCGCGCCCCTTTCAGGACGGCCCGGCGACGGAGCCTGTAGCTTTCCGCCACCAACGGATAGTCGGGTGGCAGCCCCCAACGATCCCGGTATTCCTCCGGTGTCATGCGCAGGGTTTCCTGCAGATGGCGCCGCAACAGGACCTGACGCGATCCTGTATCGAGGCAGACAAGAAAATTCGGGGTCACGCTTTCTTCAACCCGCACCGCCGGGCGCAGCGCCACAACGGAATTGCGGCGCCGTCGCACGGATGACAGAACAGACCCCAGCCAATGCCAAGGTCCCTTCTTGCCCCCAGATCCGATGCGATCAGCGCGCATAAACGCCCCCGAACTGTCCCGAAACCAGCCGGCAACTTGCCCGCTGTCCCTGACAACATAGGTCAGCTTGGTTAAAGCGAGTTGAAAGACAGAGGTTTTTCATGCCTGATCCAAGAATAATATTCTGAGATCATGCGAGTGTTGCCGATTTCAAACGATTCAGAGGATCGGTCCAGTCGTCTATTCGGCTTTGCCGATACAGATTCAGGTTGCCATACCATGGATCGCGCTCCCCTTCGTTGCTCCAGTACCAGATACACGGCGTTCCCGTCGGGATCAGAACATGCGTATCGGGATGCCCGATCGCGCCGCAGACATGCGCCGTTGTATTGTCAATCGTCACAACCCTGTCGAGCGCCGCAACCTGGGCAAAGAAGCCCGCAAGGTCGGCCATCTGATCGATGTCGGCGTCATCCAGAATGGTCAGGTCGGGCCGGGCGCGGCGGGCCGCCGTCAGCTCGGACGTCCGGTCGCCATATTGCAGGTTCACGACAAAGGCGCCCTGTGGCACTGCGTCAAGGATCTGTTCCAGCGTGACCGCCCGCAGATGCCCCATCATCGCGCCCGAGGTCCAGGCCACACCGTAGATCGGCGCGCCCTGTGCCAGGCCTTCGTATTTCGACCGGATTTCCGCAACAAGATCCGCATCGGGCGTCACAGTCGCCCCATGATGATCACTGCGTTTCGTGCCATCGATATAGCGGGCGAAGTCGCCGATATGGACCAGTTCATTGGCTTTGGGGATAAGCCCGAGCTGTTCGAATTCATGCCGGTCCACGGCCTCGAGCCCGTAGACGTTCTGTTTCAGCGCCGCCTCGAACCGGCCGTCAGAGACGAAACGGATCTTCGTCTTGGCAAAATCGATTGGCGCCAGCCGCAGAAGGGACAGGAAGGCCAGCTGATCGCCGATCCCCTGTTCGCCGATCAGATACAGCGTTTCCAACCCGCGCAGGTTCTCCGGTTCGGAATTTTCATACCGGAAGTAATTGCGCTGACCTTCGGTGATCCGCTCTGCGTAATATTCGGCACCGCGCTGGAATTCGCCGCGCCCCATGAGGAAGACCCCGAAGGCCTTGGCGATGCCGGGGCGACGGCCCGCGATATGCACCGCTTCGAGAAAGAGCCCCTCTGCCTCATCAAGAAGCCCGAGGTCCTGATGGATATTGGCCATGACGCCACGGATTTCCGCCAGGTTCTCCGCATCGGTGAATTCGTGCGACCGGGCCAGGTCCAGGGCATCCTGAGGCCGGCGCAGCAGCCGCAGCACGACCGAAAGGTACACGATCGCCGCGTCGCGGCTTTCAAACCCCGGTTCCGCGAGAAGCTCCCGGCCAAAGGTTTCGGCTTCCTTTGCCCGACCCTGATAGATAAGGGCCCGCAGATGCGCAATTCCGTGCGCCGCCGGTTTCGGGTCGATTTTCCAGGTCCGGTTCAGCCAGTCCGCCGCGGGTTTGGTCTCTCCGATACTGATACAGGCATCGGCCAGGAACAGGGACAGCTCCGCATCCTCCAGCCGGGACACGACGGGCCCCAGAACATCGACGGCCGTATGCACCCGCCCCATCTGCGTCATGAGATCGAGGTAGATCAGGATCAGCCCGCGTTCATCCGCGCCGGCGCCAAACGCTTTTTCGGCAGCGGCAACGGCCTTGTAAGGATCTGCCTGCAGGACATAGGCCTTGGCCAGCCCGACCAGCGACCCGGATTCCTTTGGGTTCAGCTCTGTCGCGCGGGCAAAAAACGCCTCTGCCGTCTTGCCTTCGCGGCGGGCCAGCGCGGCACCGCCGAGGACGATCCAGCCATGTTCGCTTTTGGGTTTGCTGAGCGCAACCGGATGCGCCAGCTGCACCGCCTGCATGACGTCACCTGCGTTCAGAGCGCGGTAGGCTTGATGAATCTCCAGCGCCTCGGGGCCGGAAATACCGTAGAGTTTCGAAGCCTTGGCCTGGCGGGCACGGCGATCTTTGCGGGAAAGGGCTGTCTCGGACATGTCACTCCTTCGGCACGGCAAAATAATCGATGGTATTTATGTAGGAGGTGCTGTCGACGATCCGGTAGCCGGCGTCCCGACACCATGCCTGCGCAAAGGCAAGCATATTTTCCCGTTTGACTTCGATCCAGATAACCGGCCGGTCGCGTGCGATCAGGGCCTGTGCACCGTCAAGGACGTCAAACTCCATACCTTCGGCGTCTATCTTGATGAAATCGACCCGGTCCTCGCCCATGAGCGCGTCGAGCGTTTTCGTCTCTATCCCGCCTCCATCGTCGGCAACCAGCCGCGTCGCGCCGAGATTGTCGGCATTGTCCTGCTGCGTCCGGAAGCGCCCGGACGACCGCCCTGCCCCGTAGCCCATGCCGCGCCGGTCGACATATCCGCCAATGCCATTGGCATCGATATTGTCTTCGAGAAGACGCAGCGCATCCGGGTTCGGCTCAACCGGATAGATCCGCGCGGGATCAAGGTGCTTGCTGTACCACACGACATGATTGCCGATATTGGCCCCAACTTCGAGAATGCGCGGATTGGCAACCTTGAGAATGCGTTTCAGCTTTTCCAGCGATCCCGCTTCGAAGAACCGGCCGCGGACATGCGTGTTCTGGATGATATCGGTGGGGTTGGTCAGCCGCATGCGCGCCTCGGGCGACCCGGAGGCATCTTTGAGGTCGACATAGACACTAACCTTGCCCAACTCCTCCCTCCAGAGGCCGGTGACGGCATTGGTCCAGTCGCCACCCGTGGCCGATCTTGGCCCGGTGGAATGCTGCCCGCGCTGGTTGATGAAAAAGATCTCAGGCCGCTTGGCACAACGATGGCCTGCCCAGAGCTGTCGATAGAGGTTGTAGTCCTCGCCCGCGTCCATATCGACGTCAAAGCCGATCGCGGCAACCGCATCCGTCCGGTAAAACCCGCCAATCTGGATCGCGTTATAGGGGTCCGTGCGCAGGAAGTCCTCACGACTGTCCAGACGCTCCGCCTGACTGTCCCTCAGCTCCGGCTCTCCGCCGGGATCGAAGGTGCAGATCAGACCCCAAACCGCCTCAAGATCGGGTTCTTCCGCAATAACGCGTCCGAAAGCCTCAAAGGCATTGGGGGTAAGAACATCATCCGCGTCGAGAAAGAAAATCCAGTCGCAGCCGTCCCGCGCCGCCTTGGCAATGCCTTCATTGCGGCGGGCAGAGCGGCCATGCCTGCCTTCGGTGTCATCCATCATCACATGCCGAACCTCGGCGAATGGCCCCATGTTATAGGACTTCGCCTGTTCAACAGAGGGCGCGCAGACCGTATTGAACAGGTCCAGATGCCCCGGGCCGACCGGCGTGATGACGGCGCATTTCATTCGGGCAGGCTCCGGCTTTCCTCCAGCGCCATATTGTCGATCAGATTGAGCGGAACAGACACGCCGCGGGTGACCTGCGGCGCAGCATCGCCACCAAAGGCCCGGCTGAGATAGGTCGAGATATCGCTGGTTTCGACACCGCCCCGGACCATCAGCGCGCCGGTCAACGCGCCCACAGCCATAAGCGCGACCATCGCCGCACGGGCCGGCGTGACGACCCGCGCACGCGGGGGGCGCTGTTTCTGCGGCTGCGCAACGACTTCACCGATGCGGGTGCCCGGCGCGACAAAGACACCGCGCGAAGTCACCGTCACCTCTGCCTGACGACGGCCGGCGCGGAATTTCTCTGCTAAGGCCGGCGGGAAGGCCTGGACCGGCAGATCGATGACAACACTTGTGGCACTGTTCCAGCCGGAAATGGCCTCTCTCGGGATCATGAAGCGCGCATAGTCATCGCGGAAACTGACTTCTGTGACCTGGATCGGCTGGGCCTGAATGCTCAGCCGCGACGGACGCAGGATCAGACGGACCGAACCCTCAAAGGCGATGATCTCCGCCTCCACCACCAGGCATTCACCTTTCAGAGCTTTCGCCCCCTCGACATATCCCATCGGAAGCTTCGACACCTCGGGAACGGGGGCGGACACGGGCGCAGGCTTTGGCGCCACGGCCTTCTGAGCGCCGCCCATCGTCAGGGTCAGCCGCGGCTTGACGGGTCGCGGGCGCACCTTGGGACGGAAGGGAACAACCGGCTGTTCGCGATGGCGGAAGGCCGGGCCCGGCGGCGGCGATTTCTTGTTCGCGACCTCCGCCTCGTTCGGCTTCATGGTTGCAGGATCCAGACCCTTTTCCACCGCATATTCGTAATTGATGGCGTAATCCGCAGCGACCTCCGGCAGGTCGTGCGACTCCGCGACGATCCGCAGAATTTTCTGCTCTTCCGAGAATTTGACGCGACGGGTCGGATACCCCTGCTCTTCGGGAACAACGGTGAATTCCCCCCTGGACCGCCCCATGACAGAAGAGACCTTGCGCATCACAGCGCTGCTTTCTGCCTTGTGGTAGACAAGGATCTCACAATCGCCTTCCTCGTCAAGGCAAAGCACCGAGTTCATGTCATCCGGCCATTCCGCAAAAACGCCGGCCATCTGTTCTGCATCAAGAAAATACGCAAGCTTCTCTGTCGCTGCCATGAATCAACCCGCCCAAGCTGGAAACAATCGCCTTCTATTCTTGTTTATACTTGCGTCGAAGTCAATTATACATATGCTACAAAGCACAAAACCAGAATAAACAGGCACGTAGCAGAAATAGGTGGCAGCAGATGAACCTCTTCATCGGTTTGGCAATGGTCTTTGGCCTTGTCTTTGGGGGTTTTATCCTTTCGGGCGGCAAAATGGACATCGTGCTCCATGCCCTGCCTTTCGAAGGTATGATGATCATCGGGGCCTCTCTGGGCGCCCTCGTGATCGGGAACTCTTTTGGTGTCGTGAAGAAGGCCATGGGCGGCTTCGCCAAGGTCATCAAGGGGGCGAAATGGAAAGCGCAGGACTATAACGACCTGCTCGCGCTCATGTTCGAACTGACCCGCATCTACAAGGCACGCGGCATCCTCGCGCTCGACGATCATATCGAGAACCCTGACGGGTCGGAGATTTTCGGCCGCTACCCCAAGATCAAGAAGGATCACTTCGCGCTCGATCTGATCCGCGACAGTTTCCGCATGCTCTCCATGCAGTTCGACGACAAATACGGCACCGAGGACATCATTAACCGCAAGATCAAGAAGCATCATCACGAAGCGCTTGCCGGCGCCCATGCGATCCAGACCATGGCCGACGGCCTGCCCGCCATCGGGATCGTCGCGGCTGTTCTCGGTGTGATCAAGACCATGTCGTCGATCGACCAGCCGCCCGAGGTTCTGGGTGCGATGATCGGCGGCGCACTTGTCGGGACGTTCCTCGGCGTGTTCCTGGCCTATTGTATCGTCCAGCCTATCTCCGGTCGCCTGACCGAGATCGAGGACGAGGACGGCGCCTTCTACAGCGTGATCCGCGATATCTTTGTCGCCATGGTCGCCAACCACCCGCCCAACATCTGTGTTGAAATCGGCCGCGGCAATATTCCGACCCGGATGCAGCCCGACTTCTACGCAGTCGAGGCGGCACAGAAAGAATTGCCGGCCGCCTGATGCTGTCGCGCGTGACATTGACCGTCGCACTGGCCGGGACTCTTGTCGCCCCGGCCTTCATCGCGCCGGAATACGATCCTACGGGAGAATATGGGCGCCTGCTTCGCGTGGCCGTTGGCACATCGTCGGCGGAAGAAGCCCACAGCACCGAGGCAAGCCCCGCCGCAGAGGCGGCCACCGGAACGCTTCCTGACGACGCCCCGATGCGCATGCCTGCCGATCCGATTGCCGATGCGCTGGCCGCGGGCACGTCCCTGCATCTGACCCGCGCACCGTCTTATGTCGCCCTGCCTCCGGATATTCTGACCCGAATTCGCGACGAGATCCTGATCAAGGATGCCAAAGGTGCCGGCGCCGCCAAAAAGGGGTCGCACTGATGTCGGCCCGTCGGCGGCGCGCCCTGTCGGTCATGGAACACCTGCGTCGGGCCGATATCGACACCCTGCGCCGGGAACAGGCCGATGTGATCCGGGAGATGTCGGAGCTCACAGAAGCGCGCACCAGCCTGGAAGAGAAATTGCGCACCGAACGCCACAATCCGACACCGGAGGCCATGCCATACGTGGCCGGTTTTGTGGACGCATTGACCAGTCAGATCAATGCAACGAAGGCCCGAATCCGCGAGTTAGAGCCGATTTTGGCCGCGTTCGAGCGCAAACAGACCGCGCTGTTTCAGGAACAGAAGGTGTATGAGACGGTCCGCCTGTCGGATTTGCACCGTGAACGTGCCGAACGTCAGCGCAAAGAGCAGGCCGAAATCGAGGAGCTTACGCTGCTCCGCTGGGGTCGGGACTGACGCAGCCGGGTCACTTTATCCGGGTCAGACAAGATTAGATCCCCGTTACCATCAATTTCTGCTTGCCCGAATCCCCTTTATTCAGCATCTAATTACGGAACAAAGCGTTCAAAACGCCAAATTCCGTAACAAACGGACTTGAATGAGGGGCAGCCGCATGCGGCAAAACGAGCGGATCGACGTTCTCGTCGGCGAACATGCTGAGAAACTGTCTGAGCGGTTGCAGCAGCACCGTGCCCAACTCTTCCCGCCGAACGCCCGCAAGGAAATGCGCAAATTCGCCGCCGGTGAGGTCGCCGACCTACTGGGCGTAAAGGACAGCTATCTCCGCAAGCTGCATCTCGACGGCAAGGCGCCGGATGTTGAGATGAAGGGGAACGGACGTCGGTATTACACCTCTGAGGATATCCAGGCCCTGCGCCTGATGCTGGAAAAAGGCGCCAAGGCGCCCGGCACCTATGTTCCGGGGCGTCGTGAGGGTGACCACCTTCAGGTGATAACCGTGATCAACTTCAAAGGCGGCTCCGGGAAGACCACAACGGCAGCACATCTGGCCCAGAAGGCTGCAATGGACGGCTATCGTGTTCTGGCGATCGACCTTGACCCGCAGGCCTCCCTCTCGGCCTTGCACGGGTTTCAGCCTGAATTCGATCTTCTGGACGGCGGCACCTTGTATGATGCGATCCGCTACGAGGATCCCGTGCCATTGAAACAGATCATTCAGAAGACCTATTTCACGAACCTCGATCTGGTGCCGGGCAATCTCGACCTCATGGAGTTCGAACATGACACGCCCCGCGCTCTGGCGGAACGCAGCGGCGCGCTGTTCTTTACCCGTGTCGGCGATAAACTGGCTGAAGTAGAGTCTGATTACGATATCGTCGTGATTGATTGTCCGCCGCAGCTGGGCTTTCTGACGATGTCTGCACTGTCCGCGGCAACTGCCGTTCTGGTGACCGTACACCCCCAGATGCTGGACGTGATGTCCATGTGCCAGTTCCTGTTGATGACCTCCAATCTGCTTGGCGTGGTCAGCGAGGCGGGCGGAAATATGGACTATGATTGGTTGCGCTACGTCGTCACCAGGTACGAGCCAGGCGACGGCCCGCAGAACCAGATGGTCAGCTTCATGCGCTCTATGTTCGGGGACCATGTGCTCAATCATACGGTGCTGAAATCGACCGCGATTTCTGACGCCGGCATCACCAAACAGACACTATATGAGGTTGAAAAGTCTCAATTCACCCGCGCAACCTATGATCGCGCGCGCGAAAGTCTCGACGCCGTGAACGGGGAGATTGAGGGACTGATCCAACAGGCATGGGGGCGCTGATATGGCACGCAAGGATCTGCTTAAGAGTCTGATGAGCGAGGCCACCTCCCCCAAGCCGCAAGAGAGCCTGCCCCGGACTGAACCGGCGGCCCCTACCCCGGGGCCGAGATATTCAAAGGGTGCCATCGGCGCTGTGTCCGCCTCAATCGCGCAGTTGAAAAGCCGCGCTATCGAAGAAATAGACCCGAATTTGATCTCCTCCGGGGGTCTGGTCGACAGGCTGGGCGAGGATGACGACCACGAGTCGCTGAAAGCCTCCATCCAGGAATATGGCCAACAGGTCCCGGTTCTGTTGCGGCACGATCCTGCCGAACAGGGTCGATATCAGATCGTTTATGGCCGGCGAAGGGTCGCCGCGCTTCAGGCGCTGAACCTCCCGGTCAAGGCAATGATCCGGGATATGAAGGATGACGACCTTATCATCGCTCAGGGTCAGGAAAACGCCGCGCGCCGTGACCTCACCTTTATCGAAAAGGCGAATTTCGCCCGGCAGATGCGGGATCACGGGTTCGAAAGAAAGGTGATCTGCGACGCCCTGCATATCGATAAAACCGTGATCTCGCGCATGCTGAGCGTGGCGGATGCTTTGCCTCTTCCCCTGGTCATGGCCATTGGCCCCGCACCCGCAGCCGGCCGCGACCGTTGGCGCCTGCTGGCAGATCGTTATGCCGAACGGGGTGATGAAGCGGCTCTGACCCGCTATTTAGAGACCTCCACTGACCCGTCCGATGCTAAATTCGACGCCGTTCTGGAACGATTGGCAGAGCCACGCGCACCCAAGCCCGCCACCACGGATCAGGTTCTCACGGACGAAAAATCACAGACCATTGGCCGCGCCCGCAAAACGGGCCGAAAAACCGTACTGTCTTTCGATGCGAAAGAGGCCGACGGATTTGACGACTGGCTGATCGATCAGATGACAGAACTCCACCGCCAGTACATTTCGTCCCGGCGCTGACCCCAACGACAGAAAAGCAACCAGAAAAGGAGGCACGAGCAGAGGCAAATTCAAAGAAAAAGACCCCCCAGGACTATTCATCCCGAGAGGCCGTTTCGTTCTAGCACCTCGAATCTACCTCCTCTGGTTGACAGCTGTCAACACCGCCCAGGCGGTGAATGGGAAAGATTTGCCTTCGTGAGCAGTAATGAAAACACAGATCACGTCGCATTTTGGTGCGCGGCCGATCACGGCTGACCAGATCGAATATCAGCAGAGAATTGACACCGCTCCCCATCTCGAACCCGTGTCGAAATGGACGGTTCTGGCGCATCTCGGGCTCTGCGCCAAATCCCTGAATATCTCAGCGCGCAACCTGGCCGTCCTTCAGGTCCTTCTCAGTTTCCACCCTGAAGATACGCTAAACCCCGAGGCGCCGCTCATCGTGTTTGCCTCCAACGCTGCTATCCAGAAGCGCGCGCATGGCATGCCGGAAAGCACCCTGCGCCGGCATCTCATGGCCCTGGTGGACGCCGGGCTTTTGATCCGCCGCGATAGCCCCAATGGGAAACGATACGCCCGCCGGACCGGAGATGGACAGATCGGCACCGCCTATGGCTTCGATCTCAAGCCCCTTGCCGTGCGGGCTGCCGAGTTTGCGGCCCGCGCAGCCGAGGAACAACAGCGGATGGATGCGATCAAAACCGCCAGAGAGCTCATCACTTTGACCATGAGGGACATCTTCAAGTTCATTGAGTTCGCGCAAAGTCACGGAGCCGCAGGGAACTGGGACGCCTACGAAGACCAGACGCGCCTTATCCGGCGGACCCTGCGTCGCAATATGACCCTGATCGAATTGCGCGCCGCTCAAAGCGAATTGAGTGCCACTCTGCACGATATCAAGTCCATCACTGAACTCGCCCAGATCCCTCAGCCCGAAGATGCCACCGCGCAGAACAACCCGGAAATCGTCACGGAAACAGCGGAAATGAGCGGCAGCGGCAGTCAAAATGAGCGGCACTATCAGAGATCAGATAAAAAACATTCTGATAAACCTCAGGAGCTGACGCTTGCGCATGTCCTCAGCGCCTGCCCCGATGTTCATCCTTATACAGGCCAAACCCCGAGAGGTTGGAATGATTTCATCCGGTCTATGTCCATCGTGGCACCCATGACCGGCATCGACAGCAACAGCTGGAAGTCCGCATGCATAGAAATGGGGCCCGAGCGCGCTGCTGCGACAGTTGCCGCCTTGGTCCAACGATGCGGAGATATCAGAAACCCCGGCGCCTATTTCCGGGTTCTGACAAGGAAAGCAAAGGAGGGGCGTTACTCACCCCTCTCCATGCTTAACACACTCTCGGCTGCTCAGGCATGTTGACAGCTGTCAACTCAGTCGGGCTTGCCAACCTCCACACTGATCCCGGCATTGCCGAGCAGTTCGTAGAGTTTCGCAAAGGATTCCTCGCTCGGCGTCGTTTCTTTCTTGGCCTGGCTCAGAAAGGCTTCCGCAGGTTTGGCAAACCGGATGGCGGCATCCACATCCGCGTCGGTTCCCGAACGATAGGCACCGATACGGATCAATTCCTCCATATCGGCATAGCGGGCGAGGGCGCGTCGCGCCGCCTGAAGTACGGCATATTCCCCGGTATTGTGGCAGGCCGGAAGCATCCGGGAGATCGACTTCTGCAAGTTGACAGCCGGAAACCGGCCCTGCTCTGCAATGGCCCGGTCAAGCACAACATGGCCGTCCATAATCCCCCGCACAGTATCGCTGATCGGTTCGTTCAGATCATCGCCGTCGACAAGAACGGTATAAAGCGCGGTGATATCTCCACGCTCTCCGACGCCCGGACCGGCGCGTTCCAGCAGCTGCGGCAGTTCCGCAAAAACGGTCGGCGGATAGCCTTTGGTCGTCGGCGGTTCACCCCCGGCCAGACCGATCTCTCGCTGCGCCATGGCGAAACGGGTCACGCTGTCGATCAGCAGCAGAACCTGCAGGCCCTGATCGCGGAAGAATTCGGCAACCGCCGTTGCAGTCCAGGCCGCCTGACGCCGCATCAGGGGCGGTTCATCCCCGGTCGAGACGATAACCACGGATCGATCCAGACCCTCGGGACCAAGGTCTTCCTGAATGAAGTCCTGAACCTCCCGGCCGCGTTCGCCGACAAGGCCGACGACGATCACATCCGCTTCGCAACGCCGCGCCATCATCGACAGGAGCGACGACTTCCCCACGCCGGATCCCGCGAAAATGCCCATGCGCTGCCCACGGCAGAGCGGAGTGAAGATGTCAAAGACACGGACACCCGTATCCAGCCGGTCGCCAACCCGGCGCCGTTGGTAGGCATTTGGCGGGGAGGATTTCGGAGACCGGACCGCGCGGCCTTCGTGCAGCGCGCCGCGGTCGTCGATAGGCCGCCCAAGCGCATCAACCACGCGCCCGATCCAGCTCAGGTCCGGCCGGATCGTCTCTCCCAGCGTGCTGATTTCAACCCGGTCACCCACGGTCACGCCGTCCCAGGTGCCAAATGGCAGCACCTTGATCCCGTCGTCATCCACGGCAACAACTTCGGCAAGGACCTGGCCCTTCTTCCCGAAAATTGTGCAGCGTTGTCCGATCCCAAGCGCCCGGCTCAGGCCTACGACCGTAAGTGTCAGCCCGGTAATCTTTGACACTTCGCCGGCTATTCTTGGCCCTTCAGTGTTCCGAGCAAGGGTAGAGAGTTGAGAGAACGCTGTTTTCATAAGAACTATCCATTGCTCTTTTGCATTTATTCATGCTATTCTTGAAACGCTATATACTAATTCCATGCAACGCAGAAGGAAAACTTGACATGAGGCTTTCTGACATGTCGTTTTTCAATCTGGCGCATCGCCGGATGAACTGGCTGGGAACCCGGCAGCAGGTCATCGCGCAGAACGTCGCCAATGCAGATACGCCGGGGTTCAAGGCGCGCGATGTCGCGCCTTTCGCCGATGCGCTGGCCGGGTCGCGTGCAGGCGGGCTCAAAACCACCAACACACGGCATATTTCCGGGTCGGGCGCCACGGACGGCATTCGCACACTGGAAGACGAGGGCCCTTACGAAAGCTCTCTGGACGGCAACTCGGTCGCGCTGGAGCAGCAGGCGATCAAGGCCGCCGAGATTTCCGAAAACTACCGCATGGCGTCACAGCTGTACCGCAAGGGGCATGATCTTCTGACCCTCGCAGCCACCGGCATCAGATAGGAGGGGCGCGCATGGACCCGCTCAGCTCAATTCTCAAAATCTCGGCCAGCGGCATGCTGGCTCAGGGCGAACGGCTCAAGGTCGTTTCTGAAAACGTGGCGAACGCCAGTTCCACGGCGGACAAGCCCGGCGCAGACCCGTATCGCCGCAAGACGATCACCTTCCGCGAGGCGCTGGACGAAGCGACCGGCGCCACGACGGTCGAGGTCTCTGACATCGGCCGGGACCGGAGCGGATTCTCCATGCGGTACGAGCCCTGGCATCCGGCCGCGGACGACGCGGGTTTCGTGAAGGTCTCCAACGTCTCGACCGTGCTTGAAATGGCCAACATGCGTGAAGCGGCGCGCAGCTACGAGGCCAATATGAACATGTTCGAAGCGGCCCGTAAGATGCGGACCAATATCCTGGACCTCCTGAAATAGGCTTGAACAGAGACTGAAATGACCGAAAAGTTGATCTCAACCGGCCTGGTGAATTCCGCATACGGCTCGTCCCGCCTGCTTCAGGGCGGTGCCGTTCAGGATGCCGATTTTGCAGGACAGGCCGAAGGCCCGAGTTTTGCGCAACTTGTGCAGGGTGCCACCCAAAATACGGTGACAACAATCCGCGAGGCGGAGCAGGTCGCACAGGCCGGGCTGGCCGGAGAGGTCTCGGCCCAGCAGGTTGTCGAAGCCACTCTGGAAATGGAAACAACCCTGCGTATCGCTGTTTCCGTGCGCGACAAGCTGGTCGAAGCCTATCAGCAAGTGATGCAGATGCCGATCTGAGGACCATGACGTGACCGAGGCAGACGCCTATGACATCCTGTCGCAGACTTTCCTGACCGTGCTGATCGCCTCCGCGCCCATCCTTGCGGTGGCGCTGGCGGTCGGGCTGTTTATCGCGTTTTTCCAGGCTCTGACGCAGATTCAGGAAATGACGCTGACGTTTGTCCCCAAAATCGCGGCCATTTTCGCGGTTCTTCTGATCGGCACGCCGCTGATGTATTCGACAGTCCGCGAACTTGCCGAAAAGGTCTTTGACCTCATCGCCAGCGGGTCCGTCTGATGCGACGGGCCCTGGCGGTCTTTCTCCTGATGCTTGGCTCCATGCCTGCCACGGCACAATGGACCGGGTTCTACACGCCTTCCGATGCCGAGGCAGGGCAGGGGGTGGTTTCAGGCTCTGTATCGCAGAATGGGGTCTGTATCCGCGAAATACTTCTGGCTCAGATGCGGTATCAGATTCCGGGCAATCTTCTGCTTGCCATCGGTCTGCAGGAGTCCGGCATGTACCGGAACGGAGAGCTGACGATCTGGCCATGGACCGCCAATGCCGCCGGTGTCGGGCGTTATTTCGAGACCGAAGAAGAGGCGATATTCTGGGTGCGCCAGCAACAGGCCTCAGGTACGTCTTCGGTGGATGTGGGATGCATGCAGATCAATATGCACTGGCATCCGGAGGCGTTTGAAAACGTTACCGAAGGGTTCGATCCCCGCCGTAACGTGGCCTATGCCGCGCAGTACCTGCTGCGGCTTTACAATGCCAAGGGCGACTGGACGCAGGCGGCGGGCTCTTACCATTCCAAGACCGAACAGTATCAGACGGCCTATCTCGAAAGGCTGGACCAGAACATCAAGGTGGCCAACGCCCGTCTTGACGATTTTCGCCAGATGGCGGGCGCTGTGAACACGCGCGGCGACGGTTCCGGGCAGGGCGGACGCATGCCGACCTCCGGCGTATTCTGGACGGCTGATCTGGGCAATGACGCCGCAGAAGGGCAGGGGGGGCGCAGCCTGTTCGGGCCGGGCACCATCCAGCCTATCCTGCCGACGTTCAGCAAGGGGTCCTGACATGGCGGCACCGGACAGTTTCCAATCGCGTCCAAACGGATCGGTCTTTGAGCTCGGGCTGAAAAACCGCGACATCGGCTTCGCCCTGGGCATGGTGCTCGTACTGGCGGTTCTGTTCATTCCGCTGCCGGCGGTCATCCTTGATTTCGGTCTGGCGGTCTCGCTCTCGCTGTCGGTGCTGATCCTGATGGTTGCGCTCTGGATTCCCAAACCGCTGGAATTCAACTCATTCCCGACGCTGCTGCTGGTCGTCACCATGCTGCGGCTGTCGCTGAACGTGGCCTCGACCCGGCTTATCCTGTCCGAAGGGCACACCGGACCGGGCGCCGCCGGCGGCGTGATCGAGGGCTTTTCGCGTTTTATCGTCTCGGGCAATTTCGTCATCGGGATCGTGATTTTTGCGATCCTCGTGGTCATCAACTTTCTGGTCATCACCAAAGGCTCGACCCGGATCGCCGAAGTTTCGGCCCGATTCAGCCTGGATTCGATGCCCGGCAAACAGATGGCCATTGATGCCGACCTTGGCGCGGGGCTGATCGACGACGTAGAGGCCAAGCGGCGGCGCAAGGATCTGGAAGACGAAAGCGGCTTCTTCGGGGCCATGGACGGTGCGTCGAAATTTGTGCGTGGCGATGCCGTTGCCGGGATCATCATCACGCTGATCAACGTGATCGGCGGCATTCTGATCGGGGTGCTGCAATACGACCTGTCGTTCGGGGCCGCGCTGAACAGCTATACGACGCTGACGATCGGTGACGGCCTTGTCACCCAGATCCCGGCGCTGATCGTGTCGCTGGCCGCGGGTCTGATCGTCACCAAAGGCGGTACGGAAGGGGCGGCGAACGAGGCGGTCATCGGCCAGCTGTCCCGCTTCCCCAAGGCGCTTTACATGGCGGCGGGCATGCTGGGGCTGATCGGGCTTCTGCCGGGCTTTCCCCTGCTGATTTTTGTCATCATGGGCGGCGGGATGGCGACGCTTGGCTGGTATATCCAGCAGCAGGAAGGCCGGGCGGAAGAGGCCGCGCGCCGCGCACGCATCCAGGAAGAGGCCGCAGGCGATACCGCCAAGGAAGACAGTGTTCAGCAGAACATGAAGCTGGACGATCTGCGCCTTGAGATGGGCGAGGGTCTGGTCCCGCTGATGTCCACGCCGGATGCGGCTCTGCCCGGCAAGATCAAGTCTCTGCGCAACCTGTTTGGCCGCGAATTCGGCTTTGTTCTGCCCTCCGTCCGGATCACGGATGAACCGACCCTGCCGCCAAATACCTATGCGATCCTCCTGCAGGGGGTCGAGGTCGCCCGGGGCGAGGTCCGCCCCAACGGCATGATGGTGGTCAATCCCGCTGACAATCCGATCCAGATGAAGGGCGAGGTCGCAAAAGATCCGACCTTCGGCCTCGACGCGCTCTGGATCCAGCCCAATCAGGCGTCGGAGGCCGAACGGCAGGGCTATACCGTGGTTGATCCTGAAAGTGTCATCACCACGCATCTGACCGAAGTGGTCAAAGAGAATATGCCCGACCTGCTGACCTATGGTGCGACCCAGGATCTGATCGAAGGGCTGGAGCGCGAATATCAGAAGTTGATCGGCGAAATCGGCGGCGCCTCTCCGGCGATCCTTGTTCAGCATGTGCTGCAGGCGCTTCTGACCGAACGCGTGTCGATCCGGAACCTGCCCCTGATCGTGGAGGCCATTGCCGAGGCCAAGCGCGGATCGTCCAATGTCACCACGATCACCGAACACGTGCGCCGTCGTCTGTCCAACCAGATCTGCAAATCGCTGACCGACGAGACCGGGTTCATTCCCGTGATCACGCTGTCTCATAAATGGGATCAGGAATTTCTCGACAATATCCGCACCCAGAATGACGACCGGAACCTCGTCATGTCGCCGCAGCGTATCCAGGAATTTGTCCTCGACGCCCGCAAGGCCATTCAGGAACATGCGGCGCAGGACCTCTGGCCCGCGATCCTTGTCGCGCCCGAGGCCCGCAGTTTCATTCGCAACATGCTGGAACGGGTCAGCCCGATGACGCAGGTGATTTCGCATAACGAGGTGCACAGGTCTGCCAATCTCAAGACGCTGGCCACGATTGGAATGTCATCGGGGCAAGCCGCGCAGATAGCCGCACCGAAAGGCTGATGCATGGACCTCTCGGCCTTCCTGAATGTCCAGTTTCTGTCAGTGGCCATCACCTTTGCGCGGATCGGCGGCGCGATGATGTTTCTGCCCGGCTTCGGAGAACAGTTCATCACCGTGCGGCACAGGCTGGCCGGCGCGCTTTTGCTGTCCGCGGCGCTGACACCTGTAGTCGGCGGGGCGGCGCTGCCGGAAACGCCGCTGGAGCTGATCCGGGTCTTTGCGATCGAAATAACAATTGGCGTCTGGATCGGGCTCTGCGGGCGGGTCTTGCTGGCGGCGGTGCAGGTGGCGGGGGCACAGATCGGCATGGTCTCCGGCCTTGCCAACGCCTTCGCGCCCAATATGGGCTCTTTTGAGGGGGCGACGATCATCGCCTCGGCGCTGCTCATGGCGGCGATCGCGGTGATATTTGCGGCCGATATCCATCATCTTATGATCGCCTCGCTGATGCACAGCTATGATATCTTTCCGGTCGGGGTGCTGATGACCGGCGATATGGGGCAACAGATGGCGAAAGCCGCCATGGCGTCCTTTTCCATCGGGGTGTCCATGTCCGCGCCGTTCTACGTCATTGGCATCGTGCTGAATACGGGTCTGGGTCTGACCAACCGCATGCTGCCGACCCTGCCGGTGTTCTTCGTTGCCTCGCCCGTTCTGATCGTGGCGGGGCTGTTTGTCCTGGTTCTTTCGGTGCCGTCGGCCCTGCGAACCTTCGTCAGCCGCTTTACCGAGTGGCTGGGCGTTCTGACCTTCTGAGGAGGCGCGGATGGCAGACGACGAGGACAAGCAGAACAAGACGGAAGAACCGTCAGAGCGAAAACTCCGAAAAGCGCGGGAACAGGGGGATGTGCCGTCATCCAAAGAGGTCGGCAATCTCATGTCGGTCCTGTCGCTGTTCCTGGTTGCGGTGATTTTTCTGCCTCAGCTCGGCTCGACGCTGGCGGGTGTTCTTCGCCGGGTGTTTGAAAATGCCGGTCAGGTCCGGATCGGCCAGGACGTGCAGGGCATACGCGATCTCTCCCAGGTCACGGGCGAGTTGATTGGCGGCATCGCAACTGTCCTTGCGCCGGTGGCGGGCGTCATGATCCTGGCCGCGATTGCCGGCGTCCTCATCCAGGGAGAGGTCGTCGTTGCAGTGGAACGGATACGGCCCAAGCTGGACAAGCTGAACCCCATATCCGGCTTCAAGAAGATCTACTCGCTCGACGCGATGGTGGAGTTCCTGAAAAGCATCGCCAAGGTGCTGGTCGTGGGTGCGATATCCATCTGGATCGCGCAATCTGCCGTACGGGGTATCTGGCAGTCGGAAAATGTCCTGCCTCAGGCCATTCTGCCCTATGTCGGTGGCTATGCATCGCAGCTTTTGATCATCATCACGATCATTCTGGTCTTTGTCGCCATCGCCGATGTGTTCTGGAAACGCGCGCAGTGGATGAAGAAACAGCGGATGTCCGTGCAGGAAGTCCGGGACGAACATAAGGATATGGAAGGTGACCCGCAGATCCGCGCCAAGCGGGAACGCGAACGCCGCAAGCGGTCGCAGCAGCGCATCGCGACGGCGGTTCCGAAATCCACCGTCATTCTGACCAACCCGACCCATTTTGCGGTCGCGCTGAAATACGAGAATGGCGAGGACGCGGCGCCGGTCTGCATGGCCAAGGGCGCCGATCTGATGGCGGCTCAGATCCGCCGCATCGCGCGAGAGCACGAAATCCCGATTGTCGAGAACAAGCCGCTTGCCAGGGCCCTGCATGACGTGGCCGAAATCGACGAAGAAATCCCCTATGAGCACTGGCAGGCCGTGGCCGAGATCATCGGCTACGTCATGGACCTGCAGCGCAACATTGATCGCGATCCGCCGCAGGGGTCGGCGCTGCGCCGGGAAGATTGATCAGGCAGAGGGGGCGTTGTCGTCCGTATCTTCGCCATATACCGCGTGACGCAGCTTTGTCAGGGCGGCATCGGTCCGTTGCGCCGCTGCCTCCAACCCGGAGGCCAGCTCTGCCAGAACGGGGCCGCTGGGTGACCGGCTCAGGACCCTTGCGCTACTGCCGCTGATACTGGCGACATTCGCCATGGCATGCAGCAGCTCCCGCACGTCAGAGACCGGGATTGTCACATGATCATCCCGGGTCGGATGCCCCTCAGGTGCCGGTGACAGGGTGGCAATCGCGGCGCTTTCGTCTCGATGCAGCGGCAGCAGACTGATCTCAAGACGCCCCGGTGCCAGCGCCGGAGCGGTTTCGGCAACAGTATGCGCATAGTGTCCGCCAAGAGCCCGGCTTAACGCCTGATCGACAGATGCCTGATCCTCACGACGCCAGATGTCGATCCAGTGCGCCCCTTTCAGGGCGCCGGCAGTGCGCCCCAGCAAGTCCGGGCTTGTCTGGCTGACCGCGTTTATCAGACCGGATTGATCGATGACCATCGTAACCGCCCCCGCATTTTCCGGCATTCCGTCAATCAGGGCGCCGACGGCAGCATCATGAAAAGGGGTCCCGATATCGTTCATCGAATCTCCGCACAGGTCAGTGGACAGCGCAGTCGTAATCAACACGACCCCCTGGCGATACGGTGAATTCAGTAAAATGCAAACTAATTTACAAAGGCGCGGGCCAGCGCATCACTCAGCGATGTCCCTGAAAACGGTTTCTGTACGACCTCGCAGGGCGGATAGGCTGACAACAGATCAGGTGCCGCACCGTAGCCAGTTGCCAGAACAAAGGGGATATTCGCGGCGCTCAGCCGTTCGGCCACGGCGACGGATTGTTCGTCGCCCAGGTTCACGTCAAGCAGCGCAAAATCCACCTCATGGCTGTCGAGATAGGACAGCGCCGACTGGACCGAAGACTGGATCGTGACCTCCGCCGCGCCCAGCGATTCCAGAATGCCCGCCGCATCCATCGCAATGATCAGCGTATCCTCCAGCACAAGCCCGCGTCCGGACAGCCGGAACGCCTGTGCGTCGGTCTTGGGCGCGACCGGGGCCTGCGGCTCTTCGTCGGTCTCGGCCACCGAAGCGATGCTATTGGCAGGAATACGGAAACGGGCTTCCACACCCGAGATCTTGTAGTCGATCTCGGCATCCCCGCGCAGCTCGTGAGGAATGGACTCCTCGATGATCATCGATCCGAAACCGCGCCGTTTCGGGGGCTGGACCGGCGGCCCGCCGGTTTCCTTCCAGCTCAGCAACAGCGCGTCGGAATGGTCGAACGTGATATCCACATGTACCTGGCCCGACTGATCGCACAGGGCGCCGTATTTGATCGAATTCGTTGCCATTTCGTGCAGGACGAGGGCCAGGGTCGTATAGGCCCGTGGCTGGATCATGGCATCACGGCCGCGGATGATGACCCGTTGCGATTTCGTATCCGCATAGGCTGCAAATTCGCACTGGATCAGCGATTTCAGAGACGTCGGCTCCCATCGTTCCGACGTCAGCTGGTCATGAGCACGGGCCAGCGCATGGATCCGCCCGTCAAGGTTTTCGGTAAATTCCTCCAGCGTGCGGGCCGTGGATTTGGTCTGCGCCAGCAGGCCGCGCATCAGATTGAGGATGTTCCGCACGCGGTGGTTCAGCTCAGAGATCAGCAGCTGCTGCTGTTCCGACGCCCGCTTTCGTTCCAGGTTCGAGGCATCCGTGACCTTCAGGAACACCTCAAGAAGGATTTGCCGCAGAATCTCGGCGGCGTGGGTTTCCTCGGCCAGCCAGGGGGCGCTGTAGCCCGATACCGTCTCCTGCCACAGCTCAAAGCTTTTGCGTGGGGTGAGCCGCGATCCGTTTGGCCCCAGCGTCACTGGTTTCTCCGGGTTTCCGGCCCATTTCACGGTTTTCTGGACCGGCCCGCGGAACAGAACCAGGTAATCGCGCGGCCGGCGCGAAATCGGCACAGCCAGCAGGCCCGTAATCCTGTCCTCGTACTCCCGCGCGGGCTCGTGGACATTGCCTAGATGGTCCGAGGCAAAGACGCTCGTGCCAATGCTTCTGTCCAGCATGCGGGAGATCGACAGAAATTCATCTTGGGTCGGCACCTGTCCTGTCGCGAAAAAGCGGTCCTTTTCAAAAAGGACCAGCCCGTCATGGGGAATGATCTCGGAAATATCTTCGGACACGTCCAGAAGGCTGTCTGAAAGCGGCCGCCCGTCGGCCATATGCCCCATCAGCATGGTCTGCAGACGGCTGGTTTTGGTCGCGGCGATCTTGCGCTGTTCGTCTTCGTGCCGGCTCAGCTCGTAGGAGAACATATGCCCGAACATTTCGACGGCCGTTCGCCGTTCGTAATCGATATAGCGGGGTGACTGATGGTGACAGGCAAACAGCCCCCAGAGCTCCCCGTCCTTGATGATCGACACGGACATGGAGGCTTCGATGCCCATGTTCCGCAGATATTCGATATGAATGGGCGACACGGCCCGGGTCACGGCCAGCGACAAGTCGAGCGGTGCGCCGCCGGGCAGAAGACCGGGGCGGATGACGCTGCCTGGATCGTTGATATCGGCGATCAGCCTGAGCAGGGACCGTTTGTACAGCGTGCGGGCCTGAGCGGGAATATCGGATGCGGGAAAGGCCATGCCACCATAGCGTTTCTGGCCGTCCAGCCGCTGCTCGGCCAGAACCCGCCCGGACTGGTCGGGCTGAAACTTGTAGACCATCACGCTGTCAAAGCCGCTGATCGCCTGCAAGCCGCGGGCCGCATCCCGTGCCAGTGTTTCCAGACCGTTGTTGCGGCGCAGCGCAGCGATATGCGGGTAGACCTCCGTCATCACATCGCGCCCGCGCGGGGTGAGTTTCGGTTCAAATTCAACGATCAGATGCTGGCCCGACTGATGCAGGCTGACATCAAAAGCGCGGCCCGTCGATTGCAAGGTGACGTTGAACAGACGCACGCAGCCATCCGGATTCTCGACCGCGCGCAGATTCTGCCGGACACGGTCGAACCCGTCGGATACGATCAGCTCGGCCAGCGGACGGCCAAGCGCGTCCTCAAAACCGATGCCCAGAATTTCGGACAGGTTTTCAGAGGCATGCTGCACGATCCAGTCGGAGGATACAGCCAGAAGCGCGCCGTAGCTCTGCACCCGGCCCAGCAGGTGTATCGGTTCGCGGTCGCAATTGGTCAGGTCGACTGTCGGAGGAGCGGGGCTGTCTGGCGGGGTGGATGTCAAAACGACCTCAGTGCGTCTGTATCTGTGCGGCGCGGGAAAACAACGAGAACCCGGTCCGGGCATCGTCAATAATGCGGGCCGCACGTGGCAAAGCCGGATCAAGCGCGTTCAGCCGCTTGAGAAAGCGCTGCCACAGCGGCGTATCAGACGGCGCCAGGAAATAGGCCGGGATGCCAGGGCCATTGGCGGCAAACAGACGCCGGTAGAGCATCGTCGTGCCAAGCCGCGACCCGAGGATGAGATAATCCACCGACAGAGGGTCCAGCGGGCCTTCGGGGTCGATCTGGCGGGGCGACACATTGCGGACGGCCAGATCGAAATCCAGCCGGTCGAGCAAATCTTCGATGATATGGGCGCTGAGCGTATCGCTGCCCTCTGTCCGGCTCATGTGGACGCTCAGAAGCCCCGCTCTCTGACTGGCAAGGAACCAGCTCAGATGGCGCTCCGGGTTGCGCATGAAGTCTTCAAACAGGGTTTCTGTCGCCACATGCATGTCGCGCGTTTCCCGGCGCAATGTCTGATGGAAAGTTTCCGGTTTCGTCTGTGCTCGTGAAACGGACGGCTCCTCGACCCGTCCTTGTGCGATTTGTCCGACTGTCAATTGCCTGCCCTGCTTTTTGTGCCCAGCCGTCAACGCATGAGGTCGTATCCGGTTCCCGTCTTCCTCGAATTTATTTCGGGCCATTGCTACGGATCATACGGACATCAGGATCAGCCAGAGCGGCAGGGTCAGACAGCCGAGGAATGTCATCTGTGCGATCAGCACGGCGACCTCCTCGCGGTTGGCTCCGAAAACCGACGCGAGGACATGCGCGGCAGAGGCTGTTGGCAAAGCCGCAAACACCATCAGCACCGTCGCCCGGTCATGCGACACGCCGGCCAGCGTGGTGACCGCGTAAACGGTCAGCGGCAGCGCAATCAGCTTGATCGCCAGCAATGCCATCTTGAACGGATCGACCCGCCGCAGTGCCTCCCAGTGCAGGGCGCCGCCAATCGACAGCATTGCAATCGGCAGCGTCGCCTGAGACAGCCGGTCGATCGGGGCCAGCACGATCTCCGGCGGACGCAGATCGGCCACCGACAGCGCCAGCCCGGCGAGCGAGGCCAGTAGAAACGGGTTCAGCGCGATCTGCGTCATCGTATGGCGCAGTGACATCGCATTGCCGCGCGACAGCCCGGCCACGGCGAGGATGTTCGCCACCGGGATCGCCAGCCCCACGGCGATCGACAAAAGCCCGCGGTATTCCGGCGGAAACCCCTGAATGGCAACAAACCCGAGCGCCGTATTGAATCGCCAGGCACATTGCCACATCCCCGCGAAATCCAGGAACCGCGCCGGCCCCAGCGGTCGTACCAGCCAGGCCAGCGCCAGACCCAGCCCCATGATCGCCCAGACCCCCGGCCCGATCAGCAGCAGGTCGGCCCAGTCCGGACGGCGGCCAAGCGCGGCCAGAAAGATCAGCGCCGGGAAGAGGACAAAGTAGTTCAGCTTGTCGATCGCAAGCCAGCCCGCCTGAGGAATGCTGCGCCGCAGGGCTGCGCCCAGGGCAATCAGCACGAAATCGGGCAGCAGGGACAGGAGGATGGCGGACAAAGGCGGCTCCGGACGGGTCTTTGGTCAACAAGACCGGAAATTGGCCCGGATGCAATGACAGGGGCGGCGTTGCGCCGGGTCAGGCCCGCACAGTCAGCCCATCCACGAAGATGTCGAGCAGTTGCAGCGCGCCCACCTGCCAGTCCGGCGCGTCGCGCCCGTAACAGATGCTGAAAAAGGCACGCATGACCTCTTCGGCGCCGACATCGTCTCTGATCCGCCCCTCAGACACGCCGCGCGTGACGATCCTGTCGACCGCGGCGAGGGTGCGGGCGGAATTCTCGGCAAAGAATGTGCCGTTTTTGTCGAACACCGGCTTCAGCGCGGCCAGCATGCCGCGTTTCGTCGCCACAAGCCGCACGCAGGCATGCATCCAGCGGCGCAGGGCCACGATGGCATCGGGTTCCGCCTCCAGCGCCTGCGCCAGCGCGACCATCTCGTCCACCTCGTGGCTGTAGACGGCCTGAAACAACGCCTCTCTCGTCGGGAAATGCCGGTAAAGCGTGCCGATCCCCACGCCCGCATGCCGCGCCACGGCCTCCAGGCTCGCCTCCGGCCCGCCGGTGGAAAACACCTCCGTGGCAGAGGCCAGCAGCTTTGCCCGGTTACGGATGGAATCCGCCCGGACCTTGCGTGTGGATTTCTGCGAAACCTCGCCCATCTTTCCCGTCTGCACCTTTCGACTTGATAAACGGAGGCACCCTCCGTATATTGAGGATCGAGGGGCCAAGGATAGCCCCCATTCTGCACCCGATCCTCCGGGGACGAAAGAGCCCCCGGCCATTGCCATACATATCATATAGGGAGGGACCATGCCCCTTTCCATCCGACTTGCCGTCAACGGCGAGCCGCGCGATGTCGTTCTGGACGATCCGCGCGCCACGCTTCTTGATGTTCTGCGCGACCGTATTGGCCTCACCGGCTCCAAAAAGGGCTGCGACCGCGGCCAGTGTGGCGCCTGCACCGTTCTGGTCGACGGCCGCCGAATCAACTCCTGCCTTGCCCTCGCCGTCAGCCTCGATGGCGCCGAGGTGACCACCATCGAAGGCCTCGCCCAGGGCGAGGACCTGCATCCCGTTCAACAGGCCTTCATTGAACATGACGGCTTTCAGTGCGGTTATTGCACGCCCGGCCAGATCATGTCCGCCGTGGGCCTGATCGGGGAGGGGGGCGCCGCCGATCCCGAACATGTCCGCGAAGGCATGAGCGGCAATATCTGCCGCTGTGCCGCCTATCCCGGCATCGCCGCCGCTGTCGCAGACGCGCAGCGCCGCATGGCCGGGCAGAAAGGATAACAGTATGAAGACGTTTGACTATTCCCGTCCCGCCACGCTGGCGGAGGCGCTCTCCAAAGGTGCCGAACCGGGCGCGCGTTACATCGCGGGCGGAACCAACCTGATGGATCTGATGAAGGCCAATGTCGCCCGGCCAGACAAGATCATCGACATCTCCCGCCTGCCGGAACTCTCCGGCATCGACATGGCCGAAGACGAGGGGCTGCGCATCGGCGCGCTGGTGCGCAATGCCGATATGGCCCGCGATCCGCGCATCGCCCGTACCTATCCCGCGCTGGCGGAGGCGCTGCTCTCCGGCGCCTCGCCCCAGCTGCGCAATATGGCGACGCTGGGCGGCAACCTGATGCAATCGACCCGCTGCCCCTATTTCTACGATGCCCATTCCGCCTGCAACCGGCGCGATCCGGGCGCGGGCTGCGATGCCATCGGCGGGGAGACGCATAATCAGGCGGTGCTCGGCTGGTCCGATCAATGCATCGCGACCCATCCCTCCGACATGGCCGTGCCGCTGGCAGCACTGGGCGCGGTGGTGGAAATCGCCGGGCCCGAAGGCCAGCGCGATGTTCCGGTGATGCAGTTCTACGCGCTGCCGGATGCGACCTCTCCGGGCGGGCCAAAGCTCAATCAAGGTGAAATAGTCACTGGTATCCATATTCCCGGCGGGATGGAGGCCTTTGCCGATCACTCCCGCTACCTCAAACTGCGCGAACGCACCTCCTTCGCCTTTGCGCTGGTCTCTGCCGCGGCGATGCTGCGGATCGCCGGTGGCCATATCACAGAGGCGCGGATCGCCCTTGGCGGTGTCGCCGCTGCCCCCTGGCGCGTGGAAGAAGCGGAGGCGCTTCTGACCGGTACGACGCCGGGCACCGAGGCTTTCGCCCGCGCCGCCGATATCCTGACCGCCGGGGCCGCGCCTTCCGGTGACAATGCTCACAAGATCGACCTCGCGAAACGGATCGCGGTGCGGGCGCTCACGCTGGCCGCCGCCGGGACGCCCGCCGAAATGCCGGCGCTGCCCGCCTCCGTCTTTGCCGCAGAAACAGGGGAACCCGCCCATGCCTGATACGCTCTACGAAACCGGTCACGTCCGGCTCGGCTCCAATGCCGGGCAGCCGATGACCCGCCGCGACGGCATCGCCAAGGTGACCGGGACGGCCACCTATGCCGCCGACAACCGCCCCGAGGGGCTCTTGCATGCGGTCATTGCTACGGCCAGCATTGCGCGCGGCCGGGTCACGGCGCTGGATACCGCAGCGGCACTGGCCCATCCCGGCGTCGTTCATGTGATGACGCCGGAGAACCGGCCGCCGCTGTCGCTCGATCCCGATGGAAAGGCCTACCCCTTTGGTTTCCGTACCGAAGCTTTGCAGAGCGACACTGTCCGCTATGCCGGCCAGCCAATCGCGCTGGTCGTTGCAGAAACCGTCGAGGCCGCGACCGAAGGCGCCCGCCTGCTGAATCCGCGCTACAGCATGGACCCCGCCCGCGTCGATTTCGATACGATTCCGCCTGAAAAAGCGGAAACCGTCGGGATGGGGATGGAGCCCGTTTTTACCAAGGGCGATGTCGACACAGCCCTGCGCGACGCGGCCGAGACCTCAGAGACGCATGTCGCGACGCCACCGCAATATCATAATGCGATGGAGCCGCATGCCATGGTCGCACAATGGGACGGGGATCGCCTGACCCTGGATTCGCCCAATCAGGCGTTGGTCATGGCCAGCCGGACCTATGCCGCCTTCTTCGGTCTGCCGGAGGAGAATGTGACACTCCGTTCGCCGTATCTCGGTGGTGGGTTCGGGTCGAAAGCCATCGTGCTCGGCCCCTATCTGATGGCGATCCTCGCGGCGCGGGACCTGGGCCGTCCGGTCAAGCTGACGTTCCGGCGCGACCAGATGTATGGGCCCACCGGCCATCGCGGGGCTACACGGCAAAAGCTGACGATTGGCACGGATGCGCAGGGGCATATCCAGGCAATTGACCACCATGCGACGGCCGTGTCCTCCAGTTTCGACGTCTTCTCCGAACCGGCGGCGCGGGCCTCGCTCAACACCTATGCGGCGCCGGCGCTGCGCAGCTCGCATGACCTGGTGCGGATGGATGTCGGCACGCCCGGACCCATGCGGGCACCGGGAGAGGCGAGCGGCTCCGCCGCGCTTGAAATCGCCATGGATGTTGCTGCGGAAAAGGCCGGGATAGACCCGCTTGAATTCCGCCTGCGCAATTATGCGGAGGTCGATCCCGCCTCTGGCAAGCCGTTCTCTGCCAAGTCGCTGCGTGAATGCTATGCCGAGGGCGCGAAGCGTTTCGGATGGGAGGGGCGGCCGCTTGCCCCCCGCAGCATGAGCGACGAACAGGGCATGCTGATCGGCTGGGGCATGGGTACGGCGCTTTTCCCAGCCCCCATGTTCGCGGCTTCCGCCCGCGCCGTGTTGCGCGCGGATGGCTCGGCCTTGGTCGAAACCTCCGGCGCCGATATGGGGCAGGGGGCCTGGACGGCGCTGGCCCAGATCGCCGCCGACGGGCTGGGCCTGCCAATCGACCGGGTTGAGTTCCGCTCCGGCAATTCGACCCTGCCCGATGCCGGTGTCGCCGGCGGGTCCGGCCATACGGCCTCCGCCGGATCGGCGCTTTTTGCGGCGGGCGGAGATGCCATCCGCCAACTGGCAGAACTGGCCGAAAACGACCCTGACTCGCCTCTTTTCGGGTCCGGCAATGCCGGGTTCGAGGCGCGCGACGGCTACCTCGTAAGCCGTGCCGATGAAAGCCGCCGTGAAAGCTACGTCGATATTCTGGCCCGCGCCGGTCGGGCGGAGATCGAGGGCAAGGGCCAAGGCAGCCGCAACCCCTCTTATGCCGATAGCCACGCGATGTTTTCCCACGGGGCCGTCTTTGCCGAGGTGAAGGTTGATCCCGATCTGCTCCAGATCCGGTGCACCCGGCTGATCGGCGCCTTTGCTGCCGGTCGCATCATCAACCCGCATCTGACGCGCAGTCAGTTGACGGGCGGAATGATCTGGGGTCTGGGCTTTGCCCTGCAGGAAGAGGCGCTGCACGACCGGCGGACGGGACGCATCATGAATGCCGATCTGGCAGGCTATCACGTGCCGATCCAGGCCGATGTTCCGAATGTGGAGGCGTTCACGGTCGCGGAGGACGATCCTTATGTGAACCCGCTGGGCGTCAAGGGTGTGGGCGAGATCGGGACCACCGGGACCGCCGGGGCGATTGCCAATGCGGTCTGGCATGCAACCGGCGTTCGGCCACGGTCCTACCCGATCCATATTGCCGATCTTCTGGTCTGACAGACAGCTGCGGGACCGTGCCGCAACGCGCGGTCCCGCAGGGCTGAAATAAGTTGCGATCCGGCAGCTGAATTCCGCCGCACCCACAGGTGCCGGAGATCCCGGTTGCCTTTGAGCCAAGGCTCAGGCCATTGTTCGCAAAAGTCATTCTTCGGTCGGACTATGGACAGCAGCAAATTTTCAGACGGTCGCAGGGTCGCGATCATACATTACTGGCTTGTCGGGATGCGGGGTGGCGAAAAGGTGATCGAAGCCTTGTGCCGGATGTTCCCGCAGGCCGACATATTTACCCATGTCGCGGACCCGGAACGCCTGTCCGCCACATTGACCAAACATCGCATTATCGAAACGCGTATCGGCCGCCTGCCGCTGGCCAAGAAGATGTATCAGAAGTACCTGCCGCTGATGCCGCGCGCGCTGGAAGAGATTGATCTGACGGGATACGACCTTGTCATCTCGTCTGAGTCCGGTCCGGCCAAAGGGGTCATCGCACCGCCGGACGCGCCGCATCTGTGCTATTGCCATTCGCCGATGCGGTATCTCTGGGATCAGTACCATGTTTACCGGAACGGCGCCGGCCGGTTGACCCGGATGATGATGCCAACCCTTGCGCATTCGCTGCGTCAGTGGGATGTCACCTCGGCCGCGCGGGTGGACGGCTTTGCCGCAAATTCGCGGTTTGTCGCACAGCGCATCGAGAAATACTGGCGCCGTGATGCCGATGTCGTTCATCCCCCCGTCGCGGTAGAGGATTTTTCCGCCATCCCCGCGTCCGAACGCGGGGATTTCTACCTCTGGGCCGGAGAGCTGGCGCCCTACAAGCGGCCGGATCTGGCGGTCGATGCCTTCACCCGTCTCAAATTGCCGCTGGTTGTGATCGGCGGACCGGATGACACGGTCGAAAAGCTCAAGGCGCGGGCCGGTGACAATGTCACCTTCCTGGGCAAAGTGCCGTTCGATGTCCTCAAATCTCATATGGCGCGGTGCAAGGCGCTGATCTTCCCGGGAGAAGAGGATTTCGGCATCGTCCCGGTTGAGGTCATGGCGTCTGGCCGTCCGGTGGTCGCTTACGGGCGCGGGGGCATTCTGGATACCGTGGTTGACGGCGAAACGGGCGTGTTCTTCGATACTCAGACAGTGGACAGCCTCGTCGACGCCGTTGAGCGGATCGAGGCATCGGGCCTGACGGATGCCGATCCGGCAGCCTGCCTCGCCCGGGCGCAACAGTTCACCGAGGCCCGGTTTGCCCAGGGCATCGAAGCCGCGCTAGCCAAGATCGGCGCCTGAACGGCGCCCGATCAAAGGTCAGGAACGGTCTTCCAGCAGCGCCAGTGCGGTCAGCCCCAGCAGGCAGACCGTCCCAATGGCGGAATAGATTGGCAGCGCCCAAAACAGGCTGAACTGCCCAAGTACCATGACGCTGAACGTCAGAACGACAGACAGGGGGATGCTGACGAATGCGGCCTCCACCGCATAGTATCGCCGATCTCCCAAATTCTGATCCGCCAAACGCTCCTGTTCGATGGCCTCCCAAAGCCAGCTCGAGTCTTCAACCATCCGGGCCTCCTCCTCGGTTGAGTCCGAAGAGGTTAGCCCGTGATGGTTTCAAAACGGCTATTAAATTTCACAAATCTGCAACAGTCGGCGAAGTGTTGCAGATTTGTTTACAGTTTTTAAACAATCTCCGCCGACTGGACCGGTGAGTTAGCCTTTTGCACCCTGGCCGCGGGAATACATGTCCTCGTAACGGACGATATCGTCCTCTCCGACATAAGACCCGGTCTGAACCTCGATCAGAACCATCGGGACCTTGCCCGGATTCTCCATCCGGTGAATGGCGCCCAGCGGAATGTAGACGGATTCGTTTTCGGTCACGAGCTTGACCTCATCATCCACGGTGACCCGTGCGGTGCCCTCGACCACGATCCAGTGTTCCGAACGATGGAAATGCGACTGCAGCGACAGCGATGCGCCGGGATGGACCATGATCCGTTTGACCTGGAACCGCCCGCCGACAACAAGGCTTTCAAACCAGCCCCAGGGACGGTGATCCTTGGGGAAGGATTCCGCCTGAACGGCCTTCTTTTCCTTCAGCTTCGACACGGCCAGTTTGACATCCTGCGACCGGTCTTTGGGCGCGACCAGGACGGCATCGTTCATGGCAACGGCGATGATGTCCTTCACGCCGATGCCGACAACTTCCAGATTGTCGGAATCCGAGCGCAGGATGGAATCGGTACAGTCGATGGCGGTCGCCGCGCCATATAGCGCATTGCCCGATTCGTCTTTTTCCGAGGTCCGCCAGACCGCATCCCAGCCGCCCAGGTCAGACCATTCGGCGGTGTAGGGCACGACCGACAAGGCGCTGGCCTTTTCCATGACCGCATAGTCGATCGACAGATCGGGCGCCTTTTCCCAGGGCTCCGGCGCGAGGCGCAGGAAGCCCAGGTCAGGCTCTGCCTCCTGGACGGAGGCAGACACAGGCGGCACAAATTCCGGCGCAAACTTTTCGAATGCCGCGATGATGTCGGACACTTTGAACAGGAAGATCCCGGCGTTCCAAAGATAGGTACCGCTGGCAAGCATCTTTTCCGCATTGGCGAGGTCGGGCTTTTCGACAAAGCGCTTCAGCGGAAGCGGGCCATCGCCGTCAGACGCGGCTTCGAGATAGCCATAGCCGGTTTCGGGGCGGTCAGGTTTGATGCCGAAAAGTGTCAGATCACCTTTGGACACGGCGCCCAGACCGGTTGCCACAGCCGCACGCAGGGCGGCGGCATCGGGCATCAGGTGATCGGAGGGGGCCACCAGCATGATGGCTTCGGGATCGCTGGCCTGCAGATGCAGCGCGGCGGCCAGAACGGCGGGGGCCGTATTGCGCCCCGAGGGTTCGATCAGGATCGTGCCGGGATCGACGCCCGCCGCGGCGAGCTGCTCTGTCACGATGAAGCGGAAATCGGAATTCGTGACAACGATGGGCTTTTCGAATGAAATCCCGTCGCCAGATCCGGACAGCCGGCTGGCCGTGGACTGAAACAGCGATGTCTCGCTGGTCAGCGGCGCGAATTGTTTGGGGTAGCTCTTCCGCGAGAGCGGCCACAGCCGAGTTCCGGAGCCGCCACACAGGATGACAGGGGTAATGCTCTGCATTCTTGAAAAGCCTTTATCGTAGTGTGATCTTGATTGGCCGCAGAAGGGCGACCCAGGGTCAGCCTACTGCAACCGGCGCAGATGGCCAGAATTTAGCCGCACGGCAGCATGAAAATATGACGGTGATGGCTCAAACGGGGGCAAATGCAGGAAATTCAGCGATCATCCGCAAACAATCGCACAGGTTGCGCCGGAATAAGCGCGTCCTGCCCACCAATCGATCCGGCGCCCGGCGAAACAATCTCGCCTTCTGGTCGGTATTGTTGGCGACCAGGCCGGCGGGCCCGAACGCCAAAGGATGATCAGGCGGCGGCCTGATTCATGTCGGCGACGTCGCTGCGGCCGGACCGGAGCAGCAGCAGCGCGGTCAGCACGGCGATCGTGAGAACGCCGGAAATCGACACGATTGCAAGGCCTTGAAGAAAGCTTGCGCCACCCAGCCAGGCGATGGCGCCGCTCAGGTAGCCGACGAATGTGCCAATGAGAACCAGTCCGAACATGATGAGTCCTTTCAAATATGCTGGGGTCAGATAACCAGCAGCGAAAGGCGGCCCGATGGTGCAAATCGGGTCATTTCATGGCAGCGGCGGTAACAGACGCAGAAGGTATCGGCCGTAGTCGGTTTTTTCGAACAGGCTAGCACGCTCACGCAGCGCCGCCGCATCGATCCAGCCGTTTTCAAACGCGATCTCGTCGGGGTTGCCGACATGCAGCCCCTGCCGCAATTGCAGCGTCCGGACAAAATTCGCGGCATCCAGCAGGCTGCCATGTGTGCCGGTATCCAGCCAGGCATAGCCGCGGCCCATACGTTCCACTGTCAGCGCCTCGTCTTTCAGATAGCTGTCCAGCAGCGACACGATTTCCAGCTCGCCACGGCTGGAGGGTGTCACCTGCCGGGCCCGCTCCGACGCGGTGGCATCCATGAAATAGAGACCCGTGACGGCATAATCCGAAGGCGGCACCTCCGGTTTCTCGATCAGCGCCCGCACCCGGCCATCGGTGTCGAAATCGACGACGCCGTACCGCTGCGGATCGGCAACATGATAGCCGAAGACCGTCGCCCCCGAGGGTCGCGCATCTGCCGCCTCCATGATCCGGGGCAGGCCATGGCCAAAGAAGATGTTGTCACCCAGAACCATGGCGGAGCCTGCGCCATCGAGAAAATCCTCAGCAAGGATATAGGCCTGGGCGAGCCCCTCGGGCCGGGGCTGTTCGATATAGCTCAGGCTCAGCCCCCATTGGCTGCCGTCTCCCAGAAGCCGGCGGAACTGGTCGCGGTCCTGCGACGTGGTAATGATCGCGATCTCGCGGATCCGGGCCAGCATCAGGACCGACAGCGGATAATAGATCATCGGCTTGTCATAGAGCGGCAACAGCTGTTTCGACACGCCCATGGTAATCGGATAGAGGCGGGACCCGGTGCCGCCAGCCAGAATGATGCCCTTGCGCGCGCTCATGTTCGGATGTCTCCCAGTTCCGTCAGGACGTCTGTCAGCCCGGCGCGCCAGTCGGGCCGCCTGATGCCAAACTGCCGTTCCGTGTCCGTACAGTCGAGCCTCGAATTCAGCGGACGCCGGGCCGGTGTGGGGTAGCCGCTGGTCGGGATATCCCGGACCGTCACGGGCCGCCCCGACATCTCAAAAATGGCCCGCGCGAAATCGGACCAGCTGACCTCGGGCTGGCCGCTCAGATGATAGGTGCCGGATCGTCCCGTCCCACCGGTCAGCGCGGTCAGCATAATCAGGCAGGCATCGGCCAGTGCGGCCGCAGGCGTTGGCCCCCCGATCTGATCGGACACGACAGACAGTTCAGACCGGGTTTCGGACAGGCGCAGCATCGTCCGGACAAAATTCGACCCATGGGCGGAAAACACCCAGCTGGTGCGCAGGATGACATGGCGCGCCCCGCTCTCCCGTATCGCCATTTCGCCGGCCAGCTTGCTGCGCCCATAGGCATTGATGGGGTCCGGCCGGTCACTGGGGCGGTGCGCCTGCGTGCCATGGCCGTCAAACACATACTCCGTCGACAGATGCACCAGCGGCAGATCCAGCGCGGCGCAGGCCTGTGCCATGGCCCCGGGGGACAGCCCGTTGACGCGCAATGCGGCGGCCTCCTCCTCTTCGGCGGCATCCACAGCG
This sequence comes from Pseudooceanicola profundi, assembly GCF_050897955.1. Classification (NCBI taxonomy): domain Bacteria; kingdom Pseudomonadati; phylum Pseudomonadota; class Alphaproteobacteria; order Rhodobacterales; family Paracoccaceae; genus Pseudooceanicola; species Pseudooceanicola profundi. The sequence goes on along the minus strand of NZ_JBPAXZ010000002.1, from coordinate 101,527 downwards.
GTCCATGCCGCCGCATTGATCACACCGTCCGGACGGATATCCCGTATGGCGGCCGCACAGCTTTCTGGATCGTCCAAATCCGCCTCTGACCGGTCCAGCGCCTGTATCCCGGGGCACAGCCGGATCACCTCCTGCGCAACCTGGCCGGTGCGGCCGAACATCAGGAGCGTCATCCCCGGCCAAGCCTCTTGCCGACCCCGTCCCGGTCCAGCAGCGCGGACCACCAGCTTTCATTGTCAAGAAACCAGCGGACCGTCCGGTCTATCCCTTCGTTCAGGGTGACGGAGGGGGCCCAGCCCAGCTCCTCCCGGATACGTGTCGGATCGATGGCGTACCGCGCATCGTGACCCGGCCTGTCTTCCACAAAGGTGATCAAATCCGCGTAGGGCGTCGCGGCGGGCCGCAGCCTGTCGAGCGTGGCGCAGATCATCCGGACCAGCGCGATATTGGTGCATTCGCTTTCGCCGCCAATCGCATAGGTGCGCCCGACAGCGCCCGCGGTCACGACGCGCAGCAGCGCCTCAGCATGATCTTCGACAAAGAGCCAGTCGCGGATATTCGCCCCGGTGCCGTAGACAGGGATCGGCCGGCCGGCCAGCGCGTTCAGGATGACCACCGGAACCAGCTTTTCTGGAAAGTGATAGGGCCCGTAATTGTTGGAACAATTGCTGATCACCACAGGCAGGCCGTAGGTCTCGTGCCAGGCCCGGACAAAGAAGTCGGATGCCGCTTTTGAGGCGGAATAGGGACTGCGCGGGTCATATGGGCTGTCTTCGGTAAAGCGCTGCTCCGGGTCTGGCGGGAGGCTTCCGAAAACCTCGTCGGTAGAGACATGATGAAACCGGAAGCCGGCCGGGCGCCCGGACTGAACCCAATAGCCCTGCGCGGCCTGCAACAGGTTGGTTGTTCCGGTGACATTCGTCGCGACAAACGCGTCCGGGCCGTCGATCGACCGGTCGACATGGGTTTCGGCGGCCAGATGCATGACCGCGTCGGGCGCATGCCGCTCGAACACTTGATTCAGGGCGGGTTTGTCCCTGATATCGACATGTTCGAAGTGATACCGGGGGCTCTGCGCGACAGAGGCGAGGTTGTCCAGGCAGGCGGCATAGGTCAGCGCGTCGAGGTTGATAACCTCATGCCCCAGCCCGATGGCCCTGCGGACCACGGCCGAGCCGATAAATCCGGCGCCTCCGGTGACAAGCAGTCTCATGCGTCACCCATCTTGAAAGGGCTTTTTAAGGTCGAAAATGCCGGGGCCTTTTGGTCCTTTTCAGACAGGATAGGCTCTGTTCCGGGTGGCAGAGGCCAGCTGATGCCGCAGCTCTGCCAATGCACGCTGCCGTCGCAGTCCGGCGCGTAATAATCCGTGCATTTGTAAACGATCTCTGTGTTCGGTTCGAGCGTGACAAACCCGTGCAAAAACCCGGCCGGGATCCACAACTGCCGGCCCAGCTCTGCGCAGAGCTCCCGCCCGACCCAGGCGCCGTAGGTCGCGCTGCCCGTGCGGATATCGACAGCGACATCGAACAGCCGTCCGCGTCCGCATCGGACAAGCTTGCCCTGCGCATGCGGAGGGGACTGGAAATGCAGCCCCCGAACTGTCCCCGCCGCGACAGAGAGGGAGTGATTGTCCTGCACAAAATCCGGAAGGTTCAGCCCGTGGCTTTCCAGCGTCCGCCGGCTCCAGCTTTCGGAAAACATGCCACGGTCATCCGCGAACCGCGCCGGCACAAGGCTCAGAACCTCGGGAATTTCCGTTTTCTCAATGATCACGCGGCTGTCTCCGTCGGGCGGTCGGCTTCTGGTTACCTGCGCCTGATGTGGCTGTCACGTTCTATCAAGATCGTCGCCGGCGGTCACACCGCTGATCAGGGAATAGGACAACAGGTCCGGCATATGGCGCGGATCGCGAACTAGCGGTCTGATCAGCCTGCGCGCCTGAGCGATCAGGCCGGTCAGCGGGGTTGAGGCCGTCGCCAGCTCCTCCGATGGCAGGCGCCGGAACGTCAGACGCATATCCGGTCGCGCCTGCGCGATCAGCGGCAGGTCGTCCGGCACGACGGTCCCGATCCGGGGGTATCCGCCCATGGTCTGGCACTCCGCCAGCAGGACATAGGGCACGCCCGCGCCGGTCATCTGGATATCGCCTTCGAAAATGAACTCTGAGGCGAGGTTCTCCGGCGCCTCGGACACAAAGGGCGGCACCTCCATCTTCAGCCGGACACCCTGCCGGTTGCCGCTCCGGTCCCGGAAAAACTCCGTGGCTTCAAACCGGCTGACTTCGGCGGCGGAAAACAGCCCGGTCTGCGGTCCGTAGACATAACGGACCGTACCGCCCTCGAACCGGGAAGACGGTGGCAAAACATAGCCCGGCAGCGCCACGTCCGGGTCCGGTCCCACAGGCAAGCGATCCCCGTCTGTGATCAACCGTCCGACGCCGCCGGCCAGATGGGTGGACCGGCTTCCAAGGACAGGATCAGTCACGATTCCGCCCGGAAAGCTCAGATATCCATAAATGCCAGCCGTGGCGGCGCCGATCGTCAGAACCTCTCCCGGCTCCAATCGGTGGCTGGCATTCCAGCTGACGGACCTGTCGCCGATGCGCGCGGTCATCGGCGCGCCGGTCAACGCGATCCGGGTCGGCTGCGTGACCTCAAACCGGCCGCCCATGCCCGCCATCTCCAGCGCCGCGCCCGGCTGCGCCTGTCGCAAAAGCGCGGCGCCCTCTGCCAGTGCCAGCCTGTCTGCCGCGCCGCCCCGCGACAGACCAATGCCGGTCATGTCGGGCCGGCCCGCGTCCTGAACGCTCAGACCGGGGCCGGCCTGCCGGATCACCAACTGACCCGTCATGGCGCGCCGAGGCATCGCGCCCCGCCCATCACATCGCCACTGTTCAGCAACCGGTCCATTTCCTCGTCTGACGCCCGGATCAGCCGCACCTCGTCCCCGGCACAGAGCGGGGCCGGCGTCTCTGCCTGTGGCTGAAACACCTGGAACGCGCATCGCGCGACCTGCCGCCACCCGGTCGGCGACTTATTGGCAAACAGCACGATCTGGCGCACGGCGACGGCGAGCGCTCCGCGCGGGACCATCGGGTTGAGTTCGGTCATGCGCGGCAGGTTCCAGCGCTCTGGCAGCGGGCCGAGATAGGGCTGCCCGGGGGCAAATCCAACGGCCAGAACCCGCGTGGACGTGGCCAGCAGCTCGTCAACGGCCTGGTCCGGCGACAGACCGGCGAGCGCCGCCGCCTCTGTCAGGTCGGGCCCGTTGTCGCCGCCAAAGGCAACAGGGATCTCCCAGATGCGGGTCGCCGGTGGCGCGGTCGCCGTCTCCCATGACACCTCTGCCAAAACAGTCTCTGTTTCGCCTGCAACGCGCTCTCTTTCGGCAGGATCGGCAAGTTTGACAAGAACAGATGTCAGGCTGGGATGCACGGAAACAAGGCGGTCGCCAAACCGGTCGCGCAGGTTGCGGCTCAGCAGCTGGACGGCGCCGGTTGTCCAGGGTTGCACCGTCAGAGAGAGCCGGACCAGAAGCGAGTCGATCCCGACCGGCAGGATCTGAGGACCATCTGCATCTGCGCGTCCGGGACCGAGTGCCTGTTCCAGCATCACCTGCGCCTTTCCGTCTGCCAATTTTCGGCACCGCCCGAAAACCTTCATTGACTTTAATTTCATTTCGATGACATTTTGTCAACGTTATGACAATGAGGCGTATTCAGAACGCCACACCCAACAGGAGTATCGTGATGCGTAGATTTGTGACCACCCTGGCCCTGGGCCTTGGCCTTGCCGGTGCTGCACAGGCCGAGACATGGGACATGCCGACGCCTTATGGCGACGCCACTTTCCACACCGTCAATATCCGCGAATTCGCCGCCGATGTTGAAACCGCGACCGAAGGGGCGCTGACCATCACCGTGCATTCCGCCGGATCGCTTTTCCCGCATGGCGAGATCAAGAATGCCATCCGCTCCGGCCAGGTGCCGGCGGGCGAATTCTTCCTCTCGACCCTCGCCAATGAGGATCTGGCCTATGGGATCGACAGCCAGCCCTTCGTCGCGACCAGCTATGATGATGCCAAGAAACTCTGGGCCGCGCAGAAACCCGTTGTGACGAAGCTGCTGGAAGGGCAGGGGCTCATGCCGCTCTTCTCCGTCGCTTGGCCGGCGCAGGGGCTTTATACCAATGGCGAGATTAAGACGGTGGATGACCTCTCCGGTCTGCGGTTCCGCGCCTACAACCCGGTGCTGGAGCAATTCGCCGCGCTGGCCAAGGCCGCCCCGGTTCAGGTAGAGGCCGCGGATATTCCCCAGGCGTTTACCACCGGGCAGGTGCAGGCGATGATCACCTCGCCCTCCACCGGTGCCAATTCCAAGGCCTGGGATTTTGTCGACACCTACACGCCGATCAACGCCTGGGTTCCGAAGAACATCGTCGTGGTGAACAAGCGCGCCTTTGACCGGCTTGACCCCGCCGTGCAGGAGGCCGTTCTGGCCGCCGCCGCAACCGCCGAGACCCGCGGCTGGGAGATGTCCGCCAAGGAGACGGAAGAGAAGGTCGCGGTCATGAAGGAAAACGGCATGACCATCGCGGAGCCGTCGCCGGAGCTGGTCGAAGGTCTGCAGTCCATCGGTGCGGAGATGCTGGAAGCCTGGGAAGAGCAGGCCAGCGACGACGCCAAGGCGATCCTGTCGACCTATCAGAACTGAGCTCATTAGACCCTGTTTCAGGCGGAACAGGGTCTTTTTCTATCCCCTTCGGACCGGAGCCGCACCATGCGCCGTCTGCTCGACACCCTCTATCTGACCGCAGGCGGGATCGCCGCCTTTGCGATCCTGCTCATCTGCTTGCTGGTGACGGCCCAGGTCGGGCTGAATGTCCTGGCGCGTATTGGCGGCCCGGCCTGGTCCTACACCATCCCCTCCTACGCGGATTTCGCCGGGTATTTCCTCTCCACAGCCAGTTTCATGGCCTTTGCCTATACGTTGCGGCAGGGTGGCCATATCCGGGTGAACCTTTTTGTCGGGCGGATGTCGGCCCGGATCCGCTGGAAGCTTGAGATGATGACGCTGGCCGTGGCCGGTGCGGCTTCGGCGTTTGCTTTCTGTTACGGCACCAAACTGATGCTGGAGAGCCTGCATTACGGCGACAAATCCACCGGCATGATCGCCGTGCCGATCTGGATCCCGCAATGCGCCATGGTCGCGGGCCTTGCCCTGCTGACCCTCGCCTTCTTCGACACGCTGGTGCAGAGCCTCCGGGCCGGTCAGTCGGTCATCGTGGATCAGGAGGAAGCATGATGAGCGATCCCCTCGTTTTCGGCACCCTCCTCGGGCTGCTTCTGCTGATGTTGGCCAGTGGCGTCTGGGTCGCCGTGTCGCTGCTGATCGTGGCGCTTGCAGGGCTCACCTTCTTCTCCAACGCACCCACGGGCCTCGTCATGGCGACAACCCTCTGGGGCCATTCGCACAGCTGGCCATTGGCCGCGCTGCCGCTCTTCATCCTGATGGGGGAAATCCTGCTGAGATCGAGACTGTCGGAGGATATGTTCACCGGCCTCGCCCCCTGGCTGGGGCGGGCGCCGGGGCGGCTGCTGCATGTCAATGTGCTGGGCTGCGCGATCTTCGCCGCCGTCTCCGGCTCCTCCGCCGCGACGGCGGCCACGATCGGCCGTATGTCGGTGCCGGAACTCACCCGGCGCGGCTATCCCGAAAGTCTGATCCTAGGCACGCTGGCAGGCTCCGCCACCTTGGGCTTCCTGATCCCGCCGTCGGTGATCCTCATCGTCTATGGTGTCGCGACGGAGCAATCCATCGCCCGGCTCTTCATCGCGGGTATCCTGCCGGGGCTGATGCTGGTGCTGATGTTCGGCGGCTATGTTGCGCTGATGGCCCTGATGAACCCGGGCAGTATTCCGCAGGAAGAGGGTCGATTTTCTCTCCTGGAGAAGCTCAAAGCCTCCCGTCGGCTGATCCCTATCGTCCTGCTGATCGGCGGGGTGATCGGCACAATCTACACCGGCGTCGCCTCTCCCACGGATGCCGCTGCCGTGGGCGTCGTCTTCTCCGTCATCCTCGCCGTGGCGACCGGGACCTTCCGCGTGAAGGACTTTATCGAGGCGCTGCTGTCGGCCACCCGGACCAGTGCGATGATCGCCTTCATTCTGCTGGCCGCCGCGGTCCTGTCCGTCGCCATGGGCTTCACCGGCATCCCGCGCAACCTTGCCGCCTGGATTGGCACCTTTGGCCTGTCGCAATATGCGCTGCTCGCCGTGCTGACGGTCTTCTTCATCGTTCTGGGCTGCTTCCTTGACGGGATTTCGGTCGTGGTGCTGACCACGTCGATCATCCTGCCGATGGTGACTTCGGCTGGAATAGACCCGATGTGGTTCGGCATCTACCTCGTGCTGGTGGTGGAGATGAGCCAGATCACCCCGCCCGTCGGCTTCAACCTCTTCGTGATCCAGGGCCTCACCGGATTCAACATCATGAAGATCGCCAGGGCCGCGCTGCCCTTCTTCGGGCTGCTGCTGTTGGCGGTGGTGCTGATCACGCTGATCCCGGGGATCGTGACCTACCTGCCGGACGCGATGAACAACTAAAGAGACGAGGCCGCCCGCCCCGCCTGATCATAGAACCCCGAGAGCACCCGCAGGGTGGAGGCGATGTCGCGCAGGTCCTGCCCCGCGACGCCGCCTCGGCTCAGCGGTTCCAGCAGGCATTCCTCCCGCACCTTGCGGTAGCGTTCGCACAGCGCACGGCCCTCTTCGGAGGTCTTGTAAAACACCTCCTTGCCGCGCTTTTCAGAGGCCAGAAGCCCCATCTTCAGCAGTTTCCGCAGGGCATAGTTGACCGTATGCGTATCCTCGATGTTTAGCAGGAAACAGATGTCGGTCAGCCGTTTTTCCCGGTCCCGATGGTTGGTGTTGTGCAACACGAGGATTTCCAGCGGCGACAGTTCGCCCATACCGGCGGCGGCCATGCAGCGCTGCATCCAGCGGGAAAAACTGTTGTAAGCGATGATCATCCCGAATTCGAATTCGGAACTTTCCCATCCCTGCCCTTCGGCAAGGTGGCGGGAGGAGACGATGCGACGGTCGCCTGCGGGCATTTCGGGGCCTCTTTCGCTGCTGTTCACCTGCGAGATATAGATAAATCATCAGCGTAACGCCATCGTTTCCCCTGACCCAAACGGAAAAGGCGCCGCGGAAGCGACGCCTTTCCTGTTCATGGATGCAGAGATCAGATGTCGAAGCGGTCCGCTTCCATCACCTTGACCCAGGCTTTGACGAATTCGCCGACAAAGCGTTCAGCAGTGTCGTCCTGCGCATAGACCTCGGCCAGCGACCGCAGCTGGGAGTTGGAGCCAAAGACGAGGTCCACCCGCGTCGCCGTCCCCTTCACCGCGCCGGTCTCCCGGTCGCGACCTTCGAACAGGCGGTCTTCCTCGACCGGGACCCATTCATTCTCCATCTCCATCAGCGTGACGAAGAAGTCGGAGGTCAGTGCGCCCGGATGATCGGTCAGCACGCCATGCTTGGTGTCGCCATGGTTGATCCCCATGGCCCGCATCCCGCCGACCAGAACGGTCATCTCCGGCGCGCTCAGGGTCAGCAGGTTCGACCGGTCGATCAGCAGCCGTTCCGCCGGGATCGTATAGTCGGGGCGGACATAGTTGCGGAACCCGTCGGCCAGCGGCTCCAGCGGATCGAAGCTTTCGGCATCGGTCTGCGCCTCGGTCGCATCGGTCCGGCCCGGGGTGAAGGGCACGGTGATGTCATGCCCGCCCGCCTTCGCCGCCATTTCGACACCGACGGAGCCGCCCAGCACGATCAGATCGGCCAGGGAGATCTTCATCCCGCCGGAGGCGGAACCGTCGAACTCCGACTTGATCGCCTCATAGGCCATGAGGACGCGCGCCAGGTTCTCCGGCTCGTTGACCTCCCAGTCCTTCTGGGGCGCCAGACGGATACGGGCACCATTGGCCCCGCCGCGCTTGTCCGATCCGCGGAACGACGCGGCAGAGGACCAGGCGGTATAGACCATGTCCCGCTGCGACAGGCCGCTCTTGGCGATCATGTCCTTCAGCGTGGCGATCTCGGCGTCTCCCACCAGCGGGTGATCGACCTCCGGAACCGGATCCATCCAGATCAGCTCTTCCTCGGGCACTTCGGCACCGAGGTAGCGGACCTTCGGCCCCATGTCACGGTGGGTCAGCTTGAACCAGGCGCGGGCAAAGGCATCCGCGAACTGATCCGGGTTTTCATAGAACCGGCGAGAGATCTTCTCGTAATCCGGGTCCATCCGCAGGGCGAGGTCGGTGGTCAGCATGTTCGGCGTGCGCTTCTTGCCTGCGACATGCGGATCAGCGACGCTGTCCTGCGCCTCTGCGTTCTTGGGCGTCCACTGATGCGCACCGGCGGGGGATTTGGTCAGCTCCCACTCATATTCAAAGAGATTGTGGAAGAAGCCGTGGCCCCATTGCGTCGGCGTGGTGGTCCAGATCACTTCAAGCCCGGAGGTAAAGGCATTGTCGCCCCCCTTGCCGTCGCCGGAGGTCCAGCCAAAGCCCATCTCGTTGATCTCCGCCGCCTCGGGCTCCCGCCCGACCTTGGTCGGATCGCCCTTGCCGTGGGTCTTGCCAAAGGTATGGCCGCCCGCGATCAGCGCGACGGTTTCCTCGTCGTTCATCGCCATCCGGCCAAAGGTGTCGCGGATGTCAAAGGCCGCGGCCAGCGGGTCCGGATTGCCGTCCGGCCCCTCGGGGTTTACGTAGATCAGGCCCATCTGCACGGCGGCCAGCGGGTTATCCAGCGCCCGGCCTTCCTTGTAGCGGCTGTTGGGCTTGTCGGAGGTGGCGAGCCACTCTTCCTCCGTCCCCCAGTAGACGTCTTCCTCCGGTTCGTAGATATCCTCGCGCCCGCCGCCGAAACCAAAGGTCTTGAACCCCATGGATTCCAGCGCGACATTGCCGGTCAGGATCATCAGATCGGCCCAGCTGAGCGCGTTGCCGTATTTCTTTTTTACCGGCCAGAGCAGACGCCGCGCCTTGTCCAGGTTGGCATTGTCGGGCCAGGAGTTCAGCGGCGCGAAGCGTTGCGAGCCGGAGGTCGACCCGCCGCGCCCGTCGCCGATCCGGTAGGTGCCGGCGGAATGCCAGGCCATGCGGATCATGAAGGGGCCGTAATGCCCCCAGTCGGCGGGCCACCAGGACTTGCTGTCCTTCAGCACGGTTTCGATATCCGCCTTCACCTCAGCGAGGTCCAGCGTCTTGAAGGCCTCTGCATAGTCGAAGCCCTTTTCCATCGGATTCCCGGCGGGCGTGTTCTGATGCAGGATTTTCAGGTTCAGCGCATTCGGCCACCAGTCGCGATTGGTGCGGCCTTCAGTGCCAGTGTGAATGACCGGGCAGCCGCCGGCCTTGGGTGCGTCATTGCCATCCATGGTTCTCTCCCTCAGAGCAATACGTCGCGAGTCGACGTCCTTGCGCGGACGATACCAACGGAAATCAATAAGAAAAACACCAGTCTTCTTATCGTAAGCATAAGTAGGACTGATATATCTCGTGCGGCTGCGCCACACTCCACAATCGCCGAGCGTTGAAACCATCGATGAGACAGCGGCGAACACTGTTTCCGCTAACGCCGCAATTTAGGCAAATTGGCCTGTAATCAACACGATGTCACTCCAAAGCCGCCCCATTTCCACCACAGCCGTCCAGCAAGGTCCGCTCCGGGCGAGGACGGATTGAGACGGAGTAACCGGAATGGACTTGAGTGTAGCGACACATTTTTCCCACGGCGGAAAATATGGCGAGCGCCATCTTGCCGACCTGCTTGAGCTGATTTCCAGAAGCGGATCGGAAGAGATCCGCGACGGGTTGAACTGGTGCCTGGTCGAGACCGAACGCGGCACCTACGATTTCTCGGATTTCCGAACCAGCTATTTCGACGAGATGGCCGCCGCCGGGCTGGACGTGACGCTGACCCTGCATCCCGGTGGAAACCCGCTCTATGACAATGGCGATACGGTGACCTCCGCCCGTGGCATCGCCGCCTTTGCCCGCTACGTCGATGCTGTTCTCACCGAATTCCCGTCGATCGACAGCATCGTTATCGGAAACGAATTCAACGGGTTGGATGGCCAGTTCGTGACAGGCGCCGCAGCGACGACGGATCTGGAACAGAGGGCATCCTATTATACAGACATCCTCAAGGCTGTGCACGACCGGGTGGCCGACAGTCACAGCGACGTCCAGATCGTTGGCGGCGCGCTGCATTCCATCGCAACAGGCTATGTCCAGATCCTCGTCGATCAGGGCGCCTTTGAATATATGGATGCGCTGGATATCCATCCCTATGGCCAGGACCCGATCGAAGTTGCGCAATCCCTGGCGCAGCTGAACGCGGTTCTCGACACGCTTCCGGCCGATCAGCGGCCCGATCTCGTGGTGACGGAATTTGCCCTGCCGGCCGAGTCCTCTGATCCGATGGCGAATTCCGAATATCTGGCCAAAATGGCGGCCGTGCTGGCCGCCGGCGGCGTGTCCGCCGCCTCCTGGTATGCGCTTCTTGACGAAAACTATAACCGCACGGCGGATATGGGCCTGTTCGACACGACGGATACCGCCAACCCGGTGCTCGACAGCTTCCGCTTTGCGGAGACGTTGTTTGATACCGGCGCGACCCCGGTTCAGATGGAGGCCGGCCCCGGTGTTGAACTCTATGATTTCGGCAATGGAACCTGGCTGGTCTGGGGCTCTGCCCAGTCGGTACAGTTCTCCGGCACGGGTCTGACCTTCCGCGATGCCTCCGGTGCTGTGATCGATCGTCCGGCCACGCTTTCGGATGCACCGATCTATGTGCAGGGCGCGGATATGGTGCTCAGCGCCGATCCCGATCACGCGGCACTTCTGGCCGACAGCTTTTACGATTTTGACCTGACCGCCGATCCCGACGGACCCTGGAGCTATTTCGGCCTCAAGATCCAGAACGGGGTCGAGCGTGATTTCGACCTGACCGTCATGGACGGGCAAAGCCGCATGAGCGAAAGCTGGACGCCCTATCTGGGCAATCAGTGGAACCGGCCCTTCCAGATGTCGGCCGATGTGTTGACCCCGGTCAGCTTCGGGCGCCGCAATAACGATTTCCGCGCGACGGTGGAACGGTTCACGGCCGAACAGACCGGAGCGCTTGATATCGCGGGCAGCTGGGACGTTTCGGATGACAGCACGGACGGTATCCGTATCGAGATCCGCGTCAACGGCGAAACGATTGCAGAGCAGACGGTGACCGGCACGGCACAGATCGCCCTGCGTGGGGTCGAGGTCGCGGCCGGCGACACGGTTGATTTCATCGTGCATTCCGGGGCGTCTTCAACCGGGGACAATACCACCCGCCACATCCGCGTCTTTGAAGCCGACGCAAACCTGTCGACATCGGAATTCATGGCCGAACACCTGTCAAATGACGTGATCTCGGACAATGAAACGCCGTCCTTTGACGTCTACGACTTCCGCGCTCCGGTCGCCGAGGCGCGCCCCGATGCCCCGACCTTTGGCGCATCCGAGGATCAGCTTGCCCGCTATGCAGAGGCGGCGAACTATGTCGACGATCTGAACGACCTGCGCCCCGACGAGTTTGTCAGCGGCACCGTGCGCGGTGCGGCCGGCGGCGATGTTCTGGCAGGCGACGACGGGCGAAATGTTCTGCTGGGTCTGGGCGGGGACGATATGTTCTTTGGTGGTGGCGGAACCGACCGGCTGATGGGCCGGGGTGGCGACGATACGCTGTTCGGGGATTCCGGCAATGACCTGCTGGTCGGCGGCAACGGCGACGACATTCTGATTGGCGGCTCCGGCCGCGATCGCCTGCGTGGCGGTGAAGGCAGCGACACCTTTGTGTTTGGCCCCGGCTATGAAAAGGACATCGTGCTGGATTTTGACGCGGGCGAAGGTGACGTGCTCGACCTGACCAGCTTCGACCTGCAGTTTTCGGATCTCAAGATAACCGAACACGGCAATTCGCTGTTGCTGCAGGCACAGGAAGATAACGGCGTGTCCACCATCGCCGTCCTGCGCGGCGTCGCGGCAGATGACCTGACGGAGAGCAGTTTCCTCTTCTGACATGATCCTGATGGCCCTGCGATCGGCACGGGGTTGCCGACGCCGGGCGCGCGCTTCGGCGGATGCTGCCGTGCAGAATATTTCGGTTGCGTCGCCTTTGCTGCCTGCGTCATGATACCGGCACAGATTTCAGGAGAAGCCGATCATGCAATTGTCAGTCCGGACCATGTCTGCGGTTCTCGCGCTTGCACTCTCGGCACCAGCTGGCTGGGCAGAGGGGTACCGCATTGTCGCAGGCGACGAGCTGAACATTTTTTATGCCGGTGCCACCACTTCCGAACTGGTTTCGGTCGATGCCGACGGGCAGGTCCGGCTGGTCGATCTTGGCGGAGTGACGGTTGCAGGGCTGACCCTCGATGACGCGGAAACCGCGCTGGTAACGGCCATGGAAACTCAGGGGCTCTATGTGTCGCCCCGTGTCAGCCTTGCTGTCGCAGATTATGCGCCGATTGTGGTCGCGGGGGATGTCAGCAATCCGGGCCGGGTCGATTACCTGCCCGGCATGACCGTCGGCTCCGCTCTGGCCCTGTCCGGCGGCAGCCAGACCAGCGGCATGACGCGGAACGAACTGGTCCGCGCCCGGACCGAGGCGGAAAGCAATCTGCGGACAACCAATCTGGACATTGCCGCAGCGGTAGTCCGGATGGCCCGGTTCGAGGCCATGCTGAAAGAGGATGATCAGCCACTTGTCCTGAGCGATGCTCTCAAGGCGCGGATCCCTTCGCCGGCGGCTGTAGATCTGGACACGCTGCTGGCCAATGAACAAAGCGTTCTCTCCAGCCTGCGCCAGCGCACCACGGAGCTTCAGGACTTCTGGGATCGCGAGATCGAGGTTCTGACAGCGCAGAGTGAAAACTACGACCGCCGCATGGCCGTGCAGGAAGAAATCGTCCTCTCGGCCGCCAAGGCCCTGGACGATGCGCGCGAACTGCAGGAACGCGGGCTGCAGACATCAAGCCGCCTTTCTGTCGTCGAACAGCGCGACGCCGATGCGCGCAGCCGGGTGCTGGAGCTGGAATCGGCGAAAATGCAGGCCACCCGCGCCATCGGCAATGCCGAGCGTGACCGGGTACAATTCCTTGCAAATCAGCGGGACGAGGCCCTGACCGGCCAGCAGTCCGCCGGGGTTGAGCTTGACGGTCTTGAGCTGCGCTACCAGCGGTTCACAGACCTTCTGGGCCTTTTGACGGGCGGGAACTCCGGGGCTCTGCTGGCCTCCGACGCCGTGTCGCTGAACTTTACGCTTCAGACCCCGCGGTCGGGGCGCCCCTCCGGATCCGACGTATCGCTGGAGACGCCGCTTCTGCCCGGCGAGACGCTCATCGTCACCATTTCCGCCGCGCTGGACGACCTGGGCGGCTGACCCAAATCCTCCGCCATGCGGAAAATCCGCGGCAAGAAGGGCCAGACCGTTGAACTTTTGCAACGGATCTGCGGTAACACGCGTGCCCGTGTCCTTGATATGTCTTGAAATGGGCAATTCGATGGTATGCCTGCTTTAACAATTCAGCCGAACGGCAAGAGCAGTATCAATGACCATCAAGACATTTGTCGGCGCAGCGTCGCTGCTGGCCCTTGCATCCTGCGGAGTCGTGGGGCCGGACTTCATGAAGCCGAAGATCAATATGGCGGAGAGTTTCGCCTTTGCGCCGCATTCCGCGCTGCGACAGGCCGCGCAGGATGACTGGTGGAAAGCGTTCCGCGCCCCGGTTCTGAACTCTCTTATGGAGCGGGGCCTGCGCCAGAACCTGTCGGTCCAGGCCGCACAGGCCCGTATCCTGGAAGCGGAATATCTGTTGCAGGCGGCGGGCCCGAATTCGCAGATTTCCGGCGATATCACCCTCTCTGCGCTCGGCGTCAAAACTGAAGGTGTGGCCGGCGATACCAGCCTGCGCGGCTCCAGCTCACCGTCTTTTGTGATCGATCTGTTTGGCGGCGCAAAGCGGCAGCGGGAACAGAGCGGCGCCAACCTCATGGCGGCCGTTTTCAACAAGGCCTCCGCACGGCTGGCCATTCAGCTGGCCATTGTCAGCGCCTATCTCGATCTGCGGTATTTCCAGCAGACGCTGGCGATCCAGCAGCGCGCTGTCGCCAACAAGCGCGAGATCGTCAACAATATCAATCTGCGGGCGAATGTCGGCGATGCCACCCGGGTTGAGGTGCGGCGCGCCGAGGCAGAGCTGGACCTGGCCACCGCACAGCTGCCCGATTATATCGCCGGCCAGCGCGTGGCTGTCCTGGCACTGGCCGCCCTTCTGGCAGAGCCGGGCGCGACCATCAATGCAGAGCTTCGCAAGGGCGGGACGCAGCCCGTCCCGCGCAATGGCGTCCATACCGGCGTGCCCTCTGAACTGCTGCGCAACCGCCCCGACATCCGGTCTGCAGAAGCCCGGCTTGCCGCGGCCGTGGCCGAGGTGGGCGTGCTGGAGGCTCAGCTTTACCCCTCCCTTCGTCTGGGTGGTACCGTGACCGCGGCGACGACAAGCTCTGTCTCTTTCGGCCCCAGCCTGACCCTGCCCATATTCGACCGGCCGACGCGGCTGGCCCGGCGCAATGCAGCCGCCGCCCGCGTCGAACAGGCCGAAATCGACTGGCGCCAGACAGTTGTCGACGCGCTGGAAGAGGTCCAGACCGCGCTGGTTCGCCTCGATCAGGCCGACGACCGGATGAGCGCGCTGCGCAAGGCCGAGGTGACCTATCGTGACGCACAGAACCTGTCGGAAGAGGCGTTCCGGCTTGGCTCTGTCACCTTGCTTGACCTGCTCAGCACTCAGGACAGCCTGACATCGACCCAGCTTCAGCTCGCCTCGGCGCGGCGCAGCTATGCGCTGTCCTGGGCACAGGTGAACGTGGGGATCGGGCAGGGCTGGTATGCCGAGGCGCCGCTCAGCCATACGGCGGCGATCCAGTAGGGCCGCGGCCTGAAAGCTTTGCCTAAATCGTAAATCGTTTCTTACTAGACCGTACGGTCTGGTCCGATTTCTTTAACCAGTTTCGACAATCTTCCTCCCGTCCGGCGCTTTGGAGGAATGAACGTCATGAAGTCGATCAAGATCAACGCATCTGTCGCGGGCGAATACAGGAACATTCACTTTTTTGACGGCGAGGACCTGCGATTTGCAATTTCAGGCCGGACCGATCCGGCCGAGATCGTCGTCACCATAGCCACGGATCACAGCGCCGCGCCCTTTATCGAAGCGGTCGGCGGCGATGAGGTCATCCTGACTGCGGCGGTTCTGGCCGATATGCCCGAAGGCGAGCGCTGCGCCTATAATGTCTGGACCCGAACCGCCGCGACGCTGGTGCTGCTCTGCCGTGGCTATATCACGGCGCAGGATACCATTCAGCCGGGCGAGGAAGAGCCGGTGCCGCTCGCCATCTCCGGCCAGCCCGGGGGGACCGGACAGGTCGGCGAGAGCTACAGTTTTCAGCCTGCGGTCATTGGCGGGGCAGCGCCCTATATGTTCGCCAGTACCGGGACCGGCCTGCCGGCCGGGCTGGCTCTGGACCCCGATACCGGGCTTCTGTCCGGCACGCCGGTGACCCATGGCAGCTATACGGGCTTCGTGATCACCGTCACCGATGCGGAGGGGGCAAGCGCGGCTCTGCCCGCCTTCAGCCTGACTATCACCCCTGCGACCCTTTCAATAACGGGCACCCCATCCCTGAACGTGGCAGAGGGCGCCCCCTACCTGTTTGAACCTCAGATCACGGGGGGTGTCCCGCCCTATTTCTTTGATCTGGCCACCGGCACCCTGCCGGCTGGTATCGTTCTGGACAGCGCAACCGGCATCCTGTCGGGGGCCGCGACCGAATGGGGAAGTTTTGCGGATATCGCGATCCGGGTGACCGACGATACCGGGACGACAGCCCTGCTGCCCGCCTTCGACCTGACCGTCACGGAACTGATTGTGCCCGAAGGTATCGCCTTTGTCTGGCGTTGGGGTCAGTCGAATGAAGGCACGCTTGGCAATAACCCGGGCCAGACGGATGCCCAGTATCGCGGCGCCTTTCCCACCATCCGGCAGGCCGACAATGACGGTAACACGCTTGGCCCGGACGAGACCTACGCACTTGTGCCCTATGCGATCCTGAACGACGGGGATGCTGACGTGGTGATCGGCGGGGATACCATCAGCGCGCCGCAGGGCGAATACACCGTTATCGGGGACGGCATCCCCGTGGGTCCGTCCTTTGGTATTGCGGTTGATATCCGCGACAATGGGCTTTTTGCCCATGCGGAGGAAACCTGGTTCTGGAAGGCGTCGAGCGCCGGCAAACCGATCCGCTACTTCATGCCGCCCGGAGAGATCGCGGCCTATCATTCGGGTGAAAGCGACACGATCCGGGGCTGGCAATACAAATGCTACGCCAACCGGCAGCTCCGGGCCGAACTGGCCGCAGAAACGCGCCCGGTCTATATCCAGTGCACCGGGCAATGGCAGGGCGAGGCCGATACCAATCCCGCGCGCACGGCAGAGGATACAGGCAGCGCCTATATCGTGAATTACGGGGCAGAGCACCAGAAGGTCTACCAGTCCGATGTCGATGTGCTGGGGGTAGAACCGCCCTATTTCGTGGTGCAGCTCGCCCCGGTCTGGAACGACACCCTCTCGGCCCGTGATCCCTACACGGATGCGCTGAACGCCGCGCGTAAAGCGATGTGCCGCTACACCGTCGATATCAGTGGCGCGATCACGGATAACGGCTCGGGCCATGCCAAGATGTACTTTGTGGAGCATGATCTGGGCGGAAAGATCGCGGCGCAGAGCCCCGATCCGCATGTCACCTCCGATGAACAGCGCCGGATCGGCCAGGCGATTTCCGCTGCGCTGCGAACTCTGCACGGCAGCGACGGGTTTACCACGGCCTACCCGCTGACAGAGGTCAAACCGCAGCTTGTCGGCATCGGGTCCTCTCTGAACGGCACCGTTCTGACCGTCACCGGCTACTATTCGGATCCCGGCGTGATCACCGTGACGGCGCGTCAGGTCTCTGACGACAGCGTCGTGGCGACCGGCAGTGCCACGATCACCGACACCTATGCCGGGGCGACGCCCTTTTCCATCGATATCCCGCTGCCCGGCGACACAGAGATCGCCTGGTCTGCCGCGCTGGAACTGGCCAGCGGCGAAATCTCCGTGCCCAAGGGCGGAAGCCTGATAACGCCGTCGCTGGTCCGCTCCTATGATGCGACCTTCGGGACCGAAGATTTCACCTATTCGACGGTCACCTCCCTGAACGATACGGCTTTGCGAAGCTCGGCCACCGGATCGCGTTACGCGCGCGGGACACCGCCCAGCAATGGCGGCAAACGGTATTTCGAAATTGCGCTGACCGGCGATTGTGCATTTCTGGGCCTTGGTCTGCCCGACACGCCGCAGGCCGGCGGCACCAACGGCATTGACCGGTCCGGCATTCTGGGGACGAACATCCAATATTCCGGCGGGTCCGTTTCTGTCGGATCGGGGATTGTGACAGATTGCACGGCTCAGGTCGCTTTTGACGCGGACGCCGGGCTGATGTGGATCCGCGCTGACTATATGACGGACTGGAATGTGGACCCGGCGGCGGATCCGGCCAGCGGAACCGGCGGGCTGGACATATCCGGCATGGACCTGACCCGGATCGTGCCGCTGGTCGGGTTCTCTGCATCGCACACGGGCGCTCTCGCGACCCTGGTACTGGAGCCAGGGAACTGGACGCTGTCACCGCCTGCGGGATATGGGGCGATTGGCTAGGTTCCTGCGCTAAGTCGACGGCAGCTCTGCCAGACAGGCATTCAGCGTCTCGGCCGCGCGTCGCCATGTGAACCGGGCGACGCGCTGTCGACCCGCCTCTGCCAGACGGTGGCAGAGCTCGGTTGAAGCGGTGACCTGGTCCATCGCATCGGTCCATCCATCCCTGTCCGTCGGGTCGCGTGACAGGGTCGCATCGCCGCAGACCTCGGGCACCGCGCCGCCGGTGGAGGAGATGACCGGACAGCCGCAGAACATCGCCTCTGCCGGCGGAAGTCCGAACCCCTCGGTCAGTGACGGGAAGACCAGCGTAGTGGCCGTTTCATAAAGCGCCCGCAGCTCTTCATCAGAGACACGGCCGATCATGCGGACGTCTTCCGAGGCCTGCAGTCCGGCCGCCCCGAAGACCTGAGCATTGCCGCCGCCGGCGATCACCAGCGGAATGGACCGATCGGTCCGGCGCCGTGCCGCGTCGATCAGCATGGCGAGGTTCTTGTGTGGTGCAAGGCTGCCGATGGCCAGCAGGAACCGGCCGCGTTCCAGCCCGTGTTTCGCCAGCACGCCCAGGTCGGGTTGCACGCGCAGGATATGATCGGCCCCGTTGGGGATCACACGGGCCTTTCCGGGCGGGACCACGCCGAAATGTTCCAGCTCCTTCTTGGAATGTTCGGATACCGTGAGCACCATCGCGGCGCGGCGGCCAAGCCGGGGCTGCATAACGTGGTACCATGTCCGAAAGGCGCGGGAATAGCTCTCCGGCTGACGGAACACCTGAGCATCATGCAGCATTGCGATCTGCCGTCGCCGGAACACAGGCCCCATATTGCACAGCGACAGCAGCCAGTCCGATCCGGCCTCCCGGGGGAGGGCGATCTGTTCCCAGGGATGACCGCGCAGCTCGGAGTTCGTGGCGCGCGCCATGTCCAGAATCGCCTTCGGCCGGTCGCCCGGGGCGACGATATCGCCGCGGGGATGCAGCGCCGACAACCCGCCGAACCCGTCAGGCAGGCCAAGCTCGATCAAGGCAGCGATTAATTCTGTAGCGACACGGTCGACACCGGTCGGCTGACGCATCAGAAACCGGGCGTTCAGCAGAAGATCAGGCATTGCGGATTGTTCTTTCCCGAAAATTTGGTAACGTCGTTAGGAAATTTTTAAGACAAATTTCTGAGATTGGTACCAGTTGTCCGGCCAGGTTGGCCCCTTGCTTTGGTCCCATTGTTGCAGACAATTCGTAACCTTCAAGTGCTTCGCGCGGTGGCAGCCGGAATGGTTGTCGTCCACCATTCTATCGACATCCTGAGCAACACTTTTCCCGGTGTGCACAGCGTCGTTGTTGGGGCCGCGGGCGTCGACATTTTCTTTGTCCTGTCGGGCGTGGTGATCGCCCTGTCAGAACATGGCCGTCCGCCCGCGCCGGGTGGGTTCCTGCTGCGACGGATCATCCGCGTCTGGCCCATGTACTGGCTGGCGCTCTGGCTGATTGGTCTGGGTGTGATCGCCGGCGCCTCGCCTGTCGGGGTGCAGCCGGTCGACGGAACAATTGGCAACATGTTGAAATCCATGTTCTTTATCCCGTTCGAAAGGGCGCATGGCGCGATCATGCCGCTGCTGGGCGTGGGCTGGACACTGAACTACGAGATGTTCTTTTACCTGGTTTTCGCCCTGCTCATCTTCCTGCCGGACCGGGTCCGCGCGCTGGCGCTGATGGGAACGATGGTGGTGCTGGCCCTTCTGGGGCTTGCCCTGTCGCCGGAAAATGTCGTGCTGTCCTTCTTCTCCAATCCGATCCTGCTGGAATTTGCGGCAGGGGTCGGTCTGGCCCAGCTCTGGATCGCGAATTGGGGCGCGGGTCGCCATGACCGGGTCGCGGGCGCGGCTCTGCTGGCTCTGGGTGTGGCGGGTTTTGTGCTGATGAATAGCCCCGAAGGCTTTTCGCAGCTCATGCTGTCCCGGGTTCTGGTCTTTGGCATTCCGGCAGTGCTCTGCGTGGCCGGGGCGATGCTGATCGAACGCAGCGGCCTGTCGATCAAAAGCCGGTTCTGGATGGAACTGGGCGCGGCGAGCTATGTGCTCTACCTCTTCCATTCCTTCGTGCTGCAGATCGTGTTCAAGGGCGGCAATGCGGCGGGCCTTCAGTCGCTAGGGCCGGTGGCCCAGGTGGCCGCGGCGATCTTCGCATTCGTTCTGGCGCATCTGGTGGCTGTTTTCCTCCACCGCCGGGTGGAAAAGCCGGTGACGGCGATGCTGAACCGTATCGTTGGCCGTCAAAGCGACAGGCTGGCAAGCTCGCCGGTCAGCTGATGCCGGCGAGCGCTGCCTGATCCCTTACGAATAGATCGCCTGAAGGCCTTTGCCGATCAGCTGGATGGCAATACGCTCCGGCGCGGCGAATTTGGACCGGTCTGTCGCATGCTGGGGACGGATGACGATATCCTCCCGGCTGAACCGGTCCGGATTGCCCAGGACGGAGTGGTAATTCTCCGAAGGCCGGACAGAGTTTTCCGACACCCAGGAAATTTCACCGGCAAGCCCCGGAAAATCGGGCTCAAGCGCGCGCTCAAGCGCGGCTTTGGGATGCCGCGAGAAATCGGGATAGTCGATCCGGCGCAGCGTCGATTTGCGCGACAGGGACCGCGCCGCCTGTTCCACCTTGATCCAGTCCGCCGCGGCCTCGCGGATTGGTGGCTTTTTCATCGGCGAATTGGTCGAGGGTTCGAATTTTGGCCGCCGCCAGGAGGCGATCACATCCTCCGCCGCGCGATAGGCATGCAGAAAGACGGGCGAGAGGCCCGCGGCAAGCACCCAGGCCCGCGGCCCGGCTTTGGAACTGTCCAGCACGACGTCGCCACCGCCCGCCTTGCGCGTCCCGTCAAAGAGCCGCCGCTGCAGATCAATGAATTCCGCCAGCCGGTCATCGGCGCGGATCCGGTCCAGATTGTACCGCAGGGTCATCAGGTATTTGTTGCGCACGACGCTAGTCTCAAGCTCGGCCAGCCGCGCCAGTTCGGCGGGGCCGATATCGGCGTGGCCAAGCGCCTCCTGCCAGAATGAGCACTCCGGGACCCGCTTGCCGCAGGAACACAGCAGCGTCTCCACCGGCAACCGCCAGAGCGCGTGAATCTCTCCCACGCCGACAACGCGGGGCGCGGTGTTGAGAATGCGTTCCATGACGGTGGACCCGCTCCGGCCGGAACCGATGATATAAATGAGGTCAGCCAAAGAATTCTCCGATAATGTCTTAACAAGCTTTTATACGTTGTTGACGCGGGGCATGCTTGCAGGCAACCCCTTAGGTGGACAAGGATATCGTAACATGGCTTGCCGGACCCGGGCGGTAAAAAATGGGGCGCTTGCAGAGGTTTGCCTGCGCCGCTTCAAGATCGGGCAGGTAGGACCAAAGACAGATGAAGGCAGACAGAGACGTGACTGAAAAGGCCGCACTTCCGGGCAGGGACGATCGGATCGACCTGGCGCGGGGCATCGCGATGATCCTGGTTGTCTTTGGCCATGCGCTGGTCGGGGCCAAGGATGCCGGGCAGGATACATTCTGGGTCCGCTTTCTGCTGGTGGTGATCTATTCCACGCATATGGCGCTGTTTTTCGAAGTGTCGGGCATTTTGTCCGGCAGCATGGCAAAGCGTCCCTGGGCTCAGTTCACCACCTCGATGCTTCAGCGCATCGTCTGGCCCTATGTGCTGTGGAGTTTTGTGATCTACTCCATCCACTTCATGATGAGCGGCTACACCAATGCCGTGATCGCAGAATATCAGCCCTGGCGCATCTTTATCCGGCCGCCGGCTGTGATGTGGTTCCTCTATGTTCTGTTCATCGCCATGATCATTCTGCGGGTCCTCGCCCCGCTGGACCGTCGTGTGACCTTGGTCGTGGGGGCGGTCCTTCTGTTGGCGCCCTATGTCTATTCAGGCTGGCCGGAAAACAGCCGGTTCGTCGGGCTGTTTCTGCTGGCCGCGGTGGCGGGCAAGGCCGCAATTCCCTATCTGACGCGGCCCGCCTTTGTTGCCGTTTCAGCGGCGATCATGTGCGTGGTGGTCGTGATGGCCTGGATGCAGTCGCTTGAGCTTTTGCCCGGCTATCCCGCCAGCCAGGCCCGGTATATCCCGGCGCTTGTTGCGGGCCCCGCGCTGATCTTTGCGGCCTGTCATCTGGCCCGCTCCACTGGCGTGATGTCCGGCGTTCAGCGCTTCCTTGTCTATGTCGGGCAAAAGACGATGGCGATTTTCGTCACGCATATCCTGATCACCGCCGGAAGCCGGATCGGCCTGCGTCTGGTCGGGATCGACAGCTGGCCGCTGATCATTCTGATCGCGACGGTGCTGGGGGTCGGGCTTCCGCTGATCGCCGTGACCATCACGGACCGGCTGAACCTGTCGAAATGGCTGGGCTGGCGCTGATGCCGAAGCTGCTGATCAACGGCCGGTTCCTGGCCGGAGAGGCAACGGCGGTCAATGCCGTGGCGCGCGATCTGTCGCGGGCGCTTATTGAGGCGCCCGGCCGCTGGGACATCGCCCTCGCGATCCCGCCGGGGCTGGCTGATACCGCGCGCGACCTTGGCCTGCCGGCCCGGGTCACAGGCACCCGGGACGGGATTGCCTGGGAACAGCGCGATCTGCCCCGCCTGCGGAAAGAGGCGGTGATTGCCGGTTTTTTCAACACCGTGCCGCTGATCGGGTCGGGCTATGTCACGATGCTGCACGACGCCCATGTTTTCACGACGCCTGCCTCCTATTCGCTGCCAACCCGGCTGTGGCGGCAACTGCTGTCGCGTCGGGCTGGCGCGGCCGGAAACTACGTTTGCACGATTTCCGACTATTCGCGCGACAGCCTGCTGACCTGCGGGATCGGGTCCCCGGACAGGCTGGCGGTTGTGCCCAATGGCATCGGCGGGGCGGGATTGGCCGCACCGGACCGGACGGTGCTGGATCGGCTTGGTCTGACGGGGCGCGATTTTGTCGTCGGCCTGTCCAGCCTCTTGCCGCATAAGAACATCGGCGTGCTGCTGCAGGCATTTGCCGATCCGGCGCTGGCGGATATGCAGCTGGTTCTCTTCGGCAAGGCAGACCGCGCCGCCTTTGAGGCCGCAGGCCACAGCATCCCCGACAATGTGACCTTTGCCGGGTTTGTCTCGGATGCCGAGCTGGCGGCGCTTTACGACGCAGCCGTCGCCGCCTGCATCCCGTCGACAGAAGAAGGGTTCGGCCTGCCGGCGCTGGAATCGATGGCCCATGGGACGCCGGCCATCGTGGCCCCCTGCGCTGCCCTTCCCGAAGTGGTCGGACAGACCGGGCTTTATGCCTCTGCCACCGATCCGGGGGAATGGGTTGCCGCCATCCGGCGTCTGGCCGGAGAAGAGCCGGGACTGCGGGCGAGCCTTAGCGAACAGGCCAAAGAACGGGCGGAGGGCTTTAGCTGGGCGGCCTCGGCCCGGGCTTTTCTGACCGCGCTGGACGGCTGGTTCCCGGCCTGAACCGGGCCGGGGTCCTTGCGGGCCGCCGGTCTGACGGCATGACGCGATGGCGCCCCGGCGGTCAGTCGGAAAAGATCGACAGGTTGAGGACGCGCCACTTCAGGCCGACAAAGGCCAGGCTCAGCCCGAACACCACCGCAAAGCCGATGCTGGCGATCAGGGCCCAGGCTTCGGTCAGGCCGGACTGCGACACCAGAAGGTAAAAGCCGGCCAGAGCAACGGCATAGATCGCCACCAGCACGATCGCCTTGCCGCCGCGCTTCAGCCCCGGCCCGATGTCGATCCGGCCCCAGCGACGGATGACCAGCAGCGTGATCGGGACCGACAGCACCTGCAGCACCGCTTGCGCGATGGCGAGGGTCTGGAACCCCTGCGGCGCGAAGATCAGGATGGAGATCAGGATCATCGTCGTCAGGCCGAGGTTATTGTACATCGCGACCCGCGTATTGCCGCGCGCGGCAAAGATCGGTTCGACCATGCTTTGCGTGACCCGGGCGGCGGCGACGATGGACAGGGCCTGAACCGCGATGATGGCGGCCTGATATTCGGTGCGGAACATCGTGTCGACCACGGCCCCGCCCAGGACCATGACCGTGGCGGCAACGCCGCCGATCAAAAGCGTGCCCGCGCCAAAGAAATTGGCAAAGACCGGGTCGAGGCTCTGCCCCTTGCGGCTCTGCTGGCCGAAGCTTTTCAGCGAAAAACTGCGCAGCGGCTGCGCGACGATTTCCACCGTCGCCATGGCAAGCCGGTTGGCAAACCGGTAGAGGCCGGATTCGGCCGTGGAAAAGATGAAGGCCAGAATCAGGTCGGTGCCGAAGTTGGAAAAGAAGGTCAGCAGCCGTGCACCGTAGAGCCCGCTGGCATAGCCGGCGGCCTTGCGCGCCAGTGCCGCGTCGAACACGAATTTCGGCCGTTCCGGCACGCTAAAGAAGAACATGGCAAGCGCAAGAGCGATGCGCGCGGCCCGGAAGGCGACCAGCGCAAAGACCGACTGCCAGTAGATCAGTGCCAGAATGCCCACAAAAAGGGCACCAAAGTTGGACCCGCCGACACAAAGGAAATATCGCCGCATCATTCCGGCCCGGGTCAGCGCAGCCGACCCCCAGCCGATCATCGACGCAAAGGGTTGAAGCGCGCCAAGCCATCGCAGCACGGGCGCCAGGCGGGGCGCGTCAAAGACATTGGCCAGGACATCCGCAAAGATGAAAATCAGCCCGCCGCCGATGGCGCCGATGCCGGTCAGGACCCAGAACATGGTCGACAAAACGCTGGTATCGTCTGCATCGGAATTGACCACGAAGTGGAAAAAGCCGGTGTAGGTCAGCATGATCACGAATTCGACAAACACCACCGACAGCGTGTACACGCCATATTCCGCCGCCGTGAGGTAGCGCGCGGCAAGAAGGGTGATGACGAAGGCGGAAAGCTGCTGGGAACTGAGGCCGATCATCGACACGACGGCGTTGACGCTGCCTCGTCTGGAGGCACTTTGCCCTTGCTGGTCGGTCATTCGCCTCGCTCACGCAGAATTTTGTGTATTCTCAAAGCTATGATTGCCATTCGGGCAGTTCCGGAAAATAATTCTTTCCGAGACTTAAGGCACAAGGCTATGTAGTTGGCAACGAACTTTCCTTTCGTAAACATCAAGTTTGAGAGCCAGCCGTCCGGCGCCAAAATTCTTAGCAGTTGCAGGAGCGATTAGTACCATGGCCGAGTTAAAGCCCACACGTGCGGGCAGCAGTCCTGAACCCGGCGCTCTGACGACCAACCAGAACGACTATGGCGGTGAGGCGGACGATCGGATCGAATTTAGCCGGATCATTCGGTCGATCTGGTACCGCAAATGGCTGGTCGTTGCGATGATGGTGGGTCTGGCGGCGATCTTCTTTGCCTTTACGGTTGTGCAGCCCAAAACCTACATGGCCGGGGCAACTGTCATGCTCGACCCGCGGGAACAGCAGGTCATCGCGGCGCAGGATCAGGTGGTCTCCGATCTCAAGCTCAGCAATCCGATTGTGGAGAGCGAGGTCACGCTGCTTCGCTCCAGCACGTTGATGGGCCGCGTCGTTGATGCCATCGGGATCGACCGGTTCAACATTATCGACCCGGCTATGGCACAACCCGGCATGCTGGACCGTGTCAAATCGCGGATCACTTCGCTGATCCCCTCCGGACCGTCTGCACCTGCCGCAGATCCCGCCGCCGCGCCAGCCATGAGCCCCGAAGAACGGCGCAAGATGCGGATCGTGGATCAGCTCCGCCGGTCGCTGTCGGTGCGGCGTGTAGGTGAGTCCTATGTGATCGAAATTGCCGTCGCCACGGTCGATCCGGAACTTTCGGCAATGGTCGCGAATACCCTGGCCGAGACCTATATCGAACAGCAGCTGAACGAACGTCAGCGGGTCGCGGAATCGGCCACGCGCTGGTTGGCCCAGCAGGTCGAAGAGCGTCGCGGAGAGCTGGCCGCAGCTGAGGCCGAGGTCGAGGCGTTCAAACGGACCCAGCTGGACCAGACCGGCGCATCGATCGAGGTTCTGGAACAGCAGCTGGCCGAATTGAACCAGCAGCTTGCGCTGGCACGGTCGGACCGCGCGACGGAACAGGCCCGCCTGCAACAGATCGAAACGGTTCTGTCCTCCCAGGGGGCCGCCGCGGCGGCCGAACTGCAGAGCTCGACCTATATCAGCAGTCTCAGGGAAATCCGGGCGGAACTGATCCGCGAGGATTCGCGCCTGTCGCTGACCCGGGGGCCAAACCATCCGGACCGCGCCAGCATTCGTTCGGAACTCGAACAGGTGAACGGCTCCATCGAGGCTGAGGTCAGCAATATCGCGGCCACGCATCGCAACGAGATCGACATCCTGCGCACGCGGGAGGCGTCCTTGCAGGCGGATGTCGACGGGATCGAGGGTCAGCTGTCGGAAATCGCGACCTCCTCGCTGCAACTGCGGCAGCTGGAGCGGGAATCCGAAGCGGCGCGGTCGTCTTACGAAGAACTGCTGAGCCGGCTGGGCGAGATCCGGGCCCAGGCCGAAATTCAGCGCGCAGAGGCGCGCATGGTCAGCCCCGCTCAGATCCCCGGCGGGCCGTTTTCGCCCAGGGTCAAGCTGATGACAGCCTTTGGCGCAACGCTGGGCCTGACGATCGGGCTTCTGCTGGCGCTGGCGATGGAGATGATCAGTTCCGGCTATCTGCAGAGCACCGAACTGGAGCGCGCCACCGGCCTGTCTGTTCTGACCGTGATCCCGAAAGAGCGGCTGCAGCGGCCGTTGTCGGTTCTGGCGCGGCTCGACGGTGGGACATATTCGTTGTTTGCCGAACGAATACGGCAGCTGCGGACCGTCATCGGGCTGAACATGACCCGGGGCAAGCCGCATAGCGTTGTTGTCATCTCCTCCCTCCCGGACGAGGGCAAGACGGCGACCTCCATCGCTCTGGCCCGGTCCCATGCCATGGCCGGCAAACGCGCGATCCTTGTCGATCTCGATACCCGGCGGTCCGTCCTGCACAAGGAGCTGGGCGGCGCCGATGCGACCGACATTGCCGATTATGTCGCCGGGCGCGTGCCTTTGGAAAAGGCCATCGTCTATGTCAAACGGTTCGGGTTCTCTGTCACCGGCACACGCCAGCACGAGGCGCTGATGGCCGACAGCGTCTCCACCGCCGTGATCGAGGATCTGATCAAGGAACTGGGCAAGCGGTTCGATGTCATCATCGTCGACGTGCCCCCGGTTCTGGCCGTGTCCGATGGCCTGTCGATCGCCGCGGCCGTGGACAGCATTCTCTATCTTGTGCGCTACAGGAAGACCTCCAGAAAGTCCGTGGCCTATGGACTGGCGGCCCTGAAACACGTCGGTCTGCGGCCCACCGGGCTGGTCCTGACCATGGCAGACGTCGAGGCGGACCCAGATATCTATGCAGGAACATACACTTACTGATGTCTTAATTCGATTGTTGAGAATTAGGCAAAAAACTGGCAACACTGTGATTAGCGTTTGACTTTATTTGGGCGCTATACGACATTTTCCGCAGCGCAGCATCGCGGACCGAAAGATTCGCTCGGCTGCATTTTCATTTCGGGCCCACGTTTTGAGTGGCCAATTTTGATGCGAGGGTTTGGGCTAGGGAGGTAGCCGCGGAACTTGTCGCATGTGTCCAGAAGGACATGAAACCAATATCGATGGCTGATCAGGGCAGGGGGCGGCCCAGCGTTTGGCCATATCAAGATTTTTTTAAGGAAAGATCCATGAGTGACACTTCGACGACGGAAAATCGTATTTCCGAAATTTCAGAAGTGCGTGCCGGCCTCGTTTACGTTTCCAGCTATGCCGGGTTTCTGAAGCGCACGTTCGACATCCTGCTTTCGATTCTGATGCTGCCCGTACTCATCCCCGTGATCCTGCTGCTGGCGATTGCCGTGCGGCTTGAAGGCGGTCCGGGCTTTTTTGGCCATCATCGGGTCGGCCAGGGCGGCCGTCTGTTCCGCTGCTGGAAAATCCGGACCATGGTGCCTGATGCGCAGGCGCGTCTTGAGGCTCTGCTGGCCTCCGATGCTCTGGCCCGGGAGGAATGGGCGCGCGACCAGAAACTGCGCAACGACCCGCGCGTGACCCGCCTGGGCAATTTCCTGCGGAAGTCTTCGCTGGACGAGCTGCCGCAGATCTGGAACGTGCTGCGTGGCGACATGAGCCTGATCGGCCCGCGCCCCGTGACCGAACCGGAGCTGGTGAAATACGGTGCCAAGAAATGGGCCTATCTTGCGATGCGGCCGGGGATCACCGGGCTGTGGCAGGTGTCTGGCCGGAACGACGTCAGCTATGACGAACGGGTCCAGCTGGATGTCGACTATCACAACAGCATGTCCTTTGCCGGCGATTTGCGCATTCTGGTGCAGACGGTTGGCGCGGTGCTGGGAAAAACTGGCATGTGATCCGACAGCTGCGACAGTGGCAAATCAAGGGGGGCTGCGGTATCTGAAAGATGCCGTGGCCCTTTTCCTTAGAACAGGATGATCTCTCCATGACTCATAAAATCGCCGTCGTCATTTGCTCCGTCGGCAGGCCGGACGCGCTGACCGATACCCTGCCCTGGGTCTACCGTCAGACCGTGCCGGCAAGCGATGTGCTTCTCGTGGTGACGAAACCGGCAGACCTGCCGCCTGCGGATGTCCTTGAGGGCTATCCCGGTTTGCAGGTGATCTATTCGGAAAAGGGCCTGCCACGGCAGCGGAACAAGGGGCTGGACGCGGTCCAGAGCACTTGTGATGCGGTGTTCTTCATCGATGACGATTATCTGCCGGCGCGCGACGCCCTTGCCGGGATCGGTCGCGCACTGGACGCTTTCCCCGAAGCGGCCGGGTTCACCGGCCGGCTGCTGGCGGATGGCATCCATACCGGCGGGGTGGAGCTGGACGAGGCATCGCAGTTGATTACGGCCTATGAGGACAGCGCAGCAGGTACGGCGGCGGATGTCCCGGTGATCAAGCGGGAGCTCGTCGGCCTCTACGGGTGCAATATGGCCTATCGCTGCAGCATGATCGGCGAACACAGGTTCGATGAGCGGCTGCCGCTTTACGGCTGGCAGGAGGATGTCGATTTTGCCGCGCGTCTGCCGGGCGAAAAGATCAAGGTCGGATCGCTTGTCGGTGTCCATTGCGGCACACGGTCCGGGCGGGAAACCAGCGGCAAACTGTTGGGCTACAGCCAGGTGGCGAACGCGATTTACCTGTTGCGCAAGAAGTCGCTCCCCGCCGGGTTCGCGCTGAAGCTCATGGCGCGGAATGTGATGTCGAACCACGCAAAGCTATTGAAGCCGGAGCCCTGGATCGACCGTCGTGGCAGGGCGCGGGGCAATTGGATCGCCTTCCGCGATCTCTGCGTCGGACGGCTTCATCCTGAACGCATTCTCGATCTGATTGCCGGAAAATAAAGAGAAACCCCCGGATCCCAGGCGGGATCCGGGGGTATTGTATCAGCCGAACAGCAGCTGCTGGTTCAGGGCTTCCACCCCGGCTTCGGTAAAGAAGGCGAAGTAGTCGATGACGCCGTCATGTTCCAGCCCGAGATGGGTGCCGGTGCGTGTTTCGTCATAGACGAGCGTCCCGCTCACATCGTCGCCGAGACGGACAATGATGCTGTCCATTCCGCCGTCAAAATCGATCACGCGGTTGGACGCGCCGGCTTCGAAATTGAGGATGATCGTATCGGCGCCATCCTGACAGACATACCGGTCGCTGCCGAACCCGCCATCCATGACAGAGGACGCGCCACGGCTGGCCACAAGGGTATCGTCGCCCTCGCCGCCGAACAGGGTGTCGGCATCGCGCCCGCCGACAATCCGATCGTCACCGTCGCCGCCATAGAGCATGTTCTGGCCGGAGATCGCCGAAAGCACGTCATTGCCGTCGTCGCCCCAGATGGTGTCGTTGCCGGCACCACCGACGATCCGGTCGTCATCCGCGCCACCATGGATGGCGTCGTTTCCGGCATCGCCGAACAGGCGGTCGTCGCCCTCGTCGCCCCAGATCGTGTCACTGCCGGCACGGCCCCGGATGGTATCGTCGCCCGCATCGCCATAAAATTCATTGGCGTAACGGTCGCCCAGCAGCGTATCCGACCCGAGCGTGCCGTAGATCGCATCCGTCGCGTCGGGCGGGGTCGGGGTGTCTTCCGGCTCTTCCACAATCGGGTCTTCCTCGACCGGTGTCTCGACGACAGGTTCCTCGACAGCGGGTTCCTCGACCACCGGCTCCTCCGGCGTTTCGACCGGGGTTTCCGGTTCCTCGATCACGGGGGGTGTCACCACAGCGTCGCCCAGCTCTGCCAGAAGCTGCTCCAGCGTGTATTCGATATTGGTGAAGACGAAATTCTCGATCCCGGTGATGTATTCGATCGTCACGCTCTGGTTCTGATACCAGCTGAAACCGAAGAAGTTATCGAGGCTCTGCGTCGCCCGGCACAGCAGCGAGCTGTCGAAGTCAAAGACCAGAGTGTCATTGCCCTGACCGCCTTCGATCGTGTCATCGCCGCCGCTGATGTAGAACGTATCGTTCCCGCGTCCGCCGGAGAGGAAGTTGTCATCCTCCGACCCGAAGAGCGTGTCGTTGCCGTCGCCCCCAAAGGCATTCTCGATCGTATCCGGTTCGATCACGATGGTCTGACCGCCAACGTGGCTGCGCCGTTCGCCGGACAGGTCGATCTGGTTGCCGGTGGTGGTCATGGCCAGGTTGATGCTGTCGCGCCCGCCGTCGGTATCCGTGACGGTGGACCGGTCGGCCAGATCTTCGGCGTCGTAATAGCCGTTCGCGAATTCGTCGTTGAAGTAGTAAACGTCGTCCGCTTCGAGGTCGCTGCCATAGACCGACAGCTCAACACCGCGCAGGGCGGCAGACATCGGGCCGGACCCGTTGGTCAACAGGGCATCCGGGTTGGTGTTGTAGATATCCAGCGTCCAGGTGCCGCGCGCCAGTTCACCCAGCAAGGCGTTGGTCGTGAACGGGAAATTGGTAAAGCCGCCGCCGCCGTTGACCGTGGAATAGTCATATACCAGCTGGCTGACAGTGCCGTCGGGGCTGGTCAGGTAGACCTCAAGATCGTTGGAATGGAACCAGGCAAAACGCATGGAGAGCTGCGCGCTCTCGATCTCCATATCCTCGGTAAATTCGATCTCGACGCGCAGGTGATCGTTTTCGCCGGCGGTCATGACCTCGTTCATGCGCAGGCTGACGGTCTCTGTCCGGAGGGTGGCGTAGGTCTGCTGGTATTCCCAGGTTTCCGCCAGACGCACGGCATCATGCACGTTGAGGTAGCCATAGCCGTAGCTGTCGGAATAATGCATGCCGCCGCCGTTGAAATTGTCGGCGCCATTGGTCACCCAACCCAGCCCGACGCGGCTGTCGGTGCCCAGCTGATCGGCCCGTGCCGACAGCGCGAGGATTTCCATCACGTCGCGATAGCCCAGGTCTTCGTTCGCATCGAGGATCAGCGCGGCTGCCGCCGAAACGGCCGGCGCGGCGAAAGAGGTGCCGTTCATCTCACGGACACTGCCATAGGCCCAGCTGGTCAGAATGTCTTCGCCGGGCGCCGAGAGCAGCAGGTTGGACCCGAGCGAGCTGAAACCAGAGACTTCGCCTTCCGAATCGACCGAGCCCACGGCGATGGTGAAGGGAGAGTTCTGATAGCCGTGGTAGTTGGAGGATTCGCTGCCGCCTTCATTCCCGGCGGCAAATACGATGACGGTGCCCAGACCGTCACGTCCGTTTTCGACGGCATTGACCAGGGCGTTGTAGCCGTCCGACCCGATTGTCAGCTTGTCCGAAAAGGCGGTCGTGTAAGACCAGCTGCAATTCAGAACGTCGACATTCGTGGCAAGGTTGATGCCCATCAGAACCTGCGATGTGACGTCGGAGGAAGAGAAGTCCATCGCGTAGTTGGTGATGGTCGCGTCATAGGCGATACCCATGCCACCAAACCCATTGTCCTTTTCGGCCGCGATCACCCCGGCAACGGCGGTGCCGTGGGAATGCTGGCTGATCACGCTGTCCCAGTCGAAGTCATCGGTATTCTCGCCCAGGTGGTAGTCGAGCGAGGAATCGTAATTGTCATCGAGGTCCGGATGAAAGTTGTTGATGATGGAGTCCATCACCGCGACCACGATCCCGGATCCGGTGTAGTCTTCCCAGACGGATTCTACATTGATCGACATCTCGGACTGGTTGGGACGATCAAAATACCACTGCCCCGAGGTGTTCGGGTCTGAAAAGCCGGTAAGCTCAACAGTGGATTCTTCGACTGTGGAAGTGAAATCTTTGGGCATCTTTTTTCCTCTTCGGACAGTCGGGATTTCTCCGGACCATCGGGATGGCAAGTGCCGGCCTTCTGTCCGACGTCACCCAGAAGCTGACGGCGAAACATGGTTGAAAAACGGCGACCCGTGGAACTTTGTGAGGAAATAAGACACAAACCTTAGTGTATGGTTTACTAACCGTTCTCAGTTTGGAAACGACGAAAGCCCGCCAGATTGTGGCGGGCTTTCTTGTGGTTTCAGTCGTGTGGGGCGCGGGGCCCGGGACGTTACGAGTAGATGAAGTCGTCCATATCGATCTGCTGGTTGTGCACCGTGATCGTGGTTCCGCCGAAGGTGATAAAGGAGTTCTGAACAGACGGATCGTAAACAATCGTCGGTTCGACACTGCCCAGCACATAGCCATCCAGTTCGATGAAATCGGTGCCGGAGACAAAGTCCCAGATTTGGTCGTGCCCGCCATCGGTGGTGAAGACGAAGATATCGCTTCCGGAGGCGCCTTCATACTGGTTGTCGGCATCGCCGTACAGAACGTCGTCGCCGCTGCCGCCATAGAGCGTGTCGTCGCCATAGCCGCCGAACATGCGGTCATCGCCGGAGCCGCCGTACAGCACGTCCTGATCGTCGCCGCCATACAGTTTGTCGTTGCCGACTTCGCCGTAGATCTCGTCATTGTCGGCATCGCCAAACAGCGCATCGTCACCGTTGCCGCCGTAGATCAGGTCGTCGTCATCGCCACCGCGGACGCGGTCAACCTGTTCGACACCAAAGATCGTATCATTGCCGGCACCCGCCAGAACGAGGTCATAATCCGGGCCGGGGTTCGTGCCGATGAACGCATCGCCGTTGTCGATCTGATCACCGTCTTTATCGACATAGAAGAGGTCGATCAGGTCGGCTTCATCGGTCCCGTCCACATAGCCGTTGGGCATGATTTCCGGTTCGGGCTCGGGCTCGATGATGCATTCGATATCGGAGAAGCACAGCACACCCTTGGGGCAGCCGTCGTCATCCAGGAAGACAACCTTGCCGACAAGATCGCCGCACCAGGTCTTATAGGTGCAGAGTTCGTAGCTGTCGGGTTCGAGGTTCGACAGATCGAGCGTGTCTTTGCCGCGATTGCCATCGACAGAGGCATAGCCGCAGAAGGGCTCGATAACGAAGGTGTCGTCGCCGCAGCCGGCTTCGATCTTGTCGCCGCGACCGATGTCGTCATAGGTCACGTCGCTGTGCGACCGGCGGTTGTAGTCCCAGCTGGACCACGAGAAACTGGACTTGAAAAGGCTGAAGAACATGGTTTTCCCCTAGATGACTTTGCTTCAATTTCTTTTCGGAATTGGCAACAATAGCTGTGAGCCGCTCCGCGATGTTCCAGCCACCAGAAATCTCCGGCACGGGGTGTGACACCCGGCCCGACGGCGACCATTAAAGGAAAGTTAAAGTATTTGGGGGTGGTCCGGCGAATCCAAAATGAGGCGGGACTGTGGCCAAGTTTGACTGCTTGGCGCCCAATTTGGCCGCAATCAGCCGGTTTCCGCCACAAAATTGCCTGATAAATAAGGCAAAAAGGTGTTGAACAGGGGTATGATAAGTCTATCTGACGCGGTCACAGCGTGTGTGTAGGAATTTGTGCTCACGACCGCACTTTCGTCACGATTGATGCACAATATCGCCGTCGAGTTTGGATTGTTTCCTAACCGGAAGTTGAAGAAAGAGCAGACGATTCGGTTATGAGTGTTGAGCTTGCCGGCTGGTCCGGCGTACCTCTTGGTATCGGGTTACAGAAAATTGAATTTGATGCATTGAAACCAAGAGAGCTTGATCCAGGGGTTTAGTGATGGAAATTGATCATTCACTTGCGCGCAACGTGATCCTTGTGACAGGCACACCGCGGTCGGGGACCACGGTTGTCGGGACACAGCTGGGCCTGGCACGGCATTCCGCCGCGCTTTACGAGCCCATGAACGCCGATAGCGGCGACAGGACAATCAGCCGGTATTTCGAATGCCCCGGCGCCAATGGCTATGATTACGACACGTTCGATGACCTGGTGCGCCGGATCGCGGCGCTGACGCTGCGGCTGAAGCCCGGTGTTTTCGAACATGAAAACGGTGTGCGGCGCTGGCTGAAATACGTCATCGGCGGCCAGTCGCGGCAGTCGCTGCGCAAGGCGCGGTTCTCCGGCAAGGTGGAAAACGTGATCTGGAAAGATCCGCTGGCCGCGCTTTCGGCGCGCGCCGCTGTGGCGCGGTTTGGCCTGCCGCTTGTCATTACCTACCGCCCGCCTCTGGCCGTTGCCGCCAGTTTCAAGCGGCTGAACTGGCGTTTCAACGCCCATCAGATGCTGGAAACGCTGGGCGGCGCCTATTTCGAAGACGATCCGCTGCCGGACCGGGACAATCTGAGCATTCCGGAATGCGCCGCTGCCATCTGGACCATGATCTACGGAGAGCTCTACAAGGCGCTTCAGGACCATCCGGGCCACGTATTTCCGGTCACAATGGACGATCTTCTGGTCGATCCGCGCGGAACCTATGCCCAGCTTTATGAAGAGCTTGGCCTGGAAGCGACCGAGGCCTCCGAGGCCGGTATTCGGGAAGCCGAAGAGAAAATCCAGGACAAGGAAAAGAGCGACCTGCCATCCGGGCATCCGCATACCAAGGACCGGAATATCAGCGCGGCGAATTCTTACTGGAGCTCGGTGCTCGACCAAGACGAGATCGAGGTCGTCCTGCGCCGGGCCGGCATGCTGCCCCAGCAGTTCGAACAGCATTTCGACCAGCGCCGGGCGAGCCGGAAGGCAAGCGCCGAAGCGGTGTGACTGCGCGCCGTAGCTAGGTCGCGGCCCCGAACTTTGTCACCAGAGCCTCGAATGCTGCATGGCAGCGTTCCGACAGCGCATCGCTGACACCGTCGACAGCGCTGGTGTCTTCCGGTTTGGGGCTGGCTTCGATCTGGGTCAGGCCGGCACTGCGGAGCGGATCGCCGCCGCCGCCTTTCTGCGTGGCGCCATGGCTGACATATTCATTCTTCAGCTCCGGCGTGAGCGAGAGCCAGCCACCGATCCGCGCAACCTGCGCCTCCGGATCGGTCAGCAGCGCCTCGGCCGTCAGTCCCAGCTTTTTCTCGGGCGCGAAGCTGTCCCAGAGGTCGGACAGATGTTCGACCCGTTCGGCATAATAGGTCGCAGCGCCGTTGGCGGGCACATATTCCGCCATTCCGGTCTTTGCGGCGAGGTTGGAGATGGATTTGACCGCGGGGGCAGGCCGGCGGATCATGAAAATCGCCCGGGCCTGATAAAAGGCAGGTGGCGGTGCGATATCCAGCCGGTTGTGCAGGACCTTGTCGAAGAAGAACTCCGCCCCCGGCGAATAGGCGCGCCGCAGCGCCAGATTGACGATCACCAGCCCGGGGCTCATCCGTGAATGATGCGGCACATGGGTTTCGCCATAGCCGGAAACGGCGCCATGGCTGCAGATCACATTGGACAGGGCCGTGGTCGCCGCCCGCATATGCGAGAGAACGAGGATTCCGCGATCATACCGGGCCTGTGGGGCAAGGCATGCGATCTGGCCGGCGGTGCGCTTGACCTTGTCTCGGACTGTTAATGTCATTTTCGTACTATCAATCTTCTGGAATGGCCTGGTCCGCACCAGGGTCTTTCCGATCGTACAAGGATATTCTGAATTTGCCAGCATCGCCCTTGGGTGTTTTGCCCGGCTCCAGCAGGATATCGATAACATCGCCTGCCCGAGCGGCAAAACTGTCGAAAATATGATCTTCCTTGCCGGATGCGCGCAGGCTCTGACGCGGCGTGTCATTGTGGACGAGCGAGAGTGTGACGCCATCCGCGCTATTGGGATTGATGTCGGTCACGACGGCCACGTCGACCTGCATATCCCGGGGCGCGACGAAGCGGTGACGGATGGTGACCGGGTCCTGCGCGGTGCCACCCAGAGCGAAGCCCCGGTCGTGCAGGACGGTACGGGCCGCGTCATCACTGCACAGATAGGGGAACCAGGGCGCCTGCGGTCTGTCCTGTCCGGGGCATGTCCGGATCGGCAGGGTCCGGCCATGGCGCAGAAAGGCCCGTTCAAACCCGGTCGCAGCATCCTGATCCGCCGGAACGGTCGCCACAGGCTCTGTCGGAAAGCTGAACTGGTCGAAACTGTCCGCCTGC
The DNA here is from genome assembly GCF_050897955.1 of Pseudooceanicola profundi. Taxonomy (NCBI): domain Bacteria; kingdom Pseudomonadati; phylum Pseudomonadota; class Alphaproteobacteria; order Rhodobacterales; family Paracoccaceae; genus Pseudooceanicola; species Pseudooceanicola profundi. The sequence goes on along the minus strand of NZ_JBPAXZ010000002.1, from coordinate 65,188 downwards.
AGGCTGAGCGGTCCAAGCGTGATCACCTCTTCCATCGTGCCCTGCTCCGGAGGCGCGTCCCGCTCCAGAACCAGAACTCGGTCGCGGTGCAGCCGGATATCGCCTTCAATCGGGGCACCCGTGCCGGAGCTGGCGGTTATCGTGTCATCTGTCACCTGAACCTGACGCGGCGCGCCCCAGACGACCAGCGTGCGATCGTCGAAGATGCAGCCGTATGTAAACGGATCGGGGTTGTAGGCGCGAACCGGCTGTCCCATGAAATCGGTCCTGATGCGCTGAAAGGCGCGCCCGGTTTCGGTCGGCCTCAGATCGGCGTCCAGCAGCGGCGCATAGCCATCCTGGCGAAGCTCCAGCGGATACCAGACCACCCGGCGCACGTCCGACAGGGCCATTTGACAGTAGTTGCGCCACAGATAATCCGTCGCCCGGCCGGTCGCGGTGGTGCCGATCTCCGTAATCTCGATATCCAGCCGGGCCGCATCTGGATGTCGGCGCAGAACCTCGATCTGCCGGGGGAGGGCCTCGGGCGCGGTTGTATAGGGGTGAATGGCCAGGGCGCTCATATGATCTGCGCCGCCAGCGTCAAGCACAGTCCACAAGAACCCGGCGGCGATGGAATGTGCGGCGCCGCCGATCACCCGGTCGCGCGGCACGCCCGCAGCGCCCAAGGCCTGCAGCATCTGCGCCAGAAGCTCGGCACGACCCGCAGGCGTCATGTCCCGCGCCGGTCCTTTGACAAAGCCGCGCCCGTTGAATTCATTGGCGACCTCGATCCGGATATCGGGCAGCTGCTGCGCAACCGCGGCGCCATAGGCGGCAAATTCGCGAATCTCATCGGGAGAGGTGGCCGTGTTGCCCTGGCTGAAGGCCGGGTTTGACGGATGTATCGTGACCGATCCAAGCAGCCCCTTCCGGGCGAGCTCCAGAATGGTCTGGCCACTTTTCTGTTCGAAACTCAGCTGACCCGCCGCGGGTTCGATATCCCCCCAGCGAAGCCCGTCGCGCAGATCGTCCAGGCCCATTTCCTCAACAACCCGCTGCTTTCGGGGGGCGGCGCCCACCTGAAAATTACTCGCCGCGCCCAGCTCCGGAGCGGTCAGGGGCGTGTCGGCATGGGCGGGCGTTATGCCGATTATAGCCGAAATCAATAACAGTATGATCGAATTCTTGCTCATTGTTGGCGTCTCTCTGGACATTGAGGGAGCGATATGATTCGTTATACATGTAACTAGGGTCAATTTTGGCATCGCTCATTTTTACATCGGGCACATGCCAAGCAGTTCAAGTGCAAGAATTCATTATATTTTTCGAAGGTCAGATTCTGATAGATTCGATGGGTCGTCGTGACGGTGTCGCGTGCGAACCTTGAGGCTATGAAAAATGTGGCTTGAATTTGGCCGGTTTGTGTCGCAATCTGTTCGTCGAGTGGGGGAACTGCTTGGTGACGTTGGATGGGCGGCCGGCTGCTGGCGGCGTATCTGCTTCATTCTATAAAATATGCGTTGGCCCTTTAGGGCGAGTAAGTACCACGCGCTTTAAATTTTCAGCTTAACTCTCTTCAGGAGTGACATAACATGCCTATCGAATTCACAAACCCCGATCAGGGTACTGCCGCTGCCGATACGCTCGACTATGCAGGCGATCCGAATTTTGCCGGCCCCCTGCGCGTCGATGGCGCGGAAGGTGACGACGAAATCCGCCTGAACGGCTACACCGGCATCGCGCTGGCCGGCTCCGGCGATGACTTCGTTGCTGCAAACCACGGCGACGACACTGTCAAAGGCGAAGAAGGCAACGACACCCTTCTTGGTCAGGGCGGTTCCGACAAGCTGTTCGGCGGTGACGGCGACGACGAGCTCGAAGGCGGCTCCGGCTTCGACCGTATCTTCGGCGGCTCCGGCGACGACCGTATCGTTGGCGGCAACGACGATGACGTCCTGTACGGCGACAACCGTGGCCCCGGCCTCGACGGTTCCGTTGGCGACGACGTTTTTGTCTTCGACGATGACGACGGCAACGACAAAGTGTGGGACTTCTCCGTTGGCGACGACCTGGTCGAGCTGACCGACGGCACCGGCTACACGCTGTCCTACAGCGGCGACAACACGATCATGACCTACGGTGCAACCACGGTCACGTTCTACAACGCAACGCTGACCGCAGACGACATCTACTACGCTACGGACATGATGATGGCTTGATCTCAGGATCAATAGGCACTGAAAAGGCACCGTTCGCGGTGCCTTTTTTCTTGTCGCTGCCGGTGGCCCTGATAGCCTGAACGCAACATCGGGAAATCGCCAGATGCAGCTCGTCGTCACAACACCTATCGCCTTCCTCGTTTTCTTCGCGATCCTCTACGTCGGGCCGGTGCGGGGGGTTGTGCTGTTCTTTGCGACCATGCCCTTCAACAGTTCTGCGGCCTTCAACCTTTCGGGTCTTGGCACTGTGTCCCTTACGGATTTCGGGATCGTGGCACTGTTCCTTGCGCTGCTGCTGCACGGGTTCACGCTGTCGCAGATTTTCAGCACGCTGAAACCCGGGCAGCCGGGGTTCTCCCTTCTCATTCTGGTTATCGTCATCGCGATCGGTGCGGTGTTCCTGCCCCGGATCAATGCCGGCAATACAGAGGTGTTTGTTCTGGCCCGGCGCGGCGATCAGGGCGCCATCTTTCTGGCGCCCCTGACCCCGGTCGGCGGCAATATCGCGCAGGTCATAAGGATGATCCTGTCCGGCGGCGCCTTTGTGGCGCTGGCGGCGGCGTTCCGGCGCTATCCGGATGCGAATATGGTGCTGAAAGGTATGACGGCGGCAACGCTGATCCACCTGCTGTTTTCCATAGCAGACCTTCTGTCGCCCTATATCGGTGGCAATCCCTTTGCCTTCCTGCGCACAGGGCTGGTGATGATCCTCGACAGCCAGGTGCTGCTGGGCGTGCGCAGGCTGATCGCGGGTTTCCCCGAGCCGTCGGCCTTCAGCTACTATACTGTCGGCCTTTACGGGTTCTGGCTGCGCTACTGGTTCGGGGCGACAAAATCCCCGGCGAGCACGATCTTTGCGCTGCTGATGGGGCTGTTGCTGATCCGGTCGACCTCCAGCGCGGCCTATGTGGCGCTGACGGCATTCACATTCCTGTTTCTGGCCTGGCAGCTGCGCACCGTCGCCAAAAGCCGGCGGTCGGTGATGCTTTATTCGGTCATGACCCTGGCGATCCCGGCCATGTTCGGAGCGATGGTGCTGCTCTACAGCCTGGTCCCGGCCGTGTCCGAGATGCTGGACCGGATCGTCTTTACCAAGCTGAACAGCCACTCCGGCGAAGAACGCATGAGCTGGAACACACAGGCGCTGACCAATATGGTCGAAACCTCGGGGCTGGGCGCCGGCATCGGCAGCGTGCGCGCGTCCAGCTGGATCTTTGTCTGCCTTGGCAGTCTGGGGTTGCTGGGGACGGGGATCTACCTGTGGTTCATCGGGAAGGTCCTGCTGGCACGTCCGCCGTCAGCCATGAAGGCGACCCGCACGGCCGAGGTCGTCGCCGCGCTTCAGGCGGGCTGCGTCGCGATCCTGATCCAGGCCTGCCTGACAAAACCCTATCCCAATCTGGAAACGCCATTCTTTGCCATGGCGGGTCTGGTGGCCGGGCTGTGGTACGCAATGCGGGCCGCGCAGCGTTCTCATGCCCCCGTTCCCCCGGCGCCGCCGGTCAGGATCGCCGGGACAGCTCCGGTTTTCAGGAGTTGACGGTTGCCGGCGGGCGAACCGCCTTTTTCACCGAGTCGTAAACCGAGGCGACGGCGACATAAACGCGGGGTTCCAGGAACCGCGCGACCACCCAGGCCGCAAGAATGGACACCGCAATGGCAAGGATAACGGCCAGAGTCAGCGGGACACCCATATCGACGGCCAGGACGATCACCGGCTTTCCGGTGTGGTTGTGCAGCAGGTACAGCGGATAGGTCATCAGCCCTGCCGTCCGGATCGCCTGAGCCGTGCCGGGGGTGAGCGCCGCATGTACGGTCGCATTGTAGCGCAGGGCAATCGCGGTAAACCCGACGGTCAGGGCGAAGACGGCAAAGGCAACAGGCCAGTAACCCTGCAGACCGGCGGCCCCGGCTTCCCAGCCGGCAGAGATCCTGATCTGCACAGCGGCCACCGCAAGCCCGGCAATGATGGCGGGCCAATGGTTGGACCCGCGCCGGTTCATATCCGCCAGCAGGATGCCAATGCCGAAATATGTGCCATGCTGCAGCAGGATCAGCTGGGTGATCCGTCCGAACGGGTCCGTGCCACCGCCGGCAATCCGGGCCGCCCAGTAGGCGCCGCACAGCCCGATCGCCAGATAGCCAAGCGCCGGCAGCCAGGTCTGACGGCGCAGGATCACGAGGGCGAGCACGACGACATAAAACCCGATCTCGACGCCAAGCGTCCAGAATTGCCCCATCAGCCATGGCGGCAGCGGGAAAAATGTGACGGTCTTGACCCAGAGGACCACGGCCTTGGCAACAGGCATGTCGAAGAACAGGATTTCGACAACAAAGGCAAAGACCGCGGCAATCAGCACGGCCGGCACCAGTCGCAGAACGCGGCTCCGGACAAATCTTGCCCCCGTTGCCCGCGCGCTGCAGGCAGAGAAAGAGATCACGAGGCCGGACACGACAAAGAATATCTGCACACCGACCCAGCCCCACCAGATCAGCGGCCAGCTGACCGGAACCCTGGGCTCCAGCGCGGTCATCGTGGCGATCAGCCCGTCGCTGTCGTTCAGGGCCTTAAAGCCCAGGTGAAAGGCCACGACCGACAGGGCGGCAAAAATCCTGAGAAGATCTATGCCCAGAACAGGCAAAGGCTTGCTGTCCCGTGGGGCAGGAGATTGTTCGACCAATGCGTTGATCCTCATCATCCGGTGCGAACGACGCCCTGAGGCGATGTCCGACATCGCTTGAAACTGACTTCAATACTCGAAACGTGAGGTGACCAGATAACTGAGTCTGCGTAATGTGCCTTCTTTTTCACCGAAAACGGTTAACGATTGCAAGGGAATCTGTCGCCGATCGCGGGATTCGGCAGGCCCTGCCCAATGATTAACGGAAAATTAAGAAATCTGGGTCAGGCAGCCCTGCCTCAGCCGTCGGGGTTTTCCGCGGCGACGGTATCGGGCCGGTTGGCCATCACCTCTTCGGCTTTGCGCGTGCTGTCTGCGGCGATCGGCTGGTAGTCAAACCCGCCCTGTCGCCCAAAGCTGGAAATTCCGATCTTTTCGAAATCGTCGAGGATGCGTTCAGAGGCCGCGGTGGCGCCTTCGGTATAAACCGGATAGGCGCTTTCGGTCAGGCGGTGACCTTCAAGCCTGATATCGCCGTCGAACAGCCCGGCCCGCCGCGTCACCGAAATGAAATCTTCGAACAGGGCCTCGGCGTCGATGTCGGTCCCGTCTGTCGTAATCTCGACGGAGAAATAATCGCGCCCGTTGATCTTGCCATAAAAGTCGGAATGCATGGTCAGCCGTTTCCAGGCGCCATCCTTGGCAAAATTATAGACGACGTTTTCCTTGAACCCGCGCTTGCCTTCGAAGCTGATAAACAGGGAGGTCAGGTTCAGGGTGCGCACGGCCGGTTCCGGGGGCTGGCCATACAGTTCCATCAGACGGTTCACGGGGATCGTCGAGATCACCTCATCCGCGAGAATGGAGTCACCATTGTCAAATGTGATCGTGAACCCGGTTTCTTTGGTTCCGGTGACGGACTGAAGCTGCACGCCCAGCCGAAACTCCACGCCCTGCGCCTCCAGCAGCCGCTGCACCGTACCGTAGAGCCGCGCGAACCCTTCGCGGGGGCGGACGAGCTGGCGCGGCGCGGCGTCCGGCGCGACCTTTTTGCGATTGAGGAACCGCTTCGAGACCATCTTCAGGCTGGCGTTATTCTCGATCCAGTACATCCGCTTTTTGGCGAAGGTACCTTCGATCAGGGCCGGGTCGATGCCGTAAAACCGCGCCATGTAGGAATCGAGGCCGGTCTTCTGATAAAACCGGTTGCCGATCCAGTAGCGGGCATATTCAGCGGCGCTCGCCCCTTCTTTTTCGGTCAGGCGACCCCAGATCAGCGACAGCACATGCAGCAGCGGGTTGCCCTTGAGCAGGTCCAGGCGAAAGTCATAGGGATAGCGCGCAAGCGCATAGCCCGGGGTAATCCGGGTGATCCGGTAAATACCCGGGTCATGATTTTCGTAAAGTGGCAGAATCTCCGGAAACCGGCGGATGAACGGCGACCGGTCGGCAAAGAAAAAACTGCCGATATCAAACGTATACCCGTTCAGGTCCACGCTGATGTGATTGCCGCCCGGGTCCGTGAACTCATCCAGGACGAGGACCTCATCCAGGCCATCCTTGTTCCGGTCCGCCAGTATCGAGGCCGTAACGAGGCCAGATATCCCCGCACCCAGCACAACCTTGCGGAGCCGGGGCGGCTTGTTCGGAGTGACTTTCTTGTCCACGAATGGTCCAACGTCGTAAAAATCAGTATGAATGCGTGTATTCACAACAGCTCTCAGCTATTCGTCCAGCCTAGCCGTTTTTGTACGACTTGCCATATTTTGCACCATTTTCGCGTCAGTCTTGTGATGACAGCGGGATTTTGCTTACAGAGCGGGCGAAATAGACGGTTCGTGCATCGTGGCCATAGCCTTTGACCATGATATGTGCCCGTTTCGACCGCCGCACGGACAATTGAGGGCATCGGGCCCGCCGACGGTTGACTTGGTGCGGCGAGGTGTGGAGACCGTAAAGCGATATTGATGCGAACTCTTTTGACCGAGCAGGTGCATGAGCCAGAACCGGATATTCTTTCTTGATGGTCTGAGAGCTGTTGCCACGATCGCCGTCCTTGCACAGCATTATCTGGAATATGTGGCCCATGACACGTTTCGCCCGTTTCTGTCGCTCGGGCCGGGTGTCTTCGGCGTGGTTCTGTTCTTTTTCATCAGCGGCTATGTCATTCCGTTCAGCGTGAAAAATGGCCTTGTGCCGGTGAACTTCCTGACCCGCAGGGTGTTCCGCATCTTTCCACTGTTTCTGTGCGTCCTGTTCTGCATCACCGTCCTGGGGCTGGTCGGTATTCCGCCCTATGATGCCCGGCTGGCGCGGCTGGACGGGTTCGATTACCTCGCCAACGTGCTTCTTCTGTTCGAATATACCGGGTCGCCGGCAATGCTGGGCGTGTCCTGGACCCTGTCGATCGAATTCGCCTGGTATGTCCTCTTCATGGTCTATTTTCTGGCCTACGGGCACCGCCGGGTGACCGAGGCGTCGCTGCTGTTTTCCGCCGGTATGATTGCGCTTGCCGGAGTGTCTTACCTCTTGGAAGCCCGGATGCCTTTCGGGCGTCTCGGTATGCTCAATGCGGCGCTGATGGGATATGTCTTCTGTTGCTGGCACCTGGGGGAGTCGACACGGGCTCGGGCATTTACGGCGGCGGGCGGCTTTGTCGTGGCGACGGTGGTGTGCCAATATGTCGGTTTCGCCGCGATGGAACACCACAACATTACCTTTCTGAGCGCATCGGTCAGCTGGACAACGGCGACGGCGGTTTTCCTCGTCGTGTGCAGTGTCCCGGCCCTGCGGAACACGCGGTTCTGGCAGAACGCCGTGATCGGCAAGATCGGCGAGCTGAGCTTCAGCATCTACCTGGTCCATGCGCCGGTCATGATCGTGCTGGCGAATGTCCTGTCGGGCACGGCGCTGTTTGTGGTGGCGCTGATCTGCACCTACGCGATCTCGGAGCTGACGTTCCGCTATGTCGAGATGCCGGGCAACCGGCTGGGCCGGAACATTCCGCGCCTTCTCAAGGCCTGACGCGACGGCCGGTTACACCCGCAGCCGGATGAGGCCGCCGGACAGAGGCGCGACGTCCAGAAGGCTTTGCGAGGCCGAGATCCTGTCGGATCCGGCCACTACGGATTTCGCGACCGGACCCCGTGCGAGGCCCTGAAGATTAGGCACCGGAACGGCAAGGAACTGCGAAGCGCCGGTCGCCGGATCGAACAGGGCCAGAGACCAGCTCTGATGCCGGGCCAGCCAGATCATGCCGCTGGCATCTTCACACAGGCCAGTGACCTTGCCGGTTCCGGGTGCGGCGATGACATCCGTCTGATCAACGCCGCCCGAGGTCGCGGACAGGGTCACCGCAAGGACCTGCTGATCCAGACGCCGCACGGCCATCAGCCGGCACCCGTCGTCCGACAGCGACAGGCCGGCGGAGTCGTCGAGCCCGGTCAGCAGGGGGGTCGCCGCGCCGCCCCCCGCCGGGTGCAGGGAAAGGGTTCCATCTTTCAGCATCAGGATACGGTCTGCGCGGGGCGCAGCAATTGCGGCGATCCCGCCATGCGGGACGGTGACGGGTGTCACCACCGGCTGCGTCTCACCCGGGTTCATCCGGAACAATTTGTCAGACGCCACGAAATAGAGCGTGCCATCCGTCGACAGGGTGGCCGCAAGGATATTGTCCAGTTTGACGATCTGCCGGCTTTGCGTTTCCGTTTCAAGCTGCACCATGCCGGCCGGCCCGTCGTACCACAAAAGCCCACCCCACTGGCGGCTTTCCCCCAGCACGCGCGAGGAAAAGGCGCGTCTGTCCACAATGTCGATCTGGGCGCCGGAATTGAGCGCCCGCGTCGCCGGACGCGCCGGGCGGCGGGGCAGCAGCAGCTGGCTGATGCTGCGGGTTGTCATCTGAAGCACGGAGGCGAGTTCAAGCCGTCGTTCCTCTGTCATCCGGTGCGCCGGCCCGGTGAGCGAGACGGAGGCGATCGGCCGGTTGTCTTCGGTCATGACCGGGGCGGAAACACAGACCGTGCCCTCGATGATCTCGTTATCGTCCAGCGCGAAGCCGCGCGCGCGGGTGATGTCGATGTCCGCTCTGAGGTCATCGGCATTGGTGATCGTGCGGGGGGTATAGGCGGTGAGTTGCAGCCGCCCGATCAGCGCTTCGCGTTCGTCGCGGGGCAGGAAAGACAGTAGGCATTTTCCCAGCCCCGTGGCATGGAGCGGCTTGCGTTCCCCCAGCGGAGAGGAGAACGGCTGTGCCAGCCGTCCCTGCCAGCGCGAGATCGTCAGCTGCGCGGTGCCGATCAGGATGGAGAGGTTCACGCTTTCGCCGTGTTGATCGGCCAGCGTCTTGAGGGGGCCGGCCGATACCGCGATCAGGTCGGAGGAATTGTTGATGGAGCCCGCCATCTCGGTAAATTTTGGTCCCAGAACATAGGACTGGTCACGCTGATCGACGTCGATCATGCCGCGCGCCGAAAGTGCGGCGAGGATGCGGTAGAGGGTCGATTTGGAATGCCCCGTACGTTCCGCGATATCCTTGAATTTCAGTCTGTTATCGCTTTCGGAGATCAGCTCGACAATATCGAGGGCCTTGGTCAGAAGCGCCGTTCCTCTGACCGGCGCATTAGGTTCGTTCATGACTCTCTACTCCGGGTTCCGGACAGTATTTAAGCGAAATCGGGCAGAATCGTCCAGTCGTGGCGGTGGAGCGCGGCGGTGTATCCGCACATGCAAAAATTGCTACATTGTGAATAGTTCATCTTCGGGACGGGAAAGCGCTCATTTAGGTCAATACGCCTATGATAATCGCTTAAATATTTAAAATAAATAACTAAAATGCAAAATTTGACAGTATCTCTGCAGTGGGGCACGGGTGCGCAGGGTGAGTTTCTGTTTGCAAAGGCCGGCTGTGAAGCCTAAAGATTCCTACAATGTGAATTGACCCTCTCTGCCCCTGCGGCGAGAGGCAAGGTCCGAGGAGAGGAGCCGCGATGACCACACCCGCGCAGAAGGCCGAAGCCCTGATCCGGCACTATTTCGACATGTGCAATCTGGCCGACCGCCAGGGCCTGATCGACTGTTTCACCGAGGACGGCGTGCATTATTTCCCGCCCGGCCTGCCCGGCGCACCCTGGCGCGGTGCGGAGGCAATTGCCGATGGCTGGGTCTGGTGTGTGGAGAATATGGGCTCCAAATGGACCATCGAAAAGGTGCTTGCAGGGGCGGACGGCAAGGAAGCCGTGATCGAATGGACCCATTGGAAGACCGGCATCGGCGAGGCGCTGCGCGGGGACGAGTGGTACATCTTCAACGATGACATCACCAAGATCGAAGAGATCCGCGCCTATTACGCCAGCCCGGTGAACAAGGCGGAGCCGGTGAACAAGCTTTACGACTTTGACTATGAGGGGCGCGGCTTCCATATGGAGCCGCCCGTTGTGAAGGGGCGCGACTGATGCAGCAATTTGCCCTGATCTGCCGGGACGCGCCCGGCGTGCTGGAGAAACGGCTGGCGGCACGCGCCGAACATATGGCCGGGCTGAAGGTCGAAAAGGCCGCCGGTCGGATCGTCGACGGCGGCGCCATCATCGACGATGACGGCAATATGGCCGGGTCCGTCGTGCTCTGCGCTTTTGAGGATCGCGCCGGGCTCGACGCCTATCTTGAACGCGAGGTCTATGCCCGCGAAGGCATCTGGGGCGATATCGAGATCGTTCCGCTCAAGATCGTCGACTGGGACAAGCTGATGGCGGGCTGATTGCAGTCCGTCTGAAAATTCTGAAATCACGGAAGGAAATGAAATGGACGGCAACGTCATGCCTTTCACGCCCCATGGCAAGCACCTGATCGCGGGGGAGTGGGTCGCAGGGGACGCGACCTTCACCTCCGAACCGGCCTCAGGGCCCGCCTACGACTATTCCGTGGGCACGCCCGCGCTGGTTGATGCCGCTGTTCAGGCGGCAGAGGATGCCTTCTGGTCTTTCGGCTATATGAGCCGGGAGAAACGGGCGGTCTTTCTTGAGACCATCGCGGATGAGATGGAGGCCCGGGCCGAAGCGATTACGGCCATCGGCACGTCCGAGACCGGCCTTCCCGAGGCGCGGCTTCAGGGTGAGCGGGGGCGGACAACCGGCCAGCTGCGGCTTTTCGCCGATCACATCCGCAAGGCCGATTACCTCGACCGGCGCTTTGACGAAGCGCTGCCCGACCGCCAGCCGCTGCCGCGCCCCGACCTGCGGATGATGCAGCGTCCGATCGGGCCGGTTGCCGTCTTTGGCGCGTCGAACTTCCCGCTGGCGTTTTCGACGGCGGGCGGGGATACCGCCGCCGCGCTGGCCGCAGGCTGTCCGGTGGTCGTGAAAGGCCATTCCGCCCATCCCGGCACCGGGGAAATCGTGGCCGAGGCGATTCTTGCCGCCATCAAGGCCTGTGGCATGCCCGCCGGGGTTTTCTCGCTGATCCAGGGCGGCAAGCGCGACGTCGGGACCGCATTGGTCCAGCATCCGCTGATCAAGGCCGTGGGCTTTACCGGGTCGCTGGGTGGGGGGCGTGCGCTTTTTGACCTCTGCGCTGCACGGCCGGAGCCGATCCCGTTTTTCGGCGAGCTGGGTTCCGTCAACCCGATGTTCGTCCTGCCGGAGGCGCTGAAGGCGCGGGCGGCGTCGATGGGCGAGGGCTGGGCCGGGTCGCTGACCATGGGCGCGGGGCAGTTCTGCACCAACCCCGGTATTGCGGTTGTCGCAAAGGGCGCCGAGGGCGATGAATTTGTCGCCGCCGCCAAGGGCGCGCTGGAGAAGGCCGCGCCGCAGGTCATGCTGACCGACGGGATCGCCGCCGCCTATCGCGACGGCAAGGCCCGGTTCGACGGCCGCAATGCGGTGACCCCGGTGCTGACCACCGTCAGTGAGGGACGTCAGGCGAGCCCGAACCTCTATGAAACGGATGCGGAGAACTACCTGCAGGATCATGCACTGGGTGAGGAGGTCTTCGGGCCGCTGGGTCTGGTCGTGCGGGTGTCGGGGCCGGAGGAGATGGCGACCCTTGCCAAGGGGTTCGAGGGCCAGCTGACTGCGACGATCCATATGGATGCGGGCGATGCACCCGCCGCGCGCGACCTGCTGCCGATCCTGGAGCGCAAGGCGGGCCGGATCCTTGTGAACGGCTTCCCGACCGGCGTCGAGGTGGCCGATACGATGGTGCATGGCGGGCCCTATCCGGCGTCGACCAACTTCGGCGCCACCTCGGTCGGGACGCTGTCGATCCGGCGGTTCCTGCGGCCGGTCTGCTACCAGAACATTCCCGGCGACGTGCTGCCGGAGGATCTGGTCTGAGAGGGCGGCGGAGGGGCGCTGCCCCTCTGCGCTGACGCGCATTCACCCCGGAGTATTTCCGGCCAAGATGAAGATCAAACGTGAAGATTGATATGGCCCGGGCGGGCCGGCCCGCCGGGCGGGGAGGAAGGAAACAGACATGACAGAGACCATCGAGATCACCGAGGATACGCTGGAAAAGCTCCGCAATTCCTCTACCGCCACCGTGACGAGCCAGCTGTTCAAGCTGGGCTATCGCCAGCAGTTCGTGGTGGGCGTGAATGCGCTGAACCCGTCGGCCAAGCCCTTTGCCGGGGAGGCCTATACGCTGCGCTTCATCCCTTCGCGGGAGGACAAGGACTGGGATCTGTCGGACCTGGCCAAGCGGGGCGATGTGAACATGCAGTGGGAGGCGGTCGAGGCCGTGGGCAAGGGCCAGGTGCTGATGATCGACAGCCGCAATGACACGCGGGCGGCCTCGGCCGGGAATATCCTTGTCTATCGCATGATGCTGAAGGGCGTGGCGGCGGTGGTGACCGATGGCGCCTTTCGCGACGGGCATGAGATCGGGGAGCTGGATATCCCGACCTATGCGCGGGGCAATACGGCGACGACCCGGCCGGCGTTTTTCCGCGCCGCCGATGTGCAGTTGCCGATCGGCTGCGGCGATGTGGCGGTCTATCCGGGCGACGTGGTGATGGGCGACCGCGACGGGGTCTGCGTGATCCCGCGGCATGAGGCGGCGAAGGTCGCCGACATGGCGGCCTCGCAGGAGCTGGCGGAGGTCTTCATCTACGAGAAGATCAAATCCGGCGCGCCGATCTGGGGCAATTTCCCGATGGGGCCGGAGACCAAGGCCGAATTCGAGGAATGGAAGAAGACGCGCGGCTGAGCGCTTCCGTTGCAGCTGGCGGGGGGAGGGTGCAGGATCACCGGAACCTCGGGGCAGGGCAGCGGGAGGCGGGCGTGAGTGCGACGCATATCCATATGATCTTTGAGACGGGGGTGCGGGCCGGGCGGCTTGCGCCCTCTCTGCATCTGATGTGTCCCGATCTGGCGGGACTGGAAGGGCTGGCGCTGGTCGAGGCGGTTCGGGCGGCGCATCCGGGGGTCAGCTGGAGCTGTGGGCCGCTGCCTGTGCCGGAGGTGGGGCTGGTGCCTGCGGAGGTGCTGGGGGCGCTGGCGGGGTATCCACTTTGTGTTGGGATGACGGAGGAGGTGCCGGATCCTGCCGGGGTGGAGATGTTGCGCTGTCTGACAGGTGGCGTGCCGGGCGCAATGCCTGAGGGGGCGGTGGAGATTGTTGCGCTCGGTCAGGAGGTACGGCTGCTGCTGTGTTCGCCGGTGGCGGCGGGGGCGCGGGACCTCGTGGCGCGGATCAGTTTCGAGATTGACGATATGACCGGGGAGGAGATCGCCCATGCCACGGCTTGGCTGCGGCGGACCCTGGGGGTGATCGACCTGGTGCTGTCGCAGGGGCAGGGCAAGAAGGATCGGCCCGTGACGCGGTTCGACCTGTTGGCCGATCCGCAGCGGCTGGGCGCCGTGGGAGATGCGGTTTTCCTGCAGACCACGACGCTGGGGTTCCGGGAGGAGATCGTGCAGCGCCGCCTGCTGGAGCGCTGGCCGGAAGTCGCGGGCGGGCAGCGGCGCAAGCGCGCGCGGCGGCCCGGTGGGGGCGAGACGGTGAAGGTAGAGGCGGATGATCTGGCCGAGCTGCCGACGCTGCAGGCCCGGCGGGCGGCGGCGCGGCGTTAGGCCAGCTTTACCAGCAGGACGATCCAGGCGGTCGCCATGACAGCGCTGACCAGTGTGAAGAGCCCGTTCCAGACGATCCCGACCCGCAGCGGGCTGACGCCCGCGAAGCGGCCGATCAGCACGGTGGCCGCCGTGAAGGGCGAGGTTGCGCCGCTGAGGGACCAGCCCGCCGTCAGGGCGCAGATCATGACGGCGGGGGAGACGCCCATGGCTTCTGGCGCGGGCAGCAGCGGGAAGAGCAGGGAGACCGAGAGCAGCGGGTGCGCGCCGAGGTAGCCCATGACCGGGATCACCCAGATGGCGGAGCAGAGCACCAGCACCGACGGCAGCGCGGCAAGATCGACCCAGTTGGTGACCAGCGGCGCAATGGCCAGACCCCCCGCCGTGCCGAGGAAGCTGGCGGAGGAGAGCAGCACGATTTCGCCGCGGAAACCGGGCAGGCGGGTGCCGATGAAGGTCCGCGCCTCCTGCGGGAGACGGCCGAAATAGCCCGGACCCTGGCGGTCGCCTGTCGCGATCCAGAGGGCGGAGAGGATCGGAACAATGATCATGACGCTCTGCGCGGCGGTAAGCCCGATCACGAGGTGCGAGATCGTGAGCAGGCTGGCCAGCACTACCAGCAGCAGGATCAGCGGTTTGAGGTCGCGGGCGCGTGACCCGTGATCGGGCGGGACGACGGTCAGGCCGGTGGTTCTGGGTTTGAGCAGGGTGTCGAGGGTCCAGCCCACCGTGCAGAAGAGCGCGGCGGTGACCAGCGCATAGGGCAGGGCCCCGGCCCATGTGCCGCCCGGCACCAGCTGCACGCAGAGCACCATGCCGAAGGACAGCGGCGACCAGGCGATGCAGGAGACAAAGCCGTGCTGCACCGCCAGCAGCATGCGGCGGCGGCGGATATTGCGGATCGTCTCGTTCGGCTCATCCGCTGTGCTGGACATGACGAGGGAACCGAGGAGGGAGATCGCGCCATAGCCCAGCAGGAGGGAGAACGCCTCTCCTCCGGCGAGCAGGGCGAGGTAGCGTTTTCCCGGCGGCCGGTCAGCGAGGTAGAGCGCAGCGCGCGCGATGGAGGCGGAGAGCTCTGCCGCGTGGCGCAGCGTGCCGAGGGCGGCGAAGAAGGCCGCGACGAAGGCGGCGCTGTCGAGCGCGTGGCCAAGGATCGCGGCCCAGTCCGGCCGCGTCGCCACGATCCAGGCCGACAGGATCGCGCCGACGATGAGGAAGGGCAGGCGGGGCGGCGACCGGCGGAAGGAGACCACGGCAACCGCGATCAGCAGCATCGCCCGGGCGGCATAGCGCAGGGCGTCGCTCTGGCTCGCGTCCCGCAGGATGACCGTCAGCACCAGCAGGGTGATCGCAATGCCGGAGATCCGGTCCAGACGTCTGGGCTGCGGGGCGGGATCGGCGGGGCTGTTGGTCAAGGGGAGGGGGCCATGGTGAGGATCGTGCTGGTTACGCTCCTACGCCCTGTCGGCGAAACGTGCCACCTCTGCCCCTGCGACAGTGGCGCGAAATACAAAAAGACTGCCCGCATGTGGGTAAGAAGCCAGCACCTCCGGCGTCATCTGGTTGCGATGACCGGTGACGAAGACAGTCTTCAGGTCGGGCCCGCCGAAACAGGGCATCGTCGGTTTGGGGCAGCCGGGGATCTGGATGGTGTCGAGCAGTTCGCCGTCACGGCTCCAGATATTCAGGCGGGAGGCGGAGACGCCGGCGGACCAGTAGCGCCCATCCGCATCGGCGGCGGCCCCATCGGGGCGGCCGATGGCCTCCTGCGGTTCGGCGATGCGGGTGCGATTGGTCTTCGCGCCGGTCGCCGGGTCGAAATCCCAGCGGTCGAGCCAGGGGGCGCAGCTGTCGGTGTGGTACATTGTGCGCCCGTCCGGCGTCCAGGCGAGGCCGTTGGAGACCTTGAGGCCGGTGACCTCTTCGGTGACCGTCCCGTCCGGTGCGATGCGGTAGAGGGAGGAGATCGGCTGCATCAGCGCGATCTCCGTCTCATGCATGGCGCCGACCCAGAAGGCGCCGTCGGGGCCGACCTTGCCGTCGTTCAGCCGTTCCTCCGCGCCCAGCCGGTCGAAATCGGCGAGGGGCGTGCGCGCGCCGCTATCGGGATCGAAGAGGATCACGCTGCGGCGCAGGGCCACGACGATCCTCCCGGACTGGCAGAGGCCGATGCTGCCGACATCCTCGCCCATCTCATGGGCTGCGGTGTGCATTGTTTCGGGGTCCAGCATATGGATCCGGCCTGCCTTGATATCGACCCACCAGAGGCAATTGCGGCGATCGTCCCAGACCGGCCCCTCGCCCAGCTGTTGGCGGCAGTCGAGCAGGATCTCGGGGCGGGAGGCGGCAAAGCCCGCCTGATCGAGGTCGGCCATGGTCAGTTCCCTCCCATCATGTTGCGCACGAGTTCCGGCAGCCAGAGCGTCAGGTCCGGCACGAAGGTGATCATCCCCAGCATCGCAAAGAGAGACACATAGAAAGGGGACACTTCGCGTAAGAGGGGCACAAGCCGGACCTTGGCGATGTTCATCATGATGAACAGGATGATGCCGAAGGGCGGCGTCAATGTTCCGATCATCAGGTTGAAGACGATCATCACGCCGAACTGCACCGGGTCCAGCCCGATCTGCGTCACGATGGGCAGCAGGGCGGGCACGGCGACGATCAGGATCGCGGTCGTCTCGATAAAGAGCCCGGCGATCAGCAGGCCGATATTGATCAGCAGCAGCGTCAGGATGGCATCCGTCGTCAGCCCCGCAATGCCGCCTGCCAGCTGCTGCGGCACGTTCAGCACCGCGATCAGCCAGGCAAAGGGCGCGGCGGCGGCGATGATGAAAAGCAGCACGCCGGAGGTCACGACCGTATCGACGAGGCAGCGGAACATGTCGATCAGTTTGAGCTCGCGGTAGGCGACGCCCAGCAGCACGGCATAAAGGACGATGATCGCCCCCAGCTCTGTCGGGGTGGCGATGCCCATGAGCAGCCCGCCGATCAGGATCGTCGGGGCCAGCAGCCCGGGTAGCGCACGCCAGAAGGAGGTGGTGAGCGTCGGCAGCGGCGCGCGCGGGCTGCGCGGCATGGCATCGCCCCGGCGCAGCGCGATGATATAGGTGGTCAGCGACAGGGCCAGCGTCAGCACCAGCCCCGGCACGACCCCGGCAAGGAAGAGGTCCGCGACGGAGACACCCGCCAGCACCGCATAGATCACCATGATGACGCTGGGCGGGATGATCGGGCCGATGATGGCCGAGACGGCGGTGACGGCGGCGGCGAATTCGCCGGTGAAGCCCGCCTTCTTCATCGCCTTGATCTCTACCGTGCCGAGGCCCGCGGCATCGGCCTGCGCCACGCCCGACATGCCCGAAAAAATCAGGCTGGCGAGGATGTTCACATGTGCCAGCCCGCCACGGATATGGCCCACGAGGTTGCCGGCGAAGTCGAAGATCCGTTCGGCAATGCCCGAGCGGTTCAGCAGGTTGCCCGCCAGCACGAAAAGCGGCACGGCCAGCAGCGGGAAGCTGTCGAGTGAGGGCGCCATGCGCTGCGCCACGATGGAGACGGGCAGCCCGCCGTCCATCACCATCCACAGCAGCGCGCCCGCGATCATGGAAATGCTGACCGGCACCTGAAGCACCGCCAGCAGGAAGACTGTTCCGAAAAGAAACCAGAGCGACATGTCAGAGCACCCCGTCGCTGTGATCCGCACCCATCAGCCGCCACTGCATATCCTGCAGCGCGTCCCGGCCCTGTTTCGTGCGCCCGATCAGCGCCGCCATGGCAAAGCTGAGGGTCATCGAGAGGGCCGAGTAGATGAGCGGGATGGAGAAGAAATAGGCCTTGGGAATGTCGATCGGCAGGGCGATGGAGGTCGTCCGCATCTCGATCGGCAGGAAGCCATAGGCGAGCCATCCGATATAGAGCAGCGCCACACCCGCAACGGCCGCACCGAAGATGTTGAGCGCAACGGCCAGCCCGTCGCCGCCCAGCCCCTCCAGCGCGGAGACCTGGATGTGCTGGCCGAGCTTAGCCGCCAGCCCGGCGCCGAGGAAGACGACCCAGAGGAAGGCGAACATCGCCGCTTCCTCGGCCCAGACAAGCGGCGCGCCGAAAGCAGAGCGCGCGACGATCTGGTAGCCGATGATGAGAACGATCAGGACAAGCAGGGCACAGGCGATCACAAGCTCGACCCAGGCCCATTTCCTGAGAAATGACAGCAGGTTGGATTGGTACATGGTGGTCTCCGCCTATCAAAAAACGGGCCCGCGCAGAGCGGACCCGAGGTTGGGAGCTCTTATTGGATCGCCTGAATTTCTTCGATCAGGCCGGTCTTCCACAGGCCTTCCGCCTCGATGGTCGGCACGGCGGCCAGGGCGGCCTTGCGGAAGCTCTCGATATCGGGCTCGTGGACCTCGCCGCCGCTCTCGCGGATCATGTCGAGCGTCTTCTGCAGCTCGGCATCCGACTCCTCGGCGGCATAGTTCACGGCGGCCTCTGCGGCGGCCATCACCGTCTCCCGCCCCTTTTCGTCAAGCGACTGCCAGAAGCCTTCGTTCACCGCGATGACATTGCCGGTGATGACATGGTTGGTCATGGAGATATGCGGGCCGCTCTCATGCATCCGGTTGGCAAAGCCGTTGGTCGGCTGACCCTCAGCCGCCTCGACGACGCCGGTCTTCAGCGCGAGGTAAACCTCGCCCCAGGCGACCTGCGTGGGTTCGGTGCCGAAGGCCTTCCAGAGTTCGACATAGGATTTGATGCCGGGCACGCGCATCTTGATGCCCTTTACATCCTCCACCGACATGATCGGCTTTTTCGCGAACATGACGCGGGCCTGCGTCGGCGCGACCGCGAGGATGCGGATATCGGCCTTGTCGATGATATTCTGCTTCATCGTGTCAAAGAGCGGGCTCGCCAGGAAGGCGCGCATGTGGTCGGAATCGCGGAAAGTGAAGCCCCAGGACAGCGCCTGCAGGTCCGGCTCCAGCGAGGAGAACCAGTCGAGCACGGTGCCGAAGCCCTGGACAGAGCCCTGGCTGAGCTGGTCGAGCACCTGCTGCCCGTTCCCGAGCGCACCGCCGTTCACGTAGTTGACAGAGACGCCGGAGTCGCGCGCGGCGAGCTCCTCGATGAACTTGTTGTTCATATTGTCGTTGAGCGAGCCGGCCGGATCGACGGCCGTCAGCAGCATGTTCTGCGCCTGTGCTGGCGCCGTGATTGCAAGCGCCAGAGCTGCCGCCGTGGCCATGCCACGGAGTGAGAATCGTTGTGTCATAATATCCTCCCAGAAACCCGGCCTCCCGCCGGGGGTCCCATGTTGTGGTGTCAAACATTCTCACAATGTGACGAGCCCAGTCAATCCGCATCTTCCAAAAAGCAATTTTCTGACGGGCGGAGCTGTGATGTCTTCTTTTGAGGTTCGGTTATAATATCCTGTAATAGAACAGAAAAAAATGAAAACCGCTGCGGATTTCTTCATATGCGGGCCGCGGTGCGCGTCGCGTGGTTCGAGGGGTGTGTCGTGAGATTCCACCCACAGTGTAATAATTAATGTTGCGCCCTCGGCATGTTTCTGGCAAAGATTCTCAAAATGTGAGAGGCCGATCTACGGTCCGCCACGTCATCGGGAGGAACATATGACGATGCCGCCAAGCATGACGGCCTATTGTGCGCGACATTACGAAGACGCGCCGCAGGTCATCGAAGCCGACGGATCTCGTACCTGGATCACACGGGGGGTAAGCCTCTGTGTGGCGGTGACGGAAGCCGTTCAGGGCACAGTGTTGACCCGCGACGCGGTGGACCAGCCTGACGAATATATTCTGCTTCTTCCTGAAGGTGTGACGGCGCAGATCGCAACGCCGGATGAAACCGTCGATGTCGAGGCCGACAGCCTGACGATCGTGCCGCCCGGCGCGTCACGCATCGTCATCTCCGGGGCAGGCACGGTGTCCCGTGTGTTTTCTGACAAGCCTGTGGATCTTCTGGATCTGGCGATTAATGCGCAGGTCTATTCCGGCGATATCGAAACGGATGTGGCCAAGGCTGTGGCCTGGCCGGATCCGCCCGGCGGTTTCCGGGTCCGCAGCTATCCGCTGGCGCAATATGTCGATCCTGACGGTCCGCGCATCCAGCCGCGGGTCTTCCGGTCGACAAATCTGATGATCAATGTCTTTGCGCCCTGGCACAGCCGTCGCGATCCCGCCACGCTCAGCCCGCACTGGCATGCCGATTTCGAACAGGCGTCGCTTGGGATTTCCGGAGAGTTCATACATCACATCCGCTATCCTTGGGAAAGCGACTCGACAAGGTGGCAGCCGGACGAGCATGCCAGAGCCGCCAGCCCTTCGGTTATGATTATTCCGCCGCCGTCGCAGCACACGACACAGGATGTCGGGGACGGGACGGCGCGGCTTGTTGACATCTTTGCACCGCCGCGGGCCGATTTCTCGCAGCGGCCCGGCTTTGTGATCAACGAAGCCGAGTATCCGGCGCCGGACTGGGTGGCCGGCGCGAAAGCCAGCAGTGGCGGCGCTCTTGCCGGCTGGCAGAAGGGGTAACGAGATTTTTACCGGCCCCGGGGATGCATCTGGCATTCCCCCGGCCAAGACCATGCGGGCCCGATCCGCAAAACCGTTTCCAGGGAGGGAAGCACATGATCCGTACGAAATTTACCGCCAGCTTGATTGCCGCGGCCGCGATCGGACTGGGATCCGTTGCCATGGCACAGGACAAGATCGACTATCCTGTCGACAACGTCCGCCTTGTCGTTCCGCAATCGGCGGGCGGCGGCACCGATGCCAGCGCCCGGCTCTTCGCCGAGATGTTCAATGAATATACGGACGGCCAGATGGTTGTGGTGAACCAGAAAGCCGGCGGCGGCGTGGTGGCCCAGCAGACCGTTCTGACCGGGCCGACGGATGGCAGCCAGATCTATTTCAACCATGCTGCCGATCACGTTGGCAATCTGCTTGGCAAGACGCCGTTCAGCTATCAGGATTTCCGCGCGCTCGGCACGACGTCTGCGCTGAGCGATATCGTCCTGGTGCCGGTGGACGCGCCTTATGACACGCTGGCAGAGCTGATCGATTATGTGAAAGAACATCCGGGCGAGCTGACATATGTCACCCAGTTCGGCGGAACGACCGAGGTCAAGGCGAACGCGCTGAATGCCGCTGCCGACAACGGGTTCAAGATTGTCGACGGCGGATCCGGCGCGGACCGGATTGTGCTTCTGCTGGGGGGCAATGCCGATGTGTCCGTCGAGGGCGTGCGCTTTGCCAAGGAACACACCGGCGCAGGGACGCTCAAGGCTCTGGCAGTTCTGCGGGCGGACCGCGATCCGCTCATGGCGGATGTGCCGACCGCCGCAGAGCAGGGGTACGACATCGACATGCCGTATTACATGACCATTTCCGGTCCGAAAGACATGGACGATGCTGCCGTGTCAGCGATTGACGCTGTGCTCGAAAAGCTCAAAACGGATGATGTCTTTGCAGAACGGCTGGCCACGCTCGGGCAGTCGCCTGCCATTCGCACCAGTGAAGAGGCCGGGCCCTTTGTCGAAGACGAATTCAAGGTCATCGAGATGTTCATTTCGAATTGATCCCGCAACCGCCGTCCCGGACTTGTCCGGGGCGGCATCAAGGAGTGACGGACATGTCCGGCAAGTTAAAGGCAGCGGATCTCTTTGCTGCGGTACTGTTTGCGGGTCTCGCGGTTTTTATCCTGATCCAGCCGTTCCTTGGCCGGGCGCCGCGTCTCAGCCCGGGTGATCCGGGCCCCTGG
The DNA here is from genome assembly GCF_050897955.1 of Pseudooceanicola profundi. Classification (NCBI taxonomy): domain Bacteria; kingdom Pseudomonadati; phylum Pseudomonadota; class Alphaproteobacteria; order Rhodobacterales; family Paracoccaceae; genus Pseudooceanicola; species Pseudooceanicola profundi. The sequence continues at coordinate 43,513 of NZ_JBPAXZ010000002.1, read as the reverse complement.
CTTTTGCCTGTCGTTTATGGCCTGGGCCTTGCCGCCCTGTCGGTGGCGCTGTTCCTTCAGGCCTTTCGCAAGGCACGGATGAGCCAGGAAACCAGACATGCGGTCGAAACCTATCGCGACGTGACAGAGCCTGCCGTCGAAGAACAGAACGACACATCTCCGCTGATTGCCCTCTCCGGCATGGCTGGTGTCACGCTGTTTTATGTCGTGTCCTTCGAAAGGCTGGGCTTCTATCTGTCCACGGGTGTCTTTCTGTTCCTTGCAATGGTCGTGCTTGGTCCGCGCAGGGGCAGATCCGTATTGATCGCGGCCGGTATCGCGGTTGTCACTACATTGATCGTCGGCCTGACACTGACCCAGTTCCTCGAAGTCAGCCTGCCGCGCGGCCTTTTGTCCTGAGAGATCGACATGCTTGATTTTTTCCTCGGTAACATCGTTTGGCTGCTGTCACCGACGGTGTTGATCTTTATCGTGCTTGCCACGCTGTTCGGTCTGGTGCTGGGCGCTTTGCCGGGCATGAGCGCCACCATGGCAATCGCGATCATTCTTCCCCTGACCTTTGCCGTCGAAACCAAGTTCGGCATCGCCCTGTTGATCGCGGTCTATATCGGCGGCGTGACCGGTGGCCTGGTGTCGGCAACGCTGCTGCGTATTCCGGGAACGCCATCCTCGATCGCAACCACCTTCGACGCCTATCCCCTGGCGCAGAAGGGCTTTGCTCAGAAGGCGCTTGGCACAGCTATGGTGGCCTCTGCCGTGGGCGGTGTGATGAGCCTCGTTGTCCTTGTGGCTTTTGCGCCTGCGATCTCTGCTTTTGCGGTCAAGCTGGGCCCGCATGAATATGCGATGCTGTCGCTTGGAGCGATTGTTCTGGTCGTCTTTCTGGCCAGCGGAAATTACATAAAGGGCTTGATTTCGGCCATTCTCGGGATGTCGATTGCAACCATCGGTTTTGCGCCCATCGACGGGACGGCGCGGATGAGCTTTGGTGTGATCGACATCATGGCCGGCATCTCTCTTGTTCCTCTCATGGTGGGGCTGTTCGGCGCATCGCAGGTGATTTCGAGCCTGCGCGCCCCGCTGGTCGCCACCAAAGACAAACTCAAGGTATCGGGCGAAGGCATCACCCTGTCGGAAATCCGTGCCAATGCATGGAACATGCTTCGATCCGGCGGGATCGGCATCGGCATCGGCATCCTGCCCGGCATCGGGGGGTCGGCCTCGAACCTGCTGGCCTATGGGGCGGCAAAGCAAAGCGCGAAAGACCCGGAATCTTTCGGGACCGGCGATGTCCGTGGGATCTACGCTTCGGAGGCTGCGAATAATGCCAGCGTTGGCGGTGCTCTGCTGCCACTGATTACGCTGGGCATTCCGGGCGACGGCGCGACCGCGATCCTGATCGGCGGGTTTACCATCCACGGGCTGCAACCCGGGCCGCTGCTGTTCCGCGAACAGCCGGACCTGATGTCAATGATCTACGCGGCCTTTGCGATCACAACGCTGGCGCTGCTGGTGATCCAGCTTGGCACGATCCGGCTGTTTCCCAAGGTGCTGCTGGTGCCGCCGCAGATCCTGAACCCGCTGCTGCTGATGCTCATGGTCGTGGGGACCTATGCCTCGGACAACCGGCTGTTCGACGTCTGGCTGATGCTGGGTTTCGGGGTGCTGGGATATCTGTTGGAGAAATACGGCTTCTCGCTGGCGCCGCTGATCCTCGGCTTCATCCTCGGCCCGATTTTCGAGGCGAATTTCCGGCGGGCGATGATGTTCTCCGACGGTAACATGGCGGATTTCCTGGCACGTCCGATCTCTGCCGCGCTCTTTGTCATGGTTCTGGCGCTGCTCTTCATCGCCCTCGGCGGGGTCAAGGCGGTCAGGCGGATGGCCTTCAGCCACTGACGTTTCAGGCCAGCGGGGGGGCATCCCGCTGGCCCACCACCCGCGCCAGCTCGGCCAGCTGGTGCACCGCCCGGTTGCGGGTATCGCGCCAGTGAATCAGGTGCAGTTCGGCCTGCACCGGACGTTTCAGGATCAGCGGCCGGAAGACGATATTGTCGAAACTGGCATAGCGCGCATCCTGCGGCACAATGCCGATCCCCAGCCCCACGCTGACCAGCGACAGGATCGATTGCGCATGCGCCACCTGCTGGGCGATCTGCGGAAAGACCTGTTCGCTGCGGAAAATCCCGTCGAGCATCTGGTGCATATAGGGCGCCATGGCCTGAAAGCTGACCAGCCGTTCGTTGCGGATATCCGGCATGGTGATCCGCCGTTTGCGGGCCAGCGCATTGTCGAGCGGCAGCACCACGGCCAGCTGTTCAGTCCAGACCGGCAGGGTTTCCACCTGGCTGGGCGGCACGACGGGGCGGACAAGGCCGATATCAATCTCTCCCAAGGCCAGCGCATCAAGCTGCTGCGCCGCCGTCATCTCGAAAAGCGAAATCTGCAGGTTCGGGAAATCCTGCGCGGCCTGCGCCAGCAGCATCGGCATGTAACGATAGGTGGAGGCGGCGATGAACCCCATCCGCAGCGCCCCCGCCGGACGGTCAGCCCCGGCGCGCGCCGTTTCGGTCAGCTGGGCACAGCGCTGGAGGATCTCCGTCGCCTCCGGCAGCAGGTCGCGCCCGGCGGCGGTGAGTTCGACCGAATGGCTGGTGCGGTCGAAGAGCGTGACGCCCAGCGACTCCTCCAGTTTCCGGATCTGACGGCTGAGCGGCGGCTGGGTCATGTTCAGCTTTTGCGCCGCCCGCCCGAAATGCAGTTCGCGGGCAAGGGTGACGAAAGAGCGGAGTTGCGTCAGGTCCATATGGCGATACCTATCGTGCATCGTTGATATGCTGAAATAATGTTAGATGGGTATCGTGTGACTGTCTATCTTCGCCGCAACGAAACCTTGCGCGGGGAGAGCCATGACCGTTTCAGCCGATATCCCAACCGTCAGAACCCGGACAGGCGACACCGTCGCCGTGGCGCTGGCCCCCATTCCCGAAGGCACTGTCGTGGCCGAGGGTGTCACCGCACTGACCGAAGTGCCCGAGGGCTACAAGATCGCGCTGACCGACCTCGCGGCGGGTGACCCGGTGATGAAGCAGGGGCATCTGATCGGCTGGACCTCTGCGGCGGTCAAGGCGGGCGCGATTGTGCATACCGACAACCTTGTTGTCGACAAGGACCTGCCCGCGATCTCTGCCGAGACGCGCGCCCTGTCGCCCATCCCGGAGGCGCATCGCGGCACCTTCATGGGGTTCAAGCGCGCCGATGGCCGGGTCGGCACGCGCAACGTGATTGCGGTTGTCATCGTCGGCAACTGTGCGGCCACGGCGGCGCGGCAGGCGGCGGACCTTTTCGACGAGGATGAGCTGGAAGCCTATCCGAACGTCGATGCGGTTGTGCCCTTCATCCATTCCATCGGCTGCGGCATGGAAATGACCGGGGAGCCGATGGACCTGTTGCGCCGGACCCTCTCGGGTTATGCGCGTCATCCGAATGTCTTTGGCACGGTGGTCATGGCGCTTGGCTGTGAGCGTAACAACCTCGGCGTTTTCCTTGAGCAGGAGAAGCTGGAGGTTGGCGACCGGCTGAAGACCGTGACCCTGCAGGAGGTCGGCGGCGTGGTCAAAGCCGTGGAAACCGCGCGCGGCTATATCGAGGCGATGCTGCCCGAGGCCAACAAATGTGTGCGCGAAGAGGTGACGGCGGACAAGCTGGTCATCGGGTTGCAGACCTCTGGCGTCGACGGGCTGTCGGTGCTGACGGTGAACCCTGTGCTGGGCCGCGTGAACGATCTGGTGGTCGCCAGCGGCGGCACGGTGATCCTGTCGGAAACGCCGGAGCTGGGCGGCTGCGAGGCTGCGTTGCGCGGCCGGGCCGGGGCGGAAGCGGCGGAAGCCTTCGACACGATCCTTGCCGAATGGCAGGAGCGCAGCGCCGGCCGTGACACGGTGCTGAGCGGACGCCTGCCACGTTCCGCCGCCGAAAAGGGCGTGACGACGCGGCTGGAACGGGGCTTTGATGCGCTGCCGAAACACGGCTCCGCCCCGCTGGCCGCCGTGCGCCGCTATGCCGAACCGCTGGGCGATGCCAAGGGTCTGGTCTTCATGGACAGCCCCGATTTTGATCCGGTGTCGATCACCGGGCAGATCGCCACGGGCGCGACGATGATCCTGATGGGCACGGCCACCGGCAATGTGGCGGGCACCATGCCCGCGCCGACGTTAAAGCTGGCCTCTACCACCGGGCTCTACCAGAAGAAGTTGGCTGATCTGGATATCGACTGCGGCCCGGCGCTGGCCGGACCCGAAGCGGTGGAGGAGATCGCGCAGGCGACCTTTGCCGCGCTGCTGGAGGCGGCCTCGGGCAAGCAGACGAAAAGCGAATACGAGACCATGCGCGAGACGGAATTCGTGCCCTGGTCCATCGGCGTGCTGGCATAAGCGGGAAGGAAGAGACAGATGACCATTACCAATGCCCCCGTGAACCCGTTCATCCGGCTCGACCCGCTGGACAATGTCGTCGTCGCGCGCATGCCGGTGTCGGCCGGAACGCCTGTGCCTTCCGAAGGGGTGACGACGCTGCAGGACGTGCCCTCCGGCCATAAGATCGCGGCGCGGGACATCCGCAAGGGCGAGGCCGTGCTGAAGTACAACACCGTCATCGGTTATGCCGCCGAGGACCTCGTGCCCGGCACCTGGATGCACAGCCACAACATCCTCTTTGACGAGGTCGAGAAGGATTATGCCTTCACCACCCGCTATGAGCCGACGGATTTCGTGCCGCAGCCGCAGCGCGCGACCTTCGACGGCATCAAGCGGCCCGACGGGCGTGTGGCCACCCGCAATTTCGTCGGCGTCTTCGTCGTCAGCGCGGCCAGCGGCACCGTTGCCCGGCGCATTGCCAAGTCCTTCAAGGAGGACGACCTGAAGTCTTTTCCGATGATCGACGGCGTGGTGCCCTACGTTCACGATCAGGGCGACGGCATGGAATGGACCGGGGAGCCGATGGACCTGCTGCGCCGCACGATCGGCGGCTACCTCAAGCATGTGAACACCGGCGCCGCGCTGATCATCGCACAGGGCGATGAGGCCAACGACCTTGAGGCGCTGCTGGCGGATCAGGGGCTGAAACGCGGGCCCACCCTGCAGACGATGCTGGTGGAAGAGACGGAGGGGTTGCGCGCCGCCATCGCCGCCGGCCGGTCCAAGATCGAGGCGATGCTGCCGCTGGCAAATGCCTGCCACCGGGAGCCCTGTTCGGCCGAACATATCACCGTGGGCCTGCAATGTGGCGGCTCTGACGGGTTTTCCGGCCTCTCGGCCAACCCGGCGCTTGGCGCGGCGATGGATCTGTTGGTGAAGAATGGCGGCACGGCGATCCTGTCCGAAACCTCCGAGATTTTCGGGGTTGAACACACACTGACCCAGCGGGCCGTGACGCCCGAGGTGGGCCAGAAGCTGGTCGACCGGATGAACTGGTGGCTGGAGTATAACGCCGGCAAGGACACCCAGATCAACGGCCGCGTCAGCCCCGGCAACAATGCGGGCGGCCTGGCCAACGTGCTGGAGAAATCGCTGGGCGGCGCCAAGAAGGGCGGCAATACCGGGCTGATGGGCGTCTACAAATACGCCGAGCCCGTGGATGCGCACGGGTTTGTCTTCATGGATACGCCCGGCTATGATCCGGCTGCGGCCACCGGGCAGATTGCCGGTGGCGCGAACATGGTGTGTTTCACGACGGGGCGCGGCTCCTGTTTCGGGTCGGTCCCTGCGCCCACGATGAAGCTGGCGTCCAACACGCCGATGTATGACCGGATGAAAGCCGATATGGATGTGAACTGCGGCCGGATCATCGACGGCGAGATTTCCGTCGAGGATCTGGGGAAAGAGATCTTCGAGCAGCTGCTGGAACATGCCTCCGGGCACCAGCCGACGAAGAGCGAGCTGTCCGGCATGGGCACGAATGAGTTCATGCCCTGGCCCATCGGGATCGTCGCCTGATGTCGGTGCCCGGATACGTCAAGCTGCTGGAGGGGACGCGGCTTCCACGCCTTGCCCCCATCCGGCAGAGCTTTGCCGCCAAAGAGGCGGGCGATCCGAAGGCCGCTGTGCAGAAGGCGATGCAAGAGACCGGATGCGCGGCGCGGGTCCGGCCCGGCATGTCGGTGGCCCTGACCGTGGGCAGCCGTGGCATGGCGGCGCTGGACGCGCTGGTCCCGGCCATCGTGGCAGAGCTGAAGGCGGCAGGAGCGGAGCCCTTCATCGTGCCCTCAATGGGCAGCCATGGCGGTGCCACGGCGGAGGGTCAGCTGAAGGTCCTGGCCAAGCTGGGCATCACGGAGGCCAGCGCGGGCTGTCCGATCCGCTCGTCGATGGAGACGGTGCAGATCGGGGAACTCGACAACGGCATGCCGGTGCGGATGGACAAGCTGGCGCAGGAGGCGGACGGCATCGTCCTATTCAACCGGATCAAGCCGCATACCTCCTTCCGGTTTCCCAATGAAAGCGGGCTGATCAAGATGCTGGCCATCGGGCTGGGCAAGCAGTCGGGTGCCGACAACTGCCACGCCTGGGGCATCGACTGGCTGGGCCCGCTGATCGTTGAGATGGCACGGGTCAAGCTGCAACGCTCCCCGATCCTGTTTGGCATCGGGACGATCGAAAACGCCTATGACCGCCTTTCGGAGATCGTGGTTCTGCCGCCCGAGGGGATGGTGGAGGCCGAACAGCCCTATCTGCAGCAGGCCATGCGCAACCTGCCGCGCCTGCCGCTGGGGCCGTTGGACGAACCGCTGGCCTCAGGCCCCCTCGACGTGCTGGTGGTGGACGAGATCGGCAAGGAATACGCGGGCACCGGAATGGATCCGAATATCACTGGGCGGGCGTCGTCGAATGCGCTGACCGGGGGGCCGGATGTGGCGCGGATCGCGGTTCTGGATGTCAGCGAACGCAGCGGCGGCAATGCCAATGGCGTGGCGCGTGCGGATGTGATCACCGACCGGCTGTTCAACGCCTTCGACCGGGAGGCGGTTTATGCCAATTGCCTGACCTCCAACATGCTGAACTCCGGCGCGCTGCCGGTGTCGATGCCCGATGACCGCTCGGCCATCATGGCGGCGGTAAAGACCTGCGGGGCGCGCGATCCGTCGGCCATCACCATGCTGCGCATCCCGAATTCGCTGCATCTGGAATATCTTCTGGCGTCGGAGACCCTGCTGGACGATCTGGCCAAACGGCCGGGGATCGACATTCTGAGCGAACCGGAGGAGATGGTCTTTGACGCGGCGGGCAATCTCGACCGCCAGGTCTGGAGCGCGCTGCACGGATGACCATGTCCCGCCATATCCACCTCGACCCTGTTGGCGGGCTGGCGGGCGATATGTTCATCGCGGCACTTCTGGCGACCTGTCCCGAATTGACGGGGCAGGTGATGGCAGAGATCGCCGCAGCGCTGCCGGACGGCATCGTGGCCGGGCTGGAGCCGGGCACAAGCGGCGGGCTCAGGGTGCAGCGGTTCAGGGTGACTCTTCCGGAGCAGGACCATCAGCCCCGCCACGCCCATGATCACCCCCATCATCACGAAGATTTCCGGTCTATTGCCGAGCGGCTGAAATCCGCACCCCTCGATAATGAAACGCGGCGACACGCGCTGGCCATCCTCACCCGGATCGCGGAGGCGGAGGCAGAGGTGCATGGCGTGCCGCTTGATGAGGTGCATTTCCACGAACTGGCCGACTGGGATTCGCTGGCCGATGTGGTCGGCGCCGGCGCGATCATCGGGGCACTGGATGGCGCGGGCTGGAGCATCGGCCCGTTGCCTCTGGGTGGCGGTCTGGTCAGAACCGCGCATGGCAGACTGCCCGTGCCGGCCCCCGCGACAACCCTGTTGCTGCGCGGCCTGCCGGTCACCGACGACCGCATCGCGGGGGAACGTGTGACCCCCACAGGGGCCGCGATTGCCGCGCATCTCTCCGATGGGCTGCTGAAACCGCGTCCGGCGCAGGCGCGCATGGGGTCGACGGGGATGGGGGCCGGGACCCGCGATCTGCCTGACCGGCCCAATATTCTGCGGGCCTTTGTCCTGGACGTCGCAGAGCCCCCGGATGACCGGACCCCATCCCACGCTCATCGACGGACCACACACGCAGAGCGGACAAAACCATGACGGCGTCGCAGGCTCTTCCGATCGCCCCCGAAGATCTGGCCGCAGCGCGGCAAGGTCTGCGCGATCTGCTGTGTCGGGGCGACCGCTGGAGCATCGCCGTCAGCGGCGGGGTGGATTCTGTAACACTCGCCACTCTGGCACATCGCGATCATGGCGGCGTGCCGCCTGTGATGGTGCACGCGACCTCTCCGGCCGTGCCGTTTCAGGCCCTGCCCCGCCTGCGCGACCATGCCCGGCAGGAAGGCTGGGATTTCAGGATTGTCACGGCAGGAGAGCTGCAGGACGCAAACTACCGGGCCAATCCCTATAACCGCTGCTATTTCTGCAAGTCATCGCTTTATACGACCATGTTCCGTGAGCTGTCTGCGCAGCAGCGGGACGGTGTGATCATGGCCTCCGGGGCCAATACCGACGATCTGGGCGAACATCGACCGGGCCTCGTGGCAGCCGCCGAGTTCGGCGTGCGGCATCCCTTCGTCGAGGCGGGGATCGGCAAGGAGATGATCCGCGCTCTGGCCCGGTCTCTCGGGCTCACCGGGTTCAGCGAATTGCCGGCCCAGCCATGCCTTGCCAGCCGGGTGGAGACCGGGCTGCGCATTCAGCCAGCCGACCTGCAGAGCATCGATCGGCTGGAGACGCGGCTGCGCGAAATGGCCGGGCCGTCGGTGACGCTGCGCGTCCGCCTGAGACGGAGCGGCATGTGTCTGGAACTGGACAGCGCGGTTCTGGACGATCCCGTCCTGACGGCGCGGCTCGACACAGAGGCGCGGCGGAGCGTGGCCGCAGGTGGCTACGACTACGGTGGTATATCGCCGTACCGCCGCGGCTCCGCCTTTGTGAAGGAGTTGGAGCAGTAATGGAGTTCAAGATGGACTGGCAGAGGGCCGAGCGGATCGGCCTTCCGGAAGCCATTCACGCCGAAGCGAAATCCGCCGAGCAGATAGATGCCGTGCTGACAGAGGCGCGCCGTCTCCGGGTGGCGCTGCTGATTACGCGGCTTGGCCCGGAGAAATTCGCGCAGCTGGAGGAGGCACACCGCCAGCTTCTGGATTTCGACCCCGTGTCGCGTACGGCAATCCTGCCGGGTCTCGCGGCGCCGGCGCATAGTGCGCTGAGCGTTGGCATTGTGACGGGCGGCCTGGCAGACATGCCAACTGCGCTGGAGGCCGCGCGGACACTGGCCTTTAGCGGGGTCTCGCATTCGGTCATCCCGGATGTCGGCGTGGCCGGGCTCTGGCGGCTGACGGACCGGCTGTCCGAGATCCGTCGGTTTGATGTGATCATAGCTGTGGCAGGAATGGAGGGGGCGTTGTTCTCCGTTCTGGGGGGGCTGGTCTCGGCCCCGATTATTGCTGTGCCCGCGCCGGTCGGCGACGGCGTGGCCGCCGGCGGGATCACCGCTTTGCATTCCGCGCTGGCCAGCTGTTCCAGCGGGCTCGTCGCGGTGAATATCGGCAATGGTTTCGGCGCAGCCCATGCCGCGATGCGGATGGGGCGGCTGCAGAGCGCGCCCGCAGCACCAGCCACCCCTCTGTCGGAGCCGCGATCATGACCCGGCCGGTGGTTCTGCTGAACACGGTCCTGCCCGAACAGGCGCAGCAGCTGGCCGAAACGGCGTTTGAGATCCGTCGCACCACGCAGGCGACCGGCGACGCGATTGCCGACGGCGACCTGACAACGGCCCGCGCCATGATCACCGCGCCCAGCACAGGCGCGCCGTCGTCACTGATCGCCGCCATGCCGGCGCTGGAGCTGATTGCCGTAACCGGGGCAGGGCTTGACCTCGTCGATACCGATCTGGCCCGGCGCCGAGGGATCGAGATTTACCCGACCGGCGGCTGGCTGGCCGAAGATGTCGCGGATACGGCGCTGATGTTGATGATGGCGACGGTCCGGACCCTGTTGAAGGGCGATCAGCTGGTCCGCAGCGGGGGCTGGGCCTCTGCCCGGCTGCCATTGACCCGGTCCGCTCATTCGCGGCGGGTGGGGCTTGTCGGGTTCGGCAGCATTGGTCAGGCTCTGGCGCGGCGGCTCGCCGCCATGAACTGCGACATCCGCTATTTCTCCCGCCGCCCGGTGCCTGAGCGGACGGAACGTCACGAGCCCGACCTCCGCGCGCTTGCGGACTGGGCCGAGGTTCTGGTTCTGGCGCTGCCGGGCGGGGCGGCCACCGAAGGCTTGATAGATGCCAGTATTCTGGCCGCGCTTGGACCGCAGGGGGTCCTGATCAATGTCGCCCGGGGCAGCGTTGTTCGGGAAGAGGATCTGATCGTCGCGCTACAGACCGGCGGGATTGCCGGGGCGGGGCTCGATGTTTTCGAAAACGAACCGCAGCCCGACCCCCGGTTCCGCGATCTGACCAATACGGTCTACATGCCGCATTGCGGCTCTGCCTCTGTCGAAGCCCGCGAAGCGGCTGCGGGAGAGGCGGTCAGGCGCGTGATGCAATCGCTGACGGCCTGACGTCAGCCAGACTCGGGCCCTTCTGGGCCACCCCAATGGCGGCGTCAGCCCAGAACGATACACTCCGGATCGATCGGCGCGCCGGTCGCATGTTTGCGGATATTGCCGGCCCAGTGCCGGACCATCCGGTCGAAATTGTCCAGCGTCCGGCCCGCAACATGCGGCAGGGTCACGGTGGCGGGATGGGACAGCAGCGGACCGGGACGGGTCACCGGCTCTCCCTCGAAGACATCAAGACCGGCGCCTGCCAGATGGCCACGCTCCAGCGCGGTCAGCAGCGCGGTCTCATCGACCAGCCCGCCGCGCGACGTATTGATAAGGATCGACCCCTGCGGCAACTGCGCGATGGCATCGGTATTCATCAGATGGCGCGTCTGGTCCGTCAGCGGAAGGTGCAGGCTGACGATGTCGGAATTGGCCAGCAGCTCGTCCAGCGGCAGGTATTGGAGATCGAGCGCCGCATCCGGCCCGGAGGCCCTGGTATAGGCGATGGGGCAGCCGAAACCGCGCAGCCGTATGACAACTTCCTGCGCGATGGCCCCCATGCCGATCAGGCCGACCCGGCAGGCGCTCAGATCACGGGCCTGACGCCACAGATCGGGCATATCCCATTGTCCGGCACGAAAGGCGTTATGGACCTGCGGCAGCTGGCGCAGCGTGGCCAGCATCAGCGCCAGCGTCGCCTCTGCCACCGTTGGCGCATTCATCCCGGGGCTGCGCGCCACCTGGATGCCCCGCGCGCGGGCGGCGTCCAGCGGAATGCCATCGGTGCCAGTGCCCCACTGGTGGATGAGTTTGAGCGCCCGCGCGGCCTCAAGCGCTTCGGGAGGGAAGCGGAGGCCGCGCGTCACGACATATTCGGCCCCGTCGACGGCGCGGATGAAATCGTCAACCGCGCTGCCTTCGACGAACCGCAGATCGAACCCGTGACAGAGGGTTTCGATCCGCGCCCGCATCTCCGCGCTGGCAGGTTCCAGCACGGCGACGGGACCGATTGCCATCAGGACCGCCCGTCGATGAGCTTGCGCATCATCTCGACTTCTTCCTCGGTCAGATCGGTCAGCGGCGCGCGCACCGGGCCGGTTTCAAACCCGCGCAGTGCCACGCCCGCCTTGATCGCGGAGACGGCATAGCCGCTCATCCGGTCCCGGATCTTGGCGAAAGGATAGTAGAAGTCGGACAGCAGCTTTTCGCAGGTCGCGTCGTCTCCGGCGGTGAACGCCTTGTGGAAGGTCAGCGCGGTTTCGGGCACGAAGTTGAACACGGCCGAGGAATAGGTCGGCATGCCAGCGCCGCGATAGGCCTGTGCAAACAGCTCATGCGTCGGCATCCCGCCGATATAGGACAGCCGGTCACCCAGGGTGATCGTCACACGGCGCACGGTGTCGATATCGCCGGTGCCGTCCTTGAAGCCGATCAGGTTCGGACATTCATCGGCCAGCTGCATCAGCGTCTCGGCCGAGACACGGGACTGACCGCGGTTATAGACGATCACGCCCATATTGGTCGATTTGCAGACCTCCCGGATCCGGTTGGCCACGCCTTCCTGCGGGCCTTCGGTCAGGTAGTGGGGCAGCAGCAGAATGCCGTCGCCGCCGGCCGCCTCGATCTCCTGCGCGAGGTCACAGGCCATGCGCACGCCGTAGCCGCAGCCGGCGATCACCGGCGCGTCACCCGCGACGGAACGGGCGGTTTTCACCACATCCACGATTTCACCGGGGGTGAGCGAGAACATCTCGCCCGTACCGCCCGCGACGATCAGACCGGCGACAGGGTAACCGGCCAGCCATTCCAGGTGAGAGGCAAACGGCTTCGGCGCGAAGCGGTCCTCTGCATCGAAGGGCGTGACCGGGAAGGACAACAGGCCCGTGCGAATGATCTCGCGCAGATCATTGGGTGCGATCATGTGAATTTACTCCTCGTTCGTATTTCTTGGGGCCTTGCGGGCCATCAGCTCCAGTCGACGGGCATCAGCTCCGCCGGGATGTTCTGGTAACAGACCGGACGCAGGAAGCGCCGGATCGACAACGTCCCGACAGAGGTCGCGCCGAAATTGGTCGAGGCGGGGTAGGGGCCGCCATGCACCATCGTGTCGGAAACCTCGACGCCGGTGGGGAAGCCATTGGCCAGCAGACGCCCGGCCTTCCGTTCGACGATCGGCATCAGTTTCTGCGCCAGCGCCTTGTCGCCCGCATCCATGTGCAGGGTGACGGTCAGCTGGCCTTCAAAGCTCTGCGCGACCTTCAGCATTTCCGCCTCATCCGCCACGGTGACGATCAGGCCAAGGGGGCCGAAGACTTCTTCGGTCAGGGCATGATTGCCCAGCCAGTCGCTGCCTTTGACGATGTAAAGATAGGGCGTCGCGTTGCGCAGATCGCAGGTGGTGGTCAGCACCTCGCGGACACCGGCCCCGGCGCCGATCCGGGCGGCACCGCTGCGGTATGCGTCGGCGATGCCGTCGGTCAGCATGACCTGCGCGCCAACGCCGGCCAGCGCGTCCTTTGCGGTGTCGGCCAGCAGCCCGGCATGCTTTTCCAGCACGACGGAGATGCCGGGGTTGGTGCAGAACTGGCCCGCACCCATGGTCAGCGACCCGGCCCAGCCTTTGGCAATCTCGGCACCGCGTGCCTCCATCGCTTCGGGCAGCAGGAACATCGGGTTGACGGAGCCCAGCTCGCCGAAGAAGGGGATCGGTTCGGGGCGCTGAGCACAGAGGTCAAACAGGGCACGACCACCGCCGAGAGAGCCGGTAAAGCCCACGGCCTTGATCAGCGGATGCTGGACGAGGGTCTGGCCCACCTCCCGCGTGCCGCCTTGCACGAGGGAGAAGACACCCTTCGGCATGCCGGTCTTTTCGATGGCGGCCTGCACCGCCTCTGCGACGATCTCGCCGGTGCCGGGATGCGCGCTGTGGCCCTTGACGACAACGGGGCAGCCTGCGGCCAGCGCGGCAGCGGTATCGCCACCGGCGGTCGAGAAGGCCAGCGGGAAGTTCGACGCGCCAAAGACGGCCACAGGGCCAATCGGGCGCTGGATCATCTTGAGGTCGGGCCGGGGCAGGGGCTGACGGTCAGGCAGGGCATCGTCATGGCGCCGGTCGAGATAGGCGCCCTTGAGGATATGGTCCGCGAAAAGGCGAAGCTGGCCGGTGGTCCGCCCGCGTTCGCCCTGAAGCCGCGCTTCGGGCAGGCCGGTTTCGGCGGACCCGATGGCGGTGATCGCCTCGGCCCGCGCTTCCATCTCGTCGGCGATGGCGTTGAGGAAACGGGCGCGGGTTTCGGCATCGGTGTAGCCGTAGGTCCAGAACGCCTCTTCCGCCGCCTGAACGGCCGCGTCGACCAGGGCCGGTGTCCCATGGGCAAAGGGATAGGCCTCTCCGCTGGCGGGCGAGGACATGAAGGTCGAGTCGCCGCCGACCCATTCACCTGCAATCAGATGCTTGCCCCTGGGCATGAAATTTCCGGTCGTGCCGTCCATGTCTTTGATCCTCCGATAAATTCTGCGAAGCAGATGCGCCGCATTCGGTCCGATTTTCAGGCCATCGGCCCGGTGCCGGACCGCATGAACCATGACTCCACTTGAAATGCACTAATATTTTAGTTTATCACGATGGTCAACCAGCCGAATTATGGGATTATCTGTGCAAGGACTGCCCGGAAACACGTCAGGAAAACCCATGACAAGCGCCACGCACGCCGCATTGGATCTGATGCGCTACGAAAGCCCGCTGCCCCGCACGACGGCGTCGTCGCGAATCTATGACGATCTGCGTCAGCGGATCCTGTCGCTGGAACTGCCGCCGGGCACCAACCTGCTTCGGGCAGAGCTGGCGCGGGAATATGATGTCAGCCAGACGCCCCTGCGCGATGCCCTGCAACGGCTGGAACAGGACGGGCTGATCAAGACCTATCCGCAATCCCGCACCCTGGTCACCCGGATCGACATGCCGATGATCAACGAGGCCTTGTTCCTGCGTCGCGCGCTTGAGACAGAGGTGGTTGTCGGCCTGTCGCAGAACGCACCGCCTGAGACGATTGCCCGGGCCCGCACCGTGATCGAGATGCAGGTGGAGGTCGCCAAGGACCGCAGCCAGCTGCGCCGGTTTCAGGAGCTGGACGAATATTTCCATTTCCTGCTGTTCGAGGGGCTGAGACGCGAAAATCTGCACAGCCTTTTGCGCTCCCGCTCCGGGGATCTGGACAGGGTGCGGCGGCTGCAGGTCCATTCCGACGAAAAGCTGCGCGTGATCCTCAAGGGACATGCCGATGTGATCGATGCGATCGAGGCCGGCAAGGTTCAGCGCGCCATAGAAGAGATCCGCCACCACACCTATAAGCCCGCCGACTGGGCGGATGAGTATCGCGACAAGTTTCCCGATTACTTCGCCTGACGCGGCGAAGATCCGGTTCTGACGACGCCCTTAACGACACAGAGCGCGACCCGCCACGGGCCGCGGAGAGGAGAGATATGCTTAAAGATACCAAAGGTTTGCACGTTGTCGCCCAGACCCCCTTCCTGCCCGATGGCGCGGTGGATCTGGAGAGCGTCGCGACGCTTTCGGCATTTTACTACCGCCACGGTGCGCAGGGGCTGACCGTCCTGGGTGTGAGCGGCGAGGCGCAGAAGCTGACGCTGGACGAGTCTGTCTCGGTCGCCTCTGCCTATGTCGCTGCGGCGTCGGGCAAACGCATCATCGTGGGGGTGTCCTCCTCCAACCTGGCCTCTCTGGTGGAGCTTACTCAACTGGTCATGGGGGAAGGAGCCGATGCGGTCATGATCTGCCCGCCGGGCGGCATCAAGACGGACGAGGATCTGATGCGCTATTTCGATGCCGTTTTCGAACGGATCGGCGATACGCCCGTAGTGTTGCAGGATTTCCCGGCCAATTCCGGCGTCGTCATGTCGGTGCCCGCGATGGCGCGTCTGATCGCGGATTTCCCCCAGATCGCCGTCGTGAAGGAAGAGGATTTCCCCAGCCCGACCAAGATCACCCGCATGCGCAAGGAACTGCCGGAAGGGACGCGCATCCTGACCGGCAACAACGGCCAGTATCTGGTGCAGGAGATGGAGCGCGGCGCCGACGGCCCGATGGCCGGTTTCTCCTATCCGGAGATGCTGTCCGGTGTTTATGACCTCATGGTCGCCGGTCAGAGGGCAGAGGCGCATGACCTCTTTAACCGTTTCCTGCCGCTTCTGAAGCATGAGGCGCAGGGGCAGTGGGGCATCGCGATCCGCAAAGAAATGATGCGGCGGCGCGGGGCGCTTGCGCATAACGTGTTGCGCGGACCGGGGCCGGTTCTGAGCGAAACGGACCTTGCAGAGCTCGATTTCCTTGTCAGCCGTATGGATTTGTCGACCGGGTGAAATCCGGCGCAGGCGGGATGGGTGCTTTGGTGCGCCAAAAATAATATCTCAATATCAATGTGTTAATTCACGATAGAGCGGCATTCCGGAAATAACTTGCCAGCGCGAAAACGATTCATATAGTAATGTATTAGTTAACCAATCGTCGTTCCGATGCCGGAAGAGGACCGGCTTCCCCGATCAAGGGGATCGTTGGAGCTGCTGACACGGTTCGGGCCGTTCACCGGCTGAATGTGTGAATAACCTGGCCCAAGGGCCAAAACGGTAAAATGTGGAGGAGAACACATGAAAAGACGTCAATTCCTGGCCGCCGTCGCGCTGGCCACCACGGCTCTTGCCCCTGTTGCGGCGCTGGCCGACTATCCCGAACGTGACATCCGCGTCGTTGTGCCCTGGGGCGCAGGCGGCGGTACCGACGGTATCGTGCGCAAGATCACGACCATTGCCGAACAGTCCCTCGATGGCGCGTCCATGTATGTGGAAAACATCGAAGGCGGCGTGAGCGCCACCGGCGTCGGGCAGGTGATGAGCGCCAAGCCCGATGGCTACACCATCGGCGCACTGACCTATGACAGCGTCGTGACCGTTCCGTGGCAGGGCATGCTGCCCAGCTACAAGATGGACAAGCTGAAGCTGATCGCCCGCCTGACCAGCGAAGCCGATGCCATGATTGTCGACGCGACCTCCGACTACCAGTCGATGTCCGACCTGATCGCGGCGGCCAAGGCCGATCCGGGCAAGGTGCGGGTCGCTGTGCAGAACCTCGGCGGCCGGGTTCACCTGACCCTGCTCCAGCTTGAGGCAGAGACCGGGGCGAAGTTCAAGATCGTCTCCTACCCCGGCGGCGCGGCCCCTCAGAAAGAGGCGCTGCTGTCGGATGAGGTGGACGTGGTCCTGACCAGCCTCGGCGATTTCGCCAGCCTGCTGGAAGACGGCACCGCAAAGGGGATCATGGAATTCTCCGACGCGCGCAACCCGACCTACGATGTGCCCACGGCGCCCGAGGAAGGGATCAGCGTTCTGAACGGCAGTTTCATCGTGATCGCGGCCCCCGCGAATACGCCCGATGATGTCGTTGCCAAGATCGAAGGCGCCTACAAGGCCGCCTATGACAGCGAGGAGTTCCAGAGCTGGATTTCCAAGATCGGCGTGACGCCGAACTGGATGGGGTCTGACGAGGTGACCGGCTGGGCCGACGAAACCGCACAGGGCCTCTTCGAGGAGATGGACGGGCTGGTCGAAAGCGGCATCCTGTCCAAGTAAGCCCTCAAACGACTGTGGCACCGGGGTCCGCCCCGGTGCCCGTATCTCCGGAGGACCGATGAACGACCCGAAGACCCTGTTCAGGATCGGCCTGCTTCTGCCGCTGTTCCTGATGGCGGCGACAACCGTCTACCTTGCGGCGGCCTTTGACATCCGCACCCAGTTCACCGGCGATGGCGAGATGAGCCCGCGCTCCATCCCGATCCTTGCCGCCGGGCTGATGTATATCGCGCTCGGCGTGGTTATCTGGGGAGAGGTCCGGACCCCCACCGATGACGGGCCGTTGAAGGATATGCTGCGCCCGCTGCTCGTCGTTCTGGCGACCGCCGGGTATATCGCGCTCTTCCGGCCGCTGGGCTATGTCGTCTCGACACTGCTCTTCGTTGCGGCGCTGTTCCTGATCTTCCAGTTCTGCACCCGACGGCCTGTGGCCTTCGTGCTTTATGCCATCGGCGTGACAGCGGTGTTCTACGGGCTCTTCGCCGTGATCTTCGGCGTGCGCCTGCCCAGCCTGACGGGCGGTCTTATCTGATGGACGTTTTCCTCAATATCTTCGGCGGGTTCTCGGCGCTGGCCGACTGGACCGTCATTGCCTTCATGATCGCGGGCTTCCTGATCGGGACCTTCTTCGGGGCGATGCCCGGTCTGACCTCCGTCCTCGCCATCGCGCTGCTGCTGCCGATCACCTACACGATCGATGTGGTGCCCGCGCTGGTGATGAGCGCGTCGATCTTCATGGCCGGGATGTATTCCGGCTCCATCACCGCGACGACCATCAATATCCCCGGCGCGCCGTCTTCCATGATGACGGCGATCGAGGGCAATCAGCTGATGAAAAAGGGCTTTGGCGCCAATGCGCTTGGCCATGCCGCGCTTGGTTCGATGATCGGGGGCAGCATCGGGGCGGTGCTGCTCATGGTCTTCATGCCCGCGGCGGCAGAGCTGTCGCTGCTGATCCGGACGCCCGGCAAATTCTCTCTCGTGCTTTTCGCCCTGATCGTCATCATCCTTGTCGACAAGGAGAATATGGCCAAGGGCATCGTCTCAACCCTGCTGGGGATCATGATCGCCACAGTTGGTATCGACGTGCTGCAGCCGATCCCGCGGTTCAACTTCGGCACCGAAACGCTGGTCGAGGGCATCGATATCATGCCGCTCGTCATTGGCGCCTTTGCGGTGAGCGAGGTACTGATGCAGGCGCAGACCTGGCGGGAGTCGCTGAAAGGTACGCTCGACGCGGCCAGGAAGGTCGAGATCCGGCGGCGCGATTTCATCCCGCCCATGTCCGAGATTCGGGAGATCGGGTTCTGGGCCTATCTGCGCAGCGCCTTCATCGGCTATGGCATCGGCATCCTACCCGGCGCGGGCGGGTCGATGGCGGCCTTTGTCTCCTACGCCGTGGCGCGCAGCGGGTCGAAGAACTCCAAGGAATACGGTCACGGATCCCGCGAAGGGATCGCCACGGCGGAATCGGCCAATAACTCCATGTGCGGCGGGGCCTTCGTGCCCATGCTGATGTTCGGTATTCCGGGCGACCCGACCACGGCCATCGTGCTGGGCGTGCTGGTGATCAACGGCCTTCAGCCCGGTCCGCGCCTGCTGGAAACACAGGCGGATCTGCTGGCGCCCATGCTCGGCTCGCTCTTCATCTCCGCGCTGATCCTGATCCCGCTGACGCTCTATCTGCTTGGGCCCTATTTCGTGCGGATCGTGTCGATCCCCAAGGGTCTGCTCTATGCGGCAATTGCCGTGGTGGCGCTGGTCGGGGCCTATGTGGCGACCTATTCGGTCTTCCAGATGACGCTGGCGCTGATCTTCGGCGTGCTGGCCTATATCATGCGGCGGCAGAATTATTCGACCGTGTCGCTGCTGCTGGGCTTCATCCTTGGCCCGGATCTGGAGGAGTACCTGCGCCGGACGCTATCACTGAACGATGGCAATCCGTCCATCTTCGTGACCAGCCCGGACAGCCTCTTCTTCCTCGTTCTGACAGCGATCTTTGCCTATGCGATCCTGTTCCGGGGACGTGGCAAAGCAAAGCAGCCTGTTGAAGAGTAACGGGCCCGGCCGGGCAGGGGTTTGACCCGCCCGGCCAGGCCCTTTGGGTCAATCCTCAAGCAGCATCTTGGGTGACAGGGCCTTGGGGTCCATCACCAGATGCAGGATCGCCGGTTTGCCGCCGGCGCGGGCCGCCGCAAAGGCCGGGCCGAATTCCGCATCCGTTGTCACCGTGGCGCCGAACCCGCCATGCGCCTTCGCCAGTGCCGCGAAATCGGGGTTGCTGAGCCCGGTGCCGGAAGGCCGGCCGGGATAATTGCGCTGCTGATGCATACGGATCGTGCCGTACATGCCATTGTCACTTACCAGCACGATGACATTCGCCCCTTCCGCGCAGGCGGTGCCGAATTCCTGGCTGACCATCTGGAAACAGCCGTCACCGGCAAGACAGATCACATCGGTCGCCGGCTGCTCCAGCTTGGCGGCGATGGCGGCAGGCAGGCCATAGCCCATGGAGCCGGAGGTCGGCGCCAGTTGCGACCGCCAGGCCCGGTAGCGGTAGTAGCGGTGCAGCCAGGCGGAGTAGTTGCCGGCGCCATTGGTCAGGATCGCGTCATCTGCCAGCACTTCGTTCAGATGGGTGATGACGTTTTCCATCTTCAGCGGGCCGGGGGTTTCCTGCGGGGTCTGCCAGCTGTCGTAGATCGCGCGGGCGGCTTTCAGGCGCGGGGTTTCGCCCGCGGTGATGCCCTTGGCGGCGGCCAGTTTGGCCAATTGAACCACGGCGGCCCCGGGGCTGGCGCAGATCGCCAGTTCCGGGCGGTAGACGCGGCCCAGCTCATCCGGGTCCGGATGGATATGCAGCAGGGTCTGCGCGGGCACCGGCGGGGTGAGGAGCGTATAGCCGGAGGTCGTCATCTCACCCAGCCGGGCGCCCAGTGAGAACACCAGATCGGCATCCCTGACCTGTTGCGCCAGCGCCGGGTTCACCCCGATGCCGACATCACCCGCATAGGCCGGGTGCCGGTTGTCGAGGAAATCCTGACAGCGGAAGGAGGCGCCCACGGGCATGTCGAGCGCGGTCGCCAGCTCTCCGAGCGCGGTTGCGGCCTCTGCCGACCAGCCGCTGCCGCCGACGATGCAGAAAGGCCGTTCGGCTGCCGCGATCCGGTCGAGCAGGGCCGACAGGTCATCCTCCGACGCCTTGCCGGAGGCCAGCACGGCGGGCGGGGCAGGGGTGCCTTCGGCGAGGGAGGAGAGCATGTCCTCCGGCAGGGCTAGCACCACGGGGCCGGGGCGGCCATTCTGGGCGACATGGAACGCGTGGCTGATGTATTCGGGAATGCGATCCGCCCGGTCGATCCGCGCCACCCATTTGGCGAGCGGTCCGAACATCATCTCGAAATTCACCTCCTGAAAAGCCTCCCGGTCCTTCTGGTCGGAGGCGACATCGCCAAGGAAGAGCACCATCGGCGTCGAATCCTGGAACGCCACATGCACCCCGGCGGAGGCATTGGTGGCCCCCGGCCCGCGGGTGACGAAGGCCACGCCGGGGGCGCCGGTCAGCTTTCCATGCGCCTCTGCCATCATGGCGGCGCCGCCTTCGTGTCGGGCGGTGACGATGCGGATATCGCTGTCGCGCAGCCCGTCTAGCGCGGCGAGGAAGCTTTCGCCGGGCACGGAATAGACGCGCTTCACCCCCTGGGCCGCAAGGCAGTCGACAAGGAGCGCGCCGGCGTGACGCGTGTTCTGGGAATCTTTCATGATGGCTCCTGAAGGGAGGGTCAGACGAAATCGGCGCGCTCGGCGAGCCGTTCGGCAGCGCGTTCAAAACGGCTGCGGGTGGCAATGCGGGCGGCCTCGGCATCCTGCCGCTGCAGCCCGTCGATGACGGCGGCATGTTCGGCGACGATGGCCTGCCCGAATTCGGAGGTGGCCGCGTTCTTGAGGAAGGCGGAGCGGAGATTGTCCTGGATATTCGTTTCGATCATTCCGACGACCTCCACGTAATAGCCGTTGCCGGAGGCTTCGGTGATGCGACGGTAGAGCAGCAGTTCCAGGTCCACACGTCGTTCCAGCGCCTTTTCCGGCCCTTCGGCATCGGCGGCGCGCATCTCTTCGAAAATGCGCGTGATTTCAGCCATTTCGGCGTCGGACCGTTCGGTGGCGGCGAGGGCAGAGGCCCCGGCCTGAACGCCGGTCCGCAGCTGCAGCAGCTGCACGATCTGTTTGCGTTTCTCGAAACAGGCGGGGCTGATCCGGAAGGAGGTGCGGCGGGAGACGTCGGAGACAAAGGCGCCGACCCCCCGGCGGGATTCGATGATGCCGTCATAGCGCAGGAGCGAGATCGCCTCCCGCACGACGGTGCGGGCGACGCCGAATCGTTCGGACAGTTCCGCCTCTGTCGGCAGGCGGTCGCCGGTGCCCAGACGGCCCTCTTCGATCGCGGAGGTGATGGAATTCGCCACCTCGTCAGGAAGGCGTTTGGGCCGGTCGATCCGGCCGAACATCTCTGCGGACTGGGGCATCTGAACTCCTTCCTCGGTGGGATGACGGGATTTTGCCGCGCTGCAGCTGGAAAGACAATATCATTTTTCCTGTTGTCAGACAACTGACGATATGGTTTGCATGAGGGCAACGAGGGAGGATGCCATGAAAATCGCATTCGTCGGTCTGGGCGGCATGGGCCGTGGCGTGACCAAGAACATGGTGCTCAAGGGGCTGGACGTAACCGCCTATGACATCGATACCGCGCGGCTGGACGATGCCGTCGCTCTGGGTGCCAAACGCGGCACCGGCCCGGCGGAGATGGCGGCAGAGGCGGATATCCTGTCGATCTGCGTGACCACGGCGGAGGTGGAGCAGGCGATCCTGCTGGGCCCCGACGGCGCGCTGGCGCGGATGAAGCCGGGGTCTGTGGTGATCGATCATACGACGGTTTCTGTCGCGCATGTTGAGAAGATGCGCGATGCCTGCGCGGCCGCAGGTATTCTTTATGCCGAGGCGCCGATGACCCGGACGCCGATGCATGCCGACCGCGGCGAGGTCAATGTCCTCTTCGGGGGGGAGGCCGATCTGCTGGAGAGGCTGCGCCCGGTTTTCGCGACCTATGCGGAGAACATCTTTCACGTCGGCCCCGCCGGCCACGCGACCAAGCTGAAGCTGATCCACAACTATATCGCGTTTTCCAACGTTGCGGCCTTTTGCGAGGGCTTTGCGCTCGCCGCGCATGAGGGGCTGGATATGACCAAGGTGATTGGCATCATCTCCGCCGCCGGGGGAAAGTCGGGGATGATGGACCTCTACGGAGAGGCGACGCTGAACCGCGATTTTACCCCCTATATGACCCTGTCCAACGCCCAGAAGGACGTCCGCTATTATGCCGAATGGCTGGAGGAGGCGGGGCTGCCTGCCTTCCTCGCCCGGTCGGTGCATCAGAGCTATGCCATGGCCTCCATCAAGGGGCACGGGGGCGAGGGCTGCACCGCCATCATCAAACCATACGAGGAGCTTTCGGGCACCATCGCGAGACTGCCCGCCAAAGGGTAGCACCACTGGCCGGGCCGGGAGAGCCCGCCGTTTCACCATCCATGGGAGGACTACACATGATCAGACAGACCCTGCTGGCGGGCGTTGCCCTGACAGCCTTTGCCGGGGCCGCGTTCGCGCAGGACGTGACCCTGAAATTCGCCCATTACGCGGCAGAGAGCCATCCCGGCCACGCCGCCGCCGTCCAGTTCGCCGAAAAGGTCGCCGAACGCACCAATGGCGCCATCAAGGTGGAGATCTATCCGGCGAATGAGCTCGGCTCTCCGCCGGAGCAGCTGGAACAGACCGTGCTGGGCGCGATCGACATGAACGTGCCGACCCATGGCGGGCTGGATAAATACGAGAAGGCCTTTGGCACGGTGATGACGCCCTTCGCCTTCGGCTCCTATGATGAAGCGCATAAGGTGCTGGACGGTCCGTTTTCCGACTGGGCCGGGCCGAAACTTCGCGATCAGGGGCTGCAGCTGCTCTGCCACTGGGAATACGGGTTTCGCAATATCACCAACTCCAAACAGGCGATCAATGCGCCGGAGGATGTGGCGGGGCTGAAGCTGCGCACGCCGCCGGAGCTGCAGATCGTCGCCGCACTTGAGGGGCTGGGCGCCTCGACCACGCAGATCGCCTTTCCGGAGCTTCCGAACGCGCTGAACCAGGGCGTGGTGGACGGTCAGGAGAACCCGATCGGCGTGATCTACCACTACAATCTGAACGATTTTCAGAAGTATCTGGCGCTCACCCGGCACGTCTATAACTCCATGGTCCATGTCATCAACCGCGACACCTATGACAGCCTGACCACGGAACAGCAGACCATCCTGATGGAGGAAAGCTGCGCCGCCGGCAACATGATGCGCGAGGCCGTGCAGAAGCAGGAGGCCGAGGAGATCGAGGAGCTGAAGGCGCGTGGCATGGAGGTGACCGAACCGGACCTCGCCCCCTTTGCCGCGATGATGGGCGATGCCCGCGCGCGGGTGGCCGAATATTCCGGGCAGGAGAACATGGACAAGTTCCTGAGCTTCCTCGACTGACCCAACGACCCTGATGGGCTGCCGGTCCCGGTGACCGGCAGTCCGAAGATCGGATCCCGACATGACGACCTTTCTCATCCTGGGCGCGCTGCTGCTGCTGATCGTGCTGGGCCTGCCGGTGGCGGTGGCGCTTGGCCTGACGGCGGTGGGGTTTTACGTGCTGACCGGCGATTTCCGCATCCTTGCCATGCTGCCGCAGCGGATGTTCTCGGCCACGACGGGGTTCACCCTGCTGGCGATCCCCTTCTTCATCCTCGCGGGCAATCTGATGAACACCGGCGGGATCACCCGGCGGATCTTTGATTTCGCCGATGCCTGCGTCGGTCATATCCGGGGCGGGCTGGGGCAGGTGAACGTTCTGGCCTCTCTCTTCTTCTCCGGCATGTCGGGGGCGGCGGTGGCCGATGCGGCGGGCCTCGGCCAGATCGAGCTGAAGGCGATGAAGGACAAGGGTTATGACCCGGATTTCTCCGCCGCGATTACGGCGGCGTCCTCCACCATCGGGCCGGTCTTTCCACCCTCCATTCCCTTTGTCCTCTATTCCTCCATCACCGGCGTGTCGGTGGCCAAGCTGTTCCTCGCCGGGGTCGTGCCGGGCGTGCTGATGGCGCTGGCGCTGATGGTGGCGGTCTGGATGATGGCCTGGCTGCACCAGATGCCGCGCCGCGACTATATCGACTGGGCGGGTATCTGGCGCGGGTTCCTCGACTCGGCGCTCAGCCTCGTGACGCCTCTGATCATCATCGGCGGCATTTTCGGCGGGTTCTTTACGCCCACGGAGGCCGGCGTGATTGCCACGGCCTATGCGCTGGTCCTGTCGATGCTGGTCTACCGGGAGATCACACTCCGCGACTTGCCGCGCATCCTGTGGGAGTCGCTGACCCATACGATCCGGGTGATGTTCGTCATCGCCGCCGCCGGGTTCTTTGGCTGGCTGCTGGTGCACCAGCGGGTGCCCAATGAGATGGTCAAGCTGCTGCTTGGCGCCTCTGACCAGCCGTGGATCATCATGACGATCATCGTCCTCATCCTGCTGGTGCTGGGCATGTTCCTGGAGGGCATCGCGGTGATCGTGCTGACCGTGCCGCTGTTCCTGCCGGTGGTGACGCAGATCGGCGTGGATCCGATCCAGTTTGGCGTGATCATGATCATGTGTTCCATGGTCGGGCTGCTGACGCCGCCGGTGGGCATGGTGCTGTTTGCCGTGTCGGCCGTGGCGGGGCTGCCGGTCGGGCGGCTGTCCAAGGCGCTGATGCCCTATCTGCTGGGCCTGTTCCTCGTGCTGATCGCGGTCTGTATCTTCCCGGCGGTGTCAACATGGCTGCCCAACCTCGTGCTGGGGGACTGACCATGCTGGACCGTGTGACCGGATACATCCTGCGCGGCGTGGCCATCGCCTGTCTCGTCGCGCTTTTCCTGTTGATCTTTGTCAATGTGGGGGCGCGGACCTTTCAGCTGGCCAGCTTTCCGTGGTTCGATGAGGTCATTCAGGGGCTTTTTGCCTGGATGGTGTTCATCGGCAGTGCCGCGCTCTGGCGGGAACAGGACCATTTCCGGGTTGGATGGCTGGCCGATGTGCTGCCGGACCGGCCGGGCCGTGTGCTCGCCATTGTCGTGGTGCTGCTGGAGGCGGCCTTCCTCATTGCCATGACCCGCTATGGCTGGGACCTGACGGTCCGGTCGCGGGCGCTGACCCCGATCCTCAACCTGCCCACCGGGCTTCTTTACGCGTCTATCCCGGCTGCCGGGGCGATCATGCTGATCTACACGGCGCGTGACTTTTACCGTGCCGCAATCGGGCGCGACCCCATCGAAAGGATGCCATTCTGATGCTCTACGACCACCGCACCTATACCTGCCGTCCGGGCACCATCGTCAAGCATATGAAGCTGTACGAGGACCACGGCTGGGCGACGCAGTCGAAACATCTGGGCCAGCCCGCGGTCTATGCGCGGGTCGAGACGGGGGATGTGAATTCCTACATCCATATCTGGGTCTATGAAGATGCCGCCGACCGCGCACGGAAACGCGCGGCTCTCGCCGCCGATCCGGCCTGGGCCGACTATCTGAAGAAAAGCGCTGAGGCCGGGTATCTGATCAGCCAGGTCAACACGCTGCTGACCCCGGCGGCATTTTTTAAACAAGGCGGTGCCTGACATCGGCTGTATCCCGCCGGGGAGGCGCGACACTTCTACCTTGCACAGGTAGGAGCTTCTGATTTTGTGCGCATGCCTGGGCTTGGGCGCCTGTACGCCCTGGCCCGGATTGGACTTCGGGTAATCCGTGTTATGTTGCGTCAGAATCTGTCTGCGACGTCTTCTGGTGATTACACCCCTGCGCTGTTGCGACCTTTCGCTTCTTCAACGATCCAGGCCTTGAAGGCCTGCACCTTGGGGATATCGCTGTAAACGGGCGGGTGAACCATCGTATGTGACCCCAGAACGGTGTCGCCAAACTCCTCCGGGAAGATGCGGACGAGACGGCCAAGGTTGAGGTCCCGCTCGGCAAATGTCGTGCTTTCAAGCGCGATGCCCAGCCCATCCCGCGCCGCCTGCAGGGCCAGGTATCCCCGGTCAAAGCGCAGCCCCCTGTGCGCGACGACCGGCAGCTTGCGCTGGCGGAACCAGTCGTCCCAGAGGATCGGCGCGCGTTCGGACACGATGAGCGCTGCACCGGCGAGGCGATCTTCAAGAGGACGCTCCAGCCTGTCCGCCACATAGTTCGGCGCGGCCATGGGGGCCAGACGGTCTTCGATGATCGGCGTCACGACCAGCCCCGCCCAGTCGCTGTTGCCGTAGCGGATTTCCACATCGGTGTCGCTGCGGAAGAAATCGACCGGCTCTGGCGAGGCATGGATCCGCAGATCGATATCGGGATGGCGGGACATGAAGCCCGGCAGACGCGGCAGCAGCCAGGACGGGGCAAAGCTGGGCGGGCAATGGACGGTAAGCACATCGCTGGCCATATCGCCGGCCAGCCGGTCGGTCGAGCGTTCGATCCGGTCAAACGCGCTGCCGATCGTGCCGATATAGTCCTTTCCCGCGTCGGTCAGAAAGATGCGCCGGTTGGTCCGGTGGAACAGCCGGGCATTCAGGCGCTCTTCCAACGACCTGAGCCGGTGACTGACGGCAGAAGGGGTCAGCGACAATTCCTCCGACGCCCGCTGCACCGATCCCAGGCGCGCGACGGCTTCAAAGGCTTCCAGACCGCGGAGCGGAGGCATACGTCGTCTCATGTGAATCCATTTCATCTGACCATGCAAAACTTGTCATTTGCCACCGATGATTTCAACTGAAAGGATCGGTTCACCAAGGTGGGAGGACACATGGCCCTGGGATCGGACACCCGCGCGCAACTTGCGGCGCTGAGCGGTTATCTGCACGAAGAAGGTGCGGCGCTGGCCATCGACGGGGACGTTCACCCGACCCCGAAGGATCTCCTGCCCCCTAACATACGCGAACGTATGGATGGCGATCATGGCTATTACCATGGCCGCCCTCTGCTTGCCGAAGACCTTATTGCGACGCTGGATCTGGCCAGGGTCGACATGGCCCTTTGCTGGCAGAACCCGGCGGTACTGAGCTACGGGACCGATCAGGTGGAAAACGCAGAACGCCTGACTGCCGCGAACAGGGCCATCGCCGATCTGGCGCGCTCCCATCCGCAGCGGGTCATCCCCGCGGGCTGGACGGATCCAAAAGCGCTCGGGCTGGACGAGGCCAAGCGGCTGGCACGCCGCTGTGTGGAGGAATTCGGCATGCCGGTGGTCAAGATGAACCCGGCACAGAACGAATATCCGATCGACGATCCCATGGTGTTCGAGGTCGTGGACCTGATCGTGTCGCTTGGCGCCGTGCCCGCCTTTCATTTCGGGTCTGACGGCCCGTTCACACCGCCCGAGGGGCTGGCGCGGGTGGCCGCCCGCCATCCTGACCACCCGGTGATCGGGGTCCATATGGGCGGCGGCGGCGGTCATTTCGTCGAGGCGGAAGAAACCTATCAGAAGGCCCGCCGGCTCGGGCTGGAGCAGACCAACATTTTCTACGTCCTTTCCGCAATCCGGGATCCGCATATCGAAAGTGCGCTGATCGGGTATTCTGCGGCCGGAGGCGCTGCGGCGCGCAATATCGGTGCGGGAAGCGATGCGCCCTACGGCAATATGATGTGGAACTTCGGCGGCTTCCGGACCCTGCTGACGGCGCTACGGTCCGGGCAGTATCCCGACCCCCGTCTCGGCCCGGACGGCGCGCCGTTTGACGATGCGCAGGTCAATGCGATCATGGGCGGCAACCTGGCCGCGCTGGTTGCCGCGGCCTGTGACAGGGTGCTGGAGCGCGGGTAATGCAGGTCAGGGACGTCAGCCACTGGATCAACCGGGGCACAGAGCCGGTCGTGGCCCTGCTGGCCGCGTTCTTTACCGGGCTGCTCTTCGTATCGGTCTTTTCGCGATACGTCTTCGACATCTCGATCGTGCAGAGCGTGGAGCTGACGCGCATCGCCTTTGTCTGGTCCGTGTTTCTGGCCGCGTCTGCGGTTGTCGGGCGGGATGCGCATATCCGGATCACCTTCTTCTCCGACCTCCTGCCCAGCCGAGCGGCACCGATCCTCGCCCGGCTGATCCACCTGATGACGCTGGCCTTTGGTCTGGCCATGGTCTGGCAGGGCTGGCTGCTGGTCTCCAAAATGGCGACGACCACCCTGCCCGCGCTCGGCATCTCGCAGGTCTGGCTCTATGGCGGGCTGCCGGTCAGCGGTGTCCTGATCTGCCTGCATGCGCTCTGCCGCGTGATCGACCCGCTTGCCCCGGCGGAGGCAAAAGCATGATCGCGGCGGTTCTTGTCATCTTCGCGGGACTCACGCTGCTGAGCGTGCCGATTGCCTTTGCGACCGGCATTGCGGTGGCGCTTGCCCTGTCGGTCTTCAGCCCCTTTCCGGTCACGGTGATGTTCCAGAAGATGGTCACGGGCATCGACAATTACACGCTCGTTGCGATCCCGCTCTTCGTGCTGACCGGCAATCTGATGAATGCCGGCGGGATCACCGACCGCATCTTCGCCTTTGTCCGGGCCTGTCTGGGCCATCGGCGCGGCGGGCTGGCCCATGCCAATGTCGGGGCGTCGCTGCTCTTCGCGGGCATGTCGGGCAGCGCTGTGGCCGATGCGGCGGGCATGGGCGCGGTTGAGATCAAGGCGATGCGCGATCAGGGCTACAAGACCGATTTCGCGGCCGCCGTCACCGCCGCCTCCTCCGTCGTGGGGCCAATCATCCCGCCCTCGATTCCCTTCGTGATCTACGGGGCGCTGTCAGAGGTCTCCATCGGTCAGCTCTTTGTGGCGGGGATCGTACCGGGGATGCTGGTGGCGCTGTCGCTCTCGGGCATGATCGCCTGGCAGGGCCGCGACGGCCGCTTCCCGTCCGAACCGCGCGTGGCCTGGGGGCCGCGCCTGACGGCCTTTGCCCGCGCGGGCCTCTCGCTGGCGACGCCCGCCATCATCCTTGCCGGCATGATCGGAGGCATCTTCACCGCGACGGAGGCCGGGGCCGTTGCCGCCGCATGGGCGCTGTTCCTCAGCCTCGTGATCTACCGGAC
Source organism: Pseudooceanicola profundi (assembly GCF_050897955.1). Taxonomy (NCBI): domain Bacteria; kingdom Pseudomonadati; phylum Pseudomonadota; class Alphaproteobacteria; order Rhodobacterales; family Paracoccaceae; genus Pseudooceanicola; species Pseudooceanicola profundi. The sequence goes on along the minus strand of NZ_JBPAXZ010000002.1, from coordinate 14,101 downwards.
CATCCGTCTGCGCGACCTGCCGCGGGTGCTGACCGAAACCATGCTGACGACGGCGATCGTGACATTCATCATCTCCAACGTCTCCGCCTTCCAGTGGATCCTCGCGATCTCCCATGCAGGTGACCGCTTTGTCGCGGGGATCACGCAGCTGACGGAAAACCCGGTGGCCATCCTGCTGATCATCAACCTCTGTCTTCTGGTCATGGGCGCGCTGATGGAGGCCGGAGCAGTGCTGATCATCATGACCCCGATCCTGCTGCCGCTGGCGCTTTCCGTCGGGGTCGACCCGGTGCATTTCGGCGTGATCATGGTGCTGAACCTGATGATCGGCGTCGCCACACCGCCGGTCGGGATGAGCCTGTTTGTCACGGCTCATGTCGCCGGAATATCGCTGGAACGCATGATGCGGGCGATCCTGCCCTTCCTGGTTCCGCTCTTCATTGCACTTGTGCTTGTCACCTACTGGCCCGCGCTGGTGCTTTTTCTGCCGCAGCTCATGTTCCGCTGACGGCAAACACTTAAGGGAGGACAAAATGTTCACACGGAGACAGACCCTCGCCACATTGGCGGGGACAGCCAGCGCAGCCGCGCTTGGCCTGCCGGCGCTTGCCGCGGGGGCCAAAGAACTCAAGATCGGCCATGGCCATACGGAATCGCATAGTTTCCACATGGCGATGGAACAGTTCTCGGCCCTTCTGGAGGAGAAGGCACCGGGCGCGTTCAACGTCTCGCTTTACGCCAACTCGCAGCTTGGCAATGAACGCGAGATGCAGGAACAGCTGACCTTCGGGACGCTGGAAATGACAGTGACCGGGGTGCTTGGCATTTACGAGCCGATGCTGGCCCTGCTGGAACTGCCCTTCCTCTTTCCCGACCGCGATGCCGTGCGCAAGGCACATGACAGCGAGGCGGTGGCCGGGCTCGTCTCGACCCTGCCCGGCAAGGGGCTGCGCCTGATCGGGTTCGTGGAAAACGGCTTCCGCAATATCACCAATAATGTGAAGCCGATCATGACCCCAGCGGATGTCGCGGGCCTGAAGATCCGCACGCCGGAGAACCCCGCCCAGATCGAAACCTTCAAGGCCCTGGGCGCACAGCCGACGCCCATGCCCTTCTCCGAGCTCTACGCGGCGCTAAAGCAGGGCGTTGTCGACGGTCAGGAGAACCCTCTGCAGAACATCTATGACGGCAAGCTGCACGAGGTTCAGAAGCACCTCGCCCTCACCGGGCATATCTACAATTCCGCCTATACCGTGATTTCCGAGAGCTTCTACGCCGGGCTGGAGCCGGAGCTTCAGGCCGCCGTCACGGCCGCCGCGACCGAAGCCGGGAACTGGCAGATGGACATGCTGGCCAACAAGGATGCAGAGCTGCTCGCCACGCTGAAGGAGGCTGGCATAGAGGTGACGGAACCCGACAAGGCGGCCTTCCTTGAGGCAACCGCACCGGCCTATGACATTTTCTATGCCAAATACGGCGACGACGCGAAAACCTTCGTGGCGGCTATGAAGGAACTCTGACCTCCGTCACTCAAATCTACGAACCGGCCGACGTCCTGTTCGGCCGGTCTTGGCAAAACCAACTCTTTGACTTTGGCGCATGGTGTTCCGAACCGACCATGTCTGAAGAACTGAAACCTCGTGATACCTGCAAGCCTAGCCCTGGCAGGCAACCTGCCGCCTGATCGAGGGTCAACGAAACATCTGGCCTAGTGCGTCAGCCCGCCGCGCCAAAAGCCCGTCGCAGGCCGCGTTGCGTTCCGGGACCAAAATCGCCGTCGATCGCGCCCGTGTAGAAGTTGAAACTGCGCAGCTTTTCCTGCAGCGCCCGGCGCGTCGTGGCCTTGAACATGGTCGGCCGGTTGGCCAGCAGCTCCATCACATCCTGGCTGCCCGAGCGGAGCGCATCGTAGAGATACCGCGCAGCATCTTCGGGACCCTTGCCCGAGACGACGCCATCATCGATCAGCGCGGCAAAGTTGAACATCGCCTCCGGATGGCGCTGATTGGCGGCGCGTTCGAAATATGTCATGGCCGTGGCTTCGTCCCGCTGGAGCCCGAGCCCACCCTGATAATACAGAAACCCAAGGTCGTTGAGCGCATCCGCAAATTCCTGATCCGCAGCCTGTTGGAACAATTCCAGCGCACGGGCCTGATCCTGACCGACGCCCAGCCCCTTTTCGTACAGTTTGGCAAGTTCGAACTGCGCTTCCGGTGACCCGGCTTCGGCGGCGCGCTGCAGGTATTGGACGGCCGAGTCGGGATCGAAACGATCCGCTTCTGGATTAAGCCGGATATAGGCCAGACCCAGCATCGACCTTGTATCGCCGGTATCGGCCAGCGCGGCGAGTTGCAGTTCCTGTTCCGGGCGCAGTTGAGACCACGCCGCGCGCCGCCCGTCTTCGGTATCTTCGGCCAGCGCATTGTCCCCGTTCAGGTAAAACGGAATGCCGGAGAGCGACCCGTAGGTATAGGGCTCCTGCAGGTTTGCGGTCTGCTCCAGAACCTGGTCGCGGACCTGCCGGAACATCAGAGAGATCTCCAGCCCCGGCTTGCTGATCCGGTCGGACAGCGCGATGGCAAAGGGGCTGTTGGCGCCGGAGCCGTCCAGCGCAACCTGACCGTCGCGCGCGGCAAAGGCCACCAGCGTACCGCGATCGGGGTCCGCAGGTGCCAGCCCGCCGCCACCGCGGGTCTGCGGCCCGCCGGTCTGCGCCTCGGCCACGGCGGTTTCAACCTTGTCCAGCGCATCCCCAAATGGGTTGTCGCGGCAGGAATCGAGAATGACGATCCGCATTTTCCGCGCCTTGTCGACGGCGGCCAGCAGATCGTCCAGAGACACGGCCTGGCGCTGGACATCCCTGTTAGAGCTCACCTCCGCATCCGAGGGGATCAGGAAATTCTGGCCTTCGACCTCCACCCCGTGCCCGGCAAAATAGACCATGGCCAGATCGGCAGTTTCAGCCCGGAAGGCAAAGGCATCGATGGCGTCGCGCATCTGTTCGCCGGTCGGGTCGATGGCCGTTTCGACCTCAAAGCCGATACGGCGGAGCGAGTCCGATATGAGCCTGGCATCGTTGACCGTATTGTCGAGCGCGGGAATGCTGGAATATTCCGCCACGCCAAAGACCAGAGCGACCCGGTCGGCGGCCTGGGCCGTGGTTGCGGCGACAATCATGAAGAGCGGTATCAAAAAACGCATGCGCGAGATCCGGAAAAAGGGGCGGTGCAATTCCTGACAGACTACTCCCCCGTTGCGTTGCGATCAAACCCCGTTGCAGGAAAACACGCCGGGCTCAGATCCGGCCCTCCTCGCGCCATTCCTGAAGCTTTTCGCGGCTCACCTCGAAATGCATGCTGTCTTCCCGGCGGAAGCCTGCCCCCCAGATCCAGCCCTCTTCCCGGAAGAAATCGGCCAGAATGGTCAGGCCAAGCTGGGTTTTGCCGTCGGTGAAATTGTCGAGCTGCCCGTCGATATTCAGGTCAATTGCCGTGCCGAAGGAATGCGAGGACAGGCTGGCCGAGGTCCCCCTGATCCGCCGCACACAGAGCGATCCGGAGGTGTTGATCCGGTCATACAGGTCCTGATCGGCCCGGCGCACGTTTTCAAACACGGTTCTGAGCGACTCGACCACCGGGCGCAGCATGTTCACCTTGACCGGCCCGACATCGGCGATCTCAAGCATCTCGCGCAGGCGGGGATTTTCCATCGCTTCGCAATTATCCGACAGCACCTGGCGCGGCCGCCCCAGCAGACCTTCGAGAAAGCTCGGCGTGGCGGTGGTGAGCGACCTGTTCACCCCGGTCCGGTTGGCAATCAGAACAACCTGCGCATAGGCATCCACAATCGCATTCGGGCCGCTGCGTGGCAAAGCCTGACCCGGATCGGCCGGAACCAGAGAGGCGGGCCCCCGGCTGACCGAAGACTGCAGCTGATCGATCCGCTTCGATTGTTCCGCGATAAGGTCCTGCAAAGCCTCGATCTGTTGCCGCAGCACCTCGATTTCGATCCGGGCGGAACTGTCGACGGCCGTGCCGCTGGTGTCGGTAATATCGAAGACCGCGCCGCCGCTGCCCGATCGGGGCATGAACTGGATGGCCGCGAAAACGGCCAGCGCGAGCAGAATGACCGCAATTGCACCGATGATGATGGGCACCGGCCGCATCTTGCTCTTCTCCGAATATTCAGCGGTCTGTCGACCTGCTTGAAAGGACTGTTATGGAAGGTGCGGTACGGCAGGACAATCTGTCAACGCCCCGGAGCGGTCAAATGTGTTGTCGTGATCTGGGCAGTGAGGTAGTGTTCGGGCAGGTTTTCAATAAGATATTATGAACGGAGGCTCTCATGTACGCTCTCTGCCTGGCCCGCTCCCTCGCTCTTGCCGCGCTGATGGCTGGCGCGCCTGTCGTCGCAGTTGCACAATCCTCCGACGCCTCCACGCTCAGCCAGGAAGAACTGATGCAGCGGTTCCAGCGGCAGAAAACCCGTGGGCTGCTGCTTGCACCGAAACCCGGAACGGAAACCGAGACCGCCGAAACCACTCAGACGGCCGAGACGACTTATGTTCAGGTTGACCCGCAGGATCAGGTGAATATCCGGATCAGTTTCGATTTCGACAGCGCCGCGCTGCGGGATGACGAAAAGCCCAAGCTGACAACCCTGTGCGACGCCATGAAGGCGATGGACGGTCAGGTGTTCCGGATCGTGGGGCATACCGATTCCGCCGGCTCCGCCAGCTATAATGAAAACCTGTCCAAGCTGCGCGCGGAAGAGGTCAAACGCTTCATGGTCGGCTCCTGCGGGATCGCGGCAGAGATGTTGCAGACCGTGGGCGCCGGCGAAAGCTTTCCGGTCAATGAAGCCGACCCGCGGGCCGATGAAAATCGCCGCGTTGAATTCCAGGCGCTGAGCTGACCGTCGCGGACGGGCGCGGCCGTTTCCGATGAGCGGAGGGCATTTCAACCCCGGCGATCTGCTGAACAACACCTATCGCATCGACAAGCTTCTTGGTCGTGGCGGGGTGTCCGAAGTCTATCTTGCCACATCCGACATTTCCGGCCGGCAGGTTGCCGTCAAGGTTCTCAAACCCGAATTTGCCGCGAATGCCGACTACCTCGTTCTCATGACGCGCGAGGAAGACGTGCGCGAGATCCGCGACCCCGCGGTGGTGCGCTATTTCGACAACCAGCGGACCGCCGACGGTCTGGTCTATCTGGTGATGGACTTTATCGACGGGCCCGGGCTGGATGCCCGCCTGAAAGACGGCGCCATGCCCGCAGAAGAGGTTCTGGTTCTGGCCCGGCGGGTCCTTCAGGGCCTGCGGGCGGCACATGACCACCGGATCGTGCACCGTGACCTGTCGCCCGACAATATCATCCTGAGGGGGAGCGACCCTGCCGAGGCGGTGATCATCGATTTCGGCATCGCCAAGGACACCAAGCCAGAGGCGGAAACCATCGTCGGCGGAGAGTTCGCCGGAAAATATGCCTATGCGGCGCCGGAACAGCTGGACGGTCAGGCCGACGCGCGGTCCGATATCTACGCGCTTGGCATGGTTCTTCTGGCCGCAGCGCGCGGCAAGGCGCCGGATTTCGGGACCTCGCCCGGCGAGGTGGTCCGCCGCAAAGCCGCCCCTGTGGATACGGCGGGCCTGCCGGAGCCGCTGAAGACCCTGATCGACAGAATGACCACTCCGGATCCGGAGGACCGCCTGCAGAGCGCGGAGGCGGTTCTGGCGCTTCTGGACGGGGAGGCTCCGCAGGAACATCCGGAGCTGGCGGATGCCACGATCATCGCCCCGCCCCCGGCCCGGACTGTGACCGAACCGCCTGCCCCCACACCGCCTGCGGCGTCCAGGGCAGACGCGGCGCCTGCCACGCCCGATAAGCCGGCGCGCCGGTCCATGATCCCGCTGGTGCTGGGTCTGGTGGCCCTGCTGGCCATTGCCGGGGCCGGGGCCTGGTTCGGCGGGCTGCTGGGCCCCAGCCTGCCCTTTGCCGACCGCTATGTCCTTCATGCGACCAAAACCGCCGATGGCGGACCGACAGCTGATGGCGTCCTGCCGGACGAGGACGCGCTGTCTGCCCTGGTCGGCATGCTGGACCGCGCCGGTGGCGACAGCACGGTGACGCTTGCCCGCGGGGATATCCCGGACAACTGGGGCGCCCTGTCGGTCGATGCGGTCGGCGCGGCGCTGGAGCTGGACAGCTTCACCCTCTCAATCGCGCCTGAAGGGGTCGAAATCGAAGGACGTGCGCCGGATGCCGCCACCCGCGACAGGGTGACGGCGGCGCTGACCGCGCTGCCGGCGACCATCACCCGGAACGACATTCAGGTCGGCCCGCTGATGCTGCCTGCGGCGCGGCTTGAGCCCGTGCTGCAGGCGCATGCAGACTGCGGCCCGCTCTCTCTGCTTGACCCGCCCGCCGCCGGCTACGGCCCGCAGGATCCGATCACGGTCACCGGGCGGCTTGCCACTGTCGGCAGCCGGATTGACCTCTTCGATGCTCTGGGCACTGTGGCAGGGCAACGCCCGGTCGATCTGAGCGTCGACATGCTCAACCCCGTGCTCTGCACGATCGAAGCCGCGCTTCCGCAGGCCGACAGCGGCGGTTTCGGCGTTCAGTTCGGGTTTGGCAACCGGCCGGACAAGAACCCGGACGGGCGCTATTTCACCGGCGAGAACCCGGTCATCGATGTCATCGTCCCGGACGATGTGACGGATGGGTTCCTGTGGGTCTCCATCGTCGATGTCACGGGCAATGTCTTTCACCTCCTGCCCAATATCAACCGCCCGGACAATTCCATCGCCAGCCTGCGGGAAGAGGCCGGGGTATCAGGGCCGATGCCGGTGCGTGTCGCCTATTCTCTTGAGGAGGCCGACGGCGCCCGCCGGCTGGGCTTTACGGTGGATGACAGCACGCTGGGCAAAAGCAAGGTCGTGGTCATCCATTCCGACGGGCCGATCTTTCCAGAACTGCGCCCGACGACAGAATCCGTCGAAGGCTACGCCGCCGAGCTGGAGGCGCGCGCCGGTCTGGCCGAGGCCGGCATCCGGTCGCTGGACAGTGCCACGCTGGTCACCGCCAAGCCCTGATCGCCGGGCTACAGGACATCCACCACGATGATGGAGATATTGTCGGCGCCGCCGGACTCCAGCGCGCCCTCCAGCAGCCGGTCGGCCAGATCGTCGATCCGCAGGCCGTCGGCAAGCCGGTGCAGATCCGCCGCGCGCGCATATTTCGTCAGCCCGTCTGAACACAGAAGGAACCGGTCGCCCGACCGCAGATCCCCCCGGACCTTGTCCAGCTCCAGCTCTTCGCCCACACCGACAGCCCGCAGGATTTCATTGGATCGCGGGTGCGCCTCTGCCTCGTCCCAGCTGATCCGGCCGGCCTCGACCAGGGTGGCCACGAAACTGTGGTCGGTGGTCAGCATCTCCAGCATATGATCGCGGAGCCGGTAAATCCGGCTGTCCCCGGCCCAGAACGCAGCAAAATGGCCCTCCGTCAGGACAAGTGCGGCGACGGTGGCGCCAATGGTCGCAGCCCTCTGCACCGCCTCGGCACGGACCATGTCATGTGCGCGTGCGATGGCCGCCCGCAGCGCATCGACCGTTTCCTGCGGGGTCAGCCCCAGAGGGATAGTGGCCAGTTCGCCGGTCACGGTCTGGCTGGCGTAGTCACCGCCTTCATGCCCGCCCATGCCGTCAGAAACCGCCCAGATCCCCTGATCGGGCAGCGCGATCACACTGTCCTCATTGACCTTGCGCACCCGTCCGACATGCGTGCGCGCAACATATCTGAGACGGTCGGCAGGGATCATGCGACCGACCCCGTCCAGATATCCGCCAGCGGATCGAACAGGGCGGCGAAACCGGCAAGATCCGGCAGACCGGCGGTTTTCATCAGCCGGGCCTCGCCGTCGATCTGGCTGGACCACAAAGCGGCCTCCTGATCCCCTCCCCCGCGCCCGACGGCCAGAACCGGCAACAGCGCTCCCGAACCACGGACAAGAACGGCATCGGACCCGCCGCTTATCACCGGCGGATCGCCCGGCGCGAGGTCTTTCAGGCGCGCTTCCAGCTGATCCAGAGAGGCGCCATCCTCAAGCGTTTCAAGCGCAGCATCCTCCAGTTGGCGGAACACCGGGTCAGCGGCAAGATGCGTGGCCAGCCCCTGCCCCTGTGCCGGACCGGCAAGGGTCAGTGGAAACTCCCGCCCCACCCGGTCGACGGAGGGCATGATAACGCCCATCACGGGCGCTGGACCGATCAGCCCAGCCGGTAGATGAAACCGCCAGATCGGGGCGGAAAAGTACAGCGCCCGCCAGCGTGCGCCGAGCCTGTCCTGCGCTGCGGGCAGACGATCCTGCAACCAGCTGTCCCAGTGGCTGCAGAATTCCGGCGTCAGCCCCCGTTTCAGGAAATCTCCCATGCCCGAGATTTTTCCGAATATTCCGAAAGTCGCCATTCAGAAGGACTTCGGACAGGAAAAATTGGCGAGGGCCGGCAGGGCGAAGGGGTCATTCACAGTGCTCGACTGCATCTGGAAAATGGCGATGCGTCCGCCCACGCGGAAAATGATCCGTTTTCGGTCAGAGGCATTGGTCCGCCGGACTTCGGCCGCATCCAGCAGGCGGAACCAGGCCCAGGGTCCGTCCCGGCTGAGGCTGCTTTCCGACCCGTTTGACGCCGGGCTGAAAGCGATCCGCGCCAGACCGACCGATCCGGGCCATGTCACCGCAACAGGCCGGGGCTGTCCGCTGCCCTGCTGGAAAGCAATCTCGGTGCCGTCGATCTCCAGCGATATCGCCTTGGCGTTTGGGTCCAGCGCTTCGGGCGTCATCTGGAAATTCACGCCCATCCCACCGCTGGCAAAGAAGGCATCCCGGATCACTGCCGCATTTTCGATCTGCGTCAGAACCGCCTGGCTGATACCCAGATCCGTGCCGTTCACGGTTTTCCATGTCCAGGGTCTGGTGCTGGTGTTCACAAAATCCGCCAGATGTTCATCGAAGAAGGCGGCGATCATGCCGCCAGGCCCAAAGAGTTTGGCAAAATCCTGAACCGCCGCATCCGCCCTGGCGCGTCGGTTGAAGGGATAGGCGTCACCGGTGACTTGGGTGCAGAAGGGCAGAACCGCGCTCTGCCATTCGGCATTGATCCCGGCGCGCGTCCCGCCTGCCGCAATCCCGGAGGAGCCGACCGCCACCTGCTGGCTCCAACGCTGCATCGGTCCCTCGATCCGCGCGGCCTCCTGCTGGAACGCGGCCAGCGCGGTGCTCTGCGTCGCCGAGGATCCGATCCCACCGGCAAAATTGAGCTTGTTAAGCTCCTGATAGACCTGCGTCAGGGATTCCAGCAGGCGATCCAGCTGAGAGGGCTGCCCCTCCTGCCGGGCCACCAGATCCTGCAGCCAGGCGAACCGCTCCTCGACATATTCGCCGGGCTCCTGGAAATCTTCACCGCTGGCACTGGCAGCCGCACGCATCGCTTCGAGGATGACACCGCGTCGTCCCGTCAGCAAAGCCCCCTGAAACTGCGTCTGGTTTTCCTGAAGCGACTCGGCGCCGGCTTCGGCACGGCCCTCCGCCTCAGAGCTGCGCGGCTCGGAAAGATGGGTCTCTTCTGCGACGGCCTCCAGCACTTTGGCCAGGGGCGAGGTCGGGCCGCTCAGGACATTGGTGATTTCGACCGCGTGGCTGAGGCTTTCCAGGGGCACAACATCCAAATCGCCCAGCAGCTTGTCATAGCGGGAAATGTAGTCGTTGTAATAGAGATCGAATACGTCGCGACTGATGGCCGCGAGCGTGGTCTCGCTCTGCGCGGCCTCATTGGCCGGTCCCAGAACCCAGGCGTCCCGCTGGATCCGTTGGGCAACGCTCAGCGCCTCGCTCAGAAAGACGTCGTGGAATCCGGAACGTGTGAAAATGCCCTCGATCCCTTCAGAGAGCGCCTGCCCGGAAGAGCGGACCATGGACCGCCCGATCGCCGGCCCGCCGATATCGCTGAGCCGGAATTCCGGCAGCGCGGTGGCGGCGGGGCTTTTCAGAATACCGTTATAAACACGTTGAGCCTGCGGCATCTCGCTGAGAATGGTCTGGACGTGATCCACCAGATCGCCGTTCAGCTCGACCTGGGTCATGGGCTGCGACAGCAATGTGTCCAGATGGCTCTCCAGATCAGCCCGAAGCCCGGCCCGCGTCGGCCCCGGAAAGGCCAGCGACCAGTCGAGCGTCATCCATTCCCGGATCAGATCGGGGTTGAGCGGCCCCGCCTGACCCAGCATGAGATAGACTTTCAGCGCTTCGAACAGAACGTCGGAATTGTTCACATTCCCCGTCAGCTGATCTTCCAGCCGCAGCAGAAGGCGCGGCAGGAAATGCCGGTTCAGGGCTTCCCGATAGGCCTGGCCGGCGGATGAGCCCAGCACGTTGCCCTGATAGAGACCCCAGCCCAGCCCGTCGGGCACATCATCGGCCGCGACCTGCTGCGCTACCGGCATGTCTCGCAGAATATTCAGCGCGGGCAGGACCGATGGCAGATCGCTGTCGGCCACGGGGTTTCCCGGGATATCGGCCGCCGCAGCGCGGTAGGCCCCGATATCCTCCGACACCTCTGCGGCCAGGGCCCGGTTGCCGAAATAGCTGCGCAGCCAGAAACTGCCCAGCCCAACCGCCACCAGGATGGTTGCTGCCACCGCCGCGCGACGGGTCCACCGGAACCGGCGGGCCACCTTGTCATCTGCTGACACAAGCCCGGATTCCCGGAAAATCACGTTCTGAAACAGACCCGTCAGGAAGTAAGACCGCCCGGAGCCGCGGCCACTGCCAAGCGCCTGCCGGCCAAGGCCAAAGGTCCGCGCCATGCCAACAAGCAGACGGTCGACCGGAGTGCCTTCCTGCGTTCCCGAGGTGAAATAGACCCCGCGCAGGAGCTGCCGGTGTTCATAACGGCTTTCCTGGAAAAGCTCCGTCAGGAACGACCGCGCCGTCTGCCGCGCCGAGGCGAGCTGCATCGGAAAGCCCGCGATCAGGCTGCGGCGCTGCGGATCGGTCTCCGACTGCATCCGGTCGAGCGATTTTTCGTTCAGCCGCGCCAGAAGCGTCGAAAACTCCTGATCAAAGGCCGGGCCGACCTCGGGCGCCGTTTTGGTGGCCGTGTCCAGTGGATAGCTCCAGCCCCAGACCTGTCCGCGGTCGTTCTGGCCCAGGCTGTCGAAAAATTCGCTGAACCCGGCAACGAGATCGGCCTTGGTGAACAGGACATAGACCGGGAAGCGGACGCCAAGCTTTTCGCGCAGTTCATTCAGGCGCCGCCGGATCGCCTGCGCATGGGCCCGCTGCGTCACCTCGTCCTGCAAGGACAGGTCCGACAGCGAAATCGCCACCAGCGCGCCATTGATCGGCTGCCGCTTGCGATGACGTTTCAGAAGGTCAAGAAACCCGAGCCAGCCCGCATTATCAGCCGCCTTGTCGCTTTCCTGTGTGGTGTAGCGGCCGGCCGTGTCGATCAGAACCGCTTCGTCGGTAAACCACCAGTCGCAGTTGCGGGTGCCGCCAACGCCGCCAATGGCGGCGCGTCCGGTTTCTTCCGCCAGCGGGAAGTTCAGACCCGAATTCACGATGGCCGTGGTCTTGCCCGCGCCCGGCGGGCCGATCATCACATACCAGGGCAGTTCATAAAGCGATTTGCGGCCATGCTTGGATTTGCGTAGCCGCGCCAGAGCGGTCTTGAGCTTGCCCCGCATCTCGACCAGCTCTTCCGTCACCACGGCATCTTCGCCGGTGCCGGCCGGTTCGGGCGTCGCCACGATATCCTCGGTCAGCGCGGCATCGCGGCGTTCCCGCCGCAGCAGAACGATCAGGATCGTGACCAGCGCCGCGACCCAGATCAGCGCGATCCCGACGACTCGGCCAAAGACGCTTTCCAGCGGGCGGCTGTCACCGAAGCCGAGAAAGCCGCCCAGAAACCAGACCAGAGCCGTAAAGACCAGCGCCAGCATGACCGTGATGCCGACGCCCGATACCAATGCGCGGAGAATGCGTTTCATCAGCCCTGCTCCTGCTTGACCAGTACGATCTCGATCCGGCGGTTCACCGCCCGCCCCTCGCGCGTGTCGTTCGAGGCGATCGGTTCCTTGTCGGCCCGGCCTTCGGCCTTGAGCCGGGCCGGATCGTCTAGCTTTTCCGCGACCTGTGTCATGACCGATTCCGCCCGGGCCAGTGACAGATGCATATTGGAGGGGAACCGGGCCGAACGGATCGGCTGGTTGTCGGAATGGCCGACGATGATCACCGGCCCCTGAGTTTCGTTCAGGGCATCTGAGACACGTGCCAGAGCCGTATCGAATTCCGACTTCAGATCCGACGATCCGGACCCGAACATGCCGGCACCGGCCATGCGGACCGTAATCGTGGTCGCATCCTGAAAGACTGTGACAAGACCCTGCGCGATCTCTTCCTCAAGGAAGGAGGACACGCGCTTGAGCTCACTGTCGTCGGGGGGGCGGACAATCGGCGGCGGCGCGCGCCGTTCAAGCTCGACCGGGCCGGCAGGGTCCAGCGCATCAAACTGCCCGATCAGCTGTTCGGTCGGACCGTTCAGCGCCCAGGTCAGGCCACCGAACAGGCCGCCGCAAAGCAGAAGCGCCACCGCCAGCGCAATCCAGAGCGGTTTCCAGACCGACAGGCGGCGATGCGGGCTGTTCACGCCGCGCCAGTGCGGCGCCAGCTCTGCCTCTGTATCGCCCCGCTGGGCGCGGATGATCCGGGCCAGCCCGGCGCGGATTTCCAGATGACGCTCGGCGCCACGATCCTCGACCCGCAGCCGCCCCTCAAACCCGAGAGACAGGCACATGTAGAGAAATTCCAGCAGGTCGATATTGCGACCGGGATCCTGCTCCAGCCGAGCGAGAAGATCGTAGAACCTGTCCCCGCCCACGGTTTCGCGATGGAATGTCGCCACCATGGACTGCTGCCCCCAGACCGATGTCCCGCCCCAGGGCGTATTCAGAACAACGTCGTCGATCGTGGCGCAGATGGCATAGCGGGCGATACGGATGTTCTGCGGATCCGTGCCGGACTGAACGGCGCGCTTTTCGAACTCTCCCACCTCTTCGACGACGGACCGGCGCAGCGCATCGGGGTCGGCATGCTGCGCCCGGTTGCGGATCCGGCTGATCAGGGCAAAAAGAGTTGCCGCCGCCGCGGTCAGCGCATTGGTCCCGGTCATCCCGTCCGCCAGCGCCTCTCTATCGGTCGGAGGCGGCGCGGCCTGCGGCTGCGACGGCACACCAAACCCGGACCCGGAGGCAGCAGCACCGGTTGCCGGCGCCGGGCCCGGTGCCACAGACGCGCCGCGACGGCCACCCGGATTTGGCCTTATGACGGTGCGATCTGTGTCGCCCGGTTCGGCAAAGGGATCCTCGTCGGCCATCTAACCCTCCTCAGCCCCTGCGCACCGCCCAGAGTTCCATCTCCAGCCCCGGATAATCGCCGGACACATGCACGGCGATCCCGCCGGATGTGCTCATCTTTGCCCAGTAGGGGCTGGTCCCGCTGACCGAGAAATAGACGGAATTGGCGTTATAGGGCACCTGTCGTGGTGCAACCGGAAGCGGCGTCAGCTCTATCCCCGGCAGCGCCGAATTCACCAGCTGGCGGATTTCCTCGACCGGGCCGACCTTGGACTGCGCGGCAAAGTGGCGCCGGATCTTTTCCGCGGGCAGGTCCGCCGAAACCGACAGGAAAAAGTCGGCCGTGTTCAGCAGTTTGCGGTCGGCGATCACGCCAACGGAAATGCCGTATTTCCGCGGATCGAGCGGGATCGAAACCGCATTGGTCTCGATCGCGGCCGAGAGGTAGCGTCGCAGATCGCGCACCACGGGCTGAAAGCTCGAGGTCAGATCGTGGTGCTGGTAAGGCGGGTAGGCATTGGGTTCACGAGTGGGTTCGAGATAGGTCGCGAAATCCCCGGCCAGGGCCAGGCAGTCGCGATAGAAGTCAGCCGGGTGAACGTTTTCCATTGATTTGAGATGCCGCAGGACCGGCAGCGCACGGTTAATCGCCCCGAGTATCAGAACATCCTGAATTTCCGCGG